>NZ_JAGPWC010000021.1 GCF_018119405.1 Massilia sp. ST3 | reverse complement strand
ACCACCACCACGGTGGGCACCACCGCCGCCTGCTACGCCAACGCGACCGCGGCGGCGGGCGGGCGGGGGGGGGGCGCCCCCCCCCCCCCCCCCCCCCCCCCCCCCGGGCCCGGGGGGGGGGGGGCCCCCCCCGACCCTACCGCAGGCGGTAAATCAATCCGTCGCGGTCTCTTCGGCCGGCCAGTCGCGGATGTAGGCCTTGAGCATGCGGTTCTCGAAGCTTTGCGCTTCCAGCACGGCCTTGGCCACGTCGTAGAACGAGATCACGCCCAGCAGGGTGCGGGCGTTCATCACCGGCAGGTAGCGCGCGTGCTTTTCGAGCATGATGCGGCGCACTTCGTTCACCTCGGTGTCCGGGGTGACGGTAATCGGGCTGTCGTCCATGTGCTTGCGCACCGTGCCGGCGCCCAGGGAGCCGCCGTTTTCGCGCAGCGCCTTGATCACCTCGCGGAAGGTCAGCATGCCGACCAGGTCACCGTACTCCATCACCACCAGCGAGCCGATGTCTTTCTCGGACATGGTTGTCGCCGCGTCGACCAGCGGCGTGTCGGGAGCGACGGTGTAGAGGACTTCACCCTTGACCTGCAGGATCTCGGAAACTTTCATGTTGGCCACCCCGGTTTCGTTGAGAAGAGCGCTAGAAGAAGATACTTTTGTATAAGCCATAACTCCGACTCTAGCTGATGCCCGTCAAAAAATCCAGCACCGCGCTCGAGGCTAACACCTAGGCTATCAATTCGGTATAGACAACTAGTTGCGCAAAGTTAAATAAATGCTAGGATGCCCGCCATCTTCACTCCCGATGAGTACCAGACGATGAGCGGTCCCCGTTATCCCGGTTTCGACACCCTCTCCCTGCACGCTGGCGCCACGGCCGATCCGGCCACCGGCGCACGTGCGACCCCGATCCACTTCACGTCCTCGTTCGCCTTCCGCGATTCGGACCACGCCGCGGCGCTGTTCAACATGGAGCGCGCCGGCCATGTCTATTCGCGCATCTCGAACCCGACCAACGCGGTGCTGGAGGAGCGCATCGCGGCCCTCGAAGGCGGCGTGGCCGGCATCGCCACCGCGAGCGGCCAAGCCGCGATGCACCTGGGCCTGGCCACCATCGCTGGCGCGGGCGCCCACATCGTGGCCTCGCGCGCCCTGTACGGCGGCTCGCACAACCTGCTCTCGTACACCCTGCGCCGCTTCGGCGTCGAAACCACGTTCGTGGACCCGCGCGACCTCGACGCCTGGCGCGCGGCGATCCGCCCCGATACCAAGGTCCTGTTCGGCGAAACCCTGGGCAACCCGGGCCTCGACGTGCTCGACATCCCGTCCATCGCCGCCATCGCCCACGAGCACGACCTGCCGCTGATGGTCGACGCCACCTTCACCACGCCGTATCTGCAGCGCCCCTTCGACCTGGGCGCCGACCTGCTGTTCCATTCGGCCACCAAGTTCCTGTGCGGGCACGGCACCGCCATCGGCGGGCTGCTGGTGGACGGCGGCACCTTCGACTGGCAGGCCGCGCACGAGCGCAGCGGCCGCTTCCCGGAACTGTGCGAACCGTATGAGGGCTTCCACGGCATGGTGTTCGCCGAGGAGTCGACCGTCGGCGCCTTCGCCCTGCGCGCGCGCCGCGAAGGCCTGCGCGACTTCGGCGCGGCCATGAGCCCGCACAACGCCTTCGCCATCCTGCAGGGCGTCGAGACCCTCGGCCTGCGCATGGAGCGCCACGTCGCCAACACGCGCAAGGTGGTCGAGTTCCTGCTGTCGCATCCCGCGGTGGAGTCGGTATCCTACCCGGAGCTGGAGAGCCACCCGGACCACGCCCTGGCCCAGCGCCTGCTGCCGAAGGGCTGCGGCGCCGTGTTCACCTTCAACCTCAAGGGCGACCGCGCTGCCGGGCGCCGCTTCGCGGACGGCCTTCAGGTGTTCTCGCACCTGGCCAACGTCGGCGACGCCAAGTCGCTCGTCATCCATCCCGCATCGACCACCCACTTCCGCGTGCCCGCCAGCCAGCTGGCCGCGAGCGGCATCAGCGAGGGAACCATGCGCCTCTCGGTCGGCCTGGAAGATCCGGACGATCTGATCGACGACCTCAAGCGCGCCCTGAAGCTGGCCCAGAAAGGAGCCTGAGATGCTGCTGAACGTACAAGGCAAGCAGGCCTACTGCTACACCGGCGGCAAGGCCTTCGACCCCGCGCTCCCGGTCATCGTGCTGGTGCACGGGGCCCAGAACGACCACTCGGTCTGGGGCCTGCAAAGCCGCTACCTGGCCCACCACGGCCATGCGGTCCTGATTCCCGACCTGCCCGGCCACGGCCGCAGCGCGGGCCCGGCGCTGGGCAGCGTCGAGGAACTGGCCGACTGGCTGCTGGCCCTGCTCGACGCCGCCGGCGTGCAACGGGCCGTCCTGGGCGGCCACAGCATGGGCTCGCTGATCGCGCTGGAGGCGGTGCACCGGGCGCCCCAGCGCGCACTGGGACTGGCCCTGCTGGGCACCACCTATCCGATGAAGGTCTCGGACGCCCTGCTCGAGACCTCGCGCAGCAACGAGGAGGCGGCGATCGACATGGTGAACATCTTTTCGCACTCCTCGATCGCGCACAAGCCCTCGTCCCCGGGGCCGGGCTTCTCGGTCATGGGTGGGGCGCGGCGCCTGATGCAGCGCATGTCGGCGCGCAATCCCGACCAGCTCTTCCACACCGACTTCGCCGCCTGCAACAGCTATGCGAACGGCGAGGCGGCCGCCGGCGGCGTCGCCTGCCCGACCCTGTTCATCCTGGGCAGCAAGGACATGATGACCCCGCCCCGTTCCGCGAAGCTGCTGACCGGCGCGATCAAGCATGGCAAAATCGTCACTGTGGATGCGGGCCACTCGCTGATGACCGAGGCCCCGGACGCCGTGCTCGACGCCTTGTCGGCGTTCGCCAGGTCCGCAGTTTCCACGCTCGCCACCTGAACAGGAGACGCCCGATGAGCACCCCTGCCCGTGCACGCTTTGCCAGTTTCGCGGAGTTCTATCCCTACTACCTGAGCCAGCACGAGGACAGGCGCTGCCGCCGGGCGCATTTCTTCGGCACCTCGTCGGCGATCGCCGCCATCGCCCAGTTCATCGACAGCATGAACTGGTGGTGGCTCCTGTTCGCCTTCGTGAGCGGCTACGGCGGGGCCTGGATCGGCCACTTCTTCTACGAGAAGAACAAACCGGCCACCTTCGACTACCCCTGGTATTCGTTCCGGGCCGACTGGGTCATGTACTGGCAGATGCTGACCGGTAAACTCAGCTGGTGAGGCCCACCCATCGCAAGCAGAAGGAGGCAGCGTGACGGAAAAACTGTTCACCAGCTGGCACCTGCTGCTGTTCTACTGGCGCGAGTTCTGGCTGTTCCGCTCCCCGGCGACGCGCTGGTTCCTGGCCCTGTTGTTCCTGCTGCCCTGGGTCTCGCTGCGCCGGGTGGGCTACGGCCACATGCACGCGCCGCATGGCTTGTTCTCCCGATACCGGGCGCGGCAGCAGGCGCGTTTCGCCGGACTGATTCAGGCTGGCCATTTACCGGCGGCCATGTCTCCAAATGGCCTCGCGGCCGCCTTCGCGCCTGCGGCCGACCCCTGCGCGGCGCGCATCCATGTCGCCGCCGATGGCCGGCTGAGCTGCAAGGTCGTCGCGAAACGCGGGCGGCGCCACCTCTACTACTGCCACCGGACCCTGGACCTGGGCCGCAAGGTCGCCAGGCACGACTATCTGGTAATCCATCCCCGCTACCGCGGCGGCCTGGATCTCAAGCACATCCTGGCGGCCTCGCTGTCGCTCTACGACCAGGTCGGGCTGCAGGCCATCGAACTGACGGCCGGGCTGTCCATCGGCGGATCGTTCTGGCCCAAGCTCGGCTTCGTCCCGGATGCGGCCGACTGGCCGGCAGTCATCGCCACCGTCAAGCGCAACTATGCCACCCTGCCGCCGGACGAGATCGAGGCCTTCGACCGCCTCCACGACAAGGCGAATGCGCTGCATGATCTGGTCGAGCAGCTGTGCGATCCGCAGCGGCCGCTGAACATCCGGCAAATCCGCGAGATCCGGCTGCCGAAGCGGGCCGTGGTGACGGCGCCGGCAAAACGCCGGTTCGGCCTGCCCGCGAAGCCGCCGCCCGAGCCCTTGTCGCTCGGCATCCGGCTGCTGTCCGGCGCGCGCTGGCACGGCAGCCTGGACCTGCTGGACACGCCCAGCAGGCAGAGGCTGGAACGCTACCTCAAGGCCGAGCACTGAATTTGTTTCCAGAAACACAAGCCCGTTCGTGGGGCGGATTGCAGCCGCCTGCCGTTCGGTGTATCGTTGCCGTACAACCGGCTGTTCCAGTCGACGCTTATGTTCCACAATTTCTATTCAAAATTACAACGCCTGCTCGCGCCCCAGGATCCCTGGGCCCGTGACGAGGCGCTTCTCGAGCAACGCGATCCTGCGTGGGATGCCGATCTGCGCCTGGCGGACGCGCGTGCCGCCATCGCCGATGGCGTCGGCCTCGATGCCGTGTGCACGGTCTATCCCGATCTCGCCGGGCAACTCCGGACCAACGCGCAGCACGCCACCGGCGCCGTCACGGCTTCGGCCAAGGAAGTCGGCGACGTCATCCGGTATGTCACGGTCGACACGGGCGTCGGCCAGATGCTTGCGGCCGGCGGCATGGGCGCGCCGGCCGACGCGGCCGGCCCACACCGCATGGTCTATCGGGGCGAGCCCCTTTGGGGCTTCCACTTCCGCCGCGCGCGCAAGAAAGCCAGCGAAGCGCGCCGCGTCGCCTTCTGACCGGTCACTGGCGGCGGCTGCTGTTCGCCTCCGCGAGCGGCTATGGCGAAGCCCGGACCGGCCAACTCTTCCATGAGAATGACAAGCCGGCCACCTTCGGCCATCCCGGGTGTTCCTGTCGCGCCGACCGGGCATGTACTGGCAGATGCTCGCCGGCAAGCTCAGCTGCGAATGGCCGCCCTTCGCCAGCGGCGGCGCCCGCTAGCGAAGCCCCAGCTCGCGCCGCAGCTTGAGCACATCGTGCGCATAGCCGTCCGGTAGTGCGCCGTGGCTGGGGCCCAAGGGGCCGCGGTCGACCGCGATGGCGGGGTCGACCGGCGTGCGCACGAAGCGGTCCAGCACGCGCTGGGCGCGCTCGCGGCCACCGAAGCAGTAGGCGAAATGGACTTCCCCTTGGATCTGCATGCCGGGCAGCGACGCGCGTTCCAGGCGCGCCAGACGCGCAGGCGCGGCGAATAGACGTTGGCGTTCAGGCGCAGGGTGACCGAACAGCCAGCCTAGTTCGTGCTCTCGGTCTCGAAGCCGATCTCGTGCCGGAAGGCGCCGCTCCGCCGCCGGCACGCCTGCTTCGATTTCAGGTGAGGGAAGCCCGGTCCGGACAAGGCCTCGCCGATGCGCGCGCAGGAGGCCAGGTAGACCTCGCGCGGCCGCTCGTCATTGTAGGGAAGACCAGGCCAAGGCGACGTGATCCCGCCGGCCCGTTCGCCGGGATTGCTGAAGAGCGTGTAGCGCGGCATCGGGCGTCTCCTTGTTGTCTCGCGATCAGGCTGCGGGCGCACCCCCGGCCTCCGGGGCCAGGGCGAAATGCTCGGCCAGGGTCTGGTACAGTCCCTGCTCGACGGCGCTCTCGACCTGGCGCGCCAGCACGCCCGTATCGACCGAGAGCGGCGTCTGCGGCGCCGGCTCGTCGCGCTGGCCCACCTCCGCCTCGCTGTGGTCGAACACGAACAGGCGGTACACGTCGGCCAGCCTGAGCCTGTTTGGATCGACCAGCAGCACCCAGTTGTCGGCGGTCTCGCGCACCCCACGGCCCCAGCGCGAACGCGCGCCGACCTCGTCCTGCACCCGCCCGACCCAGCCCGCCGCCACCATCTTCTCCAGCAGCATGCCCATCTCGTCGTAGCCGATGCGGGTGTGGGCGCGCACCGTCGCGCTCGACACCAGGGCGGTGCCGGTCAGCCGCGCACTGCCGTGCAGCACCTTCAGCACGGCCATTGCGTCGACAAATGCGCTGCCCGGCGCCGGCTGGTGCCACCAGCGCTCGTACTTGACCACCGGCAGCGCCGCCGTCAGCACGGCGCCGACCAGGGTGATCAGCCAGGACACGTACATCCAGATCAGGAACAGCGGCAGCGCGGCCAGCGCGCCGTAGATGATGGCGTAGGTCGGGAACTGGCGGATGAACAGGGCGAACACCCGCTTGGCGATCTCGAAGGCGATCGCGGCCGCCAGCCCTCCCCAGACGGCGTCGCGCCAGGCCACCGAGCGGTTCGGCACGGTGATGTAGAGCAAGGTATAGGCGCCGGTGGTCAGGGCCACCGAGATCACCGTATAGAACAGCGCGCCCACGAAAGGTACGGCCTTGGTGACCGTGAACAGCTGTGCGCTGGCGGTCAGCGACAGGCCGAACAGGATCGGCCCGAGCGATACCAGCGCCCAGTAGATCAGGATGCGCTGCGACAGGCGGCGCGGCCGGCGCACGCCCCAGATCTGGTTGAAGGCGCGCTCGATCATGCCCATCATGGCGGCCGTGGTGAACAGCAGCGCCACCGCGCCGACCGCCGACAGGCCCTTGGCCTTGCTGGCGAACTGTGTCAGGTTCGAACTGACCGTGTTGGCGATGGCCTTGGGCATCAGGTTCTGCACGAACCAGGTATCGAGGGCCGTGCGCAACTGACCGAACACGGGAAACGTGGTAAAAATGGCCAGGACGATCGTCAGCAGCGGCACCAGGGCCAGGGTCGTGGTGAAGGTCAGGCTGCCTGCGACCTGGGGCAGTTTCTCCTCCGTCAGGCGGCGCCGCGCGAAACGCACCAGGTCGCGCGCCTCGCCCAGGGTCAGGCCGCGGACGCGGTCGGCGCCGGCATTGAACATCCCGCTGGTGGTGCGCGAGAGATGGTGGACGGTTCGGGAAAGCATGGCGTTGGTAGCGGCCCGCGGTCTTGGTCCGCGTGCGGGGTGTTATTTCAGCAAAGCATTCTATAATACCAACGATGAAGCAGACGAACCTAGGCCCGAACTTGATCATTCTCGTGTTGTACTATTCTCGCCATGGGGCCACGCGCAAGCTGGCCGAACTGATCGCCCAGGGCATCGACAGCGTGCCGGGGGCCGAGGCGCGCCTGCGCACGGTGCCGGCGGTCTCGACCGTGACCGAGGCCACCGCGCCCGACATCCCCCTCGACGGCGCGCCCTATGTGGAACTCGAGGACCTGGCCGACTGCGCCGGGCTGGCCCTGGGTTCTCCCACCCGCTTCGGCAACATGGCGTCGGCGATGAAATACTTCCTCGACGGCACCGCCACCGACTGGGTCAACGGCACCTTGTCGGGCAAGCCGGCGGTCGTGTTCACTTCCACCGGCAGCCTGCATGGCGGCCAGGAGGCGACCCTGCTGTCGATGATGATTCCCTTGCTGCACCACGGTATGATGGTGATGGGCCTTCCCTACACCCATCCGGAACTGATGAACACCGCCAGCGGCGGCAGCCCCTATGGCGCGACCCACTGGGCCGGCGTCGACGGCAAGCGCCCCCTGACCGAGGAAGAGCGCACCCTGTCGGTGGCGCTCGGACGGCGCCTCGCCGAGGCCGCCGTCAAACTGCATGGAATGCGCTGAATGAATACCGCCAAACTCTTCCACACCGGGGCGATCGCAAGCCTGATCTGGCTGATCGGCTGGCTGGTCGCCTGGGAAGTCGTCGTCGCGCCCCTGCAGCCCGGCAGCTGGCTGCTGGCGCTCAAGGCCCTGCCCCTGCTGCTGCCACTGCGCGGGGTCATCAAGCGCGACCTGTACACGCTGCAATGGTCGTCCATGATGATCCTGCTGTATTTCGCCGAAGGCGCGGTGCGCGCCTGGGCCGACCAGCTCGAGGTCTCGCGCATGATGGCCCTGGGCGAAGTGGTGCTGGTGCTGGTGTATTTCGCCTGCGCCCTGCTCTACCTGCGCCCGTTCAAGAAGGAAGCCCGGCGCCTGGCCAAGGAATTGCTCGACAAGGTCAAAGTACCGCATGACTGACGCCTTGCTGGCGCAGTGCCGCGCCATCGCCGGCGACAGCCACGTCCTCGGCGAGCAGGCCGACATGGCGCCCTTCCTCACCGACTGGCGCGGCCGCTTCACCGGGCGCGCGCGCGGCGTGGTGCTGCCAGCAAGCACCGAGGAAGCCGCCGCGGTCGTGCGCGCCTGCGCCGCCGCCCGCGTGCCGCTGGTGCCCCAGGGCGGCCGCACCGGCCTGGTGCTGGGCAGCGTGCCGGACGCCAGCGGCGCCGCCATCGTCCTGTCGACGCGGCGCATGAACCGGGTGCGCGCGGTCGACGCCGCCAACCGCACCATGACAGCTGAGGCCGGCTGCATCCTGTACGACGTCCAGCAAGCCGCGTCGCAGGCCGGCATGCTGTTCCCGCTGTCGCTGGCGGCCGAAGGCAGCTGCACCATCGGCGGCAACCTGGCGACCAACGCGGGCGGCACCGCCGTCCTACGCTACGGCAACACCCGCGAACTCTGTCTGGGCCTGGAAGTGGTCACGGCCCAGGGCGAGATCTGGAACGGCCTGCGCGGACTGCGCAAGGACAACACCGGCTACGACTTGCGCGACCTGTTCATCGGCGCCGAGGGCACCCTCGGGGTCATCACGGCCGCCGTGCTCAAGCTCTACCCGCAGCCCAAGGCGGCATTGACGGCCCTGGTGGCGCTGGACTCGCCGCGCCACGCGCTATCGCTGCTGGGCCTGCTCCAGGACGGCTGCGGCGCCGCCCTGACGGGCTTCGAGCTGATGTCGGACTTCTGCCTGCAGCTGGTCGAAACGCATTTCCCGAAGCTGCCGCATCCGTTTTCCGCGCGCTATCCGCAATACGCCCTGGTGGAGCTGTCCAGCAACGAATCGGAAGACCACGCCGCGGCATTGCTGGAGGCGGGGGTCGGCGCCGCCCTCGACAGCGGCGTGGCGCGCGACGCCGTGCTGGCCACGTCGAACGCCCAGACCCTGGGCCTGTGGCAGCTGCGCGAACACATTCCGCTGGCCCAGGCGGCGGCCGGCAAGAACATCAAGCACGACATCTCGCTGCCCGTCTCCAGCATTCCCGAATTCATCGCGCGCACCGACGCCGCCTTGCTGCAAGCCTTCCCCGGCTGCCAGCTGGTGACCTTCGGCCACCTGGGCGACGGCAACCTGCACTACAACGTCGCGCCGCCGGGCGGCAGCGGCCACGACGCCTTCCTGGCGCACCAGGAACTGGTCAACCGCATCGTGCACGACAGCGTCGCCAGCTTCGGCGGCTCGATCTCGGCGGAACACGGCATCGGCGCGCTCAAGCGCGAGGAATTGGCGCGCACCAAGCCGCCGGTCGAACTGGACATGATGCGTGCCGTCAAAGCCGCACTGGACCCGCTCGGCATTATGAACCCTGGCAAAATTCTTTGACCAGGAGAGTGACATGTTGCGACACCTGCCCATCCTGATCGCCTGTACCTGCGCCCTGTGCCAGCCCGCGGCGGCAGGCACGCTCTACAAGTGCAACGATGGCGGCCGGATCAGCTACGGCGACCAGCCCTGCCGCGGCGCCGGGACCGAGCTCGCCGTCCCGGAGGCGCCCGCGCCCGATCCCGAGGCGGCGGCGCGCCTGGAGCGCGGACGCGCCACCCTGCTCCAGCTCGACAAGGAACGCGCCGCCCGCGAACGGATCGAGGAACGCGAGGCGGCGCGCGCCCGCCGCGAGGCGCTGGGTGCGCGCCGCCGCTGCGACAAGCTGCGCCTGCAGGGCAAGTGGGCCGAGGAAGACCTGCGGCGGAGCAACGGCAACGGCGGCCCGGCCCTGGAGGCGGCGCGGATCAAGGCGCGGCGCCAGGCCGAGGCCCTGGCGGTGGAATGCCCGGCCTGAGGATCCTGTCACGCTGGCTGCTGCTCGGCGAATGGCGCGCCCACCCGGTGCGCGCGCTGGTGGCGATCGCCGCGATCGCCGTCGGGGTGGCGATGGGCTTCGCGATCCACCTCATCAACGCCGCCGCGTTCAACGAATTCTCCGCCGCCGTCAAGAGCCTGTCCGGCCAGGCCGACATCCAGGTGGCCGGCCGCGAACCCCTGTTCGACGAAGCGGTCTATCCGCGCCTGGCGAACCATCCTTCAGTGGCGGTGGCCTCGCCGGTGCTCGAAGTGGCGGCCGGCCTGGCGGGCCAGGAAGGGGCCCTGCGCATCATCGGCATCGACGCCTTCCGGGCCGGCTTCATCGCCCCCGACCTGGTCGGCGTGGCCGAGGAAGGCCGCCTCACCGACGTACTGGCCGACGACGCGGTCTTCCTGTCGCCGGCCGCCCAGGCCTGGCTGGGGGTGCAGACCGGCGATACCCTGCGCCTGCGCGCCGGCACCGGCGAAGTGGCGCTGCGCGTGGCGGGCCCGATCCAGCGCGCCAGGCCCGGCCAGCGCCTGGCCGTGATGGACATCGGCGCCCTCCAGTGGCGCTTCCAGCGCCTCGGCCAGCTCACGCGCGTGGACCTGAAGCTGCGCGACGGCGTCGACCGCGCGGCCTTCCAGAAGGGGCTGGCCGCCGAACTGGAGCGCGACTATCCGGGCCGCTTCACGGTCGGCCAGCCGAACGACGCCGACCAGGCCAGCCGCACCGACAACATGAGCCGCGCCTACCGCGTCAACCTCACCGTGCTGGCCCTGGTGGCCCTGTTCACCGGCGCCTTCCTGGTGTTCTCGACCCAGGCCTTGTCCGTCATGCGGCGGCGCAGCCAGTTCGCGCTGCTGCGCGTGCTGGGCCTGGAGCGCGGCCAGCTGCTGCGCCAGGTCCTGCTCGAAGGCGGCAGCCTGGGCCTGGCCGGCGCGCTGCTGGGGGTGGCGGGCGGCTATGCCTTCGCCGCCGCGGCCCTGCATTATTTCGGCGGCGACCTCGGGGCCGGCTACTTCCCCGGCATCCGGCCCCAGATCCAGTTCACCCCGCTCGCCGCAGCGGTGTTCTTCGCGCTGGGGCTGGGCGTCGCCCTGCTCGGCTGCGCGGCGCCGGCCTGGGAGGCGGCGCGCGCCCGTCCCGCGGTGGCGATCAAGTCCGGCGCCGACGAGGGCGCGCTGGCCCGCCTGGCGCGGGTCTGGCCGTCGCTGCTCTGCCTGCTGCTGGCCGCGGCCTTCGCTTTCGCGCCGCCGGTGTTCGAGCTGCCCCTGTTCGGCTACTTCGCCATCGCCCTGCTACTGGTCGGCGGCATCGGCCTGATGCCGCGCTTCGCGGCGCTGGTCTTCCGCGCCCTGGAACGGGGCGTGCTGCGCTTGCGCCGCGCGCCGCCGGTGCTGACCCTGTCGCTGGCGCGCCTGGCGAATGCGCCCGGCCAGGCCGCGATCGCCCTGGGCGGGGTGCTGGCCAGCTTCAGCCTGATGGTCGCGATGGGCATCATGGTGGCCAGCTTCCGGGTCTCGGTCGACGACTGGATGGGCCACATCCTGCCGGCCGACCTCTACGTGCGCACGGCCGACGGCGGCAACACCGGTTTCCTCAGCCCGCAGCAGCAGGCCGCCCTGGCCGCCGCGCCCGGCGTAGCCCAGGCCCAGTTCCTGCGCACCCGCCGCGTGTCGCTCGACGCCAGCCGTCCTCCGGTAGTGGTGATCGCACGCGACATCGACCTGCGCGACCCGGGCCGGCTGCTCTACCTGGTCGGCGCCACGGCCGCCGTCCCGGCCGGCGCGCGTCCGGCCTGGGTCTCGGAAGCGATGCTCGATTTGTACGGCGTGCGCGTGGGAGAGGTGCTGCGCCTGCCGCTGGGCGGAGCCCCGGCCGAATTCTTCGTCGCCGGCGTGTGGCGTGACTACGCCAACCAGTCCGGATCCGTCGTCATGCGGCTCTCCGACTACCGCGCCCTCACCGGCGAAGGCGAAGTCAGCGACGCGGCGCTGTGGGCGGCGCGCGGCGCCTCCCTCGACCAGCTCGAACAAGGCCTGCGCGCCCTGCCCTTCGGCGCCAGCCTGCGCACCATGCGTCCCGGCGACATCCGCGCCATGAGCCTGAAGATCTTCGACCGCAGCTTCGCCGTCACCTACCTGCTGGAAGCGATCGCGATCGCCATCGGCCTGTCGGGCGTGGCCGCCAGCTTCTCGGCCCAGACCCTGGCGCGGGCGCGCGAGTTCGGCATGCTGCGCCACGTCGGCGTCACGCGCGGCCAGGTCTACCGCCTGCTCGCCTTCGAGGGCGGCCTGCTCGCCAGCCTGGGCGTGGCCTCCGGCTTCGCCCTCGGGCTGGTGATCAGCCTGATTCTCGTCTTTGTCGTCAATCCGCAATCATTCCATTGGACCATGCAGTTGCACCTGCCCTGGCCCCTGCTCGGCAGCGTGGCCGCCGTGCTGGTCGCGGCCTCGGTGGCCACGGCCCTGGTCTCGGGCCGCTACGCGCTCTCGGGTGGTCCGGTACGCGCAGTCAGGGAGGACTGGTAATGCGCTTCATCTTGTTGATCCTTGTTTTACTAATCGGGCTGAATGCGCGCGCTGCGCCGCCCGACTTCGCCGCCGTCACGCCCGGCGCCAGCCTGTCCTTCCCGCGCGACTACGGCGCCCATCCGGAATTCCGCACCGAGTGGTGGTATGTCACCGGCTGGGTCGAGACGCCCGAGGGCAAGCCGCTCGGCTTCCAGGTCACCTTCTTCCGCAGCCGCACCGAGCACAATCCGGATAATCCCAGCGCCTTCGCCCCGCGCCAGCTGGTGATCGGCCACGCCGCCCTGTCCGACCCTGCCGTCGGCCGCCTGGTGCACGACCAGCGCAGCGCGCGCGAAGGCTTCGGCCTGGCCTGGGCGCGCACCGGCAACACCGACCTCAAGCTCGACGACTGGCGCATGGTGCGCGGCGCCGACGGCGGCTACCGCGTCACCATCCGCTCGGGGGAACTGAACCTGGAGCTGCGCCTGCGTCCCACCCAGCCGGTGCTGGTGCAGGGTGAAGGCGGCTATTCGCGCAAGGGGCCGAGCCCCCGGCACGCCAGCTATTACTACAGCGAACCGCAGCTGGAAGTCACGGGGAGCGCCGGGCGCGCCGGCATGGCGCCGGTGGCGGTGAAAGGCAGCGCCTGGCTCGACCACGAATGGTCGAGCGAAGCGCTGATGCCGGACGCCGCAGGCTGGGACTGGATCGGCGCCAACCTCGACGGCGGCGGCGCCCTGATGGCTTTCCAGATCCGCGCCAAGGGAGGTGGTAAACTATGGGCGCACGCAAGCCTGCGCGAGGCGTCGGGCAAGGTCACCCGCTTCGCGCCGGAGCAGGTCAGCTTTACACCGCAGACGCGCTGGAAGTCGCCGCGCACCCAGGCGGACTACCCGGTCGGCACCTTGGTGACCACCGGGCCGCACCGCTGGCAGATCGTTCCCCTGCAGCCGGACCAGGAACTCGACTCGCGCCGTTCGACCGGCGCGGTCTACTGGGAAGGCGCGGTCACGATCCAGCGCGACGGCAAGCGCCTGGGCCGCGGCTACCTGGAAATGACCGGCTATGTGCAGCCGATGAAGATGTAACCGACGATAAGAACAAGCGACACGATGAGCAAACGTTCCACCAGCAGTTCCGATTCCGATGTTTCCCGCAAAGGCAGCCTGGCCACGCTCAAGGGCCTGCTGCCCTTCCTGCGTCCCTACCGGCGCCAGTTCGTGCTGGCCGGCGTGGCCCTGCTGTTCGCGGCCGGCGCCACCCTGGCGATTCCCGCCGCCTTCAAGCAGATGATCGACCTCGGCTTCGCCCCCGCCATTGCCGCCAGCGCGGCCGCGCGCAACATCGAGCATGTGGACGCCACCTTCCTGGCCCTGTTCGGCCTGGCCGCCGTGCTGGCCGTGGCCACCGCCGCGCGCTTCTTCACGGTGTCCTGGCTGGGCGAGCGCGTCACCGCCGACATCCGCAGCGCGGTCTACCGCCACGTGGTCCAGCAAAGCCCGGAGTTCTTCGAGACCACGCGCACCGGCGAAGTGCTGTCGCGCCTGACCACCGACACCACCCTGATCCAGACCGTGGTCGGCACCAGCATCTCGCTGGCCCTGCGCAACACCCTGCTGTTCACGGGCGGCCTGGTGATGCTGTTCGTGACCAGTCCCAAACTCACCAGCATCATCCTGGGCCTGATGGTGCTGGTGGTGCTGCCGATCGTGATGTTCGGGCGCCGCGTGCGCAAGCTCTCGCGCGATTCGCAGGACCGCATCGCCGACGCCTCGGCCCTGGCCGGCGAGATCCTCAACGCCATGCCCACGGTCCAGGCCTTCACCCACGAAGCGCAGGAAGCGCGGCGCTTCGGCGCCTCGGTCGAGGAGGCCTTCGTCACCGCGATCCGCCGCATCCGCGCCCGCGCCACCCTCACCATGCTGGCCATCCTGCTGGTGTTCGGCGCCATCGTGTTCGTGCTGTGGCTGGGCGCGCACGCGGTCCTGCAGGGCACGATGACGAGCGGCGACCTGGGCCAGTTCATCCTGTACGCTGCGATGGTGGCCGGTTCGGTCGGGGCCCTGTCGGAAGTGATGGGCGACGCCCAGCGCGCCGCCGGCGCCACCGAGCGCCTGCTGGAACTGCTGGCGGCCCGCTCCGACATCCAGAATCCGGCCCATCCGGCGGCCCTGCCCGCGCGCACCGCCAACGGCGCGCGCCTGACCCTGCATGATGTCAGCTTCTCGTATCCGTCGCGCCCCGAGAGTGCAGCGCTGTCGCACCTGGCGCTGGACATCCGTCCGGGCGAGACGGTGGCCGTGGTCGGCCCTTCGGGCGCCGGCAAGACCACCCTGTTCCAGCTGCTGCTGCGCTTCTACGACCCGCAGGCCGGCAGCATCCGCCTCGATGGCGTCGACATCCGCGACCTGGCCCTGCACACCCTGCGCGGCGCGATCGGCATCGTGCCCCAGGATACGGTGATCTTCTCGGCCGACGCGCTCGAGAACATCCGCTACGGCCGCCCGGACGCGAGCGACGCCGAGGTGGTCGCCGCGGCGAAGATGGCCGCGGCCCACGAGTTCATCGAACGCCTGCCGGAAGGCTACCAGTCCTTCCTGGGCGAGCGCGGCGTGCGCCTCTCGGGCGGACAGCGCCAGCGCATCGCCATCGCGCGCGCCCTGCTCAAGAATCCTCCGCTGCTGCTGCTGGACGAAGCCACCAGCGCCCTCGACGCCGAATCGGAACGCCTGGTGCAGCGCGCGCTCGAAGCGGCCATGGTCGGGCGCACTACCATCATCATCGCCCACCGCCTGGCCACCGTGCAGCGCGCCGACCGCATCGTGGTGCTGGACGAAGGCCGCATCGTCGAAGCGGGCAGCCACGCGGAACTCGTGGCCATGGGCGGCGTCTACGCCAACCTGGCGGCGCTGCAGTTCCAGCATCACGCGCCGGTGGCGGCCTAGCCGCGGGCCGGACGCGGTCGTGGCCTTTTTTCTTGTCGAATCAATACGTTAGCGCTTCGCCATCTGTGTTGCGCCGATACACAAGATGCCAGCTTTTTGGGCATTTTGCGTTGCCTCAAGAAAATAGGCGCGGGTAAGATGGGCAATCCACCTTACCCACCGGGCGTCCCATGGCCACGAACACATTCCATCCCGCTAACTGGAGCGTCGGCACCCGCATCAGCGCGATCAACTTCGCGCTGGCGAGCGTCATCATCGCCGTCCTGATCGCGTCGATCACGATCTCGACCTCGGCCATGCTGGAACAGCGTGCCTCGCACAGCGTCGCCAACGAGCTGAAAGGCGTCACCAGTACAGTCGAAGTCTTCAACAAGACCCTCAGCGGCCAGGCCGTCGCCCTGGGCCAGATCTTCCGCGCCTCCCTGCCCGGCACGCTGGAACTGGACACCGAGAGCACCATGAGCATCGGCGAGCAGACCGTGCCGCGCCTGAAGCTGGACGGCAATCCGCTCAACCTCGATTTCAGCGCGCCGGATGCTTTCACCGAGCAGACCGGCGGCAACGCCACCATCTTCGCGCTGAACGGCGAGGATTTCGTGCGCGTCAGCACCTCGGTCAAGAAGGAAGACGGCGCGCGCGCGGTCGGCACCACGCTCGACCGCGCGAGCCCGGCCTATGCCGCGCTGCGCGCCGGCCGCAACTACGTGGGCCTGGTGACCCTGTTCGGCAAGCCGACCATCACCGAGTACTCCCCTGCCCGCGACGCGTCCGGCAAGGTGGTCGGCGCCCTGTACGTGGGGGTCGACATCTCCAAGGACCTGGAGCTGCTGAAGGCCCGCATCCGCTCGATCAAGGTCGGCGAGACCGGCTACTTCTACGTCCTGAACGCTGCGCCGGGCAAGCATTACGGCGAACTGATCGTCCACCCGGCCAAGGAAGGCCAGAACATCCTCGACAGCCGCGCCGCCGACGGCCGCGCCTTCATCAGGGAAATGCTGGAAAAGAAGAACGGCGTCATCGTCTACGACTGGCAGAATCCGGGCGAAACCAGCCCGCGCCAGAAGTTCGTCGCCTATGCCCACGTCGCCGACTGGAACTGGGTGATCGGCGGCGGCACCTACCGCGACGAGATCACGGCCGCCGCAGGCGCGCTGCGCAACCGATTCATCCTGCTCGGCCTGGTGTCCCTGGCGATCCTGAGCGGCGTGCTGCACTACGTCATCCGCCGCACCGTCTCGCGTCCGCTGGCGCAGGTCCAGGACGTGGCGAAGCGCATCGCCGAGGGCGACCTCACCGCCCAGGCCGCGGTCACCCGGCGCGACGAGATCGGCAGCCTGACGGGCGCCATCAACGCCATCGGCGGCCGCCTGTCGGGTGTGGTGGGCCGGGTGCGCGAGGGCGCCGAGCAGATCGCCAACGCCTCGCAGGAGATCTCGGCGGGCAACCTCGACCTGTGCGGCCGCACCGAGCAGCAGGCCGCCAGCCTGGCGACCACCGCCTCGTCGATGGACGACCTGACCGGCACCGTGCGCCAGAACGCCGAGCACGCCCACCAGGCCAACGAACTGGCGCGCAAGGCATCGAGCATCGCCCAGAAGGGCGGCGCCACCGTGGCCCAGGTAGTCGAGCGCATGGAGTCGATCACCCAGGCCTCGCGCAAGATCTCCGACATCACCGGCGTCATCGACGGCATCGCCTTCCAGACCAATATCCTGGCACTGAACGCGGCGGTCGAAGCCGCGCGCGCCGGCGAACAGGGCCGCGGCTTCGCGGTCGTCGCCAACGAGGTGCGCAGCCTGGCCCAGCGCTGCGCGGCCGCGGCCAAGGAAATCAAGGGGCTGATCGACGCCTCCAACGGCGAGGTCGACGCGGGCAGCCGCCTGGTGGCGGAAGCCGGCGTGACCATGCAGGACGTGCTGTCCAGCGTGGCGCGCGTGACCGACATCATGGGCGACATCAGCGCCGCCGGCCAGGAGCAGACGCGCGGCATCGAGGACGTCAACCGCTCGGTCGGCGAGATGGACGCCGCCACCCAGCAGAACGCCGCCCTGGTGGAACAGGCCAGCGCCGCCGCCCAGGCCATGCACGAGCAGGCCGACGCCCTGGCGCGCTCGGTGCGCCAGTTCCGCCTGGCCGAGGACGGCGCCCCTGCGCTGGCTGCGTCGCGCCGCCCCGCGCTGGCCGCCTGAACTTGGCCGGCGGCGCCGCTTCCGTGTAGAGTAGCGGGCTCTTTCTCCAGGAGCCCGCCGTGACCGAAGCCGAACTGCTGCGCAGCTGCCATACGATCTTCCCGGGCCACCGCCCGCGCCGCCCCGCCGAGATGTACGCGGCCATGGCGGCCTGGTGCGAGCGGCACGACGCCGACCATGACGTCTACGGCAGCGGCGCCCTGATCCAGTCCTTCGAGGACAAGATCGCGCGCCTGCTGGGTTGCGAAGCGGCCGTGTTCTGCGTGACCGGCACCATGGCCCAGGTCACCGCCCTGCGCCTGGGCGCCGATGACCACGGCAGCCGCCTGGTCGCCCTGCATCCCACCTCCCACATCTTCGTGCACGAGCGCTCGAACTACCAGCTGCTCGGTCATTTCGACGCCTTGCAGGCGGGCGACCGCCACCGGCCCTGGGGCGTGGCGGACCTCGAGGCGATCCCGGACCGGCTGGGCGCCGTCGGCCTGGAGATCCCGATGCGCGAGATCGGCGGCCAGCTCTCCAGCTGGGAAGAGCTCGAAGCGATCAAGGCCCATTGCCGCGCGCGCGGCGTCCACCTGCACATGGACGGCGCGCGCCTCTGGGAAGCCCAGGCCGGCTACGGCCGCAGCGCAGCCGAGATTGCCGCGGGCTTCGACTCGGTCTATGTGTCGCTGTACAAGGGCATCGGCGGCCTGGGCGGCGCGATGCTGGCCGGCAGCCGCGATTTCGTCGCGCGCGCGGCCGAATGGTTCCGGCGCGAAGGCGGCAATGTGATCCACCGCTCGCCCTACGTTGTGGCGGCGGCGATGCAGTTCGATGAACGCCTTGCCGCCATGCCGGACTATTTCCGGCGCACCGTTTTCCTCTACGAGGCCTTGAAGGCCCATCCGGAGATCAAGGTCAACCCGGCCGCACCCCAGGCCAACATGCTGCACCTTCACCTGCCGGTGAGCCGCGAGCGCGCCATCGCCATCCGCAACGAGCTGGCGGCCGAGCACGGGACCTGGATGTACAACCGGGTCGCCCATAACGCCTTGCCGCAATCGAGCCTGGTCGAGATCTACGTGGGCGACAACCTGGTGGGCATGGACGACGACGCCCTGCGCGGCGCCCTCGACCGCTTCGCGGCCAAGCTCAAGCATGCTGTCTGAGTTACAATAGCCGGCTTATCAGAAGGACGAAACGGCAGGACACCAATGCGCCAATACCTCGAATTCATGCGCCATGTGAAAGAGCATGGCGCCATCAAGACCGACCGCACCGGCACCGGCACCCTGTCGGTGTTCGGCTACCAGATGCGCTTCAACCTGCAGGAAGGCTTTCCCCTGCTGACCACCAAGAAGGTCCACCTCAAGTCGATCATCCACGAGCTGCTGTGGTTCCTGCAGGGCTCGACCAACATCGCCTACCTGAAGGAAAACGGCGTCACGATCTGGGACGAGTGGGCCGACGCGGAGGGCAACCTGGGCCCGGTCTACGGCTACCAGTGGCGCAGCTGGCCGGCTCCGAACGGCGAGCACATCGACCAGATCGCCCAGGTGATGGACCAGATCCGCAGCAACCCGGATTCGCGCCGCATGATCGTCTCGGCCTGGAACGTGGCCGACGTGCCGCGCATGAAGCTGCCGCCCTGCCACGCCCTGTTCCAGTTCTACGTCGCCGACGGCAAGCTGTCCTGCCAGCTCTACCAGCGCAGCGCCGACATCTTCCTGGGCGTGCCCTTCAATATCGCCTCGTATGCGATCCTGACCCACATGATGGCCCAGCAGGCGGGCCTGGAAGTGGGCGACTTCGTCTGGACCGGGGGCGACTGCCACCTGTACGCCAACCACCTGGAACAGGTCGAGCTACAGCTCTCGCGCGACACCCGCGCGCTGCCGCGCCTGGAGATCAAGCGCAAGCCGGACTCGCTGTTCGACTACCGCTTCGAGGACTTCGAGGTGAGCGGCTACGACCCCCACCCCGGCATCAAGGCGCCTGTCGCCGTGTAAGCGTCTCGCCGGGCGCCGCGGCGCCCGGGCATACCAGCGCGCCGAAGCGGCGCGACAGCCTGATCGCCGGGCGGTCGACCCAGCGCTCGAACAGCGCCGCGGCGCCCAGGCAGAGCGCCAGATAGGCCGCGAACCCTGCCCCGATGTAGAGCGGCTCGCGCGGGAAGCGCACGTAGATCGCCGCCGAGAAGGCGCACAGGATCATGAAGTGCAGCAGGTAGAGCGAGAACGAGACCCGTCCCAGGAACTGGACCGCTCTCGACTCCAGCAGGCCGCGCCCCAGTCCCGACAGCACCGCCGCGCACAGGCAAACCGCGCCCAGCGTGTTGTAGGCCGACTTCACGTCCCACAGCTGCGGCGCCGGCAGGAAGCCGTACATCGCACGGAAATGCTGGTAGGCGCCCAGGTACAGCCCCAAAAGGAGCAGCGCGGCCTGGGCCGGCCGCCCGAGGCGCAGGCCGTGCAGCATGGACCCGGCGAAGATCGCATAGTAATAGACCGACTGCTCGCCATGCACCGCATACAGCAAGGGCAGCACGAGCGCCAGCGGCAGCCAGGTGAAGCGCGCCGGCCTGGCCAGGTAGAACAGCAAGATGTAGAGCGAACCGATGAACTCGACCTTCAGCGTCCACAGCGGCGGCACGAAGGCGGCCTGGCCCAGGACGATCGAGCCGAACAGCGCCTCCTTCAAGGCCAGCGCGCCGTCCAGGCCGGGCGGATAGACGCTCCCCAGCCATTTCAGCGAACCGGACAGGGGCGCCGCCGCCGCGTGCTGGTACAGGCCATAGCGGTAGGCCAGCCAGGACAGGGCGACGGCGGCCGCGATCGGCACATTCAGGCGCAGGTAGCGCGCCCACAGGCGGCGGCGCAGCGCGGTCGCGGCGACCGCGGCGGGCTGCTCGAAGTAAGGCAGGGTCAGCACGTAGCCCGACAGCACGAAGAAGATCAGGACCGCGAAATGCCCGTTGTAGAACAAGGTCAGCAAGGGCGAACTGAAGACCTCGGCCCAGGCGCTGTCGCCCTCGAAGCGGGGAAACAGGACGCCGTAATTGTAGTAGAGCAGCCAGGGGAGGAAGGCTGCGACGAAATGGGTGATGGCGACGTTCAGCGCCGCCAGACCGCGCAGCCCATCGGCGCTTCGGTTTTTCATGGGTATATGCCAGTGTGGGACGGCGTTTGCGCTGGTCCGCCGGCGCTCTTGCTCAATCGCAAGATTACCGGCCGCCGTAAAGTTTGATATTATGCAACATATTTGCGGCCGGGGACAGCTGTCACCGGACGCTGCCGAAAGGACTACTTGACAGCCGCGCGCAGTCGTTACACCATCGGCAACTTTGGGTTACTCGATAAGGAATACCGTTATGCCGGCTCTTCTTCCCGCCACCTTCACGCAGCAGGCCCGGCCTTGACGCCCCGCCTGACCCTGGTCGTGGCGGTCGACGCGCGGAACGGCATCGGCATCGACAACCAGCTCCCCTGGCACCTGCCCGAGGACCTGGCCCACTTCAAGCGCGTGACCCTCGGCAAGCCGGTCCTGATGGGCCGCAAGACCTTCGATTCGATCGGGCGCCCGCTGCCCAAGCGGCGCAACATCGTGATCACCCGCAACGCCGACTGGCGCCACGAGGGCGTCGACAGCGCGGGCTCGCTCGAGGCGGCGCTGGCGCTGCTGGCGGGCGAGCCGGCCAGCATCATCGGCGGGGCCCAGATCTTCCGCGAGGCGATGGACATCGCCGATGCGATGATCGTCACCCACATCGCTCATACGTTCCCTTGCGACACCTTCTTCCCGCCGATCGACCCCGCGGTCTGGCAGGAGACCGAACGCGAGAACCACCATTCCGACGCCAACGGCTACGACTACGCGTTCGTCACCTATATCCGTAAGGAGAGCCGCTGAATGTCCGACCACTTCATCCTCGCGCCGGGTTCCCGCGGCGGCGACCGCTTCGCCGGCAAGATCGCCGTGCTGATCGCCGTGCTGGCGACCCTCGGCACCCTGTTCGCCTTCCTGGGCAGCTCCTCGCACAACGACGCCGCCATGTACAAGAGCAATGCGGCGATCGACAAGACCAGCGCCGCCAATGCCTGGAGCCATTACCAGGCCAAGTCGAACAAGCAGAACCTGGCCGAGCTGGCAGCGAACCTGCCGGGCATGAACCAGCTGCGCTACCGCGACGAAGTGTCGCGCTACCAGACCGAGAAGGAAGTCATCCGCAAGGAAGCGGAGCGCTGGGAATCCTCCTCGAGCGAATGGAATCGCCGCGCCGAGGACGAGCTGCACCGCCAGCGCCAGTGGGCGGCCGCCTCGGTGGCCCAGCAGATCGCGATCTCGCTGGCCGCCATCACCCTGCTGGCGCGCCGCACCTGGCTGCTGACCCTGACCTGCGCGGTGGCCGCCTTCGGCATCACCCTGGGCATCTTCGCCGCCCTGCACAGCACGCCGACGGCCTTCTCGCCCGTACCCCTGATGAGCGCACTGGCGGCGGCCGCCCTCACCGAGGGCCTGCGCCGGGCCAGCCGGCGGCTCGACAACTGAGACGTCCAAAGGGGCCCGTGTAGCGCCCTCGCAGCGTCCCGGTAATGCCCCTGTAGTGCGCCGCGGATCGCGGACTCTGGCTAATCTAGCAAAAAAACTTGCACCGGAGTCCCTGATTTCTGCGAAAATCCGCTTCTTCTTTTTTTCGGTGCCGTGCGCGGCGGCCGGGCCTGTCCGGGATGACCCGGTGAGGGACCGCCGCCTCCACGGCGCTTCGCTTTGGAGCTGTCGATGAAATTTCGTTTCCCCATCGTCATCATTGACGAGGACTTCCGCTCGGAGAACACCTCCGGTCTCGGCATTCGCGCGCTGGCGGCCGCGATGGAACAGGAAGGCATGGAGGTCGTGGGCGTCACCAGCTACGGCGACCTGTCCTCCTTCGCCCAGCAGCAGTCGCGCGCTTCTGCTTTTGTGCTCTCCATCGACGACGAGGAGTTCGGCGGCGGCTCGCTGGAAGAGACGGATTTCGCCCTCTCCGGCCTGCGCGCCTTCGTCCAGGAGATCCGCCACAAGAACGCGGACATCCCGATCTACATCTATGGCGAGACCCGCACCAGCCGCCACATCCCGAACGACATCCTGAAGGAGCTGCACGGCTTCATCCACATGTTCGAGGACACCCCGGAATTCGTGGCGCGCCACATCATCCGCGAAGCCAAGTCCTACCTCGACAGCCTGGCGCCGCCCTTCTTCCGCGCGCTGGTGAACTACGCCTACGATGGCTCCTACTCCTGGCACTGCCCGGGCCACTCGGGCGGCGTCGCCTTTTTGAAGAGCCCGATCGGCCAGATGTTCCACCAGTTCTTCGGCGAGAACATGCTGCGCGCCGACGTCTGCAACGCGGTCGAGGAACTCGGCCAGCTGCTCGACCACACCGGCCCGGTGGCCAAGTCGGAGCGCAACGCGGCGCGCATCTACAATGCCGACCACTGCTACTTCGTGACCAACGGCACCTCGACCTCGAACAAGATGGTCTGGCACTCGACCGTCGCGCCGGGCGACATCGTCGTGGTCGACCGCAACTGCCACAAGTCGATCCTGCACTCGATCATCATGTGTGGCGCGATTCCCGTGTTCCTGATGCCGACGCGTAACAACCTCGGCATCATCGGCCCGATCCCGCTGGAAGAATTCACCCCCGAATCGATCGCCCGCAAGATCGAGGCGAATCCGTTCGCCCGCGAAGCCGTCAACAAGAAGCCGCGCATCCTGACCATCACGCAGTCGACCTACGACGGCGTGGTGTACAACGTCGAGACCCTGCGCGAAATGCTGGACGGCAAGATCGACACCCTGCACTTCGACGAAGCCTGGCTGCCGCACGCCGCCTTCCACGACTTCTACAAGAACATGCACGCGATCGGCAAGGACCGCCCGCGCGCCAAGGAGTCGATGATCTTCTCGACCCAGTCGACCCACAAGCTGCTGGCCGGCCTGTCGCAGGCCTCGCAGGTGCTGGTGCGCGAGTCGGAGTCGGTCAAGCTCGACCAGGACGCCTTCAACGAGGCCTACCTGATGCACACCTCGACCTCGCCGCAGTATTCCATCATCGCGTCCTGCGACGTGGCCGCGGCCATGATGGAAGCGCCGGGCGGCACCGCCCTGGTCGAGGAATCGATCCTGGAAGCCCTGGACTTCCGCCGCGCCATGAAGAAGGTGGACGAGGACTTCGGCCAGGACTGGTGGTTCAAGGTCTGGGGCCCGGACGTGATGTCGGAGGAAGGCATCGGCGAACAGAAGGACTGGATGATCCATGCCGACGACGACTGGCACGGCTTCGGCAAGCTGGCCGAGGGCTTCAACATGCTGGACCCGATCAAGTCCACCATCGTGACCCCGGGCCTGAGCCTGGACGGCAAGTTCGGCGAGACCGGCATCCCGGCCTCGATCGTGACCAAGTACCTGGCCGAGCACGGCGTGATCATCGAGAAGTGCGGCCTATACTCCTTCTTCATCATGTTCACCATCGGCATCACCAAGGGCCGCTGGAACACCCTGGTGACGGCGCTGCAGCAGTTCAAGGACGACTACGACAAGAACCAGCCGATGTGGCGCGTGATGCCGCAGTACGCGAGCGCCAACCCGCGCTACGAGAACCGCGGCCTGCGCGACCTGTGCACCGAGATCCACCAGTTCTATGCCCAGTACGACGTGGCGCGCCTGACCACCGAGATGTACCTGTCGGACATGGTCCCTGCCATGAAGCCTTCGGACGCCTTCGCCAAGATGGCGCACCGCCAGATCGAACGCGTGGCGATCGACGAACTGGAAGGCCGCATCACGGCCATCCTGCTGACGCCTTACCCGCCGGGCATTCCGCTCCTGATCCCGGGCGAGCGCTTCAACAAGACCATCGTCGACTACCTGCGCTTCGCGCGCGACTTCAACGAGCGCTTCCCGGGCTTCGAGACCGACGTGCACGGCCTGGTCAAGCGCGAGGTGGACGGCAAGCTGGGCTACTTCGTCGACTGCGTGATGCAGGAGGCCTGAGTTCTCTCGGCCGGCGCGCTGCCGTAGTCACAGCGCGCCGATACCGGATTCCGTATCTCGGCGGGGAAAAGTGTGATTGGACGGTCGGTGGGCAGCGCCCTACCATCGTCATTACATCCCTTTCCACGAGAACAAGAATGAAGAGACTCCTTTCCGCCGTGTGCCTGGCGGCCGCCGCGCCGCTCGGCCTCGCCGCTTCGCCCTCCGCCTCCCCTTCCTCCGCTTCCACCCCCGTCAGGCTGACCGTCGACGCCAGCCAGTCCAAGGGGCCGATGACCCCGATCTGGGCCTGGTTCGGCTACGACGAGCCCAACTACACCACCGCTCCCAACGGCAAGAAGCTGCTCGGCCAGATCGCGGCCATGAGTCCGGTCCCCGTGTACGTGCGCGCGCATAACCTGATGACCTCGGGCGACGGCAGCCATGCCCTCAAATGGGGCTCCACCGGCATGTACCGCGAAGACAAGGACGGCAAGCCCATCTACGACTGGACCATCGTGGACGCCATCTTCGACACCTATGTCGAGCGCGGCATGAAGCCACTGGCCCAGATCGGCTTCATGCCGGAAGCGCTGTCGCAGCGCCCCCAGCCCTACCAGCACAGCTGGAAGCCGGGCGTACCCTACGAGCAGATCATGACCGGCTGGGCCACGCCGCCCAAGGACTACGACAAGTGGGCCGAATTGATCTACCAGTGGGTCAAGCACAGCGTGGAACGCTACGGCCGGAAGGAAGTGGAAAGCTGGTACTGGGAAGTCTGGAACGAGCCGGACGGCCACTACCTGATCGCGCCCGACACCAAGCGCGAATACTTCAAGATGTACGACTACGCCGCCGACGCCGTCAAACGCGCACTGCCGACGGCGCGCATGGGCGGGCCGCATACCGCGGGCGCGGGCCGCTTCATGGACGACTTCCTCGAGCATGCGCTGCGCGGCAAGAACCACGCCACCGGCAAGACCGGCTCCCCGCTCGACTTCGTGGCCTTCCATGCCAAGGGCCAGCCGAAGGTCGTGGACGGCCGCGTGCAGATGGGCATGGGCATCCACTTCCAGCGCCTCGACCAGGGTTTCGCCCTGGTCGAGAAGTACCCGGAACTGAAGGGCATTCCGGTGATCATCGGCGAATCCGACCCGGAAGGCTGCGCCGCCTGCGGCATGCAGACCAATCCCGAGAACGCCTACCGCAACGGCACCCTGTACGCGAGCTATACCGCGGCCTCCATCGCGCGCGGGTACGACCTGGCCGCCCGCCGTGGCGTCAACCTGATCGGCGCCGTCAACTGGTCCTTCGAGTTCGAAGACCAGCCCTGGTTCGCGGGTTTCCGCGACCTGGCCACGAATGGCGTGGACAAGCCGGTCCTGAACGTGTTCCGCATGCTCGGCATGATGCGCGGCGAGCGCGTGGCCGTGGGCGGCGACCAGGCCTATGACGCGGCCGCCATCCAGGCCGGCGGCGTGCGCGGTGCGCGCACCGACATCAACGCACTGGCAAGCAAGGATGCGCGCAGCGTGGCCGTGATGGTCTGGAACTACCACGACGACGACATCGTCGATGCCGGCTCGCCGGTCGAACTGCATATCAGCGGGATTCCGGCCAAGCGCGTCCAGCTACGGCACTACCGGGTCGACCAGGACAACAGTAATTCCTACACGGCCTGGAAGCGCATGGGTTCGCCCGCCAATCCGACCCCGGCGCAGGTGGCCGCGCTGGAGAAGGCGGGCTCCCTGGCCCAGCTGGGCAAGCCGGCCAGCCTGAAGACGGCGGACGGGAAAGCCGTCGTCAGGATGCAGCTGCCGCGCCAGGCGGTGTCGCTGGTGACGCTGACCTACTGAGTCCGGCGGGATCGGACTGCGGCCGGTTTTTTCCCGGCCGCATGTCACACCGCGGCCCGCCTGCTCGTCCTTGCTGCATGATCAGCATCGACCAAGGACGACATGCCCGCCATCCCTCTTTCCTCATGCACTAGCGCCGCGACCGCACCGGGAGTAAGCTCCCAGCGCATGGACAGCATCGACCTCGATTTCGCCGCTTTCTTCGCCGCCCGCCGGCGCCGCCTGCAGCGCATCGCCTACCGCATGCTCGGCTCGGTGGCCGAGGCCGAGGACGTGGTGCAGGACGCCTACCTGCGCTGGCACAACGCCGACCGCGCCGCGGTGGTCGAGCCGGAAGCCTACCTGGTGCGCACCGTCACCCGCCTGTGCCTGGACGTCCTGAAATCGGCCCGCGTCCAGCGCGAGCAATACATTGGCGCCTGGCTGCCCGAACCCTGGATCGACGCCGATGACGAGGCGGACGACATCACCCTGCCCCTGATGCTGGCCATGGAGCGGCTGTCGCCGCTGGAGCGCGCGGCCTTCCTGCTGCACGACGTGTTCGAGATGGAGTTCGCCGAGGTGGCCGACGCCATCGGCCGCGACCCGGCCGCCGCGCGCCAGCTGGCCAGCCGCGCGCGCACCCATGTCCAGTCGGCGCGGCCGCGCTTCCCGGTCGCCGACGAACAGCGGCAGAAGATCGCCAGCGCCTTCTTCGCGGCCTCGCGCAGCGGCAACCTGGGCCAGCTCAAGCAGCTGCTGGCGGACGATGTGGTGTTCTACGCGGACGGCGGCGGCAAGCGCAATTCGTCGATCAACCCGATCCGTGGCATCGACAAGGTGGGCCGCTTCCTGGCGGCGCTGGCCGGCAAGGGATGGAGCGCGGGAGAAGTGCTGCGCGAGACCCTGATAGACGGCCTGCCGGGCCAGATCACGCGCGAAATCGATTCCCTGCCGCAAACCCTGGCCGTCGAGATCGACGGTGGCCGGATTACGGCGATCTACGTGACGCGCAATCCCGACAAGCTCGGGCGCCTGGGCCCGCTCAGCGGCGCCTGAGGCTGGCGCCGGCCGCGCCGATGCGCAGTTCCGCCAGCGCCTGGGTGATGACGCTGCGCGCCGCCGACAGGCCGAGCAGGCCCATCACGGCCGCCACCAGCAGGTCGGGCACGCCGCTGCCGGCCTGCCATACGCCCAGGGCGGCCGCCAGCACGGCCAGGTTGCCGATCGCGTCGTTGCGGGTGCAGAGCCAGACCGAACGCATGTTGGCGTCGCCCTTGCGGTAGGCGAACAGCAAGGCGCCGACCAGGCAGTTGGCCGCCAGCGCGGCCAGGCCGACGGCGCCCATGGTGTGGGCTTCGGGAAGCGTGCCGGAGCGCAGGTGCCAGAAGGTGGCCGCGAGCACGAACAGGCCGTAGCCGCCCATGGTCGCGCCCTTAACCAGGGCGGTGCGCGAGCGCCAGGCCGGCGCCAGCGCCAGGACAAACAGGGAAATGCCGTAGTTGGCGGCGTCGCCCAGGAAGTCGACGGCGTCGGCCAGCAGCGACACCGAGCCGGCCGTCCAGCCGCCCGCCAGTTCGACGCCGAACATCAGGGCGTTGACCCACAGCGCGACCCAGAGGACGCGCCGGTAGCGCGGATCGGCGGGCGGCTTGCCGGGGGCGCAGCCGCCGCTGCAACAGTCTGACATGCGCCTCCTCGTCAAATATGATTCACTTTTTCGAGAAAGCCATCGAAAAGTGAATCAGGTCTTCGGCAGGGTCACGCCGTGCTGGCCCTGGTACTTGCCGCCGCGGTCCTTGTACGAGGTTTCGCAGACTTCGTCGCTCTCGAAGAACAGCACCTGGGCGCAGCCTTCGCCGGCGTAGATCTTGGCGGGCAGCGGCGTGGTGTTCGAGAACTCCAGGGTCACATAGCCTTCCCACTCGGGCTCGAAGGGGGTGACGTTGACGATGATACCGCAGCGGGCGTAAGTCGACTTGCCGAGGCAGACGGTCAGCACGTTGCGCGGAATACGGAAGTATTCGATGGTGCGGGCCAGCGCGAAGGAGTTCGGCGGGATGATGCAGACATCGCTCTTGACGTCGACAAACGAGTTGGAATCGAAGTTCTTCGGGTCCACGATGGTGCTGTTGATGTTCGTGAACACCTTGAACTCGTCGGCGCAGCGGATGTCGTAGCCGTACGAAGACGTGCCCCACGAGATGATCTTGCGGCCTTCCGACTCGCGCACCTGGTTCGGCGAGAAGGGTTCGATCATGCCGTGCTGCTCCGCCATGCGGCGGATCCATTTGTCGCTCTTGATAGTCATCGTGGTGTTTCCAAAACAGGAAGAAAATCCTGCAATTTTAATCGAAATATCCGACACGGTCGCCTGTCATTACGGACGGGATTGCCGCAATGGCAATTTGTGCGTACGATGGGATTTTCTGACCATGGAGGTGGAGATGCAGATCGCAACGAAAGCCCTGCTGGCGGCAGGCGCACTGGCACTCGCGGGCTGCGCCCTGCCGCCGGCCAGCGAGGAACCGGTGGACGTGGCTGCAACTGCGGAAAGCAGCGGCACCAACCATAACCAGCTGACCGGCTCGCGCATTCCCAACCCCAAGACCACCGACCGCGTGGTCCGCTCGGTGGGCCAGCAAGCCTTCCGCAGCTCGATGGACAGCCAGGCCCGCCCGCTCAACGCGCCGGGCGAATAAGCGCCAAGGCCGGCTCAGCCGGCCTGCACCAGCCGCTCCGCCCTCGCCTGCGCCTGCTGCCCCAGCAGGCGGGCGATCATTTCCTGCGTCAGGCGCGCCGTCGCTTCCGGCTTTTCCATCGGATACAGGTGACTGCCCTGGATCATGACCAGGTTCTCGCCCACCAGCTTGCGCGTGGGCGCCAGGCTGGCCTGGCGCAGCTCCTCCGAATCGGTCCCCGCGATGAAGCCCACCGGCACCGGGAAAGGCTCGCGGATCATTTCGCCCATGTGGTGGGGCAGGCTGTTATAGATCGCCGACTCGACCTCGCGCTGGAAGCGCAGGGCCACGCCTTCCGGATGCGGCGCCAGGCCATGCTCGAGGTAGTCGTCCAGCGCCCCCGGCGCCCAGGCCTGGAACATCGGCTTCGAAGCGAAATGCTCGTAGGCCGCCTGCCGGTCCGGCCACAGGTGGCGGCGTTTTTCCGAGAACTGGGCCGGCGAGAAGCGCGAGCCGAGGCCGAGGCCCTTGACCATGCGCCACAGCAAGGCGCGCCAGCCCGCCACCACGGGCGAATCCAGCATCACCACGCAGCGCGCCAGCTCGGGCCGGCGCTTGGCCGCCATCGCGCACAGCATGCCGCCCAGCGAGTGGCCCACCAGCATCGCCGGCCGGCCATAGCTTTCCAGCTGGACGATCAGCTCGTCCACCAGGCGGGGCCAGCCGTCGCTGACCGGATAGCGCGGGTCGTGGCCGTGCATGTCGAGAGTGCGCACCTCGTAGTGCTGGCGCAGCGCTTCCAGCATGCGGTTATAGGAGCCGGCCGGGTAGCTGTTACCGTGGGCGAAATGTAGAAGCGGTTTGGACATGGTCGCGGGGGCGGTGGTGGAACAAGCCAGCCCATTCTAATAGCACACCCGTTCGACAGCGGCCCCGCGCAGCTTGTTTAGAGGGAAACGCCTACTGTCAGGCTCACCACATAGCCCTGCGTGGCGTTGCCGCTGACGCTCGCCATCTGCAGGCCGAAGCCGTCGCTGAACACCATGTCGCTCGCGTAGCTCACCCGCGCCAGGTTGGCGGCGCTGCTGGCGTAGCCGCTCGTGGCATAGGCCTCGGCCAGGGTCGCCATCGGGAAAGTGAACTGCGAGGTCCTGAGCTTGCCGGCCGCGCTCCCGGCGCTGGCCAGGCTCGGATAGACCTCGAAGTGCACGTGCGGCACGCGGCCGTCGTAGCAGCCCGGGAAGACCGTCGTGAACACCAGATTGCCCTGGCTGTCCGCCTCCTGCACGCCGCGCAGGTAGTTTTCGTTCACGATCCCGCTCGAGTACATCGAGTAGCCGCCCTCGCGGGTGCAATGCCACAGGTAGACCGCGGCGCCCGCGGCCGGCGCGCAGCCGGCGGCCACGTTGACGACCTGCAGGCGGATCGTCAGCGGAATGCCTTCGGCCACGCCGGTGGCGCCGGCCACGCTGGCGCGGATGTCGCTGCGCACGATGCCGGACAGGGCCAGCGCATTGGCCACGCCGTTGGCGTTGCGGTTGCTGCCGTCGCCGGGATACGGGCCGGCGGTTTCCTCGGGGATCACGGTGCAGGCCACTGGCGTGCCGCCCGCCGTGCTTCCGCTCCCCGTGCCGGTCGAGGTGGAGGTGGAGGTGGTGATGCCATAGTTGCCGTCGGCGCCGCCGCCGCAGCCGGCCAGCGGCAGGCCGGCTGCGCCGGCGAACAGCCAGCGCAGCGACTGGCGGCGGCTGGCGGGCTGGGACAGCATCTTCTCGAGGTCGGCGCTCAGGCCGTGGTCATGGTCGTGCATGGCGAATCCTTTCCGGGGCGAGTTTATTGGCGGTCCTGGCGCGGCGGGCGGCGCGTGTCCTGCCGGCGCGGAGCGCGCTGCATCTGGGCGCGCTGTTCCGGTGTCAGCACCGCCATCAGCTGGGCGTCGGTGCGCAGGCGCAGCAGCTCCTGGCCGGCGACCGCCTGGCCCAGGGCCTCGGCATGCCTGCCCGCCGTGGCGGCGTCGAACTGGGCCGCGCCGGCCATTTCGCGCAGCGCCCCGTGCGCCTTGCGCTCGGCCTTGTCCAGCTCGCGGCGCTGCGGCGCGGCATCGTGCAGGATGGCGAACACGCGGTCCTGCTGGGCCTCGCTCAAGTCCAGGCCCGCCAGGCGCTGATGCCCGCTGTGGCCGCCGTGGCGCGGCGGTTCCATGCGCCGCTCCATGGGCGGGCCGTCGCGGCCCGGCTGGGCCAGCGCGGCGGGTGCGGCGATCAGGCAGGCGGCCAGGGCTGCGGCCAACTGCAGGGACATCTTGTGCATGGTGGCTCCTCGTGTGGTTCGGTGCCGCCATTCTGTTGCGCCGCCACGTAAAGCGCGGACAAGCCGTGTAAAAGCGCGTAAATCTTCCCTTTGGACAACAGAACCAGGACGCCGTCTTTGCTATCCTTGCACCATGAATCACGTACTGCTCATCGACGACGACGTCGAACTGGTCGGCATGTTCGCGGAATACCTTGAACAGGAGGGTTTCGGCGTGTCCTGCGTCCACAACGGCGAAGACGGCGTGCGCGCAGCGCTGGCCGGCGCGCCCGCCATCGTCATCCTGGACGTCATGATGCCGGGCATGAGCGGCATCGAGGCCCTGCGCCGGATCCGCGCCGCCAGCCGCATCCCGGTCCTGATGCTGACCGCGCGCGGCGACGACGCCGACCGCATCCTCGGCCTGGAGCTGGGCGCGGACGACTACGTCGCCAAGCCCTGCACCCCGCGCGAGCTGACCGCGCGCGTGCGCGCCATCCTGCGCCGCACCCAAGCCCACGGCGACAACGGCCCCGGTGTCGTGATCAGCGTCGGCAAGCTCACCATGCTGCCCGAGCAGCGCCGCGCCACCTGGGACGGCGCGCCGCTCGACCTCACCAGCACCGAATTCAACCTGCTGGAAGTGTTGGCCCGCAACGCCGGGCGCCCGGTCAGCAAGAACGAACTGTCGGAACAGGGCCTGGGACGGCCGCTGGCGCGCTTCGACCGCAACATCGACGTCCACCTGAGCAGCCTGCGCCACAAGCTCGGGCCGCTGTCGGACGGCCGCTCCTGCCTGCAGACGATCTACCGGCAGGGTTACCAGCTGATCCGGGAGTAGCATGGGCAGGCTGTTCTGGAAGTTCTTCCTCTCGATCCTGCTGGCCCAGGTCGCGGCCACCATCGGCATCGGCGGCGCCTTCTGGCTGCGCGACCAGGCGCGCCAGCGCCAGGCGCCGGTGCTCGACACCGGCCCGCCGGCCGCCATCGCCCTCGACGCCGCTGCCGCCACCCTCAAGCATGGCGGCATGAGCGCCCTGCAGGGCATGCTGGCGGAGATGCGCAGGCCGCAGGTGTTCGTGCTGGACACCCGCCACAAGGACATCCTGGGACGGCCCGTGCCGGACGAGCTGGTCCGGGAAGCGGAACGCAGCCTGCGCGAGGACGGCGCGGTGCGCGGCGCGCGCCAGCTGGTGGCCAGCGACGGCAGCCGCTATTTGGCCCTGGTCTCGCGCCGCTTCGGCCCGCCGCAGCAAGGCGTCCGCGGGCGCGGCGGCCCCGTGCCCGGCATGGACCCGGGCTGGGGGCGGCGCGTGGGCCAGGCGGCCGGCATCATCGCCGCGGTGCTGGCCAGCCTGCTGTTCGCCGCCCTCCTCGCCTGGTATTTTTCGCGCCGCATCCGGGCGCTGCGCAGCGCCTTCGACGCGGCGGCGGCGGGCGACCTGGCGCCGCGCTTCACGGCCAGGCCGGCCGGCGGCGACGAACTGAGCGACCTGGGGCGCGACTTCGACCGCATGAGCGGCCAGCTGCGCATGCTGATGGACGGCCAGCGCCGCCTGCTGCACGACGTCTCGCACGAGCTGCGCTCGCCCCTGGCGCGCCTGCAGGCCGCGGTGGGGCTGGCACACCAGCAGCCCGAGAAGATCGCTTCCTCGCTGGACCGGATCGAACGCGAAAGCATCCGCATGGACAAGCTGGTCGGCGAGCTGCTGACCCTGTCGCGCCTGGAAGCCGCGAGCGGCATCGCCCGCCGCGAAGCGGTCGACCTGGCCGAGCTGGTGGACGCCATCGCCGCGGACGCGCGCTTCGAAGCCGGCGAGACCGATCCGGACGCGACGCCGCGCATCATCGTGGAGGCCGAAGGCTGCGTCAGCGTGAGCGGCGACCCGGACCTGCTGTGGAGCGCGCTGGAGAACGTCATCCGCAACGCGGTCAAGCATGGCGCGGGCGGCGGCGCGGTGCGCATCACGGTGGCCGCCGTCCGCGGCGGCGCACGCATCGACGTGCTCGACCGCGGCCCCGGCATCGCGCCGGCGGAGCTGCCCCATATCTTCGAGCCCTTTTATCGTGCCAATCATCGTGCCGATCCGGCCGGCGCCAGCGTCGACGGCCACGGCCTCGGCCTGGCGATCGCCCAGCGCGTGGTGCTCGCGCACGGTGGCGCCATCACGGCGGCGAACCGCGCCGATGGCGGGCTGCAGGTAAGGATCAGCCTGCCCGCGGCCGAACCGGGACCGGCGGGCGCGCCGCAGGCGCTCATGATTGCGCAGAAATGGTAGCGCGGGCAGCCTGGCCGGCGCCTAGCGGCCGTGCCAGTAGCGCGCAGCCGTCCGGCGCTGTTCGCTGACCTCCAGCCTCCGGCCGAAATGCAGGCTCACCGCGCCCGATTCGTCGGTGCGCAGGCGGCGGATGCCCAGTTCGCCATAGCGGGCATAGACCTCTTTCTTGGGATGCCGGTAGCGGTTGCGGTAGCCGACCTGGAACAGGCCCACGCTCGGCCCGACCGCTTCCAGGAAGGCGGTGGTCGACGAGGTGCCGCTGCCGTGGTGCGGCGCGAGCAGGACGTCGGCGTGCAGGCCCTGCGGAACGCGGCGCAGCAGCTCGCTTTCCTGGGCCGCTTCGATATCGGCCGCCAGCAGGATCGCCCTGTCCCCCGCACTGATGCGCAGCACGCAGCTGCACGCATTGGCCTTGAGCGCGGGATCGGCGTAGCTGGCGGGGTCGGGCCCCAGCATCTCGAACAGGACGCCATCCCAGCGCCACCCCTGGCCGGCGCCGCAGCGCGCATGGCGGGCTGCTGCGCGCAGCGCCGGATGCGAAGGCGGCAGCGAGGACAGGACCTCTGCTACCGGCAGCGTGGACAGCAGGTCGGCGGCGCCGCCCGAGTGATCGAGGTCGCCGTGCGAGACCACCAGCGCATCGAGCCGTGCGATCCCGCGCGCGCGCAGGTAGGGCAGGATCACCCGTGTGGCGCCGTTGGCGCCGGGCGCGTACTGGGGGCCGGTATCGTAGAGCAGCCGATGGCGCTGCGTCTCGACCAGCAGCGCCATGCCCTGGCCGACGTCGAAGGCGGTGACGCTGAACTCGTTCGGCGGCGGCGCCGAGGGCAGCTGGGCCAGCAGCGGGCTCCATGCGGCCAGGCCCGCCCAGCGATGCGGCCAGCCGCGCGGCGCCAGCAGCCACGCGGTGCCAAGGAGCGCCAGCGCCAGGATCCAGGGCGCGGGAGCGGGTGCGCTCCATACCGCCAGCTGCGGCGCGGCCAGCCAGCCCAGGATGGCGGCCAGCAGCTCGACGGCGGCGTGCGCGGCGCTCAGTACCGCGCCCGCCAGCGGCGCCGGCAGCACGCTGCCGAGCAGCGCGAGCGGGGTCACGAACAGGCTGATCACCGGGATCGCCAGGGCATTGGCGAGCGGGCTGACCAGCGACACCTGCCCGAACAGCAGCAGGGTGAGCGGCACCAGGCCCACCGTGACTGCCCATTGGGTGCGCGCGGCCGCCAGCAGGCTGCCGCGCCACCCCTGCTGGGGCCGCCCGACGCGGCCGACACTGGCGTACAGGATGGCCGCCACCGCGCCGTACGAGAGCCAGAAGCCGGGCCACAGCATCGCCCAGGGGTCGAACATCAGCACCACCCCGAGCGCCAGGCACAGGACATGGGAGGCCGAGGTGATCCGCCCCAGCCAGAGTGCGAGGGCGACGACGGCCAGCATGGTGAAGGTGCGCTGCGCGGGGACCCCGAAACCGGCCAGCAGCACATAGAGCAGCGCCACCGCGGCGCCGGCCAGGGCGGCGACTTTCTGGGCGGGCAAGACCAGCGGCAACTGGGCGGTGGTGAAGAAGGAGCGCCGCCACAGGAAGGACGCCGTCCATGCCGCCAGGCCGGCCAGCATCGTGATGTGCAGGCCGGAGATCGAGACCAGGTGGCTGATGCCGGTGCGGTTGAACACGTCCCAGTCGGACTGGGCGATGCCGCGCTGGTCGCCGATCACCAGGGCGACGATCACGCCGGCGTAGGGCTTGTCCGCCAGGGCGCCGGTAATCCGGTCGCGCAGCCGGGCCCGGGTACGCTCCACCAGGCTGCGCGCGCTCGGAACCCACGCGTCGACGCGGCGGTTGCCCCGTCCCGCCGGACGGACGTAGCCGGTGGCGCGTATGCCCTGCTCCAGCAGCCACGCTTCGTGGTCGAAGCCATGCGGGTTTGCGTTGCCGTGGGGGCGCTGGAGGCGTACGAGCAGGCGCCAGCGCTCGCCGGGTTGCACCAGGCGCGGGTCGGCTGCCTGCTGGCCGTACCAGGACAGGGCCACGCGCCAGGGCAGCGGCACCCCGTGCGTCTCGACCTGCTCGATCCGGAACTGGAAACGCACGCCGCCGTCGAAGCGGTGCGGGAGGCTGTCGATGGTGCCGACGATGGCCAGGTCGCGGCCCTCGTCGGATGTGTTCAGGCCCTCGGACAGCGCGAGCTGCGCCATCGATGCCGCCCACAGGAAACCCAGCAGGCTGCCGACAAGGACGTGCCGATATACGCCGCGCAGGGCGACGGTCGCGGCTGCGGCGACCAGCAGGCAGATCAGGAGGCCGACTGTGTCCGGCAAGGCCGGCCTGGTCTGCAGGAACCAGGCTCCCCCCAGGAATGCAAGAATGGCAGTGCGCATCAGCTGGTACTCGCACAACGTCCTCGTTACAGGTACCCCGGCCCGGGTACATCAGCAGCGATCGGGCCGACTCCTTGCTGCTTTCCCGGTGCTGCCCATGGAACCACATTCCTGCCTAGGATGATCCTGATGCACGCAAGCCCGGCGACCCGGATCCTGCGCTGGAGCCATGCGCTTCGCTACCTGATTCCGCAAGACGGACCAGTTGCCAGGCGCTACGGCGATGGATCAGCTCAGGATGACCCGCCCCGCGGCCATGCACCTGGGCGCGGAATGTCGCCGCCGGCAGCACGCTGCCCGCGGCGAACCAGCGGGTCCCATCGAGTGCATGACTGTCTTGGCAGCGCCACCAGCCGCTTGCCGGACACGCTGCGCCGGTCTTCGCGACGCTGCCGATGGGCGCCTCGATGCTGGCGCCAGGTGTCGCTGCGGCCGGCACGACGCCCCCATCCATGCCAGGCAATGCGTTCGCAAGCCCGGCTGGAGGCGGGATGCGAGCGCTGCTTCGCTTGTCTGCGAGTGTCCACAATGTGGGATTGCGGGTTTCGTAGCTGGGCTGCATGCCGCGCAGCCGCTGCCACAAGGTCGCCGGCGGAAGCAGCAGTGCCTGCGGCATGCGCTGTCCCTTTTTAAGGAACTGACGTTCACCGCCAAGTACGCCGACCCCATCGCCCCCGTCGCCACACTGCCACCACCCTGTCTCCGGACAAATCTCGCCTGCGAGCGTACTTGTGCCAAGCGCGACCGGCGAAGGCGCCGACTGGGCAAGCTTGGCGGACGCGCTAGGGCGTATCCGAATGCTGCTCGACATACGCTCCCACAGTTCCAGCAAGACCTCCTCGGACAGCGACGACTGGACAGGTTTGCCTCCGCTGACCGGGTTGGTTCCCGCTCCCAGTTCCAGTGTCAGCAAAGGCGCAAGGAAGTCGTCCTCCTTTCCCGCCATTTCCCATTGGAAGTCATACCCCGTCGTGAAGTTAGTCTCGCGTATCCGTAACAGCAATTCTTCACCCGGCAGGCCATTGATCGTACGCGGGCGCTCCCGAAGGTTCGTAAAGGCCAGGCGCATGAAAAGCGGTTCCCGCTCCGCCGCAGCCGCATTGCGCGCCAACAGGCCGGGCGCGGGCGCGGTACCGGCCATCGTGGAGAGGACGATATTGACGTCGGGATGGTCCGGGAAGCCAGCGAACATGACGACACTCTCGCCTTCAGGGTCCGGATAGGGATCGCGGACGATCGCGTGATCGAGGCAAAAGCCGGATTCCGCAGGAATTTCCTCCGTCGCCAGCGGCCGGATACGTCCGAGCAACCGGGCCAGTTCGGCGCCGCTAGCGAAGTCCATTCCCTCGGCGCTGGCTGTGATGCTCAAACCCGGGAAACGGAGCATGCCACGCACGCTCACATCCTCGATCGACACAATGCGATCGTCTTTCACCGTTCTTGCACGGCGCCGGTTAAATACGAAGACCTTACCGCGCCCTGCTTCAAGCGAAAGCACCTTGCTTGATTCGAGACTGGGTCGGCCATTCTCGTTACGGGCGGTGGACACTTCCGCCTCAAACTGGCGGAGACGCGCTGAAAATTCCTCGTCGGTTTCATGGACGGAGGTCGATATGTCGTAGCCGCTCACGAATCCGCGACCGATATTGAATGGAGCGTGCGCCGGGATATCGATTAGGAAGCGTCCTACGCAAACTGTCTTCATCTTACTCATCATGTTCGCCGCCTTCCGCTGGTCTTGCACGGTCTGTACTGAATTGGCCAGGAACGAGACCAGCGTGAGTCCCAACGCCACCAGTGCCCCTACGACTTTCATCCGTCGGCTCCCCAGCCGCATCATTTGACTTCCTGCACGATCTTCACGATGAGATGCCGCGTCAACAGCAGCATGTCGTCGTGCTGATAGCTTTCCTGATGCCGGAAACCTCCTGGAGCGAAGATCTGACGCACATGCGGCTGCGGTCCTGCCCCCGACTGGACAGGCACCGTTTCATCTCCATGTGCATCCTGTGGCCAGACCGAAAAGCTGAGACGGAGACCATTCGCGATTTCAACCTCGCGCGTTCCGTCTGGATCGGACTTGACATGCTGCGCCAATCGGATGTTCGCCGGTGTGAGTGCAGTGCTAACGCTGACGGGTTCGCGCGCTACCCACCTGATGTGTCCATAGGTACGTAGCGTACTGTCGGCGCCATAGAATGCATACGTGTGAGGATGGTAGTACGGCTGACTCTTTTCCTCAGTGGCGGCGTCGACCAGAAGTTCCGTGTGAAAGCGCTCCGCGGCATCAATCGCAGCGGTGATGTTCTTTTCGAGACCGCCTTTTTGTTGCCGGTAGCGCCGAGCAGGATCAGCCAACGCCGGATCAATCATCCGGTACCACGACTTCATATCGCGATAGAAGTCATAGGGGTTGCCGTCCGGGAGCGCGAGCAAATCGCGTACTTCGTCCTTCCGGTTGACGGTACGAACGGTCTTGATCTGTAACCAGGGTCTAGGGTAGAGCTGATTTGGCAACAACTGCAGTATGCCGGGTGAAAATGCCATGACCGGCGTTGTTTCCGCCGCTGATTTCCCCGCGATGATTGCGAAAGCATCCGCCTTGATGTTGTCCCCCAAGGTGTTCGTGAAGTGACCGCCCTCGGTGCCGCAAGCTATCCGCCGATACGCAACCGGCGCCCCCAGCGCTGGCATGACGCCGTGGATAATGCCAGCAATATCGGAAGCGGATCCTTGCTTTGTCTGGCTCAGTCGGGCGCAGGCGCGCGCTACCAGTCCACCCATCGAATGGGTCACGATAATCACGTGGCGGCATTCGTGCTTCCGCTCTGTCCAGAACTTCTTGATCTGGTCAATCCTGTCACGCAAACGCCGGCCCGACACCTCGCAGGATTCGAGCCAGTTATAGCCGAAGGCATATACGGGATACTGATAGGCCGAATACTTCTCCAGCTCCGCCTCCGTCACTCTTTGAATATTGCGGACGCCCCAGCGTTGCGGTTCAACTTGCATGACGCGTTTCCAGTACGGACGGACCTCCCGTTCACCGCTCGGTCCTCGCCGGTAGGTCTTGTCCAGGCGCCGTTGCAGATCGATCAGGACGCCGCCGTAGGAGGCGGCGTGCACCTCGCCCCAGCCACGCTCGCGCATCTCGGACTCGTCCAGCATCGAGGCCGAATAAGCGAGTTCACCATCAGGGTCGACCTCGAGGATGGAGGGATCGAGGATCCGCTGCCGCTGGGCTGGCGGTCGCTTGGACCATTTGCGAACCTCGCTCGCGGAATCGACCAGCCCGCTCGGCGGCCGCCATGCGGATTCCCCCGGCTTGAGTACGGCGCCAGGCTCAGGTTTCAAATCCTTCCGCGCCCGCAGGTTCGACCCCATGATCCCCGGCACGAAAATCACGGGCATCACCTTGCGCGACCCCACTGTCACGCGCGCCCTTACCTTGAAGGCGGTGGGCGTGGCAACGGTATGCGCCACCAGGCTGCCGTCGGCTTCGACTCTCGGCTGGTGGATGGGGCGGGTCGGTTCGTTCATGCCCGGTCCGCTGCTGGAGGGTTGGGGTCGGCATCCGGGTCGTCATCGGGCAGCAGGCGTAGTTCGATGTCGCCCATGGCATAGGTGTGCAGGATGCTGGTGCGCCCCTCGTCGTCGGTGACGCCTTCGATGGTGGTGCCGTCCTCGTGGCGGGCGATGTAGCGCCGGCCCTTGGCGGGCATGCTGGTCTGGCGGTCGATCACGACCACCCGCTCGTCGGTCTCGAGCGCCGTCTCCGGCAGCTTCAGCCCGACCGGGGCGCCGCCGCCTCCGGTCAGGTAGTCGACGCCGCCGGACTTGACCACGTGCTTGCCGCTGCTCTGGTGGGTGATGGCGCCGCCGTCCCAGTCGGTCTGGGCGCCCTGCGACACCACCTTGACCGCCGGCGCCTCGAGCTCGATGCCCTTGGCGGCGATCAGGCGCAGGTGGCCTGAGGACTTGATCTCGATGTCGCCCTTGTCGGTCTGGACCACGATATTGCCCCGCCCCGCGATCAGCCGCAGGCCGAGTTCGTAGGCGAAAAGGTTAAGCGCGCGCGCGGCGCGCAGGAACAGGCTGCGCCCGGCCGCGACTTCGGTGTCGCCGGCCGACACCAGGTCGATCTTGTTCTGGGCCCCGAGGGCGATGTTGTCCTCGCTGGCCAGCATGACGCCGGCCGGCGCGGTCACGGCGGCCACCGGCTGCCCCCCCTTGGCGGTCGCCGGCGCGACGTTGGAGCCCTCGTGCCAGCGGCGCAGCTTGTCGACCAGCTCGGCCAGGCGCGGCTTGGCCTGTTCGTATTCGCCGTGTTCCGCCGCCAGCTTGCCGAGCTCCTCCAGCACACCCTGCATCACCTCGCCGATCCCGACCAGGCCGCCGCGCTCGAGCTGGCCGCCGCCATCGTCGTGCTTGCCGCCGGCGCTGATGAGGACGCCTTCGCCGCCGCGCACCGCCACCGCCTTGTCGCTGCGCAGCTCGGCGCCCTCGCCGCGCGGCGCGCCCCGGCCGTTGGCGCGCGGCGCGCCCAGCCAGCCGAGATTGAGTTCGGATGCGCCATGCTCGCTGGCCAGCTGCACCGCGATCTCGCCCGGCGTGTCGTCGAACAGCAGCTGGCCGCCGCGCGTCCCGCCCACTTCGTGGCTGCGCATGCCGGACAGGTAGCGGTTGCCCGGCAGTTCGCCCAGGCGGCTCAATGCCGGCGGCCGGGACCGTCCGTTGAACAGCTGGGACAGGATGACCGGGCGGTCCGGGTCGCCGCCGAGGAAGGCAACCAGCACCTCGCTGCCCACCCGTGGCAGGCCGAGCGTACCCGCCTGCTGCTTGCTGCCCGGGCCGCCGCCCGCCCAGTTCGAAGCGACCCGTACCCAGGCCGAATCGGCCGGGGTGTCCGAGGCGCCGGCGCCGTGCGCATGGCGGTGGTCTTGCGGGCGCATGCCGGGGAAGCGGATCTTGACCCGCCCCAGGGCGTCGCAATGCACTTCCTCGCCCGGCGGACCGGTCACGATCGCGCTTTGCAGTTGCGGATGCGGCAGGTCGGCGCGCGGGTCGAAGGCCGGCACCAGCGGAATGCCGCGCCGCACCGCATCGAAGCTGACGCGCACCCGCGCGCCCGCCATCAGGCTGGCCAGGGTGTTGCCGCGCTGGCCGGCGAAGGTGGCGCCGCCATCGTCGAGGTAGGGGCCCATCAGGCGGCGCACCCGCGCCGCCACGTCGGCCGGAAGGTTGCTCTCGGCCTCGATGCGCAGCGACGTCACGACGAAGTCGCGTTCGGCGGCCGGGTGGGTGTCGATCTCGGGGTGATCGAGCAAGGTGAAGTATTCGCCGGCGCGCAGGTCGCGCACCGAGCCCTCGCCGTGGAAGCACTTGGTCTCGAATTCGTGGCGGTTCATGCGCACCTGGCCCAGGCGCCAGTGGTCCTCGACGTCGTTGCCGGCGTGCGGGATCTCGACCACGTAGTCGTCCAGGCTGGCCGCCAGCTCGTTGCCGCTGCGTCCCTGGTCGGCCATGCTGCGCGCCGAGGTGGTCATCAATTGCGTGCCGATCGGGTTGCGGTAGTCCCAGCTGTGGCGCGTCGTGCTGCCCGGCTGCAGGCGGCGTGCGGCGCACCAGGAATCGATGCTGTCGCGCTCCTCGGTGGCGTCGTTGCGGTGGTAGCGCACGCTGCCCGCGCTGCTGCGCGGCAGCGAGTTGGGATTGGCGAACAGCACCAGGGTGTGGGACGGCACGGCGTCGCGCTCGGCGTCCAGGCCATCTTCCTGATCCCGGCCCTGGCGCATCCTGCCCGAGCGGCCCGGCCGGAAGGTCCACGCGACCCCGCGCCGTTTCAGCAGGCGCCGCACGAAGGCGGCGTCGGATTCGTTGTGCTGCATGGTCTGCTCGCGCGGCGGAAACTGGCGCAGGTCGAACAGCGGATCGAGCTCGTAGTCGAAGGCGCTGGCCATCACCCCATTCGACTGGCTCCATTCCTCGAACAGCAGCTGGACGATGTCGAGTTCGCTCTGGTAGCGGAACACGCGGCTGTTGATGCGCTTTTCCATGATGGCCAGCGCGTCGCGGATGACCAGCTGGTAGACCGCGAGGCCGCCGTCGTAGTCGCCGGCGCGCGCTTCCGCCACGATGCCGCACACGCCGCGCAGCTGGCCGCGGTCCGTGACCAGCTGCACCTCGGCGGGCAGCGCGATGAGTTCCTTGAGTGGCAGTCGCGGCGTGCTCGCCACGCAGGTCACCACATACTCCAGACCGCCGCACACGGATTCGCTGCCGCTGACGCGCTGCGGCAGCAGGACTTCGTCGGCAAGGTGGTCGGCATGTCCGAGCCGCAGGCGGATAGGCCGGTGGGCAGTCGTCAGCGACTTCTCGTGCTGCAGCATGCGCAGGAATTCGCTCGCGCTGTCCAAGTGTGTCTCCTGTCGGGGATGGCCGCTGTCGCAGCGAAGACATCATCTTGACAGAGGGGCACCTGGCGGAGCTTGCTCGCGATCATGCGTAACAGGCTGAACTTCCCTGTATTGACCTGGTCGGCGGATGGTATCAGAGAGCAGCAATAAGCGACTGCAGCGACTCCAGGCGGGGGATCGCCGCCAGGGCGTTGCGGTGGGTTGCCAGCCGGATTTCCTCCTCTTCCAGGCCGCGCAATGCGGCCAGGGTAGCGCCGATGCGCGGCAGCTCTCCGGGGCTGTTGCGGCCCGGGTGGATCCAGGCCGGCGCGATGTCGGGCGCGTCGGTTTCGAGCACGATCGCGTCGAGCGGCAGCTCGGCCGCGAGGCGCCGGATCTGGAGCGCGCGGGTGAAGGTCATGGCGCCGCCAAAGCCCAGGTGGAAACCCAGGTCGATGAAGTTCTGCGCCTGCTGGAAGCTGCCGTTGAAGGCGTGCGCGATGCCGCCCGGCGGGATAATCTGGCGCAGGTGCTTGAGCACCTGGTCCTGCGAGCGGCGCACGTGCATCAGGGCCGGCAGGCCGAAGTCGCGCGCGATGCGCAGCTGCTCGCGGAAGAAACGCTCCTGCTTGGCGCGCATGTCCGGTTCGCACAGCATCGGAATGAAGAAATCCAGGCCGATCTCGCCCACCCCCACGAAGCGCGGATCCCCCAGCGACGCTTCCACCGCCGCGCGCAGCGCGGCCAGGTCCTCGTCCGCCGCCTGGGGCACGAAGATCGGATGGATGCCCAGCGCATAGCAGGCATTCGGGATACTTGCCGCGAGCCCGGCGACAGTGGCGAAATTGCCGCGGTCGACGGCCACCAGCACGATCATCGACACCCCTGCCTCCCCCGCCTGGCGCGCGATGTCCACGGCGGCGCCGCCGAATTCATGTGCATCCAGGTGGCAGTGGGTGTCGATCCACATATCAAGCTTCCAGCGGCTGCAGGCCGTGCTCGGTCAGGCGCAGCATGCGGTCGCAGCGGCGCGCCAGTTCCATGTCGTGGGTGACGATCACGAAGGCGGTGCCAAGGGTGCGCGAGAGTTCCAGCATCAGGTCGAAGATGTTCTGGGCCGTGCTGTGGTCCAGGTTGCCGGTCGGTTCGTCGGCCAGCACGCAGGCCGGCTGGGTGACGAGGGCGCGCGCCAGGGCCACCCGCTGGCGTTCGCCGCCGGACAGCTCGCCCGGACGGTGGATCACGCGCTTGCCCAGGCCCACGCGTTCGAGGATCGCCTGGGCCTTGGCCATGGCGCCGTCGCGCTTCTCGCGCCGGATCAGGAGCGGCATCATGACGTTGTCGAGCGCCGAGAATTCCGGCAGCAGGTGGTGGAACTGGTAGACGAAGCCGAGCGAGGTGTTGCGCAGTTCGCCGCGGCGCGCTTCCGACAGCGTGGCGAAGTCCTCGCCCAGCAGGGTCACGGCGCCGGTGCTGGGCGTATCGAGCCCGCCCAGCAGGTGCAGCAGGGTCGACTTGCCCGAGCCCGAGGCGCCAACGATGGCCACGCGCTCGCCGCGATGGACGGCGAAGTCGATGGCGTCGAGCACCTGCACGGTGTAGTCGCCCTGCTTGAAGGTCTTGCCCAAGGCCCGGCAAGCCAGGACCGGTGCTCCGTGATTATTCATAGCGTAGCGCCTCCGCAGGTTTCACGCGCGCGGCGGAGCGGCTCGGGTAGAGGGTGGCGGCGAAGGCCAGCAGCACCGAGACCACGCCGATGCGGGCCACGTCCGGCCAGCGCATATCGGACGGCACGGTACTGATCAGGTAGATATCTTTCGGCAAGAACTGCACTCCCAGCAGGTTTTCAATAAAGGGGACGATGACGTCGATGTTCAGGGCCACCAGCACGCCCAGCAGCACGCCGGCGGCGGTGCCGAGCAGGCCGATCACGGCGCCCTGGATCATGAAGATCTTCTGGATCGAGGCCGGCGAGGCGCCCAAGGTGCGCAGGATCGCGATGTCGGCCTGCTTGTCGGTTACCGTCATTACCAGGCTCGAGACCAGGTTGAAGGCGGCCACCGCGATGATCAGGGTCAGCACGATGAACATCATCTTCTTTTCGGTCTGGACCGCCGCAAACCAGTTGGCATTGAGCTTGGACCAGTCGCGCATCACGACGCCGGCCGGCAAATACGCCTTGAGCTCCTCGGCCACCTGGGGCGCATCGCGCACCTGGGCTATGCGAAGGCGCAGGCCGGCGGGCGCGCCGAGGCGCTCCATGCGCTGGGCGTCCTCGATGTGCACGAAGGAGAACGAGGCGTCGAAATCCGGGTGGCCCGACTTGAAAATGCCGACGACGGTGAACGAACGGGTGCGCGGCAACATGCCGGCCGGGGTGGTCTGGGCCTGGGCCAGCAGCATGGTCAGCTTGTCGCCCACGCCCACGTTCAGCGAGCGGGCCAGCAGGTCGCCCAGCACGATGTTGAACCGGCCCGGCTGGAGGTCTTCGAAGCGGCCCTGCACGATCTGGCGGGCCACGTCCGACACCTTTTCCTCTTCGCCCGGCAGCACCCCGCGGATGGCCGAGGGGCGCATGGCGCCGTCGCGCAGCAGCATGGCCTGGGTCTCGACGAAGGGCGCGGCGCCGCGCACCGCCGGGTGCTTGCCGGCCTGCAGGGCGGCTTCGCGCCAGTTGGGCATGCCGCCGTCCTGGCCGAACACCTCGACGTGGGCCAGCACCGACAGCATGCGGTCGGTGACGTCCTTCTGGAAGCCGTTCATCACCGACAGCACGATGATCAGGGCCGCCACGCCGAGCGCGATGCCGGTCACGGAGATCAGCGAGATGAAGGAGATGAAGCTGTCGCGGCCGCTGCGCTTGCCGGCGCGGGTGTAGCGCAGGCCGACCAGCCATTCGTAGGGCAGTGTCTGGATGATGCTCATGTGTTCCTGATGCTTCCTCGGATCGTAGGGTGGACGGCTCCGCCGTCCACGCGGTGATAGGCGGACGTCGAGCTGCCGCGAGCATGCCGGATGCCGTTGAACGCGTGGACGGGAGACCCGTCCACCCTACGGCAGACTTCCCTGGTCTCACTCATAGCGCAGCGCCTCGGCCGGCTTCACCCGCGATGCCGACCAGCTCGGGTAAATGGTGGCCAGGAAGGACAGCAGCACCGCCACGCCCGCGATCCAGCTCACGTCCTCCCAGCGCAGGTCGGACGGGATCTCGTCGATCAGATAAACCTCCTGCGACAGGAAGCGCACCTTGAACAGGTGCTCGATCCCGGACACGATCACGTCCACGTTGGCCGCCACCAGCACGCCGGCGGCCACGCCCAGCGCGGCGCCCAGCAGGCCCACCAGGGTGCCCTGCACCATGAAGATCTTCATGACCGAGCCGGGCGAGGCGCCCAGGGTGCGCAGGATGGCGATGTCGGCCTGCTTGTCGCGCACCGTCATCACCAGGGTCGACACCAGGTTGAAGGCGGCCACCGCGACGATCATGGTCAGGATGATGAACATCATGCGCTTTTGCGACTCGACGGCGGCGAACCAGATCGCGTTGACCTTGGTCCAGTCGCGCATGATCAGCTGGCCCGACATCGACTGGCGCAGTTCCTCGGCCACGCGCGGGGCCTGGTGCAGGTCGGCCAGGCGCAGGCGGATGCCGCTCGGCGCCGGCGCGTTCAGCGCGCCGGCCGCGTCTTCCAGGCGCATGAAGCCGAGCGCCGAATCGAACTCGAAATGACCGGCCTCGAAGATCCCGCCCACCACCAGGGCGCGGGTCTGCGGCAAAGCCTCTTGCGAGGCGCCCGGCACGCCGGACCCCAGCAGCAAGGTGACGCGGTCGCCCACCTTCACGTCGAGCGCACGGGCCAGGGCGCTGCCCAGCACGATGTTATAGGCGCCCGGCTGGAGCGCATCGAAACTGCCCTGCTTGACCTGGCGCGTCACGTCCGAGACCTTGGCTTCCTCCCGGGGCAGCACGCCGCGCAGCAGCACCGGCTTCATCACGTCGCCGCTCAGCAGCATGGCCTGGGCGTCGAGGAAGGGCGCGACGGCGCGCACCTCGAGATTCTCCAGCGCTTCCCGGCTGGCCCTGCGCCAGTCCGTCATGGCGCCGTGGGCGTCGTAGACCTCGACGTGGGACAGCACGGACAGCATGCGGTTGGTGACTTCCTTGGTGAACCCGTTCATCACCGACAGCACCACGATCAGGGCCGCGACGCCGAGCGCGATGCCGGCCACCGAGGCCATCGAGATGAACGAAATGAAGCGGTTGCGCCCGCTGCGCTTGCCGGCGCGGGTATAGCGCAGGCCGATCTGCCATTCGTAGGGAAGCTTCTGGGTGGTGCTCATGAAATCCGGTTCAGGGTCGTCAACCCCGCAGTTTGCCAGACAAACCGCTTCCCTTGCATGAATTGTTAAAAAATACAGATTGCCGGGGTAACAAGGGCCGGCCGAAAAAGCCTGCCGCAGTATTCGTCCAGGCCCGGTTTGGCCTAAAATAGAGGGATGTCTTCCATCACGCTTGTCCTGCCTTACGCACTCCCGCTTCCCGAATTCGCCCCCGACCTGGTGCGCAACCTGGACACCCCGGCCCTCGCCGCCCTGCTCACGCGCAGCGCCCGCCATGGGCGGGTGCCGGTGAGCGAGGAGGTGCGCGCCCTGCCGCACGAGCAGTGGCTGGCGCGCGCCCTCGGCGCGGGTCCGGACGGCCAGCCCGCGTTCGCCGGCGCCGCCATGCGCGGCTTCGGCCTGGCGCCAGGCGACGGCACCTGGTTCATCGTCAACCCGGCCCACATCCAGATCGCGCGCAGCCACCTGATGATGGCCGACCTGCGCCACCTGGCGCTGAGCGAGGACGACAGCCGCGCGCTGTTCGAGGCCGCGCGCGCCCTGTGCGAGGACGCCGGCCACCCGCTGGTCTACGGCGACGCCCAGACCTGGTTCCTGCGCGCCGACGACTGGGCCGGGCTGGACACCGCCACGCCGGACACGGCCGTCGGCATGGACCTGATCGACTTCATGCCCAAGGGCGAGCAGGCCAGGGCCTACCGCCGCCTGCAGAACGAAGTTCAGATGCAGTGGCACAGCCATCCGGTCAACGCCGCGCGCGAGGGGCGCCGCCTGCCCGCCGTGAACGCCTTCTGGCTGTGGGGCGCCGCCGGCCGTCCTTCCGCTGCTTCCGCGCCCAGGCTGGCGACCTACGCCGCGCCGGGCTGGCTGGCCGCGCTCGGCGCGCACAAGCTGGCTTCGCTCGGCGAGCTCGATGGCGCGCTGGAGGACAATACCCTGCTCGTGGCCGGCAGCCTGGCGGAATCGGCCATCGCCGCCGACTGGGGCAGCTGGATCATGGGCATGCGGCAGCTGGAAGAACAGCTGTTCGCGCCCCTGCTGGCCGCCTTGCGCCAGGGCCGCGTGCGCGAGCTGCGCCTGGTCCTGAGCAGCCGCGAAGGCCTCCTTGAATCGACGACTACCGGCATGGCCCAGCGCAAGTTCTGGCGCCGCCCGACTTTGGAACGACTGACTTGAGCATCAAGACCCGCATCGCCACCCGTCCCTGCCCCTTCCGCACCTCGGAACTGCTGCGCCAGGGCGGCGTCCACCCCGTGCTGGCCCGTATCTACGCGGCGCGCGGACTGGAAGACCCGCGCGAGCTGTCGAGCGAGCTGGCGGCGCTGTCGCCGCCCGCCGGCCTGAAGCACATCGACGCCGCCGCCGTTTTCCTGGCCGACGCTATTCAAAGCGGCAAGAAGATGACCATCGTCGCCGACTACGACTGCGACGGCGCCACCGCCTGCGCCACCGCCCTGCGCGGCCTGCGCGCGATGGGCGCGCAAGTGGACTACATCGTGCCGAACCGCTTCGAGTACGGCTACGGCCTGACCCCGGAAATCGTGGCGCTCACCGCACGCGAGAAGTCGCCCGACATCATCATCACGGTCGACAACGGCATCGCCAGCATCGACGGCGTGCTGGAGGCGAACGGACGCGGCATCGACGTGGTCGTCACCGACCACCACCTGCCGGGCGACGCCCTGCCGCCGGCGCGCGTGATCGTCAACCCGAACCAGCCGGAGTGCGGCTTCCCCAGCAAGCACCTGGCCGGCGTGGGCGTGGTGTTCTATGTGCTGCTGGCCCTGCGCGCGGAGCTGCGCCGGCGCGGCGTGTTCGACGCCCAGACCCAGCCCAAGCTCGACAGCCTGCTCGACCTGGTGGCGCTGGGCACGGTGGCCGACGTGGTGCGGCTGGACGCCAACAACCGCATCCTGGTGGCCCAGGGCATCCGCCGCATGCGCGCGGGCCGCATGCATGCCGGCGTGGCCGCCCTGTTCCGCGTCGCGGGACGCGAAGCGCGCTGCGCCTCGCCCTTCGACCTCGGCTTCGCCCTCGGCCCGCGCCTGAACGCCGCCGGCCGGCTCGAGGACATGTCGCTCGGGATCGAATGCCTGGTCACCGACGACGAGGGCCGCGCCTGGGCCATCGCCCAGCAGCTCAACGAGATCAACCTGAAGCGGCGCGAGATCGAGGCCGAGATGCAGGACACCGCGCTGCTCCACCTCGACAGCTTCGAGCCCTCGGGCGCCAGCACCATCGCCGTGTTCGACGAAGGCTGGCACCAGGGCGTAATCGGCATCGTCGCCTCGCGCCTGAAGGAGAAATTCTACCGCCCGACCATCACTTTCGCGCCCGCCGGCGACGGCTGGATCAAGGGCTCGGGGCGCTCGATCCCGGGCTTCCACCTGCGCGACGCCCTCGACCTGGTGTCCAAGCGCGTGCCCGGCCTGATCGACAAGTTCGGCGGGCACGCGATGGCGGCCGGCCTGTCGATCCGGGCCGACGCCTTCCCGCATTTCTGCGACGCCTTCGAGGCCGTCGGCCGCGCCTGGCTCACCGAAGCCCAGCTGGAACGCATCATCGAGACCGACGGCCCGCTGGAGGACGAATACTATTCGACCCAGTTCATCGAGCTGTGCGACGGCCAGGTCTGGGGCCAGGGCTTCGCGCCGCCGGTGTTCTGCGACGAATTCCGCGTGGTCAGCCAGCGCGTGCTGAAGGAGCGCCACCTCAAGCTGCTGCTGGAAAAGAACGGCCGCCGCTACGACGCCATCTGGTTCGGCCACAACGAAGGCCTGCCGGAGCGGGCGCGCGTGGCCTTCCGCCTGGACGCCAACGAATACAACGGCGTGACCAAGGTCCAGCTGCTGGTCGAGCACGCGGAACCCGCCTGAGGCGATGTTCAACATCGTCCTCAACATCGCCGGCTCGCTGATGCACCTGTACGTGGCCGCGCGCCTGTACCGCATCGACGCGATCCGTTCCCGCATCCGGCCGCGTGGCTGGGCGCTCGGCGCCCTGCTGCTCTGGCTGGTCTACCTGGGCGGCGTGCACCTGGGCGACGAAGCCCTGGACTGGCGCTGGTGGCCCGGTCAGTTCGCCATGACCTGGCTCGGCATCCTGTTCCTCATGTCGTCCTGCCTGCTGCTGGCGGACCTCGCCACCGGCTTCGGTTTCTGGTGGCGGCCGCACAAGCGGAAGCTCACCGCCGGCGCCGCCTTGGCCGGCATCCTGGTCAGCGCCTTCGCGATCTACCAGGGCGTGCGTACGCCGCTGGTGGTCGAGCATGAAGTCGTGCTGCGCGGCCTTCCGCCCGCCCTCGACGGCACCGTGCTGGTGGCGCTGAGCGACATCCACCTGGGCGCGCAGCGCCGCGCCGACTGGATGGAAAAGGTGGTCGCGCGGATCAACGAGGTGAATCCGGCCGCCGTGCTGCTGCTGGGCGACCAGGTGGAAAGCGATCCGCCCAGCGATCCGCACCTGGCGGGCGTGCTGCGCGCCATCCGCGCCCCGCGCGGCGTCTGGGCCGTGACCGGCAACCACGAATACTACGGTAACGCCGCCGCGACCATCGCCGAGTTCTCGGACGGCGGCGTGCACTGGCTGCGCGACCAGCGGGTCGAACTGCTGCCGGGCTTGACTCTGGCGGGCATCGACGACATCGGCAGCCGCCTGCGCAGCGGAGGCACGGTTCTTTCGGGCCTGGAGCGCCTGTATCCGGCGCCGGCACAGGGCGCGACCATCCTGATGGCCCACATCCCCGCCGCCCCGGTCATCGAGCGCGCCGCTGCGCGCGGCATTGGCCTGATGCTGTCCGGGCACACGCACGGCGGCCAGATCTGGCCCTTCAATTACCTGGTGGCGCAGCGTTTTCCCTACGTGGACGGCGCCCACAGCGCCGGCGATCTGCAGGTCATCGTCACCCGCGGGGCCGGCGGCTGGGGACCGCGCATGCGTTTGTGGAAGCCGGGCGAGATGCTCAAGCTGACCTTGCGCGCTCCACGCTGAGCACTAGGGTCTATCTGACTGAGTCTGCGCCGCAGTTAGTTTTTCGTAGGGTGGACGGCTTTGCCGTCCACGCGGCGATAGTTTGCATCGAGATCATCCCGCACGAGAGCGGAGCCTCTGCCTATCACCGCGTCCACCCCACCCAATCGCGCCAATAAGGATCTTGTCGGCTCCGCGCTCAGTCAGGCAGACCCTAGATCCCTCCCCATGCGCACATTCCGGTGCACAAGCCGCCGGAATCCTAGGGGCGCGGCTTGTAGGTCTCGCCGATCGCCATCACGAAGAAGTCCTCGTCAGCCACGCCCTGCGCCTTGCGCGCCACGGCCAGGTCGCGCGGCGCCTGGTCGAGCCGTTCCTGGCCCATCGGGAAGGTCCCCCAGTGCATGCCGACGCTGCGCTTCACCTTCAGCTCGCGGTGGATCCGCACCGCCTCGTCCGGACTGACGTGGGAATTGCGGTACCACACCGGCTGGTAGGCGCCGATGCCGATCGCCGCCAGGTCGAAGCCCGCATACTGCGCCGCGATGTCCGCGATGTCGCGCGAGTAGCCCAGGTCGCCCGAGAAGAAGAAGGAGAAGCCCGGCCGCGTCACCGCATAGGCGCCCCAGAGGGTGGCGTTGCGGTCCCAGGGCGTGCGCGCGGACCAGTGCATCACCGGCAGCAGGCGGATCTCGTGGCCCCGTAGCGCGACCTTGTCCCACCAGTCGAGGCGCACGATGCGCGAGCGGTCGCCGTCCGTCACGTTCTCTTCCAGCCAGACATCCACGCCCAGCGGCGCCACCAGCAACGGCGGCCCGCCCGCTTGCCGGTACAGGCTGCGCAGCGACTCCTGCGACAGGTGGTCGTAGTGCGAGTGGCTGATCAGGATCGCATCGACATGCGGCAGCTCGGCCACGGCCAGGCCGGGGGGCTGGTGGCGCTTGGGGCCGGCGAAGGACAACGGGGAGGCGCGCTCCTCGAACACCGGGTCGGTCAGGATGTTCAGCCCGCCCCCGGTCTGGAGCAGGAAGCTGGCGTGGCCGATCCAGGTCAGGGCCGGCTGCGCCTTGTTCGCGTGGATGAAGGCTAGGTCCGGCTTGCGCACCGGGATCGGCGCCAGCGGCAGGCGTTCGGACCCGTCCGAGGCCCAGTTCTTCACCCGCGCCACCCAGCCCTCGATGAAGCCGGTCTGCGGGCGCCGGTAGGCCGGATTCGAGGGATAGTTGTTCACGAATCCCTCGCGCCGGTGATGCGGCTTGGCGTCGTCGTAGTACGGATTGATGCCGGCGCACCCGGCGAGGAACAGGCCGGCCGCAAGGCTTGCCAAGGAAATCACGTAGCGCATGGGCGACAAAAAGCATCTGGAAGTTGGGAAATTCGCACGAGTATACGCGCTCACGCCGCTTATCCTTGCCAGCCTGTCATTTTCCGCGTTCCTGTTACAAACTCCGCGTTGTTCAGCGCTCTCAGTTTCCTGTAGGATATCGCTTTTTTCGCGGGTAACTCTACTGGCGGCAACCCCGCCCCGGAGCGCTCCGAAATAGCTCAGCCGAGGCTGCCGTCTAGCGGCGCCGGTAACGTGAACGTCCGGACATCGTCCCTTACCTGGGAAGGTTTCCGCTACTGGAAGAGTATGGAGCGTCACCAGAACCCGCAGTCGCGCCGCATCAACTGGACAGTGCTCGGCTGCGCCCTGGTCGTCCTGCTCATTGCCGGCGCCGAAAGCCTGCGCTGGGCCTCCCGGACCCGCTCCGCCAGCACACCCAGCATTCCCCAGGCCGTGTCGCCCGGCCGGGTCGCGCTGACCGAACTCTCGCGCTCCCATATCCCGATGCCGGCCGGCGTCCCTTCCGCCCATGCCAGCGCCCTGGCCACCCTGCCGGGCGACCGCATGCTGGCCTTCTGGTGGGCCGGCAGCCGCGAAAGCGGCCCGGACGTCAAGGTCTATGCCTCGCGCTGGCGCAACGGCGGCTGGAGCGCCCCCTGGGAAGTCGCCAGCCGCGCCTCGCTCGGCAAGGCCCTGGGCTTTGGCGTGCGCCGTATCGGCAACCCGGTGGCCTGGACCGACCGCGACAGCCGCATCCATTTGTATGTCGTGGCCACCGGCCTGGGCGGCTGGGCCGCCTCGCGCGTGGCCCACATGGTCTCGACCGACCACGGCGCCAGCTTCCAGGTACGGCGCATGCTGCCGATGTCGCCCTTGTTCAACACCAGTGTCCTGGTGCGCACCAATCCGGTCGGCATGGCCGACGGCGGCTGGTGGCTGCCGCTGTATTTCGAAATCGGCATCAAGTACCCGATGCTGATGGCCTTCGACGCCGCCGGCGACCCCACCTGGCTGGGCCGCATTGGCGAGCGCACCACGACCCTGCAGCCGGCCATCGTGCCGGTCTCGGCCACCGAAGTGCGCGCCTGGATGCGCGACGCCAGCGACGAGCAGCGCGTCCAGCAGGCCACCAGCCGCGACGGCGGCAGCAGCTGGGAGGACCAGCCGGCCCTGGACCTGCCGAACCACGGCACTTCGCTGGCGGTGATCCGCCTCACCAGTGGCCAGTACCTGATGCTGCACAACCATGTCGAGGCGGGCGGCTCCTCGCGCAGCACCTTGCGCCTGTCGATCTCGAACGACAGCCACGCCTGGCGCACCGTCGCCGACGTCGCGCGCGGCCCGGCCGGCGACGAGTTCTCCTACCCGACCATGCAGCAGGTCGGCGACGAGCTGCACGTCACCTATACCCACCAGCGCCAGTCCATCGCCCACCATCGCTACCGCATCGCGCCTGGAGAATCTATCTGATGAGTTTGCCCGACCTGACCTGGCAGATGGTGTACGGACGGCTGGCCTGGGCCATCGTCCTGGCCACCCTCCTGATCGCCCTCGTTCCCGGCGCCTGGCGCCACAGCCGCCGGCTGCCGCTGGCCGCGCTCGGCCTGATGGCGCTCGCCTGCCTGCTGCCGGGCCAGGCCTCGCCGGCCTGGACCCTGGGCCTGGCCTTCCAGTACCCGAGCGCCCTGCTCACCAGCTGCTGCCTGCTCAAGCTGCTGGACCGCCGGCGCGGGCTACGCGCCATCTGCGCCCTGCCCCCCGGCCTGGCCGCCCCGCTGGCGATCGCCGGCGCCGCCCTCTACCTGGACGCCTTCGGCCTGATCTCGCAGGGCTATTATTATGCGGGCTTCTCCGCTACCGGCGTGCCGATCCTGGCCGTGTTGGCCAGCGCCGCCTGCGCCGCCGCCGTCATCCGCGACCGCAGCCGGCGCCAGGCGCTGCCGCTGCTGGGCGCCTTCCTGCTGTTCTCGCTGCTGCGCTTGCCCACCGGGAACGTCTGGGACGCGGTGCTCGACCCGATCCTGTGGGCCTGGGCCCTGGTCGCCCTCGCCACCGCCGCGCTGCGCCGCCTGCGCCGCCTGCCGGCCGCCCACGACACCCAGCCGGAGCCCACGCCGGGCCTGGCGGCCGACCTGCCGGTCCTGAGCGTGGCCGGCATCGACCCGTATTCAACCATCAAGGAGCAAGTCAGTGGTAAAGTCAGCAGCAAATAACCGCACGAGGAATTGGCTCGCGCATCCGGCCATCGCCATGGGGATCGCCGTCAACGTGTTCGTGCTCGGCCTGGCCGTGGCCTGGTCCGGACCGGATCCCAAGCAACTGTGGCGCCTGCTGGGCGAGGACGGCATCGTCGAATGGATGCAGTTCCTCTGCTTTACCGTCATCGCCGGCCTGCTGGCCTTCGTCACGATCGAACGCGTGCGCCAACCCGATTCGGGGCGCCTCGAGATCCTGGCCCTGGCCGGCCTGAGCCTGCTGGTGGCCCTGGCCGCCGTCGAAGAGATCAGCTGGTTCCAGCGCGTGCTGCAGGTGCAGTCGCCCGACTTCTTCCTGCAGAATAACCGCCAGGCCGAGACCAACCTGCACAACCTGGCGGTCGGCAGCGGCAGCCTGCACAAGAACGTCATCCTCAAGCTGATCGTAATTACCGGCTTGATCCACAACCTGATCCTGCCGCTGCTGGCGCGTTCGCGTCCCGGCGTCAAGACCTTCGTCGAGCGCTTCGGCCTCTACCTGCCGCCGCTGGCCGCCTCGGTTCCCTACCTGGTGCTGGTGATCCTGTCGCACCTGCTGATCGACCACCCGCGCAAGGGCGAACTGGGCGAGATGTTCGGCGCCGTGCACTACCTGGCGACCGTGTTCGGCGCCTACTTCGTCGGCGTGGCCTACCAGCGCACGCCGCTGTTCGCGGGCGCCGTCGAGGGCCGCCGCGTGACCACGCTGTTCGCGATGCTGCTGGCCTTCCTGCTGCTCGTGTCCTGGCTCCTGAGCGCCGGCGTCGGCGCAACCGGCGCATAACCACTACCTTGACCGTTCGGGGGCGCCGATGCGCATCGATCCTGAAGCCATCTTCAACCGGCCGACTTTCGGCCGGCAACCCCTGAAGGCCAGCGCCGCCTGGCTGGCCCGCCTGACCCGCTGGTCCGGCCCCTACGTCAGCCTGGTCCAGATGCTGGCGATCGGGCTGGTGCTGCTCTCGCTCTCGCGCATGGGCCTGATGGCCTGGCAGTGGGAGCGGGTCGCGGCCGGCGGCGTGGCCGGGCAGATGCTGGTCCAGGGCGTGCGCGCCGACCTGATCCTGCTCGGCTACCTGTTCGTCCCGCCGCTCCTGCTGGCGCCCCTGCTGGCCCACCGCGCCAGCGCGCGCGCCTGGCGCATCCTCACCGTTGCCTGGGCGGCCCTTGGACTGGTGTTCGTGGTGTTCATGGAAGTATCGACGCCGCAGTTCATCATGCAGTACGACGTGCGCCCGAACCGCCTGTTCATCGAATACCTGGCGCACCCGCGCGAGGTCTTCGCCACCTTGTGGCATGGCTTCCGCATCGCCCTGCTGCTGGGCGTGGGCGCCACCATCGTGCTGGGCGTGACCCTGTTCCGCCTGCTCAAGGCGGCGTCGCGCAACGCCAGCCCCTGGTCCGCGAAGAAGCTATTCCTCACCTGGCCGCTGATCGTGCTGCTCGTGTTCTTCCAGATCCGCTCCACCACCGCGCACCGTCCGGCCAATCCGGCGATGTTCGCCCTGACCAAGGATGCGATGGTCAATTCGCTGATCGTCAATTCGCCCTGGTCGGTGCTGGACGCGATCAATGCGATGGGCAAGGAAGCCAAGTCGTCCGAGATCTACGGCAAGCTGCCGCGCGAGCGCATCCTGGCCCAGGTAAAGGCCGCTCCCTGGCTGAAGGACTACCGCTTCCCGAACGCCGAGCTGCCGACCCTGCACCGCCAGGTGGCCGCGGTCCCGCGCGCCAAACCCCTGAACCTGGTGATCGTGCTGGAAGAAAGCCTGGGCGCGACCTTCGTGCAGTCGCTGGGCGGCCTGCCGGTCACGCCGGAGCTCGAACGGCTCAAGGGCGAAGGATGGTGGTTCGAGCAGCTGTACGCCACCGGCACCCGCTCGGTGCGCGGCATCGAGGCCGTGGTCGCCGGCTTCGCGCCGACCCCGGCGCGCAGCGTGGTCAAGCTGTCGCTGGCCCAGCAGAATTTCTACACCCTGGCCGCGGGCCTGGGCAAGCAGGGCTACCACACCGAATTCGTCTACGGCGGCGAAGCGCACTTCGACAACATGCGCAGCTTCTTCACCGGCAACGGCTTCCAGAACGTGGTCGACCAGGCCCAGATGCAGCCAAAGTTCGTCGGCAGCTGGGGCGCCTCCGACGAAGACTTGTTCGACAAGTCGCTCGAGCGCCTGAAGCAGCTGCATGACCAGGGCAGGCCTTTCTTCAGCCTGATTTTCAGCTCGTCGAATCACGAGCCCTTCGAATTCCCGGATGGGAAGATCGCCCTGCACGATCCGCGCAAGCAGACCGTCAACAACGCCGTCAAGTACGCCGATTTCGCGCTTGGCAAATTCATCCGCGCTGCCAGGCAGCAGGATTATTGGAAGGACACGGTGTTCCTGATCGTGGCCGACCACGACAACCGGGTCTACGGCAACAGCCTGGTGCCGATCAAGAAGTTCCACATCCCGGGGCTGATCCTGGGCGCGGACATCCAGCCCAAGCGCATCGCCACCATCGCCAGCCAGGTGGACCTGGGGCCGACCCTGCTGTCCTTGCTGGGGGTGTCGAGCGAGCACCCGATGATCGGCCGCGACTTCGCCCGCGACGATACGACGCCAGGGCGGGCGCTGATCCAGTTCAACGATTATTTTGCGTGGCTGGAGGATGCGTCGGCTACCATCCTGCGGCCTGGGCAGGCGCCGCTGCTGGCGAAGTACGAGGCGGCGACCGGGAAGGTGGACTTCAATGCGGGGACGCCGACGCCGGCGCAGGTGGAACAGGCGATGGCGCATGTGATGCTGCCGTCGCTGTTGTACCGGGAGCAGCGGTATCGGTTGGAGAAGTAGTTAGCTCATGCACGTCGTTCCGGCGAAGGCCGGAACCCAAGTCCGTCGCGTCCCACCGGCGCGAGGCGACATCGATACGCTAGCAAACTTGGATCCCGGCCTTCGCCGGGATGACGACACGAAGGGTGGAGGCTAGAAAATCAGCGCAGGCTTGCAGACCTTACTTCTTGCACTCACAAAAATCCGACCCCCGGTCGAACACGACCTTCCACTTCCCCGGCGCTTCCAGCCGCCAGATCGAATTGAAGCGCCCGATCTTCTTGCCGCTGCGGTCGTAGACCGGCCCGCCGCTGTAGGCCAGCGTCCCCGATTCCACCACCTCGACCTCGTCCGGTTCCCAGGAGAACGGCGCCTCGGGCTTGTCGTAGTACTTGCGCCAGCCCTGGGCCACCGCCTGCTTGCCGCGCAGCGCGCCCTCACCGGACATGAAAATGGCCTCATCCGCCACGAAGCGGGTAAAACCGTCGAAGTCGCGTGCCTTCATGGTCGCGGCGAAAGCGCGTTCGCTGTCCGCCACCTGTTTCTTGAGGTCCTCTTGGGACACCCTTGCGCTGCTGGCCGTGGCCGCCAGCATGAGGCAGCCGGCCAGCAGGGAAATCGTACGTAGACGCATGGACAAATCCTTTTCGATTTGGCAAGTTTAGAATTCTGTCATGGTACCTCGCACTTGACAACCACCGGTTGCAAATACTCCAAAAACGGAGTATAACGAATCCATAACCGGAGGAACCATGAGCCTAGCGTATTCATACCCCAAGAGCCGATTCGAGCCGGCCGTGCTGGTCGACCTGAATTCGAAGGCCGAGCGCGAGCGCTTGTCGTGCTCGGCGCTGAAGGGCTTTTTCAAGCTGGCCGGGGCCTGGCAGCTGCGTGAGGACGATGCCCGCGAACTGCTCGGCGGCCTGTCCTCGTCCTCGTACTACGACTGGAAAAAGAACCCGGACCGGGTGCTCGAAGTCGACCGCATCACCCGCATTTCCTACTTGCTGGGCATCTACAAGGCCCTGCATATCCTCTACGGCGACAAGCTCGCCGACGAATGGATCCACCTCCCCAACACCAATCCGGTCTTCGCCGGACGCACGCCGCTCGCCTACATGCTCGGCGGCGGGTTGATCGCCATGCAAACGGTACGCAGGCTGCTGGACGCGCGCCGTGGAGGCCTGTGATTTGAGGCTGATTCCCAAACTCACCCCGCTGCGCCAGTTCGATACCTGCCGCCTGATTCCATCCCGCTTCGCCGACCTGGAAGATTCCGTCCTGGCCCCGCTGGCCGAGGACGACGACGTGCTGCGCGACCTGTTCGACCTCGACAACGCCACCAACGAGCGCCTGCGCGGCGAATCCGGCCTGCTGCCTGGCATCGGCATGGACGAGCTGGTGTTCGGCGTGCCGAACTTCCGCATCATCAACGCGGCCTATACCTATGCGCGTCCGGAAGGCAGCCGCTTCAACGACGGCGAGCGCGGTGCCTGGTACTGCGCCTTCGCGCTCGAAACCTCGCTGGCCGAAGTCATCTTCCACAAGACGGTCGAGTACCACGAGATCAACCGCTTCGACGACAGCGTCAGCTACCAGTGCCTGCTGGCCGATTTCAGCGCGCCCTTCCACGACCTGCGCGGCATCGACGCCTACCGCGATTGCCTCGATCCGCAGAGCTACGTGGCTTCGCAGGCCCTGGCGGCCGAGCTGCTGGAGGCCGGCTCGATGGGCGTCCTCTACCCCAGCGTGCGGCACCAGGGCGGCACCTGCCTGGCCTGCTTCCGTCCCGCGCTGGTGGGGAATGTGCGCAAGGCCCAGTCGTATCGGTTAACATGGCGGGGTTCGCCGCAGCCCGCGGTGGAGATTTTGAGCTGAGCACGATGAAGACCAATCCCGACAAAGACACCGAACTGCACGACAAGATCAACCGCGAAACCGGCCGCATCAAGTGGAGCGAGCTGGAGCGCCATTTCGCCAGCGGTTCGGTGGTGTATGTGAGCCAGGAGCTGGACCTGATCGAGGTGGCCCTGCGCATCGCGCACGACGACAAGGAAAGCATCGCGCGCTGGATGCAATCGGGGCAGGTGGCCAAGGTAAACGACCAGCAGGCCGCTAGCTGGCTGGCGGCGGATGCGACCTTGTGGGCGTCGGTGGTGAGTCCGTTTGTGCTGGTGCAGCTGGAGAAGAAGCAGCTCCACTGATCGAACAGAACTTGGATCCCGCCCTTCGCCGGGAGTTATTGCCTCCAGTGGAGGGAATGACGTGTCAACGCTTGCCACTTACAGTTGAGTCGTCATCCCGGCGCAGGCCGGGATCCAAGTTTGCTGGCAAACCTCTAACGCTTCCCCTCCCCGCGATGCGTCAGCGCATGCGCCGCCCGCCGCATCAACTGCGCCGCCTTCACTGGATCCTTTTCCATCAGCGCCAGCTGCTGCCACGCCTCCGCATAATCCATCTGCGCCGCTTCCTCCAGCAGGCGCCGCGCCTCACCCTCGTCGCGCGCCACGCCCTCGCCCTCGAGCCGCATGTTCGCCAGGATGAACATCGCCTCCGGCACGCCGCGCGTGGCCGCCACACTCAGCCAGTGCGCCGCCAGCGCGGCGTCGCCATTGCTGCGATAGGCCAACCCGCGCCGGAGCGCGCTATCGCCCTCGTCGCCATGCTGGGCCATGGCAGGCTGCGCCAGCAGCAGCGCCGCCAGCATCGTCACCAGCACACGCTTCATTGGGACAGGTCGATCACGTACAGCGCCGTGCCCTTGCCGCGTCCATCGTCCGGCAGCACCTGGCTGACGTTGCGCAGCCCCGCCTCGTGCGCCAGCTCGATCATGCCGGGCGCCGAATGGAAGACCACCGGGCCGGCCGTCTGCACCGGCGCGAAACGCCAGCTGCGCGCGGCGCCATGTGCCGCGCGGGTCAGCTGTTTCGTCTCCTTGACGTAGGCGATCAGGACGTCGCGGTTGTTGTCGGGCGAGGCGATCACGGTCTTGCTACCGTCCAGGCCCGGGAAGTTGCCGCCGCCGCTGGCGCGGTAGTTGTTGGTCGCCACCAGGAATTCCTGCCCGGCGTCGATCGGCTGGCCGCGCCAGCGCAGGTTGCGGATCCGCTCGCCGGGTGCGCGCGTCACGTCGATCTCGTAGGCCACGTCCGGGTTGGTCATGGTGTCGAAGTTATAGCTCGGCACCGCCAGGTTCACCAGTTCCTGCGCCTCGGTCTTGCCCGGATCAATGGTATTGAAGCGCTGCGCCGCCTTTTCCAGCCAGGCCTTGAGCTGGGCGCCGTTCACCTTCACGGCGTACAGGGCGTTCGGGTAGAGGTAGAGGTCGGCCGCATTGTTCAGGGCCAGCGGGCCGGCCTTCACGTCCGTGTAATCCGACGGCCCCGCTACGCCGCTCTTGAAGGGCGCCGACACCGACAGCACCGGGAGCCTGGCGTACTGCGGCAGGTTGGCCGCCACGTACTTGGCCACATAGGCGCTCTGCGCCTGGTTCACGACCTGGATCGCCGAACTGTCGCCGACGTCGGCGAAATAGGTCGACATGCGGAAGCCCGTGCTGCCGACGGGGGTCTTGACGTACTCGATGGTCGCCTCGTGCTCTTCCTTCACCAGCGCCATCACCTCCGGATCGGCGTCGACGAAGGACTTGGCCCCGGTCTGGGCGGCGCGCGCCTGGACGAAGGTCTTGTCCTTCTCGACCGTCCAGCGCTTGCCGTCGTGCTTCAGGTGCAGGCCGATCAGGCCCAGGTGCTTGCCCCACAGGTTGGCCATCACGGTCGGCACGCCGTGCACGAAGCCGCGCGCCTTGTCGACGCCCGGGAGGTTGAACTGGGCCACGCTGCTGTCGGCGTTGGGGAACAGCTGGTGCGAGTGCCCCAGCAGCATGGCGTCCACGCCCGGCACCTGGGCCAGGTAGTAGTTGGCGTTCTCCATGCTCGGCGAATAGCGGGCGGCATCCAGGCCGCCGTGCGAGATCGCCACGATCAGCTCCGCACCCTTGGCCTGCATCTCGGGGATGTACTTCTCCGCGGCCTCGCGCACGCCCTCGGTGTAGACCCGGCCCTCGAGCCAGCGCTTGTCCCAGGACATGATGGTCGGCGGCGCGAAACCGATGATGCCGACCTTGATGCTCGCGTTCACCGGCTTGCCGGCGACGTCGAGGCCGCTGATCTTCTTGTCGATGATGTGATACGGCGCGAACAGCGGCTTCTTCGTCCTGGCGCTGTAGACATTGGCCAGCACCATCGGGAAGCCCGGTCCGGCGCACTTCTTCGCCGCCTTGACGCCCTTCACGTCGAAGCGGCTGCCCGTCACCTGGCCGAGGTAGGCCAGGCCGTAGTTGAATTCGTGGTTGCCGATGCCGGCGCCCTCGTAGCCGAGCTTGTTCATCACCTTGTAGATGCCGAGGGTCTGGTCGCAGCGCAGCGGCTTGACCTGGGCCTGGTAGTCGGCCAGCGCATTGCCCTGGATCGTGTCGCCGTTGTCGAGCAGGAGCGTGTTCGGGAATTCCTTGCGCGCCTGGGCGATCAGGCTTGCCGTGCGGTCCAGGCCGAACGAGGGCTCGGCCATCAGCTTGTAGTAGTCGTAGCCCACCACATTCGAATGCAGGTCCGTGGTTTCCAATACCGCCAGCACGGCGGTGGCGCCGGCGGGCGGCTTGGCGGCCCAGACAGGAAGACCGAGGAGCGCTGGAGCGAGCGCGATGCAAATCTGATAACGCAAAGAGAGGGCCATGGGCATTCCAGCAAAATGAACCGAACGATCATACGGCAGCGCATATGCCCCTGCAAGCGCCCCGTACATGGCATCCCCCTGCGATGGGGTATAATCTAGGGTTCGATTCAACCCACTAACGAGACTGCCGAGATCATGGAAGCTGAACGCATCAACGCCATTTCCGCCCTGCTGAACGACCTGACGGGTCGCGAGGCCGAACTTCGGAGGTATCTTTGACTTCGATAAGAAGTCCGAGAAACTAGAACAGGTCAACCAGGAGCTGGAAGACCCGGCCATCTGGAACGACCAGAAACGCGCCCAGGAAATGGGCAAGGAAAAGAAGGCGCTCGAAGGCGTCGTCCTGACGCTCGAAAAAGCCAAGGCCGACCTGCTCGATGCCGCCGACCTGTTCGAGATGGCGCGCGAAGAAGGCGACGACGACACGCTGGAAGCGGTCGCCGGCGACGTCGAAGCCATCCAGAAGATCATCGAAGGCATGGAATTCCGCCGGATGTTCAGCAACCCGATGGACCACGCCAACTGCTTCATCGACATCCAGGCCGGCGCCGGCGGCACCGAAGCCCAGGACTGGGCCTCGATGCTGCTGCGCCAGTACCTGCGCTATGCCGAACGCAAGGGCTTCAAGGCCGAGATCCTCGAACAATCCGAGGGCGAGGTCGCGGGCATCAAGACCGCCACCATCAAGGTCGACGGCGAATACGCCTACGGGCACCTGCGCACCGAGACCGGCGTGCACCGCCTGGTGCGCAAGTCGCCGTTCGACTCGGCCAACGGCCGCCACACCTCGTTCACCTCGCTGTTCGTGTATCCGGAAGTCGACGAGTCGATCGAGATCGAGATCAACCCGGCCGATGTGCGCATCGATACCTACCGCGCATCCGGCGCGGGCGGCCAGCACATCAACAAGACCGACTCCGCGGTGCGCCTGACCCACGGCCCGTCGGGCATCGTGGTCCAGTGCCAGAACGACCGCTCGCAGCACCGCAACAAGGCCGAAGCCTGGGACATGCTGCGCGCCAAGCTGTACGAGCTGGAACTGCGCAAGCGCATGAGCGAGCAGCAGAAGCTGGAAGACTCCAAGACCGACGTCGGCTGGGGCCACCAGATCCGGTCCTACGTGCTCGACCAGTCGCGCATCAAGGACTTGCGCACCGGCTTCGAGACCGGCAACACCAAGAACGTGCTGGACGGCGACCTGGACGACTTCATCTCGGCCTCGCTCAAGCAGGGCATCTGAGATGACGCCTGCAGCACGCGCCTTCGTGTTCGACATGGACGGCACCATCGTCGACAACATGGCCTTCCATACGCGCTCGTGGATCACCTTCTTCGAGCGCCGCGGCAAGGCCGTCGACGCGGACGAGTTCTTCCGCACCACGGCCGGCCGCCAGGGCCAGGAGATCATCCGCGCGCACCTCGAGGCGGAACTGGCCGACGACGAAGTCGCCACCCTGATCCACGAGAAGGAAGGCGTCTACCGCGAGCTGTACGCGCCGCACCTGCGCGCGGTGGGCGGTTTCGAGGACCTGGTCGCCAGCGCCAAGGCCGGCGGCACGCGGCTGGCGGTGGCCACCGCGGCGCCGCCGGCCAACATCGAGTTCACGCTCGACGGCCTGGACCTGCGCCGCCATTTCGACGCGATCGTCGGCGCCGCCGATGTCGCACGCGGCAAGCCGCATCCGGACGTGTTCCTGGAAGCGGCCCGGCGCTGCGGCGTCGCGCCCGAGCACTGCATCGTGTTCGAGGACGCGCCGCTGGGCGTGGAAGCCGCGCGCCGCGCCGGCATGCGCGCGGTGGTCCTGACGACCACCCTGCCCGCCACGGCCTTCGCGGAATTCGACAATATCGTGGCCATCGTCAACGACTTCTCCGAGCTGGACGTTGACAGCCTGTTCGCCTGAACAACTTAACAAGAATCGCATCCATCATGACTACGGAAAACCAAGAACAGGCGCCAGTCCCGGCCCTTGACGAGAACAAGATCATGGCCGAGCGCCGCGCCAAGCTGGCCGCGCTGCGCCAGCAGGGCAACCCCTTCCCGAACGACTTCGTCCCCCAGCACAAGGCTGCCGACCTGGTCGAAAGCCATACCGGCAAGACCCGCGAGGAACTCGAAGCCGAGCCGGTCGCCGTGGTGCTGGCCGGCCGCATGATGCTGCGCCGCGAAGCCGGCAAGAAGGCGGCATTTGCGACCCTGCAGGACAGCTCGGGCCCGGCCGCCAGCGGCCGCATCCAGATCTACGTCACGCTCGACAGCGCCGGCGAGGAAGCCATGGAAGCCCTGCGCAGCTACGACCTGGGCGACATCCTGGGCGTCGAAGGCACGCTGTTCAAGACCAAGACCGACGAACTGACCGTCAAGGTCACCCGCCTGCGCCTGATCGCCAAGGCCCTGCGCCCGCTGCCGGACAAGTTCCACGGCCTGGCCGACCAGGAGACCAAGTACCGCCAGCGCTACGTCGACCTGATCATGAACGAAGAGACGCGCCGCACCTTCAAGGCGCGTACCGCCGCCATGTCGTCGATGCGCCGCTTCATGGAAAAGCACGGCTTCATGGAAGTCGAGACCCCGATGCTGCACCCGATCCCGGGCGGCGCCGCGGCCAAGCCCTTCATCACCCACCACAATGCGCTTGACATGGAAATGTACCTGCGTATCGCGCCCGAGCTCTATCTGAAGCGCCTGGTGGTGGGCGGCTTCGACCGCGTGTTCGAGATCAACCGCAACTTCCGCAACGAAGGGGTGTCGGTCCGTCATAACCCGGAATTCACGATGATGGAATTCTATGCGGCCTACACCGACTACAAGTGGATCATGGACTTCACCGAATCGGTGATCCGCCAGGCTGCCGTCGACGCCCACGGCAGCGCCGTCCTGACCTACGGCGGCCGCGAACTCGACCTGTCCAAGCCCTTCCAGCGCCTGACCATCGTCGAGGCGATCGACAAGTACGCGCCGGGCTACACCCCCGAGCAGCTGAACTCGATGGACTTCCTCAAGCAGGAACTGCTGAAGTTCGGCGTCAAGCCTTTCGCCACCTCGGGCCTGGGCGCGCTGCAGCTGGCGCTGTTCGAAGAGACCGCCGAAGCCCTGCTGTGGGAACCGACCTTCATCATCGACTATCCGGTCGAAGTCTCGCCGCTGGCGCGCGCTTCGGACACCCGCGAAGGCATCACCGAGCGCTTCGAGCTGTTCATGGTGGGCCGCGAGATCGCCAACGGCTTCTCGGAGCTGAACGACCCCGAAGACCAGGCGGCGCGCTTCCTGTCGCAGGTGGCGGCCAAGGACGCGGGCGACGACGAAGCGATGTTCTACGACGCCGACTACATCCGCGCGCTGGAATACGGCATGCCGCCGGCGGGTGGCTGCGGGATCGGTATTGATCGCCTGATGATGCTGATTACGGATTCGCCGAATATCCGGGATGTGCTGTTGTTCCCGCATTTGCGCAAGGAAGACTGAGCGTCCAGGCGATTGAGTGAAAAAGGCGGCCGTGCATTGCACGGCCGCCTTTTTTGTGTGGGTGAAAAGCGATACGGCAAACCACCACCTCCAGCCTCAAAACCGTCATTCCGGCGAAGGCCGGAATCCAAGTTCGCGAGCGTACCGTCTGCGTGTCACGCCAGTGGCAGCGGCACGGCCTCGGGTTCCGGCCTTCGCCGGAACGACGGTGTAGAAGCTAACGGTGCACGCGGACCTACTGCACGATCGTATAGCAAGGCGTATACGCCTTCCCCGGCAATTTCATCCTGCTCTGCTCGACGAACGACGCCAGCAGCGCATCCATCGGCCCCATGATGGCACTCTCGCCCTGGATCTCGTACTTCCCGTACTTCTCGATCGCGCGGATCCCCTCTTCCTTCACGTTCCCCGCCACGACGCCCGAGAAGGCGCGGCGCAGGTTCGCCGCCAGCATGTGCGATTCCTGCGCGCGGTGCAGCTTCAGGTTGCGCATGTTCTCGTGGGTCGGGCGGAACGGACGCTGGAATTCATGGTCGATCTTGAGGCGCCAGTTGAAGTAATAGGCGTCGCTGTGCGCCTTGCGGTATTCGCGCACCTGCTTGATCCCGGCGTGCATCTCACGCGCCAGGGCCTCGGGGTCGTCGATGATGATCTTGTAGCGGCGCTGGGCCGCCTCGCCCAGGGTCAGGCCGATGAAGTGGTCGATCTGCGCGAAGTACTCGCGCGCCGAGGCCGGGCCGGTGAAGAACAGCGGGAAAGGAATCTCGGCATTGTCCGGGTGGAGCAGGATGCCGAGGATGTACAGGATTTCTTCCGCCGTGCCGGCGCCGCCCGGGAACACCACGATGCCGTGGCCGGTACGGACGAACGCCTCCAGGCGCTTCTCGATGTCCGGCATGATGACCAGGTCGTTCACGATCGGGTTCGGCGACTCGGCCGCGATGATGCCCGGCTCGGAGATGCCGAGGTAGCGGCCGCCCGTCAGGCGCTGCTTGGCGTGGCCGATGGTGGCGCCCTTCATCGGGCCCTTCATGGCGCCCGGTCCGCAGCCGGTGCAGATGTCGAGCTCGCGCAAGCCCAGCGCGTAGCCGACTTCCTTGGTGTAGTTGTATTCCACGCGGCTGATCGAGTGGCCGCCCCAGCACACCACCAGGTTGGGATTGCGCTGCGGCTGCAGCACGTTGGCGTTGCGCAGGATGTGGAAGACCGCGTCGGTGATGCCCTCGGTGCGGGCCATGTCGAACTTGGGGTTGTCGGTGACGTCGAAGTGGACGTACACGATATCGCGCAGCACCGCGAACAGGTGCTCGTGGATACCCTTGATCATCTTGCCGTCGACGAAGGCGTGCGCAGGAGCGCCGCGGATGTCGAGCTTGATGCCGCGCTCGCGCTGCAGGATGCTGATGTCGAAGCTGGCGTAGCGCTCCATCAGCTCCTTGCCGTCATCGATGTCGCTGCCGCTGTTCAGGACAGCCAGCGCGCACTTGCGAAAAATGTCATACAGGCCGGCCTTGCTGGTGTCGAGCAGCTTGGCCACCTCCGCCTTGGACAGAACCTCCAGGCGGCCTTCCGGGGAAATCAGCGTATCGACTACATCATGGGTCATGGTGTTGTTTTCCTTTTCTCTACTGTGATACGAGCCAATGATCGACAGGCCTGATAGGCAATATACGCCAAAGTGCAACATTTTGTCTGCCTGGCGCGCCGGGCCGTGCGCCTGCGTGCGCGCGTATTAACACAGCTGGAAAAAATTCGCTTGCGCTAACAAATATGCACTAGAATGCGTGCCTATTGGAATTCTCGGCACGCCGATCGTCCATATACCAATCCATCGAGACAAATACTATTTCGGGAGGAACCGCATGAGCGGTGCTGCTACTTCACCTGCCAAGGGACCGATCCCAGAATTCAAACAGATCATGGGCCACCCAGCTCCGCTGTGGATGCTGTTCATGACCGAATTCTGGGAGCGCTTCGCTTTCTACGGCATCCGCTGGGCCCTGGTGCTCTACATCGTCGCCCAGTTCTACGGCGGCGACGCGGTCGGCCAGGCCGACGCCAACCTGACCTACGGTTCCTACCTTGCGCTGGTCTACGCCGGCGCCGTCTTCGGCGGCTACGTGGCCGACCGCGTCATCGGCTACCAGCGCTCGATCATCGTCGGCGCGATCTTCATGGCGGCCGGCCTGTTCATGATCACCATCCCGAGCCAGGACATCTTCAAGCTCGGCCTGGCGACCATCATCGTCGGCAACGGCATGTTCAAGCCGAACATCTCGGCCATGGTCGGCCAGCTGTACTCGATCAGCGACACCCGCCGCGACTCGGGCTTCACCATCTTCTACATGGGCATCAACGCCGGCGCCTTCATCTCGCCGATCCTGACCCAGCAGCTGGCGCAGAACGTGTTCAACACCGGCGACACCCCAGCCTACAAGATCGTGTTCTTCGCCTCGGGCGTGGGCATGCTGCTGTCGCTGGTGTGGTTCTACTTCGGCCGCAAGCAGCTCAAGGGCATTGGCGCACCGGTCGGCGAACTGGCCAATCCGAAGCGCCTGATCGGCGTGATCATCGGCTCGCTGGTCGTGATCCCGGTCGTCTACCTGCTGCTGCAGGCCGGCGCCGCCAACCTGCAGGTCGTGCTGACCGTGCTGTTCATTATCCTGGCCCTGATGCTGATCGTGGAAGGCGTGCGCGAAGGCGCGGTCTCGCGCGACAAGACCATCGCCATGATGATCATCTTCTTCTTCAACATCCTGTTCTGGTGCTTCTTCGAGCAGGCCGGCAGCTCGTTCACCTTCCTGGCCGACCAGATCGTGAACCGCGACTTCGGCGACTGGACCTTCCCTGTTGCCTGGTTCCAGTCGGTGAACTCGATCGCCATCATCGTCTGCGCACCGATCATCGCCGCCATCTGGGTCGCGATGGGCAAGCGCAACGTGAACCCGTCGATCCCGCGCAAGTTCGGCCTGGGCATCATCTTCAACGGCCTGGCCTTCGGCCTGCTGATGTATGCGCTGACCCAGCTGATCAACGACCAGGGCAAGATCCCGTTCTGGACCCTGTTCATGGTCTACGTCGTGCAGTCGATCGGTGAGCTGTGCCTGTCGCCGATCGGCCTGTCGATGGTGACCAAGCTGGCCCCGACCCGCCTGGTGGGCCTGGGCATGGGCGGCTGGTTCCTGTCGACCGGTATCGGCAACAACCTGTCGGGCATCTTCGCCTCGCACGTGTCGGGCGAAACCGGCATGTCGGTGGCCTCGGCGCTGGACGGCTACACCTTCGGCTTCTGGATCCTGCTGGGCGGCGGCGTGCTGCTGTTCCTGATCGCACCGCTGATCCAGAAACTGATGCATGGCGTGAAGTAAGGGTTTTTTGCTTCCAATGAAAACGGCAGCCTGCGTGGCTGCCGTTTTTGTTTTAGGGGCGACTCACCGAACTTGGGTCCCCGCCTTCGCGGGGAGCCGATTTTTTGCGTGCCCAACCCGGAACTCACACCTTGTCCAGCGTCGCCCGCATCTCCGCCATCTCCCCCACCATCCACTCCCTGAACCGCCGCACCTTGAGCATGTGCTCCTTGTGCGGATTCACCAGGAACTTGTACCCGTTCCCGAACGGCGCGCTGCGGCAGGGAATCTGCCTGAGCGCGCCCGACACGATGTCCTGGAAAGCGATCCCGTAGGGCACCAGCGCTACCCCCTGCCCCGCCACCGCGGCCTGCACCAGCACGCCCCAGTGGCTGTAGCCGCGCGAGAAGTCGTACTTGCCCTTGAGCGCCTTGTTCTCGTTGAGCAGCTGCAGCCAGGCCTCGGGCGAGGTTTCCACCAGCAGGCGGCAGTGCGGCAGGTCGGCCAGGGTGAGGTCGGCCTGTCCCGGCGCCAGCAGTTCCGGGCTGTACACCGGCACCAGGCGTTCGCGGAACAGGGTCGCCGGATCGCCGTCGCGCACCGGGCCGTAGCGCACCGCGACGTCGGTGCTGTCGGCCTGCAGGTCGACCGGCGCGTCGTTCGAATCGATGCGGATGTCCAGCTCCGGATACAGCTTGGTGAAGCGGTGCATGCGCGGCACCAGCCACTTGATCGCGAACGAGTGCGTGGTCGAGATGCGCAGCACCGATTCCTCGTCGCCGCGCTGCAGGGCCGCCACCTTGGCGCGCAGGTCGCCCAGCATGCGGCCGGTGGCCACCGCCAGCTCCTGGCCCTTCTCGGTCAGCGCGATGTGGCGAGGGTGGCGCACGAAGAGCGGAAAGCCGATGTTTTCCTCGAGCTGCTTGACCTGCAGGCTGACCGCCGCCGGGGTCTTGTGCAGCTCGCGCGCGGCCAGCTTGAAGCTGCCCCAGCGGGCCGCGCACTCGAAGTCGATCAGGCCGGAAAGGCTGCGCAAGGGCTTCATCGCCACCCCATGCATAAATATTTCTTATTCAATACCTGTACTTTTTCTAGGTTGAAGGAAGGAACGTCCAGAAAATACAATATAGCTGAACACACAAGGAAAAGTCATGCCCAAGAATATTTTGGTGATCGGTGGCACCCGCTTTTTCGGCAAACTGCTGGTGCAGCGCCTGTTATTGGCCGGCCACCGTGTGACAATCGCAACACGGGGCTATGCGCCCGATCCTTTCGGCGAGCGCATCACCCGGGTGCGCGTCGACCGCCGCAACGAATCCGCCATGCGCGCCGCCTTCGGCAATGCGCGCTTCGACATCGTCTACGACCAGATGTGCTATTCGCCGCTCGACGCGGCGATCTCGGTGCGGGTCTTCGGCGGACGCGTTGGACGCTACGTCATGGCATCGACCATCGACGTCTACCGCGAACTCGCACCGCTGGGACGTCCCTTCGCCGAGCGCGACCTGAACGTGCACGCCCAGCCGATCGACGCCGGCTACCCCTGGCACGACCCGGCGCGCGCGGTCGAGAGTTATGTTTGCGGCAAGATCCAGGCCGAGGCCTATCTCTACCGCGACGGAAGCCTGCCGACCGTCACGGTGCGCCTGGCCCACGTGCTCGGCGGACCGGACGACTTCACCGGCCGCCTGGCCCACTACGTCGACCTGGTGCGCCTGCGCGCCGCGCTGCCCTACTCGAACGCCCAGGCCGACGTCTCCTTCATGCAGGCCAAGGAAGCGGCCAATTTCCTGGTGTGGGCGGGCGGGCAGTCCTTCACCGGCCCGGTCAACGCGGCCGCGGATGGTCCGCTGTCGGCATTCGCCCTGCATGCGCGCGTGGCCGAGGCCCTCGACGAGGACGCCTTCCCGCGCCAGGCGGCCCAGGTGGCCGCGCCCGGGGTGCTGTCGCCCTTCGATTTTCCGTCGGCGCTGGTGCTCGATACTTCCCGGGCCAAATCGCTCGGCTACCGGTTCGGGCATACGAATGACTGGATCGATGTGGTGATCCGGCAGCACGATTTGGCGTACGTGTAGTCGGTACGCCGGCAAACTTGGGTCCCCGCCTGCGCGGGGACCCAAGTTCCTTAGCACGCCACCAACGCATAAAAAAAGCCGGCTCACGCCGGCTTCTCTACAACTCACTTCCTCTCAGGCCTCTCCCGCGCCACCCACCACAGCAGCAGGATGATCGCCGCATACGGAATCAGGGTCAGCACGTGCGCATCCGGCCCCGCGAAGAAGGGATTCGACGCCTCCGCCCATTTCGTCATGTCGCTGTCGAAGCTGGTCAGCACGCCGGCAGTGATCGCGATGATGATGCCCGCCAGCGCGCCGCCGGCGATGTAGCCCGATGCCAGCAGGGTCCCGGCGCTGCGGTCGCCCGCGGCCTGGCATTGTTCCGGCGTCAGCTTCTCGTACTGCGGCAGGGTGTTGTTGCGGCGGTCGACGATCCAGCGCAGCAGGCCGCCGACGGCGATCGGCAGGGTCGACACCAGCGGCAGGTAGACGCCGACGGTAAAGGCCAGCGAGGCGATGCCTGCCATTTCCAGCACCACCGAGATCATCACCCCGAACAGCACCAGGGTCCAGGGCAGTTCCTGGTCCAGGATGCCCTTGATGATGTAGGACATCAGCACCGCCTTGGGCGCGTCGTATTTCTTGACCTCGGTGCCGTCCGGCCGGGTCTTGTGGGTGCCGTTGATGCCCGGGTCGACCAGGTAGACCGGCTTGCCGTCGTCCGCCACCAGGTACTTGCCCGCCGGGCCGCCCACGGCATCAAGCTTTTGCCAGACCTTGTAGGTGTTCTTGTCGCTCTCGGCCTGCGGACCTTGCAGCTGGGCGGTCTGGGTGAGTTTCGAGGCGTCGACCGTCAAGCCCGGCGCCACCTGGGCCGCCGGCACATAGACGGTGCCGGCGTCGTTCAGCTTGAGCAGGATCGGTCCCAGGATCAGGGCCGAGGCGAAGGCGCCGCACAGGATCGCGTACTGCTGCAGGCGCGGCGTCGAACCGACCAGGAAGCCGGTCTTCAGGTCTTGCGAGGTGGTGCCGGCGTTGCTGGCGGCGATGCAGACGATGGCGCCGACCGAGAGTGCGGTCACGTAGTACTGGCCGCCGGTCCAGCCCATCACCAGGAAGATCAGGCAGGTGAACAGCAAGGTGGCCACGGCCATGCCCGAGATCGGGTTCGAGGACGAACCGACTTCGCCCGTCAGGCGCGAAGAGACGGTGGCGAACAGGAAGCCGAACACCAGGATCAGCAGCGCGCCCAGCAGGTTCATGTGCAGCGGCGTGGCGACGGTGATGATGGCGATGATGGCCAGGCAGCCGATCACCACCCATTTCATCGGGATGTCGCGGTCGGTGCGGCTCGAGGTATCGCCAGTGCTGGATTTACCCATGCCGGCCAGGCCCGAGGACAGGCTCTTCCAGATCATCGGCATCGAGCGCACCAGCGAGATCAGGCCGGCCGCGGCCACCGCGCCCGCGCCGATGTACAGCACGTAGGCGTTGCGGATGTCGTCCGGCGACATGTCGCGGATCAGGGTGGTGCCCGGCGCCAGCGGCACCGTGAGCAGGTCGCCAAAAAACTTGATCATCGGGATCAGGAGCAGGTAGGACAGCACCCCGCCCGCCGCCATCGTGAAGGCGATGCGCGGGCCGATGATGTAGCCCACGCCCAGCAGCTCGGGCGAGACCTCGGCGCCGGCGGAGCCGCCCTTGAGCGGCGCGCCGAACTCGAAGTTGACGGTATCCTTCCAGCCCTTGAGCGACACGCTCAGGGTCTTGTACAGCAGGCCGATGCCGAAGCCGCCGAAGATGATCGCGGCGCGGCGCTTGGCGTCGCGTACGGCGTCGGAATCCGATTCCAGCGCTTCGCCCGCGGCTTCGCGCGAGACGTTGGTGGCGGCCGCCTTCAGTACCTCGGCGCAGGCGGTGCCTTCCGGGTATTTCAGCTCGCCGTGCTTGTCGACGATCATGGTGCGGCGCATCGGGATCATCATCAGGATGCCCAGCAGGCCGCCCAGCACGCCCACCAGCATCACGCGCGAGATCTCCAGGTCGAAGCCCAGGATCAGGATCGCCGGCATGGTCACGCCCAGGCCGAAGGCCAGCGATTCGCCGGCCGAACCGGCGGTCTGGGTGATGCTGTTCTCGAGGATGGTCGATTCGCGCGCGCCGAACTTGCGCGCCACGCCGAACAGGGTGATCGCGATGACCGCGACCGGAATCGAGGCCGACACCGTGAGGCCGACCTTCAGCACCAGGTACAGGGAGGAGGCGCCGAACACCATGCCCAGCACCACGCCCATGATGAGGGCGCGGACGGTGAATTCGGGCAGGCGGGCGTTGGCCGGAATGTAGGGCTTGAACCCGGCCGGGTTCGGATCGTAAGGCATCTGCGTTTTTCCTTCGTTGCGCACGAGGTTCACCTTGCTTGGGAGAACCTGAAAGCGTGAATATCGCACATGCCGTTGTGGAATGAAAGCGGATTATAATCCGCCAACGACGGGCCACCCCGACCCGGATCCGGCCCAACAAGGAAAGTTCAGCAGTGACCAAGACCAAGAAGACGGCCGTGCGGTCCACCAGCCGCGTGCGCATTTTCCTCCTCGCCGCCCTCGGCGCCGTGCTGCTTGCCGGCGGCGGGGCCGCCGCCTACCTGATGACGGCGATCATGCCGAACGTGCCCGCCATCGACGCCGTCACCGACTACCGGCCCAAGATCCCGCTGCGTATTTATACCGCCGACAATGTGCTGATCGGGCAGTTCGGGGTCGAGCACCGCGATTTCGTGCCGATCGCGAAGATCCCGCCGCTGATGAAGAAGGCCCTGCTGGCGATCGAGGATACGCGCTTCTACGAGCATGGCGGCATCGACTGGATCCGCGCGGCGGGCGCCGCGAAATCCAACCTGGGCGGCGGATTCCGCCAGGGCGCCTCGACCATCACCATGCAGGTGGCGCGCAACTTCTTCCTGTCGCGCGAGAAGGTCATCTCGCGCAAGCTCACCGAGATCGCTCTCGCCTACAAGATCGAGGACGCGCTCACCAAGGACCAGATCCTCGAGCTGTACATGAACCAGATCTACCTGGGCCAGCGCGCCTACGGCTTCTCGAGCGCGGCGCGCAGCTACTTCGGCAAGACCCTCGACCAGCTCTCGCTGGCCGAGATCGCGATGCTGGCCGGCCTGCCGCAGAACCCGGCGCGCCACAACCCGGTCGCCAACTTCAAGCGCGCCGAGCAGCGCCAGCACGCGGTGCTCAAGCGCCTGCTGGAGCTGGGCGAGATCACCGGCGATCAGTACCGCCAGGCCCTATCCGAACCGCTGCGCATCAAGCGCGACGCCGGCCAGCGCTACGATACCCACGCCGACTACGTGGCCGAGCTGGCGCGCCAGGTGGTCTACGAGCAGTTCAAGGAAGAAGCCTACACGCGCGGCATCACGGTCACTACGACCATCCTGGCCGCCGAGCAGGAAGCGGCCTACGACTCGGTGCGCCGCAACGTGATCGCCTACGACCAGCGCCACGGCTACCGCGGCCCCGAGGCGCGCATCGAGCTGCCGGAAGACCCCGAGGAACGCGAGGACGCCATCGTCGAGGCCCTCCAGAAGCGCCCCTCCAGCGACGGCCTGGTGCCGGCGGTGGTGCTCGCCGCGACGCCGAAGGAAGTCAGGGTCGAGACGCTCGACGGCGACGAGGTTCTCATCAAGGACGCCGGCCTGAAGTTCGCCGCGCGCGGGCTGTCCGAGAAAGCGCCGCCCGCGCACCGGATCACGCCGGGCGCGATCATCCGCATCAACAGGCACGACAAGGGCGAGTGGTCGATCACCCAGGTGCCCCAGGTGGCCGCGGCCTTCGTCGCCATCGACGCCGACACCGGCGCCTACCACGCGCTGGTGGGCGGCTTCGACTACAACCTGCAGAAGTTCAACCACGTGACCCAGGCCTGGCGCCAGCCGGGTTCCGCCATCAAGCCCTTCGTGTATTCGGCGGCGCTGGAAAAAGGCTATTCGCCGGCCACCCGCATCCTCGACGAGCCGCTGGAACTGCCGGGCGGCGAGGACGGCGAACTGTGGACGCCGCAGAACGACGACGGCGTGTTCGACGGCATCGTCACCATGCGCTCCTCGCTGGCGAAGTCGAAGAACGTGCCCACCGTGCGCCTGCTGCGCGCACTGGGCACCGACTACAGCCACGAATGGCTGGGCCACTTCGGCTTCGACCCGGCGCGCCACCCGAAGAACCTGACCCTGGCCCTGGGCACCGGCGCCGTCACCCCGCTGCAGATGGCCGGCGCCTACGCCGTCTTCGCCAATGGCGGCTACCGCGTCAAGCCCTACCTGATCGCCAAGATCCAGGACGGCAACGGCACCGTCATCATGGAGGCCAAGCCGCCCAAGGCGAAGCAGGAGGAAGCGCGCGTGATCACGGCGCGCAACGCCTTCGTCTCGGACAGCATGCTGCGCGACGTGACCCGCTACGGCACCGGCGCCGCCGCCACCCAGCGCCTGGGACGCGGCGACATCGCCGGCAAGACCGGCACCACCAGCGACGCCTTCGACGGCTGGTTCGCGGGCTACGGCGGCAACGTGGTGGCCGTGGCCTGGATGGGCTACGACGAGCCGCGTTCACTGGGCGGCAAGGAATTCGGCGCCACCCTGGCGCTGCCGATCTGGATCGACTACATGAAGGTCGCGCTGGCCAAGCGCCCAGAGGAAGAACGGGTGGCGCCGGAAGACGTGATGCGCGACGGCGAAGACTGGGTCTACCCGGAATTCGTCGACGCGCCCGAACTGCGCGGCATCGACCTCGACCAGGCCGCGCCGCCGGAACCGGAACTCGAACCGGAGGGGGAGCCCGACCCGGACGCGCCGCCCCCGGCGCCTGTACCGCCCCCCGCCCCGCCGGTCGCGCCGCCGCCGCAAGCGGCGCCGGTCAACAACCGTCTTTTTTGAGGTAAGCTAAGCGTTTCCGGCCTCGGTCCGAGCGCCGGAAACTTTGCGGGCCGCCTGCTGGTCTGTACAGGGACGGTCCACCTTCAGCCGACCAAGAGGAGACGAACATGGCTTATGTCGACGGCTTCATCCTTCCCCTGCCCAAATCCAACATCGACGCCTACCGCGCCATGGCCACCAAGGCCGGCCAGGTCTGGCGCGAGCACGGCGCCCTGCAGTTCCGCGAGTGCATCGGCGACGACGTCAAGCCGGGCAAGCTGACTTCCTTCCCCCAAAGCGTCAACCTCGAGGAAGGCGAAACGGTCGTGTTCTCCTGGATCGTCTACGAATCGCGCGCCCATCGCGACGAGGTCAACGACAAGGTCATGAAGGATCCGCGCATGGCCGAGATGATGCAGCCCGGCGCCATGCCCTTCGACGGCAAGCGCATGGTCTACGGCGGCTTCGAGGTCCTGGTCGACCTGTAGCGGCCACCGCGCCCGGGTGGCCGGGCGCGCCTTTCACGCCCAGGCGTCGATGATCCAGTCGGTCAGCTTGCCGCTGGCCTGCCGCGGCAGCGCCGGGCCAAACGAATACGCGGCCGGACATTCGGGCGCCGTCAGTCGCTCGCCCATCCAGGCGTGCAATTCCGCGCGCAACCGGCCGGTGTCCGCCGATGCGCCGTCGCGCGGCACGACGAAGGCTTTCAGTCGATGGCCTTCGTCCTGCCGCATCAGGCGCACGCTTGCTTCCAGCACCTGGGGATGCAGGCGCAGCACGTCCGCGACGTAGGCGGGAAAGACGTTCATCCCACCCACCTGCACCGCGTGGTCGATACGGCCGGCAGGCCGGAACAAGCCTTGCCCCAAGGCGCCTGCGGGCGCAAGGTCCGCTGCCTCGCTCGCCACGCTGTCCGCCCAGGCGAGCCGGTCCTGAAGCGGGAAGCACAGACGCCGGCCATCCGGCGCCCGGCGCTCCAGGACCGCATCGTCCGCGGTGCGCGCCCAGTATGGGAAAAGAAAATACTCGCCCTCGGGCGTCTCGCGCCAGCCGACGCCGGCGGTTTCCGAGCTGCCATAGACCTGCACCAGCCGCTCCAGGCCGCAGGCCAGCGCCGCGTGCGCGGTCTCGGGCGGACAGGGCGCGGTTGAACTCACGCCGCTGACCCCGGGCGGCAGGCGCATCCCGGCTGCCCCGAACGCACGCCAGGCGTCGGGAAAGCCGAGCACCAGGTCGCCCGGCGCCAGGCCTTGCGCCAGCGCCGCCGGCGACAGGGCGCGCAGGTCGGCCACTTGCCCCGGCCCGATGCCTAGCGCATGCGGCAACAGCACCGAGAACAGGAAACCGTAGATGTGGTGCGAAGGCACCAGGGTGACGATGCGCGCAGTGGCCGGAAACAGGGTCGCCAGGTGCCGCGCCTCTTGCCACAGGAGGACGGCCTCGTGCCGGATTGCCTTGGGCGTGCCCGAACTGCCCGAGCTGCGGAAAGTGACGGCCCCGGCATCGCGCTCGAGCCCGGCGGCCGCCAGCGCCAGCCAATCGGCCAGGCGGGTGTGCGCCAGCAGCGCTTCGTCGGCGCCGGGCCGCAGCTGGAGCATGGTCTCCATGGCCGCCGCCAGGCCGCTCAGCTCGAGCGAATCCGCGCCGAGGTCCGCCACCAGGTCGGCGTCGTCCGGCCATGGCGGCGCAAGGCGCGCCCGGCCCGGCCGCATGGCGGCGAGTTCGCCGGCCAGCAAGTCCTGGACCACGCGCCGAAGGGTCGGCCCATCGCGCCACCAGCGCGGAAAAGTGTCAGCAAGCATTCCGAATCGGTCCTGGGGAGAAGGCGCCGAGTGTGACAGGCGCGTGGGAAGCCTGTCAAACCGTGCGGCGCTGGCCTTATCGTGGAAAAGCGATGAAAATGTCACACCTGCGGGTGCGCACAATTGACACCCATGCTGTCCGCATGCCAACATCTCTTTCCTTTAATCAACCGCTGGCGAAGCTGGCTGTGAGTCTTTCATGAACGGCAAGCTTACTTTCGACATGCCCGGCCTGGCTACCCGCCTCGACCAGTGCAGCGCTGAACAGCTCGACGAGCTCGACTTTGGCGTCATCGGTTTCGACGCCGACACCAATGTCAAGCGCTACAACCGCTTCGAATCGGAAGCCGCCGGCCTCTCGCCCGAGCGCGTACTGGGCGAGCCCCTGTTTACCAGTGTCGCGCCGTGCCTGAACAACTTCATGGTGGCGCAGCGCTTCGAGGACGCCTTCGCCGAAGGCGTCGAGCTCGACGACACCATCGCCTACGTCCTCACCCTGCGCATGCGCCCGGTCAAGGTCGCGCTGCGCCTGCTGGCCGCACCGGGCAGCCCTTGCCGTTACGTCCTGGTCCAGCGCCACGCCAGATGAGCCGGGACCTGCCCTCCGAACCGCTCCAGCCCGGCGCCGAGTACGAAGCGCTGATCCACTTCCTGTACCGCGCGCCGGTCGGGCTGGTCCAGACCGGCCTCGACGGCACGGTGGAGATGCTCAACCCGATGGCCGCCAACCTGCTCATGCCGGTGGCGCCCGCCGCCGCGCTGGACGACCTATTCGCCGTGCTGGATGCACTGGTCCCGGACCTGCGCACCCGGGTCGCGGCCTGCGCCGAGCCGTCCGGCATGATCGTCGACGGCCTGCGGCTGGCGCTGCCCGCCGCGAAGGCGCCGAACGCGCCCCAGGTGCTCTCGCTGAGCCTGATGAAGCTCGATCCCGAGCGCCTGATGTTCATGGTGGCCGACGCCACCCTGGAAGTGCAGCGCGAGAAGGACACGCTGTCGCGGCGGCTGCGCAGCGCCGCCCGCACCGACGCGCTCACGCAGATGCCGAACCGCGACGAGGTGCGCGACGAAGTCGAGCGCCTGATGGCCCTGCAGGCGTCCGGAGACGCGGGCTTCGCCGTACTGCTACTGAACGCGGACCGCTTCCGCCAGGTTAACGACAACCTGGGGCGGGCCGTGGGCGACCAGCTGCTGGTCCAGATGGGCGAGCGCATCCGCGGCGCCCTGCGCCCGCCGAGCGACCACCTCGATCCGCTGGGGCGCGGCGGCCAGCTGGCGGCGCGCATCGGCGGCGACGAGTTCGTGGTGGTCCTGGACGGCATGCGTTCGCGCGAGGACGCCGAACGGGTCGCCGCGCGCCTGCTGGACGCCCTGGCGCGCCCCTACCTGATCGACGGCCACGACGTGGTGAGCGGCGCCAGCCTGGGCCTGGTCTGGGGCGCCGGCGCCGCGGCCACGTCCGACGACGTGCTGCGCGACGCCAGCATCGCGATGGTCGAGGCCAAGCGCGCCGGCGGCGGACGCCAGCGCCTGTTCGAGCAAGGCATGCGCGAGCGAGCGGCGCGCCGCGCCGATATCGAGGGCGAGCTGCGCCAGGCCATCCTGGAGGAACAGCTGTTCGTAGTCTACCAGCCGGTGGTCGGCATGCTGCCCGACGGCGGCATCGATTACGCGGCCGGCGTCGAAGCCCTGGTGCGCTGGCGCCATCCACGGCGCGGCGTGGTGCCGCCCGTCGAGTTCATCGGGGTCGCCGAGGAATGCGGCCTGATCGGCGCGCTGGGCGACTTCGTGCTGGAGCACGCCTGCCGCGATTTCCTCGACTGGCGCGCGCGCCTGGGCGAGCGGGCCCCGCGCCTGGTCGCGGTCAACCTGTCGCGCGCCCAGCTCGGCCAGCCGGGCTGGATCGGACACGTGGCGCGCCTCCTGCAAGACACCGGCATGCCGCCCGCCGCCCTGCAGCTCGAGGTCACCGAAAGCCTGGCGGCCCAGGACCAGGACGTGCAGCAGCGCCTGCACGAACTCAAGGCCCTCGGCATCAAGCTGGCCCTGGACGATTTCGGCACCGGCTATTCCTCGCTCTCGAGCCTGCACCTGCTGCCCGTGGACACGGTCAAGATCGACCGCTCCTTCGTGAGCCAGGCCGACACCAGCCACCACCACCAGGTCCTGATCGAGGCGACGGTCAAGGTGGCGCAGAGCCTGGGCATGCAGACCGTGGCCGAGGGCATCGAGACGCCCTCGCAGGCCGGCGTGGTGCGGGCCCACTCCTGCACCAAGGCCCAAGGCTATTTCTACAGCCGGCCGCTCGCCGCTGGCGACCTGCTGGCCTGGGTGGCCGAACGCCAGGATGCGGCACGCTGAACAAAGTGTGAGGCTGCTCCTACACGCGTTGCCGGATTACTCCTATTTCGTGTGCGTGGCCGCGCTCCCATCATGGCGCCACCCATCCATAACGTAAGGAGAAATCGATGAAACACAGCATCCAGGGCGCAGTCGCCGTCGGCCTGAGCGCCATCCTGCTCGCCGCTTGCACCACCACCGGCAATTCCGGCACCACCAGCGGCTCGAGCAGCACCTCGGCAACCGGCTCGTCGGCCGTGGAGTCGAGCACCAATGCCACCGGCGCAACCGGCCCTGCGGGCACGGTCAACAATACCGATTCGACCGGCAGCAGCGCGACCAGCACCAACAGCACCACGACCGGCACCGGCCGCTAAGGCTCCCCGCACGGTATCGAAGACGGCCCCCCCCGGGGGCGGCGGCGCGTGGGGGGTGGGGGTGGGGGGTAAAAAAATAGTGTTTGGTAAAATTTTTGG
>NZ_JAGPWC010000020.1 GCF_018119405.1 Massilia sp. ST3 | reverse complement strand
CCTGCTCCCTTGACCAGGGACGGCGCGGACGCGGGCACGGCCGCCGCCCGCTGGGCCGTCCCGCACCAGGGGCAGAAATTCACCCCGCGCGGGAAGGTCCGGCCACAGGCGGCGTTGACGCACCGGTAGATCACTTCGTTCTGAGCCATGCGGTCCCTTACTCCGGATCGGGGACACCGTCGTCCGGATCGGGGATCGCCTCACCCAGCAGCGCGGCCAGTTCCGGCAGCGCGCCGACCGTGCTCCACTTGTCCAGCTTCGGATTCCAGCGCATGTCCCAGGCCCGCGTTCCGGCGTCGATCTCGCCGCGCGCCGCCATCTGGGCGATCTCGTCCGGCGTATAGGGTCCGCGCTGCGCGCCCTGCAGGAACAATTTGTAGCGCTTGCCGCCCGCCGCGGCCGGGGCCGCCCCCGCCGGCGTCGGCGCCGCCTTGCGCTGCAGGACTTCGCCGGCCCTGTCCTCGCTGGCCAGGTAGTCGGGCAGGATCACGCGCTTGTCCACTGGGCGCTCGACCTCCCAGCTGTAGGCGTCGCTCGCCGAACCGGGCACGGCCTCGGTCCAGTGGGCGATCCCGGACAGCGCGGTCTCGATCTGGCTCGGCGACAGGCCCGGGTCGGCCGCGGCGGCGCGCCGGATCCACTGGTCGTACAGCCGCCGCGCCGTGATGTTGGGCAGCGAGGGCGACGGCAGCTGGGCCCCGGTCTCGTCGACTTCCAGGCGCGGCTCGTAGACGCGCAGCTGATAGTGGCGCATCAGGGCCGCCAGCAGCGCCAGCTGGTGCGGCCCCATGGCGGCCAGGCGCGCCTGCACGGCGGCGATCACCTGCTCGCGGTAGTAGCTGGGCAGGCCGTTGGAGCGGATCGCGTACTCGTTGCCGATCTGGAGCCACTCGCCGGAACCGGGTTCGACCTCGAACAGGTATTGTCCGCGCGGCTGGAAGCTGGCCTCGCGGTCGCCCAGGTCGGGTTTACGCCGGATCACGCCCAGCGCGATCGCCTGGAGGAACCATTCGTAGTCGTCGGCCAGCCGGTTGAGCTCATCCATCGAGGGCGAGATCGGATGCCGGAAGCGGGTGGCGTCGAAGTGCAGGTGGGTCGGGATCTTGGGGTTCTCGATCTGGTACGAGGCGCGCCAGGTCGGCAGGCCGCGCAGCACCGTCATCGGATAGCCGGAGAGCTCGATGTAGCACACTGCGCGCCCGGTGAAACCGGTGTTGACGATCGAGACCAGGTCGCCATGGAAGTACCCGGTCGGCACGGCGGCGCGCAGCTCGGCCTCCATCTTGCGCCAGGCGCCCACGTCGCCCACCCCGATGAAGCACTTGAACTGGTCGGCGGCCGGCGTGAACTCGGCCGAGAAGCGCGCGTTCACCCAGGGCATGGCGCTGCGGATCCACTCGCCGAACACGCGCTGGCGTTCCTGGGGAGTCAGGCTGGACAGCCGCTCGAGCAGCGGATCGACGGGTTCCGGCTGGGCCAGCTCCTGGCTGGAGAGCTGGAGCTGGGCGCGGCGGAACAGCTTGAGCAGCAGCTCGGAACGCAGGCGCTCGTCGCCCAGCTGCGGGAACAAGCGCGCCGAACCGCCGAACTCCAGCAGCACTTCCTCGCTCCAGGCGCTGACGTCGCCCGTCAGGCGCACGGGCGGCGGCGTGGTGTCGGCGGCGAGCTTGATATAGGTGGCGTGCTCCTGGCGCGCGTCGGCGCGCAGCTGGCTGATGCGCTGATCGGCTGCCGCCAGCATGGCCTGGACCTGGCGCCGGCCTTCCTGGAATTCGCCCGCGATGCCGCTCCATTGCGCCTGTCCCTGCTCGTCGGTGCTCTGCGGGTCGCCCAGCCAGGCCGACATGCCGCGCATGACCTCGATCGACTGCCCGGCGGAGACGGCCAGCAGGTGGAAGCGCAGGTAGTCGGCGATGTCGCGCTTGAGGTGGTTCATCACCTCGCGCCCCTGCGCTTCCTTGCCGAACATGCGGCTCGAGGCCTGCGACAGGTTGTTCAGCGACTCCTCCACCTGGCGCGTGCGCAGCGCGTCGCGCACGTCGCGGTAGCGGCGGCCGTTGCGCTCGGCGTTGGCCAGGTCGCGCTGCAGCAGGCGCGCCTTGACCTGCTCCAGCAGCGAGAGCACGAATTCCAGTCCGCCCTGCTTGCGGTCGTCGAGCAGCGCATACAGGCGGTCGCGGACGCGGGTCTTGAGGCGCTGCAGCTGCTCGCTGGTATGCCGCTTGATGCGGTCCTCGCTGGTCTCGGCGGTGGCGCCGGCCTCGCGGATGGCGTCGCGTTCCAGGTTGGGCAGCAGCTCGGCCACCTTCTCGCGCCACAGCTTGATGTCGTAGGACGCCATGATGCGGTCCATCTCGAGCTGCACCTTGCTCTCCACGCGCTCGAGCAAGGAGCGGCCGTCGCGGTCCAGCAGCAGGGTATGCGTGAGCGTGTATTCGGGGAAGGCGGTGACGTCCACCGTACCCTTGCGGAAGTCGGGGAACTCGTCGAAGGGACGCTCGGCCATGTCCATCTGCTCGCGCATGAAGCTGTCGCGTTCCTGGTCGCCGGCACGGCGCGCCGCCGTTCCATCACTGCTCACCAGCCCGAAGAAGGCCTTCACCATCAGTCCGGCCAGTTCGTAGGCGCGAATGTCCTCGACCAGGCTTTGCTGGGTATCGAGCACCGCCTGGCCGAAGGCCGAATACACCTTCGAGTACGACAGGCGCATGTCGCCGAAGCGCGTCTCGGGCACCTTGGGATTGTAGGGGCCGAGCTTGTGCTGCTGCTGGTTGACCGCCACCGAGCGCTTGCGGTTGGCGAAATCGGCCGAGGCGAAATCCTCGAACAGGGTGTCGGCCACCATCTGGTAGACGTCCTTGACGTCCAGGGTGGCCTTGTTGGCCAGGTTGGCGGTGTCGACGAAATACACGTCGTCGAAGGGCGAGCCGCTGCCCGCGATGCTGTCGGGCTCCATCCAGTGCACGCGCGCGTTCATGTCGCGCATCGCCGTTTCCAGCTCCATCAGGGTGGCGTAGGCGTTGGCTTCGGTGCGCTCCTTGTTGGCCTTGGCGAAACCCGAGGGCATGAACAGCACCAGGTCGACCTGGCTGTCGGACACCTCCTGGCGCGCGATGGCCTTCGACAGCCAGCCCAGGTCGATCGCGCTGCCGGCGCCGGTGCCGCCGGCGGCGGAAGCGATGACAACGATGCGGAATTTCGAGGTGTCGACCTGCAGGCCAAGGCGCTGGTAGTTCTCCTTGCGCTCGATGCCGGCGTTACTGCTCAGGAAGTTGAGCGCGCCCTTGATGCGGCCGCGCAGCTTGGGGTATTTGTCGAACAGGTAGAGCCGGGCCAGCGCGCGGATCTGGCCCGCGCCCTTGGACGGGTCGATGCCCAGCGAGCGCAGCTTCTTGGGACGCAGCGGCATCCAGTTCTCGATCAGCGGGAAGCGCGCCAGGCTGTCGTCGGACTCGTGGTATTGCGGCAGGTCGAGCGGCTCGACCAGGCGCTCCTCGTCGCTCAGGCGCACCAGCTCGTACCAGGGATCGGTACGCTGCGACTTGCCTTCGTCGATCACGGCGTTGCTGTCGAGGTCGAAGTGCAGGAAGCGCGCCACCGGGAAGTCGCCGATCGACTCCACGCGGGTCGGATGGTGGCGGTTCCACACCGCCGACAGGATGCGGCGGCGGATGCGCATCATCACTTCCATGCCGGTGCCGCCCGCGCCGATGAACAGGGTGGGCCGCAGGTCGACCTTGAGCTCGGTTTTCGCGCCCAGGCTGCCGGGGGTAGGGAATTCTGCCATGTCGTCTCTCTTTCAGCTTAGCGGCGGCCGGTGAACAGCGCCGCGACCAGGGCCACCACCCCGACGATGACCAGCGGACCGGTGACGCCGAAGGTCAGATAGCGGCTCGCATTGATGATCGCCAGCACCGCTGCCGCGGACAGGAAGCCCAGTCCGATGAACAGCAGCCAGCCCGCCGTGCCCGCCGACGAAGGGGCGACGCGGCGCACCACCAGGTGGTGCACGAAAGCGTTGCGCACGAAGAAGTACACCACCAGCAGGATCAGGAACACGGCGCCGCCGATCGCCAGATCGCGCGTCGAGGTGTCGGTGGCCGGCGGCATGCCCTCCGTCCCAGGCACGACTTCCACCGGACGCGCCGCGGTATCGGGCGCGGTCTTCGGCAAGGTGTCCTGGGGAGAGGCCGATTCCTCGGGCAGCTTGAAGCCGGGATCGGCCGGCGACGGCGCGGCGGGTGGCTGGGTTCCTTGCATCATGGTCCTCTCGTCTTAGCGGCCAAGCTTGACCTGCGCGCCTTCGCGCAGGTCCAGCAGCTGGTGGCCGAACAGGGTGGTCTTGAGCTGGGCAACCTGCCGCCCGGCCTTGTCGTAGATCGGTTGCGTGGTGCCGGGCCGCGCGCGCATGGTGCGCAGCTCGTCTTCCACGGTCACATGCGCGATTTTCGGGCGGGCGTAGGCATAGGCCGCCGCGCCGGCCGCCGCCAGCAGCGCCAGCGCCGCGCCGCCCAGAGCCAGCAGCGGCCCCATGCCGTAGTGCACGCGCACCTCCACCGGCAGCACGGCGGTGGACGCCTGCACCCGCGCCGGCGGGATGAAGATGTCCGGCAGCGGATCGCCTGGGAACAGCGCCGCCATGCGCTGGCGGAAGGCCTGCGACAGCTCCAGCTTCTGGTTCGCCAGGTGCAGCTGGATGGTCCCCGGCAGCACATAGGCCGAGCCGGCCGACTTCAGTGCCTCCCACGACCATTTGTCGGGTAGTTGCGCCACCGGCAGGGTCATGGTCGAGCCCAGGGGGGCCGGCTTGCCGGGGGCCAGCGCGCTCACCCGGCTGCTGGCGAGCGTGATCGGGCGGTCCTCGCCGCCCAGCACGGAACGCGCGCTCAGGGTGGCCGAGGAAATCGTGTACGGGTACATCGTGTTCTCGAGATTCCATTCGATGCGCGCCGTGGGCTGGCGCGCATCCGGCGCCACGTCGGCGCGCAGCACGCCATTGGCCGCGGTGGCGAAGCGCACCCCCGCTGCATTCTCGACCTTGCGCGGCGCCAGGCGCACCGTGTCGCGGTCGAGCGGCTTCAGGCGCGCGGGCGGTTCGGTGATCACGCGCTGGACGCGCCCGGCGGCCAGCAGCGCGTCGAGGGCCCTGCTGCCCTCGTTGCCGACGGCGAAGGCATACACCATCAGGCCGTTGGCGCTGTAGTGCTCGCCCTTGACCGGCATGCGCAGGGGGAAGGCCAGCGCCCGGGTAATAGCGGCGCCGCCGTGGATCAGCTGGTAGAACTCGCGGTTGCGCTGGGCGGTGGCCTGGTCGTTGTTGGGGCTGTTGCGGTTGTTGGTGAACAGCCAGACGATGCCTGGCTTGCCGCCCAGCGCCTGGCCAATGGCGGCCTGCACCGCTTCGCCCAGGTCGGTGTCCGCCAGCGCCGCGCTGCCGGGCTTGCGCGCCGTGTCCAGTGCGCGCAGGGCTTGCGTCACCCTGCCCTGCACCGTCTCCTTGCCCGCCTTGAAGGAGAGCAGCGCGCGCGGGGAAGGCGCGCCAGGGAGCGACTGGTTGAAGGCGGCCAGCACCACCGCATCGCCCGCCTGCACCACGCTGCCCGCCAGCGCGCCGACCAGCGGCTTGAAAGAAGATTGCGGATCGCTGTAGAAGGGCTCCATCCAGCCCGAGTTCTGCACCAGGAAGACCTGCGGAATGGCCCAGGCGAAGGCCGGCGCGCCGGCCAGCACGGCGGCGGAGAGACAGCGGACCAGGAATCCGGACCACGCCTTCATCACGCGAGCTCGTCCAGGCGCCAGCCGCGCATCTGGTTCCAGTCGGGATGATGCAGCCACAGGCAGTCGTCGTAGACCAAGGGCACGCACTCGAGCGGCCGCGCCAGGCGCGCGATCTCGTCCAGGATCACGTTGCGCCGGCCTATCCATTCCACCGTCACGCGCGGGATCACGCGATCGTCGAGCGCGTCCTCGGCGCGCCCGGTGTACTTGTGCAAGCGCAGCACCAGCCCGCTCGGCTGGCTGCGGTTGTTGTTGAAGCTGCGCAGCAGCGGCACCACCAGGGTATCGTCCTGGGCCTGGTCTTCGACATGTTCGGACGACCAGGGTTCGTCCAGCACCGGGTGGCCGCGCCGGAACAGGAAGTTGGCGAAGCCCAGGCGCGCGCCGTCGATCGGCACCTGCGCGGGAGGACCGGTCTCCGCGCCCAGTTCGAGGAAGGAGTAGCCCTGGCCGTCATGGCCGATGTGCCACAGGCGCCCGTCGCGGCTCTGGGTCGGGCCGCCGAAGGCCAGGCGCGGCTGCCACCCGGGCGGCCAGGGCGCGAAGCGCGGCGCTTCGCCGGGACGCCAGCTGAGCTGGCCCGCCTCGTGCAGCCAGAACAGGCGGCCGTCGTAGCCGAAGGGGCGCGACCAGCCGCCCGCCGGCAGGTCGGGACAGGCCAGCTGCTGCGCTTCGCTGAAATCGGTGCGCGCGCTCCACAGGTGGACATTGCCCTCGGCCCCGACCAGGCAGGCCAGGTAGCGCCGCATGAGGCCGGGAGCGGCCAGCACCGGCGCATCGACTACCGGCTCCAGGCGGTAGCTTTCGCTGACCGGGTTGATCCACAGGCGCTGCAGGCCGTACGCGGTCGGCGCCAGGGCCACCTCGCCGCGCGCCCCGCCCTCGAGCGGCAGCCATGCATATGCCGAAGCCGTAAACGCCAGGCCGGCGGCGCCGTCCTCGGGCGTCAGCACATGCCACAGCTGGGCCAGCGGGTCCCAGTACTGCAGCACGCCGCGCGTGTGCGCCAGGGCCAGCAGGCGCTGCTCGGGAAAGCCGAAGCCGGCGGCGGCGAACACGCACCAGGCGTTCGGCGGCGCGGGCATGAGGCGGTCGGGACGGCCGGCGTGGGGCGCGGCGGGCCGCTCTTCCAGGCTGTCGCCCAGGGCCAGCGAAGTCACCGGCAAGCCGTGCGGCACATGGCGCGGCAGCGCGGCGTCGGCGCCCGGTCCCCACCAGCCCGGCCGGCGCGTGGGCTGGCCGTTCAGGCGCTGCAAGGCCTGGCCGCAATGGGGGCAATGGACGAAGCCTTCGGGATAGATGGGCGCACAGGCGCAGGATGTGGGCAGCGAGGCGCCGAGCAGGTGAGCGACGTCGGCCAGGCGCGCGCCGGCATGGGACTGCCAGTCGATGCGTCCCAAGCCCTCGCTTGACTGCAGGGCGAAGTGCCCGTTCGCGCCATCCTCCTGCCAGATGCTGGCAGGCGTTTCCCATCGGTATGCCATCCGCTCCACCGTTCGCCTCGCCATTTGATTTGCTGAAACAAGGCCTGTCGAGGCCGTTGTTGTTGCTCAAATCATAGCGCCGCCACCTGTCGAGCGGCGCGCTGTTCACGGGGTAGCGTGGGCTGACACTTCAGGGATCAAATAGCGGACTCGTACAGGGAACTTTTGGCCTGGATCCGTATAATGGCGGGCTGGATCCTCCATCGAAGCCCGCCATGCATTCCGCCGTTCCCTCTTCTTCCCCGTCCACGGACGAGTTGCCCGCCCATGCCGTCGAGGCCGCCACGGCCCACCTGGCCGACCTGCTGGCGATTGCCGTCGAACACGGCCCGGCCCATGCCGCGCTAGTGGTCTACGACACCCGCACTCCGCTGTCGCGCGCCCTGCTCGCGGCCTACCGCCGCAACCTGCCGGACGCGCGCTTCATCGACTTCGACAGCGTGGGCGCCGGCGAGGTGCTGGCCGCCTTCCGCGCCATGCAATCGAAGGACCTGGTGGTGCTGGTGCAGTCGACCAATTTCCGCCTGGACGGCTTCCGCATCCGGGTCGAACTGTTCAAGCTGGGCCTGAAGGTGATCGAGCACGTGCACCTGTCGCGCATGCCCGGCGCGCAAAGCGAGCACTACATCGAGGCTCTGGCCTATGACCCGGCCTATTTCCGCGGCACCGGACGCGCGCTCAAGGCGCGCATCGACACCGCGCCGGGCGCCCGCGTCGAGGGCGGCGGCGAGGTGCTGCACTTCGCCTCGCCCCTCGAGCCCGCCAAGCTGAACGTCGGCGACTACAGCGAGATGCACAACGTGGGCGGCCAGTTCCCGATCGGCGAAGTGTTCACCGAGGCGCTCGACCTGGAGGCGGTGCACGGAAGGGTCCAGGTGCACGTGTTCGGCGATACGAACTACCGCTCCAACCACCCCGACACGCCGGTGACCCTGGTGATCGACAAGGGTCGTGTGGTGGCGGCGGAGAACGCGACCCCGGCCTTCCAGGAGGTGCTGGACATCATCCGCGCCGACGAGGGCGAGGTCTGGGTGCGCGAGCTGGGCTTCGGCCTGAACCGCGCCTTCACGCGCGAGCGCCGCGTCGACGACATCGGCACCTACGAGCGCATGTGCGGCATCCATCTCTCGCTCGGGGCCAAGCACGGGGTCTATCCGAAGCCGGGCTTCAAGCGCAAGGATGCGCGCTACCACATCGACGTGTTCGCGGTGACCGACGCGGTGTACCTGGGTGAGGAGCGGGTGTATGCGGACGGGGGCTGGCTGGTCTAAGCAGCGCCTACGGTAGGGTGGACGGGTCCCCCGTCCACGCGTTCAACCAGCTTCCGCCGGCCCGTCTGCGAGAACGGAGCCGCCAACGATCACCGCGTGGACGGCCGAGCCGTCCACCCTACGATCGCGGCCTGCAATCCCATGAAAAAAATGCTTGTATTCCACCCGCTTGCTGATGCTATGATGTAAATATTACAACGATAAACGGACGGCGATCATGGGAGACGGCGTTCTTGGGGATGTTCTCACGCATGTGAGCGAAATACAGGGCATTGGCGCTGTTCCACGCATTCTCGAGACGGTCGCCGCCATGACAGGGCTGCGCTTCGTCGCCATCGCCCATGTCACCGACGTGTCCTGGACCGCCTGCGCGGTGCACGACCGCCTCGACTTCGGCCTGCGCCCCGGCGATACGCTCGACGTCGACACCACCATCTGCAGCGAGGTCCACGCCACGCGCCAGCCTGTGATCATCGACAGCGTCCGCCACAGCGAACGCTACCGCGAGCACTACACGCCGCGCATCTACGGCTTCCAGAGCTACTTTTCGATTCCGATCTTCCGCCCGGACGGCTTTTATTTCGGCACTCTGTGCGGCCTCGACCCGGAAGCGGCGCGCCTCACCGACGGTCCCACCGTGTCGGCCCTGAGCCTGTTCGCGGAACTGATCTCGAACCAGCTCGAATCCGAACGCTCGCTGCGCGCCGCGCGCACCGCCCTGTTCTCGGAACGCGAAACGGCCGAACTGCGCGAACAGTTCATCGCCGTGCTGGGGCACGACCTGCGCACGCCCCTGGGCGCGATCCTGAGCGGCAGCGAGATCCTCGGACGCAGGGTCGAGGATGCCGGCGCGCGCCAGCTGGTGGAGCGCATCCGCCGCAGCGCGCGGCGCATGGCGGCGCTGGTCGACGACGTGGTCGACTTCACGCGCGGGCGCATGGGCGCGGGCATCGCGCTCGACCTGCACGAGCGCGACGACATCGGCATCGTGCTGGAGCAGGTGGTGGACGAGCTGCGCGGGGTCTATCCCGGACGCCAGCTCGATACCGCCATCGATACGCGGCTGGCGCTGCGCTGCGACCCGCAGCGCCTGGCGCAGCTGCTCTCGAACCTGCTCAAGAACGCGCTGGTGCACGGCAACCCGCAGCGGCCGATCACGGTCACCGGCGCCCTCGACGGTCCCAGCTTCATCCTGCGCGTGACCAACGAGGGACCGGACCTGAGCCCGGCCATGATCGGCCAGCTGTTCAAGCCCTACTGGCGCGCTTCCTCGCGCGCCGGCAGCGAGGGCCTGGGCCTGGGGCTGTACATCGTCGACCAGATCGCCGCCGGCCACGGCGGGGCGATCCGCGTCACCTCGGCCGAAGGACGGACCTCGTTCACCTTCAGCATGCCGGCGGGGTAATCTGGCGTATGCACGTTGCTCCATGTGGACCGCATGCCCCATACTCGGCGGGCTTGAGTCAACGACATGGAGATCCGGATGCACCTTGAACGTCTCACTGCCTTATTCCGCCCTCGCACCGCCGCATTGGCGGCGGCACTTTGCGCGAGCTTCTTTCCGTCCGTCCCGGCCTGGGCGGACGACAGCGCCGCCATCACGCGCATCGAGCGCAACCTGGCCAGCCGCGTCATGCTCAAGGGCGCACCCGGCGCCAGCCTGGCCGATGAGATGAAGCGCCTGAATGTCCCTGGCGTCAGCGTTGCCGTGATCCGCGGCGGCAAGCTGGCCTGGGCGCGCGCTTACGGTGTCGCCTATGCCGGTGGACCGGCGGTCACGCCGGAAACGCTGTTCCAGGCCGCCTCGGTCAGCAAGCCTGTCACCGCCCTGGCCGCGATGCGCATGGTCGAGGGCGGCAAGTTGGCGCTCGACGCCGACATCAACAACTCCCTGACGAGCTGGAAGCTGCCGGCCGGCCCTGACGGGGCCAAGGCGAGCCTGCGCCAACTGCTGTCGCACACGGCCGGCACGTCGGTCTCGGGCTTCCCCGGCTACGCGGCCGATGCCCCGCTGCCGACCGTGCTGCAGATACTGGGCGGCCAGGCGCCGGCCAACAACAAGCCGGTGCGTATCGAGGCGGCGCCCGGCGCGGCCTGGAACTACTCGGGCGGCGGCTACACGGTCGTCCAGCAGGCCATGGCGGATACTGCCGGGAAGCCCTTCGACGCCCTCCTGGCGGAGTCGGTCCTGAAGCCGCTCGGCATGCGCGACAGCACGTTCGCGCAGCCGCTACCGGCGGCCATGAAAGCGCGCGCCGCCCAGCCCCATGACGGCAAGGGGCAGCCGTATCCGGGCGGGGCCTACACCCATCCCGAAATGGCGGCGGCCGGCCTGTGGACCACGCCGAGCGACGTCGCCCGTTTCGCCCTGGCGGTGCAGGATATCCAGGCCGGGCGCCTCAAAGGCGTCCTGTCGGCCGAGCTGGCGCGTACCATGCTCACGCCGATCCAGCGCAACTATGCACTCGGCTTCGGTATCGAGGGCCAGGCGCCACGCCAGGCCTTCGGCCACACGGGCGCCAACAAGGGATTCCGGTCGTCCATGCTGGCCAGCTTCGACGGCGACAATGGCGTGATCGTGATGACCAACGGCGACAATGGCGGACAGCTGGCCGCAAGCCTGGAACGCGCCGTTGCCATCGAATACGGCTGGTCGGTGCGCCAGCCGAAGGTGCGCGAGGCGGTGGCCTTGTCGCCGGAGCTCCGCAAAACCTATGTCGGCCGCTACGAGTCGCCGGTGCTGGGCAGCTTCGAGATCGCCGAGCGCGACGGCAAGCTGGGGCTGTCGATGAAAGGCGGTCCTTTCGACACGCTATACGCCGAGTCGGACAAGGTCCTGTTCATGCTGGAGCGCGACGCCGAGCTGCGCTTCGAGGACGCTGACGGCGGCAAGATCGTGGGTGGCCCCCTGAATGCGCCGTACAAGCGCGTGTCGCTGTAAGGCCGGTGTGCGGAACCCGTCAATACATGGGTTCCGCATATGTATTATGTATCAGCTTTTTTACAAATCCCCCGAACAATTGCCGGTTGGGTAAAGCTAGAATAGTTTTTCCTATACCAACTAAAATTCCAGGGGAAATATGATACGTCTGCCCATCAGCCTGGCGGCTTTGTGCCTCACCGCCTCGGCTTTTGCAGCTGCGCCTTTCGACGACAAGTTCCGCCAGCTCGATGAACTGCTCCCGACCCCGGGCGCAATCCGCACCGCCTCCGGTGCCCCAGGCCACGCCTACTGGCAGCAGCGCGCCGACTACACGATGCGCGCCACCCTCGACGAAAGCCGCCGCGCCATCACCGGCTCGGGCACCATCACGTATTACAACAATTCCCCGGACACCCTGAAGTACCTTTGGGTGCAGCTGGACCAGAACATCTACAAGCCGGATTCGGATGCGCGCCAGAGCGCCACCGTAGCCTCGCGCCAGGCCTGGGAAAAGCCGCGCAGCCCCGAGGAAGGCCTGAAGTTCGACGGCATGCGCTCGATGCTCACCGCCGCCGACTTCCCGGGCGGTTTCAATATCAAGAGCGTCAAGGACAGCGGCGGCCGCGCCCTGTCCCACACCATCAACAAGACCATGATGCGCATCGACCTGCCGCAGGCCCTGAAGCCGGGTGCGCGCGTGTCCTTCAGCGTCGAGTGGAGCTACAACATCAACGAGCAGAAGGTGCTCGGCGGCCGCTCGGGCTACGAGAAGTTCGACGACAAGAACGACCTGTTCGAGATCGCCCAGTGGTTCCCGCGCATGGCGGCCTACTACGACGTCTATGGCTGGCAGCACAAGCAGTTCCTGGGCGCCGGCGAATTCACCCTGGAATTCGGCGACTACGACGTTCAGATCACGGTCCCGGCCGACCACATCGTGGCCTCGACCGGCGAACTGCTGAACCCGGGCGAGGTGCTGACCGCCGCCCAGCGCGAGCGCCTGAAGCAGGCGCGCACGTCGAAGAAGCCGGTCATCATCGCCACCCAGGCCGAAGCCGAAGCGCGCGAGAAGCAGCGCGCGACCGGCACCAAGACCTGGCACTTCCGCGCCAAGAACGTGCGCGACTTCGCCTTCGCCTCCAGCCGCAAGTTCATCTGGGACGCCCAGGGGATCAAGAGCGGCAACACCGATGTGATGGCGATGTCCTACTACCCGAAGGAAGGCAACCCGCTGTGGGAGCGCTATTCGACCCACGCGATCGTCCATACCATCGAGCAGTACAACAAGTATTCGCTGGACTATCCCTACCCGGTGTCGATCTCGGTCAACGGCCCGGTGGGCGGCATGGAATACCCGATGATCACGTTCAACGGCCCGCGCCCCGTCAAGGACAAGAAGACCGGTGAACTCACCTATTCCAAGCGCACCAAGTACGGCCTGATCGGCGTGATCATCCACGAGGTGGGCCACAACTACTTCCCGATGATCGTCAACTCGGACGAGCGCCAGTGGACCTGGATGGACGAGGGCCTGAACTCCTTCGTGCAGTCGCTGGCCCAGGAAGCCTGGGAAGAAGACTGGTCGGAGATGCGCGGCCATCCGCGCCAGATCGTCGACTACATGCGCAGCCGTAACCAGGTGCCGATCATGACCAACTCGGAGTCCCTGCTCCAGTTTGGTAACAACGCCTATGCCAAGCCGGCGGCCGCGCTGAACATCCTGCGCGAATCGGTGCTGGGCCGCGAGCTGTTCGACTTCGCCTTCAAGGAATACGCCCAGCGCTGGAAATTCAAGCGCCCGACCCCGGCCGACTTCTTCCGCACCATGGAAGACGCCTCGGGCACGGACCTCGACTGGTTCTGGCGCGGCTGGTTCTACACCACCGACGCGGTGGACGTGAGCGTGGACGGCATCACCGAGTACACGGTCAGCAGCAAGGACCCGGAAGTCGAGAAGGCCTGGCAGCGCGCGCGCAAACAGGCGGAGCCGATCTCGATCACCGACCAGCGCAACAAGGGCATGGTCCGCCGCGTGGACCAGTATCCTGAGCTGAAGGACTTCTACAACCAGAACGACGACTTCACGGTCACCAACAAGGACCGCAACAAGTACGCCGAGACCATGGAAGGTCTCGAGGACTGGGAGAAGGAACTGCTCAAGTCGGGCAAGCACCTGACCCTGGTGGACTTCAGCAACAAGGGCGGCCTGGTGACTCCGCTGGTCGTCGAGATCGAGCTCAAGAGCGGCAAGAAGTACATCGAGCGCATTCCGGCCGAAGTATGGCGCTATTCGCCGACCAAGATCACCAAGCTGTTCATCACCGATGAGCCGATGGTGGGCCTGGTGCAGGACCCGTACTGGGAAACCGCCGATATCGACGTCAGCAACAACGCCTGGCCGCGCAAGGCGGAGCCTTCGCGCCTGGAGCTGTTCAAGACCGAGCAGGACAAGAACAACCTGATGCGCGACTACAATACCAAGCTCAAGACCACGGAGCAGAAGGACGCGGACAAGTCAGAGAAATCGGAGTAAGCGCCGGTTCCAGCGATTGTCGAACGCGTCGGCGGCATAGCCGCCAACCCTACCGGCGGGGCACTTTTCTGTGTCCTGCCGGTTTCTCATTCAGCCTTTACACTTGTATGAACATCAAGCACCTGCAGGCGAGCGTCGCCGCACTGATCCTGGGCCTGAGCGCCGCCGCCAGCGCCGCCGCGCCGGCCATCGAGGACAAGTTCCGCCAGCTCGACGAGCTGCTGCCCACGCCGAACGAGTACCGCACCGCCTCCGGCGCGCCCGGCCACGCCTACTGGCAGCAGCGCGCCGACTACCGCATCAAGGTCACGCTCGACGAAGCCAGGCGCGCGGTCAGCGGTTCCGGCACGATCACCTACCACAACAACTCGCCGGACACGCTGTCCTACCTGTGGGTGCAGCTGGACCAGAACATGTTCCGTCCGGATTCGGACAACCGCAACATCGCCACCTTGCCCTCGCGCGATGCCTGGCAGGCGCGCGGCAACGACGGGGTCAAGTTCGAGGCCCTGCGCTTCCAGCTGGCCTCGCGCACTTTCGAAGGCGGCATCGCCATCCACGGCGTGACGGATAGCGGCGGGCGCAAGCTGGCGCATACCATCAACAAGACCATGATGCGGATCGACCTGCCGCAGCCGATGAAGCCGGGTTCGCGCTTCTCGTTCAATGTGGCCTGGAGCTTCAACATCCCCGAAATGAACGTGCTGGGCCGCCGCATGGGCTTCGAGCGCTTCGACCAGGAGGACAAGGCGAACAATAGCGACCTGTTCGAGATCGCCCAGTTCTTCCCGCGCATGGCCGCCTATTACGACATCAAGGGCTGGCAGAACAAGCAGTACATGGGCGACGGCGAGTTCACCCTGGAGTTCGGCGACTACGAAGTCGACATCACGGTCCCGGCCGACCACATCGTGGCCTCGACCGGCGAACTGCAGAATCCGGGAGAAGTGCTCACCAGCGCCCAGCGCGAGCGCCTGCAGCAAGCCAGGACCGCAAAGAAGCCGGTGCTGATCGCCACCCAGCTTGAAGCCGAGGCGCGTGAAAAAGCGCGCGCGGGCGCCAGCAAGACCTGGCGCTTCAAGGCGAAGAACGTGCGCGATTTCGCCTTCGCCACCAGCCGCAAGTTCATCTGGGACGCCCAGGGCATCAAGAGCGGCGACAAGGACGTGCTGGCGATGTCCTACTACCCGAAGGAAGCCAATCCGCTGTGGGGGACCTACTCGACGGCGGCCGTGATCCACACCATCGAGCAGTACAACAAGTATTCCTTCGACTACCCCTATCCGGTCGCGATCTCGGTCAACGGCCCGGTGGGCGGCATGGAATACCCGATGATCTCCTTCAACGGCCGCCGCCCGGTCAAGGACAAGAAGACGGGCGAGCTGACCTATCCGAAGGCGACCAAGTATGGCCTGATCGGCGTGATCATCCATGAAGTGGGCCACAACTACTTCCCGATGATCGTCAATTCCGACGAGCGCCAGTGGACCTGGATGGACGAGGGCCTGAACAGCTTCCTGCAGTTCCTGGCCCAGCAGGCCTGGGAAGAGAACTACCCGGATACCCGCGGCGAGGCGCGCGACATCGTCGCCTACATGCGCAGCACCAACCAGGTGCCGATCATGACCAATGCCGAATCGACCCTCCAGCGTGGCAACAACGCCTACGCCAAGCCGGCCACCGCCCTGAATATCCTGCGCGAGACCATCCTCGGGCGCGAACTGTTCGACTTCGCCTTCAAGGAATACGCCGAGCGCTGGAAGTTCAAGCGTCCGACCCCGGCCGACTTCTTCCGCACCATGGAAGATGCTTCCGGCACGGACCTCGACTGGTTCTGGCGCGGCTGGTTCTACACCACCGACCCGGTCGACGTGAGCGTGGACGGCATCACCGAGTACACCGTCGGCAGCAAGGATCCGGAAATCGAAAAAGCCTGGCAGCGCGCCCGCCACCAGGCCGAGCCGGTGTCCATCATCGACCAGCGCAACAAGGGCATGGTGCGCCGTGTCGACCGCTTCCCGGAACTGAAGGACTTCTACAACGAACACGACGACTTCACGGTGACCAACAAGGACCGCAACACGTACAACGAGACCATGGCGGAACTGGAGGACTGGGAAAAGGAACTGCTCAAGTCCGGCAAGCGCCTGACCCTGGTCGACTTCACCAACAAGGGCGGCCTGGTGACCCCGCTGATCGTCGAGATCGAACTGAAGAGCGGCAAGAAGTATATCGAGCGCATCCCGGCCGAGGTGTGGCGCTATTCGCCCACGAAGATCACCAAGCTGTTCATCACCGACGAGCCGATCGTGGGCCTGGTGCAGGACCCCTACTGGGAAACGGCGGACATCGACGTGGACAACAACGCCTGGCCGCGCAAGGCCCAGCCTTCGCGCCTGGAGCTGTTCAAGACCCAGCAGAACCAGAACAACCTGATGCAGGACTTCCGCACGCCGCTCAAGAAGCCGGCCGCTGAAGCTCCGAAGGCGGTCCAATGACATCCAGGCTGTCCAAGGTCCTGTGCGCCGTCCTGCTCGCCGCATCGAGCATGGCGGCGCACGCCCACCGCTTCCACACCAGCATCACGGATATCTCGTACAACGCGCGCACCAGGAGCACGGAGATCGTCCACACCTACATGGCGCACGACATCGAAGCGCTCTTGACGAACCTCTACCAGCGCCAGTTCGACCTGGGCGACCCGGAAGACCAGGACGTGCTGCGCAAGTACATCGAGCAGCAGTTCGCCATCAAGGGGCCGGACAAGCAGCCCCTGAAGCTGCGCTGGGTCGGCATGACGATCGACGCGCAAAGCGTCGTCATCTACCAGGAAGCCGAGCAGACCCCGCTGTCGCAGGCGGCGGTCATTCGCCAGGGCGTCCTGATCGACTTCCTGCCCGACCAGGTCAACACCGTCAACCTCAACGAAGCGGGAACGGTCCGCTCCCTCACCTTCATGCGCCAGGCCATCGAACAGCCGGCCCGCTAGACACGCAATGAAATTACGCATTCTCCCCTGCGCGCTGGCCGCGCTGTTCATTCACGTCCCCGCCCAGGCCGACGACTTTGTGCTCCAGCGCGTGCTGGTCGAAGGTGCGCGCGCGAGCATGCTCGGCATCGCCGACTCGGCCGGCGCCGGCAGCGCGGGCGCGAAAGACCTCGCCAACCGCATCGCCTACCGTCCGGGCGAACTGCTCGAAGTCACGCCCGGCCTGATCGCCAGCCAGCACAGCGGCGAAGGCAAGGCCAACCAGTTCTACCTGCGCGGCTTCAACCTCGACCACGGCACCGATCTCGCCACCTGGGTCGACGGCATGCCGGTCAACCAGCGCAGCCATGCGCACGGCCAGGGCTGGACCGACCTGAACTTCCTGATTCCCGAACTGGTCGGCCGCCTCGACTACCGCAAGGGGCCGTATTCCTCGCGCGAGGGCGACTTTTCCTCGGCCGGCGTGGCCGCGCTCACCTACGCCAACCGCCTCACCAGGAACCTGGCAACGGCCACCTTGGGCCAGGACGGCTATGCGCGCACGGTCGTCGCCGGCTCGGTGGACGCCGCCGGCGGCAGTGTGCTGGTTGCGGTCGAGGGCCTCAAGAACGATGGCCCCTGGACCCGGGACGACGGCTACCGCAAGACCAACGCCGTGCTGCGCTACAGCCGCGGCTACGCCAACAACGGCTGGAGCGTGACCGCGATGCACTACAGCGGACACTGGAACGCGACCGACCAGATCCCGCTGCGGGCGGTACAGGATGGCCGCATCGGCCGCTACGACAACATCGACAGCACGGACGGGGGCGAGGCGCGCCGCGCCAGCCTGTCCGGCGTGTGGCGCCGCACCGATGCCGATTCGGCTTCGAAGGTGAGCGCCTATGTCATCCGCAACCGCCTCGACCTGTATTCGAACTTCACCTATTTTCTCAACGACCCGGTCGACGGCGACCAGTTCAGCCAGCCGGACCGCCGCGTGACCTCGGGCATGGACGGCAGCCACACCTGGCACGTGCACCGCAGCGAGGCCTTCTCGTCCGACCTGACGGTGGGCGCCCAGCTCCAGAACGACAACATCCACAACGGCCTGTACGACACGCGCGCGCGCCAGCGCCTGGCGACCACGCGCGAAGACCATATCGTCGAGACCAGCGGCGCCCTCTATATCGAGAGCGCCACGCGCTGGAGCGAGGCGCTGCGCACCGTGGCCGGCGTGCGCGCCAGCCGCTACCGCTTCCGCGTCGACAGCGACCGTCCGGAGAACACGGGCAGCGCGCATGACACCCTGGTCACGCCGTCGCTGAACCTGGTATATGGCCCGTGGACCTCGACCGAACTGTATGCCAATGTCGGCCATGGCTTCCACAGCAATGACGCGCGCGGCACCGTGGCCAGCGTCGACCCGAAGACCATGGACGCGATCGAGCGCACGCCGGGCCTGGTGCGCTCGCGCGGTGTTGAATTCGGCATCCGCAGCGAAGCCATCCCGAAGATGCAGACCTCGCTGTCGCTGTACCGCCTGGACTTCGATTCCGAGCTGACCTATATCGGCGACGCCGGCAACACCGAGGCGGGCGACCCCAGCCGCCGCTACGGCATCGAATTCTCGAACTACTACCGTCCGCTCAAGTGGCTGTCGCTCGACTTCGACGCCGCCTACGCGCGCGCCCGTTCGCGCGGCGGCAACCCAGCCGGCAACCGGATTCCCGGCGCGATCGAAGGCGTGGCCCAGCTCAGCCTGACCGTGGACCGCGGCCCGTGGTCGAGCGCCCTGCGACTGCGCTGGTTCGGCCCGCGTCCGCTGATCGAGGACGACAGCGTACGCTCCAAGGCCAGCGTCACGCTGGGCGGCCGCATCGGCTACCGCCTGGCCAAGGACCTGCAGCTGGAACTGGAAGGCTTCAACCTCACCAACCGGCGCGATTCGGCGATCGACTATTTCTACGCCTCGCAGCTGAAGGGCGAAGCGGCGCCGGTGGACGATGTGCACTTCCACCCGATTGAGCCCCGCTCCTTCCGGATCACCCTGGTCAAGAATTGGTAAGCCTCAGACCGGCGGCGTGGAAAAGTGCTACGCTAGCCGGCATGACAACACCGCAAGCACCTTATCTTGAGCCGTCGCAGCTGACGGACGCCCTGCGCAGCACCGGCTATGCCCTGCTGCGTCCCCTCGACGTCGCCCGCCTGGCCGGCTGCAGCCTGGACGAACTCCAGACGCTGGCGCCGAGCTGGGAACACCTCGAACTCGACAACTACCTGAAGGACGGCGGCCGCTACCGGCGCCGCCGCCATTCCTGCTTCGTCGACGACGGCAGCCAGCTGTCGCAGACGCCGCACCGCGCGCACTGGCAGCCGGTGGAGTACAACGCCCTGCACGGCGGCATGCACCGCCTGTTCGCGCCGATCGAGCCCGGCACCATCGCCAACCCGGCCTGGAACCGTCTGCTGCGCGCGCTGGGCGAAGTCTGCTCCGGCGTGCGCGGCCCGCGCCGCTGGTATGTGGAAGCGCACCAGTTCCGCATCGACACCGCCGACGGCATCGGCCGTCCGACGCCGGAAGGCGCGCACCGCGACGGCGTCGACTTCGTGGCCGTGATCCTGATCGGGCGCCATGGCATCAAGGGCGGCGAGACGCGGGTGTTCGAGGCCAACGGGCCGGCGGGCCAGCGCTTCACGATGCTGGAGCCCTGGACCCTGCTGCTGCTGGACGACGCGGCCGTGATCCATGAATCGACGCCGATCCAGCCGCTGGGGGAGCATGGGCATCGGGATACGCTGGTGCTGACCTGGCGCGAGAAGGCGTTCCAGGGCGAGGACGCGTAGGGTTGGCGGGCGGGAATCCAATTTTCGGAGAAAACTGGAGGAGACGGTTTCAATATAATCCAATTTATTGTGCACTGCAATACCGTAGAACTACGGTGCGCCATTGTGAAGAGAAACGTTTCCAATCAGACCGTTCTTGTCGCTAATGCGGCATTGCGCAATGCCGCGTTCGCTGCGAATCAATATCGCAGGAATTCCTCACTGCCGAGCAAGGCCGCATCCAGCGGCGGCGTGCGCGTGGCCGCCGCCATGGCCGCTGCTGAAGGCGTCGGCGCCTCCGGCCGCACCGTCGACGGCGAGGCCAAGCTTGCCGGCTGATTGCGGTCCCCCGGCAATACACGCATCGGCGGCGCCACCGACGCTTGGCGGTGCCGGCGCGGCGCTTCGGCCGCGAGCGGCAAGCGCCCCTGCGCCAGGGCCGCGGCCACCTCGGGCCAGGCGCCCATCCCCTCTTCTTCCAGCTCTACCTGCGCCCGCGCCAGCGGCGCCGCATTGGCGACCTCGATGCCGCTGCTCCGCACCGCCGAGGCCAGCAGGCGCAGCGGATCCTTGCGCTTGTTCGCCTGCGCCGCCGGCGCCAGGAAGTCCGGACTAGTGAACAAGGCCCGCAAGACCTCCTTCTGGTCGCCGCCGCTGCGCCGCCACGCGGCTTCCATGCGCGACATCAAGCGCCGCGGCGGCACGCCGCCGACAAAACGTTCGGCCAGCGCCCGAAGCCACGCGGCCGGATCCCCGTCAACCCGTCCGAACACCTGCGGGCGCAGCGTCTCCGCCATGCGCGCCTGTTCGGCCGGGGCCATCCCCGCTGCCCCGTGCTGCTGCAGCCGGAAGCCGACCAGTACCTCCTCGAGCTGGCGCCGGCTGGCGATGGCGCGCAGCAGACGCTCCTGCCGCGCCAGGTCGTCGGCTTCGGCGCCATCGGCGTCCAGGCGTGCGTTCCCCAGCTCCCGCACCCGGCGCGCGTCTTCGCCCAGCAAGTCCGGCCTGGAAGGGTCGAGCTGTTCCGCCACGTAGCGCTCCAGCCCCATGGCCTGCAGGCGCGCCACCTCGCCCGGCCGCGGGCCGAAGCTCATGCGGTTCAGCACGTGCAGGGCCTGCTCCGCCGTCAGGGGCGCCGCCGCGGACACGGCGCCGGCAAGCAGGCAGCACAAGGCCACTATCCATTTGCGGACCATGCTTCCTCCTTCTCGATAAGGATTTATACCCCATGCGCCACCCGGTGTCCCATGCCGCCGTCGGCGATGCTGTAAATCTTTGTAAGCGCCCTGCATAACGCGCACGCGAGAACGCTGCCGACCAGGCCGCTTTTGCTACACTTGGTCGCTTACCCGAGAGTCGACCAACCATGCAAATCAAACGGATTCCACGCCCCGCGCTGATCGCGGCGGCGGCAGCCTCACTGTGCGTCCTGGCTGCGTTCGCCCTGTCCGGCGGCGTCACCGCCAAGGACGAGCCGGCCCCGGCGCCCAAGCCCGCCCTGACCGTGTCCACCGGCCTGCCTTCGACCGCCAGCCTGCCCCTCAAGCTCACCGCCAACGGCAGCATCGCCTCCTGGCAGGAAGCCGTGATCGGCAGCGAATCGGGCGGGCTGCGGCTGACCGAAGTCCGGGTCAACGTGGGCGACGTGGTCAAGAAGGGCGAGGTGCTGGCCGTGTTCTCCGCCGAGACCGTGCGCGCCGACGTGGAGCAGGCCCGCGCCGCCGTGCAGGAAGCCCAGGCCAATGCCGCGGAGGCCGCGGCCAACGCCGGGCGCGCCCGCGCCCTGAAGAGCTCCGGCGCGCTGAGCGAGCAGCAGGTGACCCAGTACCTCACCGCCGAGCGTACCGCCGCGGCGCGCGTGAGCGCCGCCCAGGCCACGCTGACCCAGCAGCAGCTGCGCCTCAAGTACACGCAGGTGGTGGCGCCGGACAGCGGCGTCATCTCGGCGCGCAACGCCACGGTGGGCGCCGTGGTGGGCGTGGGCACGGAACTGTTTCGCATGATCCGCCAGGGCCGCCTGGAATGGCGCGCCGAGATCACCGCCCAGGACCTGGGCCGCATCCAGCCCGGCATGCGCGCTTATGTACGCGCCGCCAGCGGCGGCGAAGTCACCGGCAAGGTGCGCACCGTCGCGCCCTCGGTCGATCCGCAAACCCGCATCGCCCTGGTCTATGTCGACCTGCCGCCATCGCTTTCGGCCAACGCGCCGCTCAAGGCCGGCATGTTCGCCAGCGGCCGCTTCGAGCTGGGCGCCTCGAACGCCCTCACCGTGCCGCAGCAGGCGATCGCGGTGCGCGACGGCTTTTCCTACGTGTTCCGCCTGAACCGCGACAGCCGCGTGAGCCAGCTGAAGGTGAGCACCGGCCGCCGCCTGGGCGACCGGGTCGAGGTCACCGGCGGCCTGGCGGCCGGCACCCCGATCGTGGTCAGCGGCGCCGGCTTCCTGAACGACGGCGACCTGGTGCGCAACGTATCGGCACAACCCGCTGCACAACCCGCGGCGCAGCCCGCGGCAGCGCCCGCGCGTGCGGCGCGTTGAGAGGCTTGCGATGAATTTTTCCGCCCTCTCGATCCGCAACCCGATCCCGGCGATCATGCTGTTCGCCCTGCTCACCCTGGCCGGGCTGCTGGCCTTCAAGGCCAACAAGGTGCAGGACTTCCCCGACATCGAACTGCCGATCGTCACCGTCAGCGCGGTGCTGGACGGCGCCGCCCCGGCGCAGCTGGAGACCGAGGTCGCGCGCAAGATCGAGGATTCGGTCGCCACCCTGCAAGGGGTGAAGAACATCTATACCCGCGTGCTCGATGGCGTGGCCACCATTACCGTCGAGTTCATCCTCGAGAAGGACTTGTCGGACGCGGTGAACGACGTGCGCGACGCGGTCTCGCGCGTGCGCGCCGACCTGCCGGCCGAGATGCGCGACCCGAGCGTGACCAAGGCCGCCACCGCCGGGCGCGTGATCGCCACCTTCACGGTGGCGCGCGCGCCCGGCGCCGGCAGCGGCATGGACGACCAGGAGCTGAGCTGGTTCGTCGACAACGACGTCTCCAAGCGCCTGCTGAGCGTACCGGGCCTGGGTGCGGTCAAGCGCGTGGGCGGCGTGACGCGCGAAGTGCGCGTGGAGCTGATTGACGCCCGGATGGCGGCGCTGCGGGTGTCGGCGCTGGACGTTTCGCGTCAGCTGCGCAACGTGCAGCGCGAAGCGCCCGGCGGGCGCGGCGACGTCAGCGGCGCCGAGCAATCGGTGCGCACCATCGCCACCGTCAAGAGCGCCCAGGAGCTGGCGGGCATGGAGATTCCGCTGCCGGACGGCCGCAGCGTGCGCCTGGACCAGGTGGCGAACGTGGCCGACACGGTGGCCGAACCGCGCGCCATCGCCGAGCAGGACGGGCGCAAGGTGGTGGCCTTCGAGGTATTCCGCACGCGCGGCGCGGGCGAGGTCGACGTGGCGGAGGGCGCACGCGCGGCCGTGGCCCAGCTGCAAAAAGAGCATCCGAACCTGGTGCTGCGCGAGGTGATCGACAACTCCTTCGCGGTGGAAGAAAACTTCGACGCCTCGATGGAGATGCTGTACGAAGGCGCGGTGCTGGCGGTGCTGGTGGTGTGGTGGTTCCTGCGCGACTGGCGCGCCACCCTGATCGCGGCGGCGGCCCTGCCGCTGTCGGTGATCCCGGCATTCCTGGGCCAGTACCTGTTCGGCTACACCCTCAACATGGTGACCCTGCTGTCGCTGGCCCTGGTGGTGGGGGTGCTGGTCGACGATGCCATCGTCGAGATCGAGAACATCTCGCGCCACCTCCACATGGGCAAGACGCCGATGCAGGCGGCGCTGGAGGCGGCCGACGAAATCGGCATGGCGGTGATCGCCACCACCTTCTCGCTGGTGGCGGTGTTCCTGCCGACTGCCTTCATGGGCGGCATTCCCGGCAAGTTCTTCAAGCAGTTCGGCTGGACCGCCGTACTGGCGATCCTGGCCTCGCTGCTGGTGGCGCGCCTGCTGACACCGATGATGTGCGCCTACCTGCTCAAGCCCGCCAAGCCGCACCAGGAAGAAGACGGCCCCATCATGCGACGCTACATGCGGGTGATGAAATGGTGCCTGCGCCACCGCCTGGCCACGGCGATCGGCTCGGCCGTGTTCTTCTTCGGCTCGATCGCCCTGGTACCCTTGCTGCCAACCGGCTTCGTGCCCCCGGCCGACCGCTCGCAGACCCAGATCAACGTGGAGCTGGCGCCCGGCGCCACCCTGGCCGAGACCCACGCCGTGGCCGAGCAGACCCGCCTGGCGGTGATGGGGGTGCCGGGCGTAAAGAACGTGTTCAGCTCGATCGGTGGCGGCTCCAGCGGCGACGCCTTCGCGCCTGGCGCGGCGGCCGAAGCGCGGCGCGCGGTGCTGACCGTGAACACGGTGCACCGCGACGACCGCGACGAATCGCTCTCCGGTATCGAGCGGGGCATCCGCGAACGCGTGGCCGCGATCCCCGGCGCACGCTTCACCGTCGGCGCGCCGGATACCGGCACCAAGATGCAGCTGGTGCTGCGCAGCGAAGACCCGGAAGCGCTGCAGGCGGCGGCGCGCCAGGCCGAGCGCGAACTGCGCACGCTGCGCGGCATCGGCAATGTCAGCTCGAGCGCCTCGCTGGTGCGCCCGGAGATCATCGTGCGCCCGGACTTCGCGCGCGCGGCCGACCTGGGCGTGACGGCCGCCGCCATCGGCGAGACGGTGCGCGTGGCCACCGCCGGCGACTACGACCAGGCCCTGGCCAAGATGAACCTGGCCGAGCGCCAGGTGCCGATCCGCGTCAAGCTGCCGGACGCGGTGCGCGCCGACCTGGAGGCCATCGGCCGCCTGACCGTGCCAGGCGCGAACGGCCCGGTGCTGCTGGCGAACGTCGCCACCATCACGGTGGAAAGCGGCCCGGCCCAGATCGACCGCCTGAACCGCAGCCGCAACGTGACCCTGGACGTGGAACTGTCTGGCCGCTCGCTGGGCGAAGTCAACGCCGAGGCGCGCGCCCTGCCCGTGTTCCAGAAGCTGCCGCCCTCGGTGCAGATCGCCGAGCTGGGCGACGCCCAGGAGATGCAGGCGCTGTTCGCCAGCTTCGGCGTGGCGATGCTGATCGGCGTGCTGTGCATCTACGGCGTGCTGGTGCTGCTGTTCAACGATTTCATGCAGCCGGCCACCATCCTGGCCGCACTGCCCCTCTCGATCGGCGGCGCCTTCGTGGCCCTGCTGATCACACGCAACGCGCTGTCGATGCCGACCATGATCGGCCTGATCATGCTGATGGGGATCGTGACCAAGAACTCGATCCTGCTGGTGGACTATGCGATTTTGGCGCGCAAGGCGGGCATGAACCGCTTCGACGCCCTGGTCGACGCCTGCCACAAGCGTTCGCGCCCCATTGTGATGACCACCATCGCCATGGGCGCGGGCATGCTGCCGCTGGCGCTGGGATTCTCGGGGGACCCGAGCTTCCGCGCCCCGATGGCGATCGCGGTGATGGGAGGATTGATTACCTCGACCTTGCTCAGCTTGCTGGTGGTGCCTGCGGTGTTTACTTATGTGGATGACTTCGAGCATCTGCTCAAGCGTGGGAGGGACAGGCTGAGGAGGCATCCGGCGCAGCCGGTGGTGAAAACCGGGGAACCGAGTGTGGGATGATGTGTGCGCGTTACGGGTCTGCTGAGGAACTTGGGTTCCGGCCTTCGCCGGAACGACGGTCTCAAAGTTAACTTGCGGGATAGCGTCAGCACCTACTCATCCCAGCTACCCTGGCACGTCGTACGCGCCACTGGCGCCTACGACTTCCGGCGAAGGCCGGAACCTAAGTTTGTGTGCAGACCACCACCCTCACCTTGCACCACACCCCACAAAAAACGAAGCCCAGCCAAGCATAACGCTGGCCGGGCTCCTTCACGTTCCGCCCTGGTGGACGGTTAGCGATCAATAATCGCGGTAGTCGCGATACGAGCGGGAATCGCGCGAACGGTCGCTCGAACCACCCAGCAGCTTTGCCAGCACGAAGCCGACGCCGATGGCGGCCAGCAGGGCGCTGCCCGGGTTGTTGCGGACGTACTCGCGGCCTTGGGCCGACAGGTCCTGGTACTTCTCGTTCAGCTGCTGCGAGCGCTGGCCCATGCTTTCACGGGTGCTGCCCAGCATGCCGCTAACGCGGTCGACGCCGGCGTGCGCGGTGCTGACCAGGCGGTCCACCAGCGGCTGGGCTGCCTGGGCTGCCTTGTCGATACCCTGGTGCATCTTGTCAGGGCTCATCGAGGCCATGGCGCCCTTGATACCGCCCTGCTGCTGTTGCTGGCCCATGTCCGACTGGCTGCTGCCGGTGCTGCCGCCGCCCATGCTGCCGCTGCTGCCGGCGCTGGTGCCCAGGCTGCTGCCGGTGGTGCTGCCGGTGGTGCTGCCCATGTTGGTGCTGCTTGCGCTGCTGCCCATCGAGCCGCTGCTGCCGCTTGCGCTGCTGCCCATCGAGCCGCTGCTGCCGGCTGCGCTGCTGCCCAGCGAGCTGCCGGACGAGCCGGAGCTGGCGTTGCTGGTGCCGCCGACGGCGCCGCTGCTGGAGCTGGTGGCGCCGCTGGCGCTGCTCGGCGAGGCGTTGGCGCTGCCGAGGCTGCCGCCCGACGCACCGCTGCCCAGGCTCGAGCCCGATGCACCGCTGCTCTTGCCGAGATTGGAATCCTGGCCTTTACCGATGCTCGAACCTGCGCCCTCGCGGCTTGCGTCGCTGCCTTTTCCCTCGGTTGACTTCTGATTATCCATGATGTATCCCTCGTAAAGTGTAGACCAACGCGGAGTAGACCGATACTCGACTATCACCACATTCTTGCCTGATTTCGCCCGTAGGAGAACGAGGCGACGAGAATGCCTGCGCTACATCAATCAGTCCTGCGAGGACATGCTCTAGGTCAAGGTTGTCGGTGTCTGGACCTGGAGCAAGCTCAACAGTCGTGAAGGCAGGCAGCCATCTCGCCGTCGTCGTCGGGCGCACGCCAGTGGCGTCCGACACGAGTACAGTATCGGACCACTGGCTCGCGATACAAAAAATACAACGGACAACCTGTCCGGACCGTGCGCTGCCTAACAGAGCTCTGCTATCCGACGCGATCGTGCCGTGATCGGGTCCGAAATGCGGCCTGCATGCATCACTCTTCCTGTCCAGATTCCTCTTGCTTTCCTCCCCGTTTTCCCTAAAATATAAATGAGAATCATTATCAATTACGCGATTAGCCTGGGAGCGAGATCGAATGTGCGACAAGGAAGCGATGCATGAAGCGGCCCTACCCTACGCCCACATGCTGCAGGGCTCGCGCCGCCGGCGCGTCTGGGAACTCAGCCATGCCTGCCATTGCCCGCTGATCGGGGTGGGCCTGCCGCTGGGCGTCCTGCGCCGGCTGGTGGAGAAAGTGACTGGCGGCCAGCTGATGCATGACGACTACGAGATCCACGTCGGGGCCGTCAGCGATTGCCTGCTGCGCACCCCGGTCGCGGACGCCGTGCAGAAGGAACTCGAGCGCCGCTACGCGGTCAACGTCCAGCGCTTCCGCGCGGCGAAAACGACGGAAGACGTGGGCCGCATGTGGGACGCGGCAGTGGCGGCCGGCGACGTCGCCGGCGCCTTCTGGGCTGGCCTGAGCCACCCGCGCTGCACTGCCGAGCTCGAGGAAAAGATGTGCCGCGACATCCACATGGTGCAGCACCAGGCCGGCGCCTGCGCCCGCGCGGACATCAACAAGTTCAACGCGCTGCTGGCCGACAACGCGAGGCTGGAACGCGAGCTGGCGAAGACGCAGGAGCGCTGCCAGGCCCTGGTGCAGGACAAGGCCGAGGCGGCGGAGCGCCACGAACAGCAGCTGATGCAGGCGCGCGCCACGATCATCGGCAAGGACACCGAGGTCCACAAGCTGCGTACCGAGCTGGCCCAGCTGGCCGCCGCGGTGCCCGAGCTGGAAAGCCGCCAGCGCCTGGCCAACCGGGTGGCGCAGATGGAAGCGCGCGAGCAGGCCTTGCGGGCGCAGCTGGCCGAGCTGAAGGCGGCGCGGGTCGTTCCCGCAGCGCCGCAGGACGATCCGGCGCCGGCGCTCCCGTCCCCGCCCACGCCCGCGCCCCAGGAAGCGCCGGTGCGCCTGTTCAACCGCAGCGTGCTGTGCGTGGGCGGCCGGGATGGCAACGTGCCGAGCTACCGCACTCTGGTCGAGCGCGCCGGCGGCCAGTTCGCCCACCACGACGGCGGCCTGAAGGACAGCAGCAGCCTGCTCGACGCCAGCCTGGCCGCGGCCGACCTGGTGATCTGCCAGACCGGCTGCATCAGCCACGCCGCCTACTGGCGGGTGAAGGACCATTGCAAGCGCACCGGCAAGCGCTGCGTGTTCGTCGACAACCCGAGCGTGTCGAGCCTGGCGCGCGGGCTGCAGGAGGCGGGAGAGCCGGCGCTGGCCAGCGACAACTGAGCCGCGCGTAAGGCCCGGTGGACTTTTTCGATGCCATTGAGCAAAATCGTCTCCTGACCACGGAGACCAGCATGCCCACGATCGACCCGCGCATCGACGACTACATCGCCAACTCGGCCGAATTCGCCCAGCCCATCCTGCGCCACCTGCGCCAGGTCGTGCACGAAACCTGCCCGGACGTGGAAGAGACCATCAAATGGAGCATGCCCTTCTTCCTCTACCAGGGCATGCTGTGCAATATGGCCTCCTTCAAGGCGCATTGCGCCTTCGGCTTCTGGAAGGGCGAACTGCTGGTGGCGCAGGAAGACGACAAGGGGCGCGAGGCGATGGGCCAGTTCGGCCGCATCGCCTCGCTCAAGGACTTGCCGTCCAAGAAGACAATGGCCGCCTACGTCAAGAAGGCGATGGCCCTGAACACGGAAGGCGTGCAGGCGCCGGCGCGCGCCAAGCCGAACGCGGCGCGCGAACTGGTGGTGCCAGACTATTTCCTCGCCGCCCTGGAGGACAAGGCGGGCGCCAGGGAACACTTCGAAGCCTTCTCGCCCAGCGCCAAGCGCGAGTACGTGGACTGGCTGCTGGACGCCAAGACCGAGCCCACCCGCCTGCGCCGCCTGGAGCAGGCGGTGGAGTGGATTGCCGAAGGCAAGCAGCGCAACTGGAAATACCAGAACTGCTGAACCGGCGCCGGAATGCAAAAAGGGCCACCCTGACGGGTGGCCCTTCTCGCTATTCTGGTGCCGCTGACCGGAATCGAACTGGTGACCTTCGCATTACGAATGCGCTGCTCTACCGACTGAGCTACAGCGGCGAAAGAACCGTATTCTAGCAAATAACGCCACAAACTTGCTAGTGTGTATCGCTCGCTTGCGGCTTTATTGCAAAAAACTCAGGCCGCGTGGTAGCCGGTCACCACTTCCACTTCTTCCTTCGAACCCAGGAACACCGGCACGCGCTGGTGCAGCTTGGTCGGCGGGATGTCCATGATGCGGCCCTTGCCATCGGTGGCGGCGCCGCCGGCCTGCTCGACGATCATCGCCATCGGATTCGCTTCATACATCAGGCGCAGCTTGCCCGGCGAGGCGGGGTCGCGCAGGTCGGCCGGGTACATGAAGACACCGCCGCGGTTCAGGATGCGGTGCACGTCGGCCACCATCGAGGCGATCCAGCGCATGTTGAAGTCCTTGGCGCGCGGGCCGGTTTTGCCGGCCAGCAGCTCGTCGACGTAGCGCTGCACCGGCGGATGCCAGTGGCGCTTGTTCGACATGTTGATCGCGAATTCCTTGGTCGACTCCGGAATCTTCATGTCGCTCTGGGTCAGCACCCAGGAACCCATCTCGCGGTCCAGGGTGAAGCAGTGCACGCCGTTGCCGGTGGTTAGCACCAGCATGGTTTGCGGGCCATAGACCGCGTAGCCTGCCGCGACCTGGGCGGTGCCCGGCTGCAGGAAGTCCTGCTCGGTCGGCTGGGTCATGCCTTCCGGCGCCTTCAGCACCGAGAAGATGGTGCCGATCGAGACGTTGACGTCGATGTTCGAGGAGCCGTCCAGCGGATCGAAGAGCAGCAGGAATTCGCCCTTCGGGTAGCGGCTCGGGATCTGGCGGATGGTTTCCATTTCTTCGGACGCCATCGCGGCCAGGTGGCCGCCCCACTCGTTGGCTTCGAGCAGGATCTCGTTCGAGATCACGTCCAGCTTCTTCTGCACTTCGCCCTGGATGTTCTCGGTGTCGGCACTGCCCAGGACTTCGCCCAGCGCGCCCTTGCTGACCGAATAGCTGATGCGCTTGCAGGCGCGCGCCACGACCTCGATCAGGAGGCGCAGCTCGGCGTTGATGTTCTGGTGGAGGCGTTGCTCCTCTACCAGGTATTGGGTAAGGCTGACGCGTTTCATGGACTTCCTTTGGATGGGTTATTAAATTCTTTTGCGTAGGGTTGGCGGCTTCGCCGCCGACGCGTTCAAACGGCGTTTGCCGGTTCGTGTTCGACAACGGAGCCGTTAACGATCACCGCGTGGGCGGGGAACCCGCCCACCCTACGGATGCGCTGCGGCGTCAATTGGCAAGGGCCTTGCTGACCACCTCACGCACGTCGTTCGACAATTCCGGCTGGCCGGCCACCTGCTGCAGGGCCGTCTGCATCTGGACCTGCAGCTCCGGCGCATAGCGGCGCCAGCGGTCCATGGCGCGCGCCAGGCGGCTCGCGACCTGCGGGTTGAGCGCGTCGAGCGCGATCACCTGCTCGGCCCAGAACTGGTAGCCGCTGCCGTCCGGGGCGTGGAACTGCACCGGGTTGCTGGCGCAGAAGGCCGCCACCAGGCTGCGGGCGCGGTTCGGGTTACGCAGGGTGAAGGCCGGATGGCGCATCAGCGCGCGCACCGCCGCCACGTCGGTGGTCGGGGCGGTGGCCTGCATCGTGAACCACTTGTCCACGACCAGGGCTTCGCCCTTGAACTCCTGGTAGAACACGTCCAGCGCGTCGGCCGCTTCCGGCACCCGCGACTGGATCAGGGCGCTCAGCGCGGCGGCGCGGTCGGTCATGTTGTCGGCCGTGTCGAACTGGCGCTGGGCCATGGCCACGCTCTCGGCGTCCGGCACGGCGTTCAGGTAGGCCAGGGCCAAGTTCTTCAGTGCCCGCTTGCCGGCGGACGCGGCGTCCGGGCTGTAGGCGCCCGGCGTCTGGTTGGCTTCGTACTGCGCGATGAATTCCGCGCGCAGGCGCGTGCCGAGGTCGGCGCGCACGAACTGGCGCGCGGTGTGCACGGCCAGCGGGTCGACCTGGTCGAGCTGCTCCGAGATCATGGTTTCCGAAGGCAGCAGCAAGGCCTGCTCGCGGAAGGCCGGATCGAGCGATTCGTCGGCCAGCATCTTGCGCATCGCCTCGATGAAGGTGTCGTCCAGGTCCAGGCGGGTGGACGACACCTTCGCTTCGCCGGTGAGCTTGAGCAGGCGGCCCATGGCCAGGCGCTGCCCGGCTTCCCAGCGGTTGACCGGGTCGCTGTCGTAGCTGAACAGGTGCAGCAGTTCGCTGTCGCCGTAGCCATGCTGCAGGATCACCGGCGCCGAGAAGTCGCGCAGCACCGAGGGCACCGGCTGCTCTTTCACATCGGTGAACACGAAGGTCTGCTCGGCCTGGGTCAGTTCCAGCATCGCGGTCGTGCCGCGCGCCTGGCCATCGACCACCAGGCGCATGTCGCGGCCCTCGCGGTCGAGCAGGCCGACAGCTACCGGGATGTGGAAGGGCAGCTTGTCCGGCTGGCCAGGCGTCGGCGGGCAGGACTGGAAGAATTTCATGGTGTAGGTATGCGCCGTCTCGTCCCAGCGCGACTCGAAGCGCAGCTGCGGCGTGCCGGCCTGGCTGTACCAGCGCTCGAACTGGGCCAGGTCGCGCCCGTTGGCGTCGGCCATCGCGCGGCGGAAGTCGTCGCACTCGACCGCCTGGCCGTCATGGCGCTGGAAGTACAGGTCCATGCCCTTGCGGAAGCCGTCGCGGCCCAGCAGGGTCTGGTACATGCGCACCACTTCGGCGCCCTTTTCGTACACGGTCACCGTGTAGAAGTTGTTGATCTCCACAAACGAGTCGGGCCGCACCGGGTGGGCCATCGGGCCGGCGTCTTCCGGGAACTGGGCCTGGCGCAGGGTGCGCACCTGGTCGATGCGGGTGACGGCGCGGCCGGTATCGGTGCCGATCATGTCGGCGGTGAATTCCTGGTCGCGGAACACCGTCAGGCCTTCCTTCAGCGACAGCTGGAACCAGTCGCGGCAGGTGACGCGGTTGCCGGTCCAGTTGTGGAAGTACTCGTGCGCCACCACCGCCTCGATGCCCTGGAAGTCGACGTCGGTCGCCACCCGCGGGTTGGCCAGCACGAACTTGGTGTTAAAGATGTTCAGGCCCTTGTTCTCCATCGCGCCCATGTTGAAGTCGCTGGTGGCGACGATCATGAAGCGGTCCAGGTCGAGCTCGAGGCCGTAGCGCTCCTCGTCCCAGCGGATGCTGTGCTTGAGCGACTGCATCGCGTAGTCGGTCTTGTCGAGGTTGCCCTCTTCCACCCACACCTGCAGCAGGGCGTCGCGGCCGTCCGCCAGGCGGAAGGTCTCTTCCTGGCAGACCAGGCGGGCCGCCACCAGGGCGAACAGGTAGGACGGCTTCTTGAACGGGTCTTCCCACAGCGCGTAGTGGCGGCCGTCGTCCAGCTCGCCTTCTTCGAGCAGGTTGCCGTTCGAGAGCAGGACCGGGAAGCGCTCCTTGTCGGCGCGCAGCATGACCTTGTAGGTGGCCATCACGTCCGGGCGGTCCGGGAAGAAGGTGATGCGGCGGAAGCCTTCGGCCTCGCACTGGGTGAAGAAGTTCCCGTTGGAAACGTACAGCCCGCTCAGAGTGGTGTTCTGCTCGGGCACGCAAATCGTTTCGATCTCGAGGGTCACATGCGCCGGCGCCTCGAAGATGACCAGGGTGTTGTTGGCCAGGTGGTACTCACCCTTGCCGAGGGCCTTGCCGTTCAGGCGCAGCGCCACCAGCTCGATATCCTCCCCATGCAGCTCGATCGTCCGCTGCCCGCTGTCGGGATTGCGGCGCATCGTCAGCCGGTTGGCGACGACGGTGCGGGCCGGATCGAGGTCAAAGCCGAGCTCGACAGTATCCACGAGGTAACTCGGCGGGGTATAGTCCTTCCGGTAAATGGTCTGGGGCGTATCGGTGCGCATAGGGGAGTCCGCAAACACAGTGGATGAAGTGCTTATTTTACCAACAAGATTTTCAAGCGCTTCGTACGATTTCATGTATCGGAATGTGCCGTGCGTAACGGGGTGTAAATTACGCGCAATATATGCCGGACTAAAGCTAAGCTACATCATCGGGGAAAGACCGACTTCATCAAGGGAGAAAGCAATGAAACGCCTGATCATGGCCGCCGCGGGAACGGCGCTGGCGCTGCTGCTGGGAGGCTGCGCCACGACCTACCGCAGCGACGTCACGACCTTCCATCAATGGCCCGCCCAGATGGAAGACAAGACCTTTGTCTTCGAGGTGCCGCCGCCGGTGGACGACACGCTCGAATGGCGCAGCTACCAGGAACTGGTGCGCGGCGAACTGGCGCGCCTGGGCTTCCGCGACGCCAACGGCGCCACGCCGGCGCTGACCGTGGGGATGCGTTTCACCACCACCGACATCCCGGTGCGGGTGCTGGAGCCGGTGATGTCGCCCTTCTACCATCCAATGCCGCGCTTCGGCTACGGCTACCGCGGCTTCCACCGCCGCTACTGGGGCGGCTGGTACAGCCCCTTCTACGATCCATTCTGGGGGCCGTACCCGGCCTACCAGGTGTCGGTGGAACACCAGTACCGGCGCGAACTGCAGGTGTCGATCAAGCAGGCGAGCGACGCCAAGCGGCTGTTCGATGTCACGGTGCACAACACCAGCCGCGAGCTGTCGACGCCGGAAGTGATGCCGGCGCTGGTGAAGAGCGCGTTCGCGGGATTCCCTGGGGTGTCGGGGACGGCGCGAAGGGTCGAGGTGAAGCTGGAAGAGAAGAAGGGTTGAGCCACGGGAGTGGATGAAGGAAGGCCAGGCGGATGCCTGGCCTTTTTCATTTCCATTTGGCCCGCTACGTTACAACGTCGTTACGGCGAAGGCCGGAACGACGCTCTAGTGACTTCGGCGCTGACTCAGCTAAACCACGCCTCCGACCCAAACGTGATCGCCACGATCATCAGCAGCGCCGCCGCCAGCACGATCAGCAGCCGCCCAAACTTCGGCACCCCATCATCCCCCGGCGGCGAAGGGGGCTGGTCTCCGTTGGTGTCCCTCATGGCAGCAGCACCGTCGAACCGGTGGTGCGCCGGCTTTCGAGTGCGCGGTGCGCCTCGGCGGCCTGGGCTAGCGGGAAGGTCTGCTTGACCTCGATCTTCAGCTGGCCGCTCTCGACCATCCCGAACAGGTCCGCCGCCATCGCCTCCAGCTCGGTACGCGTCGCCATGTAGGCGCCCAGGGTCGGGCGGGTGAGGTAGAGCGAGCCGCGCTTGGCCAGCTCGCCCGGCGAGAAGGGCTCCACCGGCCCCGACGAATTGCCGAAGCTGACCATCAGCCCGCGCGGCTTCAGGCAGTCGAGCGAGGCGAAGAAGGTGTCCTTGCCCACCGAGTCGTACACCACCGGCACGCCAGCGCCATTGGTAAGGGCGCGCACGCGCGCCACGATGTCTTCCTCGTTGTAGTTGATGACATGGGCGGCGCCGTGCGCCAGGGCCAGCTCGCCCTTTTCCTTCGAGCCCACGGTGCCGATCAGGTTCACGCCGAGCGCGCGCGCCCACTGGCAGGCGATCAGGCCCACGCCGCCGGCGGCGGCATGGAACAGGATGGTCTGGCCGGCCGCGAGCGGGTAGGTGCTGCGGAACAGGTATTGGACCGTCAGCCCCTGCAGCATCATGGCGGCGGCGGTCTCGAAGCCCACCGCGTCCGGCAGCCTGACCAGCACGTGGGCCGGCATCGTGCGCAGCGCGGCGTAGGCGCCGTTCGGGCCGCCCGCGTAGGCGACACGGTCGCCCGGGCGCACATGGGTGACGCCCTCGCCCACCGCCTCGACCACGCCCGCCCCTTCCTGGCCCAGGCCGGCGGGCAGCGGCTGCGGATACAGGCCGGTGCGGAAATACACGTCGATGAAATTCAGCCCGATCGCGTGCTGGCGCACCAGCGCCTCGCCCGGTCCGGGATCACCCACGTCGACGTCGACATATTCCATGACTTCGGGACCGCCGTTGGCGGCGATCCGGATCGCTTTGGCGCGCATGCGGCCTCCTCTTGCTTATTTTCCGATGGCCGCGTGATAGGCGCCGCGCAGCTGCGACAGCACCAGGTGCGCGGTCGATACATTGGTGGCGCAGGCGATGTTGTGCACGTCGCAGGCGCGGACCAGGGCGTTGATGTCGGGTTCGTGCGGCTGCGGCGTCATCGGGTCGCGCAGGAAGATCACGCAGTCGATCTGGCCATTGACCAGCTGGGCGCCGATCTGCAGGTCGCCGCCCACCGGGCCGGAATGCATGCGCTCGACCGTCAGGCCGAGTTCATTGACCAGGCGTCCGCCGGTGGTGCCGGTGGCGGACAGGATGCAGGTCTGCAGGAAGTCGCGGTACTCGCCCGCGAGCTTGATCATGTCGTCCTTCTTCTTGTCGTGCGCGATGAGTGCGATGCGTGGGATGGGTTGGGTCGATTTGGTCATTTTTTGAGCGACAGGAGGTAAATCCCCACAAGCACAAGCCCGGTGCCGGCCAGCTGCACCGCCGTGATCGGCTCCCCGAGGATGAGGGCGCCGAGGAACAGCGTCGACACCGGTCCGATCATGCCTGCCTGCGAGGCGGTCGCCGCGCCGATGCGCTGCACCGCGACCATGGTCATAAAGACGGGGAAGATGGTACAGAATACTCCATTCGCGAGCGAGAGCCAGTAAACCGGCGCCGGCTGCACCAGCAGACTGGCCGGACGCAGCACGAAGAACTGCAGAATGCAGGCCGCGCTCGACACGCACATCGCGTAGGCCACCAGGCGCAGGGAACCGATGCGGCGCACCATCTCGCCCGAGCCCAGCAGGTAAACCGCGTAGCTGATCGCCGATCCCAGCACGAACAGGGAACCGAGCACCGCGCTGCCGGCGCCGCCCGCCAGGTCGTGCACGAAGACCAGCACGATGCCGCAATAGGCCAGCCCCAGGGCGCACCATTCGACCGCGCCAATGCGGCGCTTGAAGAACATCGCATTGATGACCAGGACGAAGGTCGGGGTCAGGAACAGGATCAGGCGCTCCAGCCCGACCGAGATGTGCTGCAGCCCGAGAAAGTCGAGGTAGCTCGACAGGTAGTAGCCGATCAGGCCCAGTCCGACCAGACGCCAGCGGTCGGACGGCGACAGCGGCGGGCCGGCGCGCATTTTCCAGATCGCGACGGCGGCGAACACCGGCAATGAGAACAGCATTCTGAACGCGATCAAAGTGACTGCATCGATGTGGTATCGGTACAGCAGTTTCGCGACCACGGCCTTCGTGGAAAACAGGACGGCGCCGCCAATGGCGATCGAGAGACCACCGATGAGGGCCGAGCGTGGTAAGGGAGCAGCAGGATTCGCGGCGAGGCTTTTGTTCATCCGACGATTGTAGAACGCCTGCGCCGAACCTGCTGACGGGTCCGTTGAACGCCGGCCGGGGCATGCGGTCGAACTGGACACGTCAACTTCAGGAGAAGCGCATGTCGCCCGCTCTCATTCCACCAAACGCACCGTCACCCCCGCGCAGGCGGGGGGCCAGGCTCGCCCGCGCATCCATGGCCGATCGGGGGGCCGCACCATGAACCTGATCGAAACCGGAAGCCACGCCGCCACCGACCGCCAGGTCCAACTGGGACTGGTCTGGCTGTCGCTGGTCGCCGCCCTGTGCTGGCTGGTGCTCCTGGTCGGCGCCCTGACCACGGGAGCCGGGGCGGAGTCCACCACCCCTTCCACCGGCACTCCGGCTCCCACGCCCTATGGCGCCGGCCAGCTGCTGCTCGTCACCGCCCTCTGGGGCGGAATGAGCACCGCCGTGATGCTGCCGCTCGCCATCCGCCCCACCATCCTGGTCGCGCGCGCGGCCCGCTGGCATTGCGCACCCATGCCGCGCCTGCGCACGGCGCTGTTCGTGCTGGGCCACCTGCTCCCCTGCGCCGGTTTTACGCTGCTCGCGGCCCTGATGCAATGGACCCTGCACGACGCCGCCATGCTCGACGACAGCATGGCGGTGCGCTATCCGGGCGCTCTCGGCCTCGCGCTGGTGGCGGCCGGCATCTACCAGTGGCTGCCGGCCAAGCATGCCTGCCTGGAGCACTGCCGCGCGCCGCTCCCCGGCCTGCTGGCCGACTGGAGCGACGATCCCCACGACGCCCTGCGCCGCGGCGTCGGCCACGCCCGCACCTGCATGGGCAGCATCTGGCTGCTGATGCTGCTGCCGCTGTGGGCCGGGCCGCTCCACCCGGCGCCGGTCGCCGCCCTGCTGCTGCTGGCGCCGGCCGAAATCAGGCTGGCGGGCGGCCACTGGATCGCCAGCGCGGGCGGGCTGGCGCTGCTGGCCTGGGGGACCTGGCTGTTGTTTCCGTGAGTCGGGCCTGACGTTTTTGCAAGAGTGGCCTATGTTAGAATGTCGGCCACTCTTGCATACTGGGAGCCGTAGCCGCTTCCCTTACCGTCTAAGGAATTCTCGACATGGCTGGACACAGCAAATGGGCCAACATCAAGCATAAGAAAGCCGCCACCGACGCCAAGCGCGGCAAGATCTGGACGCGCCTGATCAAGGAAATCACCGTGGCTGCGCGCATGGGTGGGGGCGATGTCGCCACCAACCCGCGTCTGCGCCTGGCGGTCGACAAGGCCGCCGATGCGAACATGCCGAAGGATAACGTCACGCGCGCGATCCAGCGCGGTTCGGGCGGCCTGGAAGGCGTCAACTACGAGGAAGTGCGCTACGAAGGCTACGGCATCGGCGGCGCGGCGATCATCGTCGACTGCATGACCGACAACCGCGTGCGTACCGTGGCCGAAGTGCGCCACGCCTTCAGCAAATTCGGCGGCAACATGGGCACCGAGGGCTCGGTGGCCTTCATGTTCAAGCACACCGGCCAGTTCCTGTTCGCCCCGGGCGTGGAAGAAGACAAGCTGATGGAAGCCGCGCTCGAAGCCGGCGCCGACGACGTCGTCCCGGACGAGGAAGGCGGCTTCGAAGTGCTGTGCGATCCGTTCGCCTTCGCCGGCGTGAAGGATGCGCTGGAGCAGGCCGGCTTCAAGGCCGAAGTGGCGGAAGTCATCATGAAGCCTGCGACCGAGACCGTGTTCACCGGCGAAGACGCGGCCAAGATGCAGAAGCTGCTCGACGCGCTGGAAAACCTGGACGACGTCCAGGAGGTCTACACCAACGCCGTGATCGAAGAATAAACCGGAAGCTCCCATGAAAATCCTCGTAGTCGGCTCGGGCGGCCGCGAACACGCCCTGGCCTGGAAACTGGCCCAATCCGAACGCGTCCAGACCGTCTTCGTCGCCCCCGGCAACGGCGGCACCGAACTCGATGCGCACCTGGTCAACGTCGAGATCACGGACCCGGCGGCCCTGGCCGACTTCGTGGTGGCCGAAGGCATCCACCTGACCCTGGTCGGCCCGGAAGCGCCGCTGGCGGCGGGCATCGTCAACCTGTTCCGCGCGCGCGGCCTCAAGATCTTCGGCCCCACCAAAGAGGCGGCCCAGCTGGAAAGCTCGAAGGACTTCGCCAAGGCCTTCATGCAGCGCCACGGCATCCCGACCGCCAGGTACCAGAGCTTCTCGGATGCGGCCCAGGCCCACGACTACATCAAGGCCAGCGGCGCCCCGATCGTCATCAAGGCCGACGGCCTGGCGGCCGGCAAGGGCGTGGTGGTGGCGATGACCCTCGACGAGGCGCATGCCGCGGTCGACCACATGCTGTCCGATAACGCCTTCGGCGACGCCGGCGCGCGCATCGTGATCGAGGAATTCCTGGCCGGCGAGGAAGCCAGCTTCATCGTCATGTGCGACGGCAAGAACGTCCTGGCCCTGGCCACCAGCCAGGACCACAAGCGCCTCAAGGACCAGGACGAAGGCCCGAACACGGGCGGCATGGGCGCCTACTCCCCGGCCCCGATCGTGACCCCGTCGATGCACGCGCGCGTGATGCGCGAGATCATCAACCCGACCATCCAGGGCATGGCCAAGGACGGCATCACCTATACCGGCTTCCTGTACGCCGGCCTGATGATCGACGCCGAAGGCAACCCGCGCACCCTGGAATTCAACTGCCGCATGGGCGACCCGGAAACCCAGCCGATCATGGCGCGCCTGAAGAGCGACTTCCTGGGCGTGGTGGACCACGCCTGCAACGGCACCCTGGACGCCGTGGAACTCGAATGGGACCGCCGCACCGCGGTGGGCGTCGTGATGGCCGCCGAAGGCTATCCGGAAAGCCCGCGCAAGGGCGACATCATCGACGGCATCCCGGCCGAGACGCCCGAATGCATCACCTTCCACGCCGGCACCCAGATGGTGGGCGGCACCCTGCAGACCAGCGGCGGCCGCGTGCTGTGCGTGGTCGGTCTGGGCGACAGCGTCAAGATGGCGCAGAAGCAGGCGTACGAGACGGTGGAAAAAATCCACTTCAATGGCGCGCAGTATCGCCGTGATATCGGGTGGCGCGGGGTGAAGTGATTCGCGTGGCCGCTGAGCGTTAAGCAGCGGCTACGCATGCAAACTTGGGTTCCGGCCTGCGCCGGAACGACGGTTCTTGGGCTGGTGGTCGAAATTCGGCAAACTGATTTCGGCCACGCCCCTCAACCCGTCGTTCCGGCGAAGGCCGGAACCCAAGTTTCTTCGAGCAGCCGCAGCGGCAGTCATCACCACCGAACAAACAGCAAACGTAACAACACCTCGATGCCAGGTGTACAATCTGCCCACTTTTTCGCATTCTTATCCGATCCGCATGTCCACCCCATCCCCCCACGCCGTCAAAGCCTGGCTGCTCTCGCTCCAGGCCCGCATCGTGCAAGCCCTCGAGGAAGTCGACGGCAAGCCCTTCCTGCGCGACGCCTGGGAACGCCCTGAAGGCGGCGGTGGCATCTCGCGCCTGATCGAGGAAGGCAATGTGATCGAACGCGGCGGCGTGAACTTCTCCCACGTGATGGGCAAGAACCTGCCGCCCTCGGCCATGGCCGCGCGCCCCGAACTGGCCGGCCGCGCCTGGGAAGCCATGGGCGTATCGCTGGTGCTGCATCCGCGTAACCCCTACGCGCCCACCGTGCACATGAATGTGCGTTTCTTCGAAGCCACAGCGGAAGGCAAGGACCCGGTCTGGTGGTTCGGCGGCGGCATGGACCTGACGCCCTACTACGGCGATACCGGCGACGCCCGCCACTTCCACCAGGTCTGCCACGACGCCCTCGCGCCCTATGGCGAGGCGCTGCACCCGCGCTTCAAGGCCTGGTGCGACGAGTATTTCTACCTGAAGCACCGCAAGGAAGCGCGCGGCGTGGGCGGCATCTTCTTCGACGATTTCAACGAAGCGGGCTTCGACCAGTCCTTCGCGATGGTGCAGAGCGTCGGCGATCACTTCCTCGACGCCTACCTGCCCATCCTCAATGCACGCAAGGACACGCCCTACGGCGAACGCGAACGCGACTTCCAGGCCTACCGCCGCGGCCGCTATGTCGAATTCAACCTGGTCTGGGACCGCGGCACCCTGTTCGGCCTGCAATCGGGCGGGCGCACCGAAGCCATCCTGATGTCGATGCCGCCGATCGTGAAATGGCGCTACGACTGGCACCCGGAACCCGGCAGCCCCGAGGCCCTGCTGTATACGGACTTCCTGGTCCACCGGGACTGGCTGCAGTCGTGACCTTCTGCGTTGCCTTGCTGGGAGGAAGTTTTGACCCAGTGCATCACGGCCACGTCGCACTGGCCGAGCTGTTCGCCGCCTTGCTGCATCCCGACCAGCTGCGCGTGCTGCCGGCCAGGCCCTGGCAAAAAGGCGCCTTGCAGGCCAGCGACGCCGACCGGGTGGCCATGCTGGAACTGGCGTTCCAGGACAAGCCCTTCCCGGTCCTGCTGGACCTGCAGGAAATCGAACGCGGCCAGCCGACCTATACCGTCGACACCCTGCGCGCCCTGCGCGCCGAGCTGGGCCCGGACGCCTCCATCGTGTTCCTGATGGGCGCCGACCAGTTGCAGAAGCTCGACACCTGGCGCGACTGGCATGCGCTGTTCGGGCTGGCCAACCTGGGCGTGGCGGCCCGCCCCGGCTATGACCTGGCAAGCGACAAGCTGCCGCCACAGGTAGCCCAAGAATTGTCCGCGCGGCTTGCAACGCCGGACGCGGTGCGGGAATCCCCGCACGGAAAAGTTTGTCTGGCGCAGACGCTGGCGGTCGACATCTCGGCCACGCGGATCCGCGACGCCCTGCGCGATGGCGCAGACGCAAGCGCGCTGGTGATGGCGCAAGTGCTAGACTATATTCAACAACACAACCTCTATAAAAACTAATGGATATCAAGAAACTGCAAACCCTGGTGGTCGACGCCCTGGAAGACGTCAAGGGCCAGGACATCGTCCTGTTCGACACCACCCACCTGACCAGCCTGTTCGACCGCATCGCCGTGGTCTCGGGCACCTCGAACCGCCAGACCAAGGCGCTGGCGGCATCGGTGCGCGACAAGGTCAAGGCGGCGGGCGGCGACGTGGTCGGCCTGGAAGGCGAAGACACCGGCGAATGGGTGCTGGTCGACCTGGGCGACATGATCGTCCACATCATGCAGCCTGCCATCCGCCAGTACTACCGCCTGGAAGAAATCTGGGGCGAGAAGCCGGTCAAGCTGGGCGCGGCCAAGCGCAAGTCGACGCCGGAAGCGGCCGAGGCGGCGGAAGTCAAGCCGAAGTCCAAGCACCTGGCGGCCAACCAGGACCAGCCGGAAGCCAAGCCGGTGCGCGAGCGCAAGCCGGCAGCCAAGAAAGCGGCTGCTGCCGAAGCGCCGGCCAAGAAGCCTGCCGCCAAGAAAGCACCAGTCGGCAAGACCGTCAAGGTAGCGCCGAGCAAGAGCGAAACCGCCGCGGTCGAGGCGCTGAAGGCCAAGCCGCCGAAGCGTGTCTCCACCAAGGCCGCCGCTCCCGCCGCCGACGCGGCGCCGGCCAAGAAGGTGATCCGCCGCGTGAAGAAAGCGGCAGAGTAAGCCTCGATGCAGTTGTTGATTGTCGCGGTCGGCCACAAGATGCCGGCCTGGATCGAGACCGGCTTCGCCGAGTACGTCAAGCGCATGCCGCCCGAGCTGCGCATCGTGCTCAAGGAAATCAAGCCGGTCGAGCGGTCCGGCAGCAAGACGGCGGCCACCGCGATGGCGCTCGAACGTGAGCGTATCGAAGCGGTGCTGCCGAAAGGCGTGCGCATCATTGCCCTGGATGAGCGCGGCAAGGACCTGACCAGTGTCGGCCTGTCGCGCCAGCTCGAGCAGTGGCAGCAGGACGGGCGCGACACCGCCTTCCTCATCGGCGGGGCCGACGGCCTCGATCCGGAGCTGAAGGCACGCGCCGAAGGCATGATCCGCATCTCCAGCATGACGCTGCCGCACGGAATCGTGCGCGTCATGCTGGCGGAACAGTTGTACCGTGCCTGGACCATCACCCAGAACCATCCGTATCACCGCGTCTGAGCCGCCATGTTCACGAGACCCAACGACAAGAAAATCTATCTCGCTTCGAAGAGCCCGCGCCGGCGCGAGCTGCTGCGCCAGATCGGCGTGGACTTCGAACTGCTGGCCCTGCGCGCCGACCCGGCGCGCGGCGTGGACGTCAGCGAAGACGTGCACCCGGGCGAAGCGCCCATGGACTACGTGGCGCGCGTGGCGCGCGAAAAAGGCGCCTTCGCCTGGAACATGGTGCTGGCCCGCCGCCAGCCGATGCGTCCCGTGCTGTCGGCCGACACCACCGTCACCATCGACGGCCAGATCCTCGGCAAGCCCGCCAACACCCGCGAAGCGCAAGACATGCTCGAGCGCCTGTCCGGCCGCACCCACCAGGTGCTGACCGCGGTGGCGGTGCACGGCATGAATATCGCGGAACACATCACGCAAGTCTCCGACGTGCGCTTCGCCAAGCTCACCCCGGAACAGATCCGCGCCTACTGCGCCTCGCCCGAGCCCTACGACAAGGCCGGCGGCTACGGCATCCAGGGCGCCGCCGCCGTGTTCATCGAGCACATCGAGGGCAGCCACTCGGGCATCATGGGCCTGCCCCTGTTCGAGACGGCGAACCTGCTGCGCAAGGCCGGCTACGCCGTCTGACTGGCCGGATCGCCTGCCGTAGGGTGGACGGCTTCGCCGTCCACGCGTTCAAGCCTCGTCACCCAGCCCGTACGCGATCACGGAGCCGCCAACGATCACCGCGTGGGCGGGAGACCCGTCCACCCTACCCGACTGCTACCGTAGGGTTGGCGGCTCCGCCGCCGACGCGTTCAAACCACGTTCGCCGGCCTGTGCGCGATAACGAAGCCGATAGCGGCCACCGCGTCGGCGGCTAAGCCGCCAACCCTACCTCATTGCCGCGTCCCACCGTGTATCATGTCAGTCTGAACAACACTGCACGGCCGGGCCCATGAACGAAGACATCCTCATCAACATCACACCGCAGGAAACGCGCGTCGCGCTGGTCCTGCAGGGCGCGGTTCAGGAGCTGCACATCGAACGCACGCTCACGCGCGGGTTGGCGGGGAACATCTACCTGGGCAAGGTCGTGCGCGTGCTGCCGGGCATGCAGTCGGCCTTCATCGACATCGGCCTGGAACGCGCCGCCTTCCTGCACGTGGCCGACATCTGGGAAGCGCGCAGCCACGAAGGCAACGGCAACCCGCCCACCCCGATCGAGAAGCTGCTGTTCGACGGCCAGGTATTGACGGTGCAGGTCATCAAGGACCCGATCGGCACCAAGGGCGCCCGCCTGTCGACCCAGGTCTCGATCGCCGGCCGCATGCTGGTCTACCTGCCGCAGGACCAGCACATCGGCATCTCGCAGAAGATCGAGAAGGAAGCCGACCGCGAACTGCTGCGCACCCGCATGCAGAACCTGCTCCCGGGCGAGGAAAAAGGCGGCTACATCGTGCGCACCCAGGCCGAGGACGCCTCGGACGAGGACCTGAAGGCCGACATCGACTACCTGCGCAAGACCTGGGGCGCCATCGTCCAGGGTGCGCGCACCCGGCCGCCCACCACCCTGCTCTACCAGGACCTGAGCCTGGCCCAGCGCGTGCTGCGCGACTTCGTGCACGACGAGACCGCCACCATCCAGGTCGACTCGCGCGAGAACTACCTGAAGCTCGTCGATTTCGCCCAGGTGTATACCCCCAGCGTGCTGGCGCGCCTGACCCACTACACCGGCGAGCGCCCGCTGTTCGACCTCTACGGCGTGGAAGAGGAAATCCTGCGCGCGCTGGGCCGCCGCGTGGACCTGAAATCGGGCGGCTACCTGATCGTCGACCAGACCGAGGCGATGACCACCATCGACGTCAACACCGGCGGCTTCGTCGGCGGACGCAATTTTGCCGACACCATCTTCAAGACCAACCTGGAAGCGGCCCACGCCATCGCGCGCCAGCTGCGCCTGCGCAACCTGGGCGGCATCATCATCCTCGACTTCATCGACATGGAGAACAACGAGCACCGCAACGCGGTGCTGGCCGAGCTCAAGAAAACCCTGGCGCGCGACCGCACCAAGGTCTCGGTGAGCGGCTTCTCCGCACTCGGCCTGGTCGAGATGACGCGCAAGCGCACCCGCGAGTCGCTGGCCCACATCCTGTGCGAACCCTGCCCCGCCTGCAGCGGCAAGGGCCAGGTCAAGACCAGCCGCACGATCTGCTACGAGATCCTGCGCGAACTGCTGCGCGAGGCCAAGCAATTCAACCCGCGCGAATTCCGCATCGTCGCCTCGCAGGAGGTGATCGACCTGTTCCTGGAAGAGGAATCCCAGCACCTCGCGATGCTGGGCGACTTCATCGGCAAGCGCATTTCGCTGCAGGTGGAAAAGGGTTATCACCAGGAACAGTACGACGTCATCCTGATGTAGGACGCTCGCTCCCGGCCCGCCGGGATGCCGACTCCTCGCTCTTGCGCTCCTCGTTGATCTCCTTGGTCAGGAAGTAGTTCAGCCCGGTACGGATGACGGCGATGGCGGCGAGCTTGCCGATCCGGTCCCAGGTCGGGGCCACCGAGGTGGAGAGGATGTCGGCGGCCAGCTGCAATTCCAGCGCCAGGGTCAGGTAGCGGGCGAAGGTCAGCCGGATCGGCAGGAAGCCGCCGCCCTGCCGCGACAGCACATGCCGCACCAGGCCGGCCACGACCAGCACCACCCCGACCGCGATCACCAGCGCGCCGAGCGCTTCCACCACCAGCCGCAGCCATTCCACGCAGGCGCGGACCTGCTCTTCGATATGCGAAAACAAGGCGTCTCCCGGGGTTCGCCGATACTGGGCAGCTCAACTCTAGCCGAATTGCCCAGGAGCCCGCGCACGCAAAATCAGCGCGTGGACGGCGCGGCCATCCGCGCTACTGTGCCGATGGGAAGAACAGCTGCTCGCCCGCCGGCTTGAAGGCCGCGATGCGTCCCTGCCCTTCCGGCGAGGTGATCCATTCGATCAACGCCTTCGCGCCTTTGTAGTTGACCTTGGGATGCCTGGCCGGATTCACCGCGATAATCCCGTAAGGGTTGAACATGCGCTTGTCGCCTTCGATGATGATCGCCAGCCCGGTGCGGGCCTGGTAGGCGCCGTAGGTGGCGCGGTCGGTCAAGGTATAGGCCTTCATCTCGGCCGCCATGTTCAGCACCTCGCCCATGCCCAGGCCGGCCGACACATAGTTGGCGCCGGCCGGCTTGACGCCCGCCTGCTGCCAGTAGCCCTTCTCCATCACGTCGGTGCCCGAGTTGTCGCCGCGCGAGATGAATTTCACGTTGGTGGCCGCGATGCGCCTGAAGGCGGCGATCACGTCCTTCGTGCCCTTCAGCTTCGCCGGATCCTCGCTGGGGCCGACCACGATGAAGTCGTTGTACATCACGTCGCGCCGGCCCACGCCCCAGCCCTCGTCGACGAACTGGTCCTCCAGCTTGCGCGCATGGACCAAAGTGACATCGACGTCGCCGTTCTTGCCCAGCTCCAGCGCCTTGCCGGTGCCGACCGAGATCACGTGGACCTTGTAGCCCGTCTTGGCCTCGAAGACCGGCAGCAGCTGCTTCAACAGCCCCGAATTCTCGGTACTGGTGGTGGTCGAGAGGCGGATCGTCTCCTGGCCGACGGCGAAGGGCGAGACCAGGGTGGCGGACAAGAGGGCGGCGAACAGGCGGCGGCGTTGCATGCGGGGCTCCTTCAGTGGGTTATCGGATTTCGAGGCGGCCTTCGCGCAGCTTGAGGCGGCGCACGCCGGGCAGGCCGATCAGGTCGCGGTCGTGGCAGGCCATCACCACGCTGCCGCCCTCGTGCAGCAGGGTCGGGATCAGGGCCAGCACCTGCTCGCGCGCCTGGCCGTCGAGGTTGGCGGTGGGCTCGTCCAGCAGCAGCAGGCGCGGCTTGAGCACGCGGGCGCGCGCCAGCGCCACCCGCTGCTTTTCGCCGCCCGACAGGCGATTCGGATCGGTGTCGCGCAAATGCTCGACCCCGGCCCAGCGCATCGCCTCCTCGACCAGGCCGCGCACGGCGCGCCGGTCCTCGCCGCGCGCCAGCAGGCCATAGGCGATGTTGTGGCCGACGCTGGTCGAGAACATGATCGGATGCTGGTGCACGTAGACGATCGACCGGCGCAATGCCGCCGGATACGGATACAGCGGCGCACGCTGCCCGTCGAGCTCGACGGTGCAGGCCTCGCAGCGTTCCAGGCCCGCCAGCATGCGCAGCAAGGTGCTCTTGCCGGCGCCGTTCACGCCGGTCAGCACGTAGGCGCTGCCGGCGTCGATGCTCAGGCGGTCGATCTCGAACAAGACCCGCTCGCCGTGCTGGCGGCGCAGGCCATGGACGGTCAGCAGCGCGGACAGGTCGTTCTTCATGCGCGCACTCCCGGCATACGCGCCTCGCCCTGCAGCAGCACCAGCGCCCCGTTCATCAGGAGCGCCAGGCTCACCAGCACGATGCCCAGCGCGATCCCCTGCGCGAATTCGCCCTTGCTGGTTTCGAGCGCGATGGCGGTGGTGATGGTGCGCGTCTCCCCTTCGATGTTTCCGCCCACCATGAGCGCGCAGCCGACTTCCGACACCACGCGGCCGAAGCCGCTGATCACGGCCGCCATCACCCCATAGCGCGCCTCGTGCAGCACGGTGCGCATCACGCGCCAGGGCGAGGCGCCGTGGGCGATCGCCGTCTCGGCATAGCGGGGGTCGAGGGCCTGTACCGCCGCCAGGGTAAAGGCGAGCAGCACCGGCAGGCCGATGATGCACTGGCCCAGCACGATGCCGCTCTGGCTGAACAGCCATTCCAGGCCGCCCAGCGGGCCGCGGCGCGACAGCAGCAGGTAGAGCAGCAGGCCGATCAGCACCGTGGGCAGGGACAGCGCGGCCTGGGCCAGCCAGATCGCGATGCGGCGGCCCGGAAAACGGTGCATGGCGATGGCGTAGCCGAGCAGCACCGCGGGCGGCGTCGCCAGCAGCAGCCCCAGCAGGCTGGTCTTGATCGAGACCCAGACGATGCGCCACAGGGCGGCGTCGCCACTGAACAGCAGCGCGAAGGCATGCGAGATGGCGTCCAGCAGGGACATCAGGCAAAGCGCGGCGCGCCCAGCGGTTCGAGCAGGTCCGGCTCGAACACCAGGCGCTCGTGCCCCGCCAGCAGCAGGAAGTGCTTGCCGGAGCAGCGCGCCAGCAGCGACATGCCGACCCGCTCGGCCACCATGTGCCCCATCTGGGTGGTGCCGGAACGCGACAGCAGGAAGGGAATGCCCATCTGGGCGCCCTTGATCACCATTTCGGACGTCAGGCGGCCGGTGGTGTAGAACACCTTGTCGGCGCCCTCCAGGCCGTCGAGCCACATCAGGCCGGCGATGGCGTCCACCGCGTTGTGGCGGCCCACGTCCTCCACGAAGTAGAGCAGCTCGCCCGTGTTCGAGAACAGCGCGCAGCCGTGCACCGAGCCGGCCTGCTTATAGATCGACTGCTGGGTGCGGATGGTTTCGACGATGCGGTAGACCACCGATTGCGGCAGCCGCGCTTCAGAAGGCAGGACGATGCGGTCGACCTCGTCCATCAACCCGCCGAACACCGAGCCCTGGCCGCAGCCGGTGGTGACCACCTTCTTCGCGGTGCGCTCTTCCACGTCGGCGATGCCGTGCCGCGTGAGCACCGCCACCGAATCGACTTCCCAGTCGACCTGGATCGAGACGATGTCCTCGATGTTGCGCACCAGGCGCTGGTTGCGCAGGTAGCCCAGCGTCAGGGCCTCGGGCGCGCCGCCCAGGGTCATCAGGGTGACCAGCTCGCGCTTGTCGACGTAGACCGTCAGCGGGCGCTCCGCCGGGATCGAAATCGTCGAACGGCGGCCGCGCTCGTCCACGGCCAGCACCTCCTGGGTGAGGCTGGCGCGGGCGTCGGACAGCTGCGGACGGTAGCGTGGCAGGTCTGGGCGGTTCATGTTGCCAATTGTGCCATGCCGGCCAGGATTTGGCCGCCACCGTAGCTGCCCTGCGGCGCCACCTCCCCGCCGGGGGTGACTTTGATGGCGCAATACTTGAATTCCGGAATCTTTCCGAAGGGGTCGAGCGCGGCGTTCGTCAGGCGGTTGATCGCCGCCTCGTAGTAGCAGAAGGGCACGAAGACCGCCCCCACCGGCGAACTGTCGTCGGCGCGCGCGTACAGCACCACCTCGCCGCGGCGCGAGCTGATCGTGATCGGCTGGCCCGGGGCGATGCCCATGCGCTCCAGGTCGAGCGGGTGCACCAGGGCCACCGGATCGGGCTCGATCGCGTCCAGCACGGTGGCGCGGCGGGTCATGCTGCCGGTGTGCCAGTGCTCCAGCTGGCGGCCCGTGATCAGGACCAGCGGGTAGTCGGCGTCGGGACGCTCGTCGGCCGGGATGATGTCGGCCGGGACGAAGCGCGCCCTGCCGCCCTCGCGCGGGAACTGTTCGGTGAACACCACCGGCTGGCCGGCGTCCCCCTCGTTCAGGCACGGGTAGACCACGGCGCCCTCCCGTTCCAGGCGCTCCCAGGTGATGCCGCCGATGCTGGCCATGGTCTTGCGCATCTCGTCGAACACCTCGGACACGTGGCTGTAGTTCCACGGCAGGCCCATGCGGTTCGCCATCTGCTGGATGATCCACAGATCCTGTTTCGCCTCGCCCGGCGGATCGATGGCCTGGCGGCCCAGCTGGACCAGCCGGTCGGTATTGGTGAAGCTGCCGGTCTTTTCCGGGAAGGCGGAGGCAGGCAGGATCACGTCGGCCAGGTAGGCGGTCTCGGTCAGGAAGATGTCCTGCACCACCAGGTGCTCGAGCGCGGCCAGGGCGGCGCGGGCGTGGTTGGCGTCGGGGTCGGACATGGCCGGGTTCTCGCCCATGATGTACATGCCGCGGATCTGGCCGGCATCGATCGCGTCCATGATCTCGACCACCGTCAGGCCCGGCTTCGGGTCCAGGGTGGCGCCCCAGGCGCGCTCGAATTTTTCACGGGCGGCCGGGTTGTCGACGCGCTGGTAGTCCGGCAGCATCATCGGGATCAGTCCGGCGTCGGAGGCGCCCTGCACGTTGTTCTGGCCGCGCAGCGGATGCAGGCCGGTGCCGGGACGGCCGATCTGGCCGGTCATGAGGCTCAGCGCGATCAGGCAGCGCGCGTTGTCGGTGCCGTGCACGTGCTGGGACACACCCATGCCCCACAGGATCATCGAGCCCTTCGAGGTGGCGTACAGGCGCGCCACGTAGCGAATGGTCTCGGCGTCGATGCCGCAGATCGGCGCCATCGCTTCCGGGCTGTACTCGGCGACGTTCTTCTCCAGGTCTTCGTAGCCGACCGTGCGGCCGGCAACAAAGTCGCGGTCGACCAGGCCTTCGGTGACGATCACGTGCATCATCGCGTTCAGCAGGGCGACGTCGGTGTCGGGCTTGAACTGCAGGTAGCGGTGGGCGTGGCGCGCCAGCTCGGAGCGGCGCGGGTCGAGCACGACCAGCTTGGCGCCCGTGCGCACCGCGTTCTTGATCCAGGTGGCCGCCACCGGGTGGTTGACGGTGGGGTTGGCGCCGATGACGACGATGACCTCGGCGCGCGTCACGTCCATCACCGGGTTCGAGACCGCGCCCGAGCCGATGCCTTCCAGCAGGGCCGACACCGAGGAGGCGTGGCACAGGCGGGTGCAGTGGTCGACGTTGTTGGTCTTGAAACCGGTGCGCACCAGCTTCTGGAACAGGTAGGCTTCCTCGTTGCTGCCCTTGGCGGAGCCGAAGCCCGCCAGGGCCGCGCCGCCGTGCTGGTCGCGCAATTGCGCCAGCTTGCCGCCGGCGAGGGCCAGGGCTTCTTCCCAGCTGGCTTCGCGGAAGACGTCCATCACGCGCTCCGGGTCCATCGTGAAGTCGCCCGTCTTGGGCACGCCTTCGCGCCGGATCAGCGGCCTGGTGAGCCGGTGCGGATGGTGGGCGTAGTCGAAGCCGTAGCGGCCCTTGACGCACAGGCGGCCCTGGTTGGCCGGGCCCTTGCGTCCCTCCACGTACAGGATCTTGTCGTCCTTGATGTGGTAGGTCAGCTGGCAGCCGACCCCGCAATAAGGGCAGACCGAATCGACCTGCCTGTCCGGGATGTGCAGGGCCACCTCGCGCGCCGGCATCAGGGCGCCGGTCGGGCAGGCCTGCACGCATTCGCCGCAGGCCACGCAGGTGGAGGCCCCCATCGGGTCGTCCTGGTCGAACACGATCTTGGCGCCCTCGCCGCGGAAGGCCAGGCCGATCACGTCGTTGACCTGTTCGTCGCGGCAGGCGCGCACGCAGCGCGTGCACTGGATGCAGGCGTCGAGGTTGACCGTGATCGCGGCGTGCGTCGCGTCGTGTTGCGGCTGCGGGCGCGTGGGCGCGAAGCGCGGCTTGCCGACGCCGAGCTTCTCGGCCCAGAGGTCGACCTCGTTGCGGCGCGTGTACTCGGCTTCCGGCATATCGGCCTGCAGCAGTTCCAGCACCATCTTCTGCGCCGCCAGGGCGCGCGCGCTGTCGGTGCTGACCTTCATGCCGGCCGTGGGATGGCGGCAGCAGGAAGGCGCGAGCACGCGCTCGCCATCGATCTCGACCATGCAGGAGCGGCAGTTGCCGACCGCCTCCATGCCTTCCTTGTAGCACAGGCGCGGCACCTCGATGCCCTCGCGCGCGGCGACCTCGATCAGGGTTTCGTGGGGCAGCGCGTCGACGCTGCGGCCATTCAGTTCGAATGTGATGAGGCGGTTGAAGTCATTCATGGTGCACCAGCTCGTGCGGGAAGTAGCGGATGACGCAGTCGATGGGATTCGGCGCGGCCTGGCCCAGGCCGCAAATGGACGCGTCACGCATCACCTGCGACAGTTCGCCCAGCAATGCCGTGTCCCACGCCGGCTGGCGGATCAGGTCGAGCGCCTTGGCGGTGCCGTTGCGGCAGGGCGTGCACTGGCCGCAGGACTCGTCCTTGAAGAAGGCCAGCGTGTTGCGGGCGGCCGCCACCGCGCTGTCGTGCTGCGAGAGTACGACCACGGCGGCCGAGCCGATGAAGCAGCCGTAGGGCTGCAGGGTATCGAAGTCGAGCGGGATGTCGCCGAGGCTGGCCGGCAGGATGCCGCCCGAGGCGCCGCCCGGCAGGTAGGCGTAGAAGTCGTGGCCATCCCGCATGCCGCCGCAGTATTCAGCGATCAGTTCGCGGATCGTGATGCCGGCCGGCGCCAGCTTCACGCCCGGCTCGCGCACCCGGCCCGAGACCGAGAACGAGCGCAGACCGCGGCGGCCGTTGCGCCCATGGGCGGCGAACCACTCGCCGCCCCGCTCCAGGATCTCGCGCACCCAGTGCAGCGATTCGAAATTGTGTTCCAGGGTCGGGCGGCCGAACAGGCCCACCTGGGCCACATAGGGCGGACGCAGGCGCGGCATGCCGCGCTTGCCCTCGATCGATTCGATCATGGCCGACTCTTCGCCGCAGATATAGGCGCCGGCGCCACGGCGCAAGTGAATGGGCGGCATGCCCTGCAAGGGCGGGTCCGCGCGCAGCTTGTCCAGCTCGGCTTCCAGCATGGCGCGGCAGCCGTGGTATTCGTCGCGCAGGTAGATGTAGATGGCTTCGATGCCGACCGCCCAGGCGGCGATCAGGGCGCCTTCCAGGAAGCGGTGCGGATCGCGCTCGAGGTAGACGCGGTCCTTGAAGGTGCCGGGCTCGCCTTCGTCGATGTTAATCGCCATCAGGCGCGGCCCGGGTTCAGCGCGCACGATGCGCCACTTGCGGCCGAGCGGAAAGCCGGCGCCGCCCAGGCCGCGCAGGCCGGACGCCTCCAGGGTGGCGATGACCTGCCCGGCGTCGAGCTTGCCGGCGACGCAGTCGCGCAGCAGCGCATAGCCGCCCGCCGCGCGGTAGGCGTCGAGACCGATGTGATCGTGGACGAGGTCGGTCGTCTCACCGGCGCGCGCCTTGGCCAGCACGTTTTCCGCGCTCGCCTGCGGCACGGCCAGCTGGCCGACCACCGCCACCGGCGCCTGCTCGCAGCGGCCGACGCAGGGCGCCTCGAGCACCCTCACCTCGCGCCCCAGGATGCCCGGCAGTTTGCCCAGCAGTTCGCGCGCGCCCGCCATCTCGCAGGATAGGCCGGCGCACACGCGCACCGTCAGCGCGGCCGGGGCCGGTTCGCCTTCCTTGACCACGTCGAAATGGTGATAGAAGGTGGCCACCTCGTAGACCTCGGCCTGGGCCAGGCCCATTTCCTGCGCCAGGGCGGCGAGATGGGGGCTGGACAGGCAGCCGTGGCGGTCCTGGATCTTGTGCAGGTGCTCGATGAGCAGGTCGCGCCGGCGCGGGGCTTCGCCCAGCAGGGCGCGGACGTCGGCCAGGGCTTGCGCATCGACCTGGCGGCCCTTGGGCGCCTGGCGCTTGCGCAGGCGGCTCGCCCCCTGCGCGACGATCGGAATGATGGGATGGTTCATGTGGACAGGTCTCGTTCCCGGTCTGGACGCCGGTTGCCACAGTATAAACCGGGGCCGGGAAGATGGGTCCTGGGGTCTGGCCGTTTTTGCCGGCTAGCTCCGCCGCTTCTTCCAGTTGTAGCCGGGACCGGTCACGTCCACACCCGGGTGGCCGACCACGTCCGGGTGCTCCGAACACATCGTCACGAAACGCACGCCTTCGCCGGCGCGCTGGCGCTTGCGCAGCTCTTCCATGAACTGCATGGCCCCCACCATCTCGGTGGTGTCGAAGACCTGGGCGTGCGGCTGGCTGGCGTCGTCGTCCACCATGGTCCAGTACACCATATACATCGCGCTCTCCCTTAGTCGGCTGTCAGCATTGTCGCGCGATCGCGCGCTTGGCGGCGCACGCGCTCATCCGCCTTTGATGTTTCGTATTTTTAACCGAAATTAAGCTCAATAAAGTGAATGATGCCCACAAAAAGTAGGAATTGTCCGAAAAACCGCTTTTATGTGGGCTACTTCACATAAGGGTCAAAACCGGGACAGTAGGCTTGAGGCTGTTTTCACAAAGTAGATACCACCTCATGATTCCACATCTTGGTTCCCAGCCGGAACAAACCCCAGAGCTGGCGCTTTGGGGCGGACTTGAATGCACGGTCAACCGTGTGCGCGACAATTACTTCAGCCAGATGGACCGCAACGGCCACGCCGAGCGCCTGCAGGATATCGAACGCTTTGCCTCGCTCGGCATCCGGGCGATCCGCTATCCGGTGCTGTGGGAACGCACCGCGCCGGACGGCATCGAGTCGGCCGACTGGTCCTGGCCCGACGAGCGCCTGCCTGCCCTGCAGCAGCTGGGCGTCACCCCGATCGTCGGCCTGGTGCACCACGGCAGCGGCCCGCGCCATACCAGCCTGGTCGATGCCTGCTTCGCCGACAAGCTCGCCGAATACGCCGGCGCGGTCGCCGCGCGCTACCCCTGGGTCGAGTACTACACCCCGGTCAACGAACCGCTGACCACGGCGCGCTTCTCGGGCCTGGCGGGGGTCTGGTATCCGCACGGCGGCGACGAAGCCACCTTCGTACGCGCCCTGCTCGTCGAATGCCGCGCCACGGTGCTGGCGATGCGCGCCATCCGCGCCGTCAACCCGGACGCCAAGCTGGTCCAGACCGACGACCTGTCCAAAACCTACGGGATGCCGGAGATGGAAGCCATCACCAGCTTCTTCAACGAACGCCGCTGGCTGGGCTGGGACCTGCTGTGCGGTAAAGTGGACCAGGACCACAAGCTGTGGAACTACCTGCTCGAATCGAACGCGACCGAAGAGGAACTGCTCTGGTTCCGCGACAATCCCTGCCCGCCGGACATCATCGGCGTGAATTACTACGCCACCAGCGAACGCTGGCTCGACCATCGTCCCGAGCGCTATCCGAAAGACCGCTGCCATACCTTCCGCGGCATCTACCATGCCGACATCGAGACGCCGCGCGTGCTGGCCACGCCGACGCCGGGCATCGCGCCGCTGCTGATGGAAACCTGGGAACGCTACGGCCTGCCGATCGCCATCACCGAGGCCCATATCGACGCCAACCGCGAAGACCAGCTGCGCTGGCTGGTCGAGATCTGGAACGCGGCCAAGAAGGCGCGCAACCAGGGCGCCGACATCCGCGCCGTGACGGTCTGGGCGCTGCTCGGCTCCTTCGACTGGAATTGCCTGGTGACCGAGTGCCGCGGCTACTACGAGCCCGGCCCCTTCGACGTGCGCGGCGGCACGCCCCGTCCCACCGCGGTGGCGACCCTGATGCGCGAGCTGTCCAGCGGACGCCCGCTGAGCAATCCGGTGCTGCAGGGTGAAGGCTGGTGGCGTCGTCCGGGACGCTTCCTGTGCAAGCCGGTGGCGACCAGCACCGCGGTGGCCGACCTGGCCGTGCGCGGACAGTTCAAGTCGGCCCACGTGCAGCCGATCCTCATCAGCGGCGCCACCGGCACCCTGGGCTCGGCCTTCGCGCGCATCTGCGAAAAACGCAACCTGGCCTACCACGTGCTGACGCGCCAGGAGATGGACATCACCGATCCTGCGTCGGTGGAACGCGCGATCCAGCGCTTCAAGCCCTGGGCCATCATCAATGCGGGCGGCTACGTGCGTGTCGACGAGGCGGAAGGCGACAGCGAACGCTGCATGCGCGAGAATACCCTGGGACCGACGATCCTGTCGCTGGCCTGCATCCGCCACGCGCTGCGCTTCATGACCTTCTCGACCGACCTGGTGTTCGACGGCGCCAAGGGCCGGCCCTATGTGGAGTCGGACCCGGTGAATCCATTGGGCGTCTACGGATGCAGCAAGGCCGAGGCCGAGCAGCGCGTGCTGGACGCCGACCCGCAGGCGCTGGTGATCCGCACCTCGTCCTTCTTCGGCCCCTGGGACCAGCATAACTTCGTGACCCAGGCGCTGAATGCGCTCGACCACGGCCAGTCCTTCCAGGCGGCCGGCGACATGGTGGTGGCGCCGACCTATGTGCCCGACCTGGTGAACGTCTCGCTCGACCTGCTGATCGACCGCGAGCGCGGCGTCTGGCACCTGACCAATGCCGAGGCGGTGAGCTGGGCCGAACTGGCGCGGCGCGCCTGCGCCGCGGCCGGGGTGGATCCGGGCCGGCTGGAGGAAGTGTCGATGGAATCCTGCGGCTATGCCGCACGGCGCCCGGGATTCAGCGCGCTGGGCAGCGAGCGTGGGCTGCTGCTGCCTTCGCTGGACGACGCCTTGAAACGCTATGTGGAAGCAGTGGAGCAGCGCGCCCACGGTGTCGAGGCCGAACGGCCGGGAGAGGCGGCGCACTACGCAAGTTAACGACAGGGTTCTGCCAAGTTGCCGCGCTCTTCCTTCGGGGAGGCGCGGTTTTTTTATTTGCCGTGCGGCTGTGCCGAGAAACTTGGGTTCCGGCCTTCGCCGGAACCCAAGTTCTACTTCTCTTCCACCGCCGCAAACTGCAGCCGATACAGGTTCGCATACATCCCGTTCGCCCCGAGCAGCTCCTCATGCGTCCCCTGCTCCACGATCCGCCCATGCTCCATCACCACGATGCGGTCGGCCCGCTCGATGGTCGACAGGCGGTGCGCGATGACGATCGTGGTGCGGCCGGCCATCAGGCTGTCGAGCGCCGCCTGCACCGCGCGTTCGGATTCGTTGTCCAGCGCCGAGGTGGCCTCGTCCAGGATCAGGATCGGCGCGTCCTTGTAGATCGCGCGCGCGATCGCCACGCGCTGGCGCTGGCCGCCGGACAGGCGCGAGCCGTTCTCGCCGATGCGCGTCTCCACGCCTTCCGGCAGCTTGGCCACCACGTCCGTCAGGTGCGCGGCCTTGACCGCCGCCGCCAGGCGCTCGTAGTCGATGCGCTCGGCCCCGTAGGCGATGTTGGCTGCCAGCGTGTCGTCGAACAGCACCACGTTCTGGCTCACCATCGCCAGCTGGGCGCGCAGGCTGGCCAGCTTGATGTCCCGGTAGGGCACGCCGTCCAGCAGCAGGCGGCCGCCTTCCGGATCGTAGAAGCGCGTCACCAGGTTGACAAAGGTAGACTTGCCGCCGCCGGACACGCCCACCAGGGCCACCGTCTGGCCGGGCTGGATGGCGAGCGAGACCTCGTCCAGGGCCAGGCCGGCCGCGTTCGGGTAGCGGAAGGCCACGCGCTCGAACACCAGGTGGCCCTTCGCACGGCCGAGCTCATGGCTGCCGGTATCGAGCTCGGTCGGCGAATCGACGATCTGGAAGACCGTCTCGGCGGCGGCGATCCCGCGCTGCATCGGGCCGTTGACCTCGGCCAGCGATTTCAGGGGCGTGAGCAGCATCAGCATCATGGTCACGAAGTTGGTGAATTCGCCCACCGTCATCTCGGCGCGGATCGCCAGCACGATCACCAGCGACAAGGCGATGGAGGTGGCGATCTGGGTGATCGGGGTGGTGGCGGCGAAGGCCACCGTCATGCGCTGGGCGAAACCGCGCAGCGCCTCGCTGCGGGCGTGGAAGCGCGCGCGCTCGTAGCGTTCGCCCGAGAATACGCGGATCACCTGGTGGCCGCGCGCGGCTTCCTCGACCACGCCGGTCATCTCGGCGGTGACGCGCTGGCTTTCGCGGTTGAGGCGGCGCAGGCGGCCGGTGGTGGTGCGCACGATCACGGCCGTCAACGGCACCACCACGATGGCGACCAGGGTCAGCTTCCAGTTCAGGTAGAGCAGCGCGCCCAGGAGGCCGATCACGACCAGCACGTCGCGCACGCAGGCCACGAACACCGACTGGATCATGTCCACCACCTGGCGCACGTCGTTGACCACCGTGTTGATGATCTTGCCGGTGGTCTCTTCCTGGAAGCGCGCCACCGGCAGGCGCAGCACCCGCTCGAAGGCCATGGCGCGCAGGTCGTTCAGCACGCGCGACAGCACCCAGTTGTTCAGGTAGGCGGTGGAAAAGGTGCCGATGCCGCGCAGGATGAAGATCGAGACCAGCACGCCCGGGATCCACCACAGGCTGAAGGGCACCTTCTTCTTGAAGCCGAGATCGAGCAGCAGCTCCAGCGCCTTGCCCAGCAGCGGCTGGGTGGCCGCGGTGAGCGCCATCGACAGCAGCGCCAGCCAGGAGCGCGATTGATAAGGCTTGATCAGCGCCAGCAGGCGCTTGACGACGACTTTATTTTCCACTTTTTTCTTTCGCAATCAGGCAGAAGCCCATGAGCAGGAAGACCATCAGCGCATAGAACATGCAGCCCTTGAGCGACCAGAAGATCACTTCGGTCAGGCCGAAGCTGAAATAGGACAGCACGACCAGCATGCCGGCCAGGGCCGGCGCGAACTGCGGCATGCCCATGTGCACGCCGCGTCCCAGTTCGCGCGAGAAGAACAGGAAGGGCGCGAGCAGGATGCCGGCCCAGGCGAGCAGGCCCCAGACGCCGCCCGTCGCCAGCGCCTGCAAGGCGTCATTATGCAGGTGTTCGAGCGGCAGGATCGCCGGATCGAGCTCGCCCGCTTCGACGTGGCGGCGCAGTTCCGCGCGCACCGTGGCCGCGTCCAGCCCCGTGAACGGACGCTCCGCGATCAGCATGGCGGCGCCCTTCCACAACTCGAGGCGGATGCCGACGTTGCTGAAGGCGCTGCCGCCGTTCATCCAGGTGCGCACGTCGACCACGCCCTGCTCGGCGCGCTCCTGCATGCCGGTGGCGGGAATGAAGAAGGTGGCGCCGACCAGGGCGAAGCTGCCCACCAGCAGCAGGCGTACGCGGCGGCTGTGCAGCATCTGGGCATAGCAGAGGAACAGGACGCCGGCCAGCGCCAGCGCGATCCAGCCGCCGCGGCTGCCGGTGGCGACCGAGGCCGCCAGCCCCGCCACCGCGCCCAGCGCCGGCAGCAGCGCCTTGCGCGTGCTGTGGCGGTAGTCGACCGCCGCCGCCAGCGCCAGCAGGCCCAGGCACAAGGCCAGGTCGCCGAAGGTGATCGCGTTCAGGAAGCCGCCGGGGCGGTCCTCGCCCAGGACGATGCGTTGCCACAGGATGAAGGGCAAGGCCGCCACGGCGCCGCCGGCCACGCCCCACCACAGCAGGGCGCGCGGCGGGCGCGCCAGCAGCACCAGCATGGCGGCGCTGAAACCCATCAGCATGCGCGAAGGCTTGTCCAGGCGCGCCAGGTCGGCCTCGGGACGCAGCAGCACGCACACCGCCACCAGCGCCAGCTGGAAGGCGAAGGCGGCCACGACCCAGCGCACGTCCTTCCAGTGCGGCGCCAGTGCAGTCCAGGCCTGGCGCGGCACGAACAGCAGCGTCAGCACGAACAGGAGGCTGGAAAAGCCGATGCCGGAGGGGGTGATGAGGCTGATGAAGGGGAAAAGGAAGACCTGGAAGCCGATCCACAGCTGCATCGGCGCCCACGACTTCAATGGCTTATTGTTCATTCAGGTTCTTGTGGGATATTCTTGCCACCTTGAGCGTTTTATTCTGGAAGCCATGCAGCAAGCACCGACAATTTCGGTCGTGATCACGACGTACAACCGGCCGGACGCCCTGACGGCGGTGGTGGAAGCCTGTTTCTTGCAGGATGACAAGAATTTTGAAATCATTATCGCTGATGACGGCTCCGGTGCCAACACGCGGGACGCCATCGACCGCCTGCGCGCGCGTTCGCCCGTGCCGCTCAAGCACGTGTGGCAGCCGGACGACGGTTTCCGCGCCGCGATGGCGCGCAACCGCGGCACACTGGCGGCAACCGGCGACTATATCATTTTCCTGGACGGCGACTGCATCCCGCAGCGAGACTTCATCGCGCGCCACCGCGCACTGGCGCGGCCGGGCTTCCTGGTGTCGGGCAGCCGCATCCTGCTCAGCCCCGCCCTGACCGAGAAGACCCTGGCGGAACACCTCGACCTGCCCGCGCTGGGTTTCTTCGACAAGCTGCGCTACCGCCTGCGCGGCGACATGAACAAGCTGCTGCAGCTGCTGCTGCGCTGGCCCGACCTGGGCCGCGTGCACCGCAAGTTCAGCTGGCGCCGCATCAAGAGCTGCAACCTGGCGGTATGGCGCGCCGACCTGCTGCGGGTGAACGGCTTCGACGAGAGCTTCGTCGGCTGGGGCCACGAGGATTCCGACCTGGTGGTGCGCCTGCTGCACGCCGGCGTGCGGCGCAAGGACGGCGCCTTCGCCACCGAAGTGCTGCACCTGTGGCACCGCGAGGCCAAGCGCGACGACGAAACCAGCAACCGCAAGGTGGTCGAGCGGCGCGTCCTGGACAAGACCACCCAGGCCACGCGCGGCCTGCGCGAGCACCAGGGCGAAGCCGCCTGATGCGCCCGGCGCCACCCAGCCGCTGGCCGCTGTGGGTGCGGCGCATCCACAAATGGCTGTCGCTGCTGGTCGGCATCCAGGCCCTGCTCTGGATGGCGGGCGGCCTGTACATGGTGGCGGTGCCGATCGAGGTCGTCCACGGCGACCACCTGGCGCGCGGCGAGCGCCCTGCCCTGCTGCCTTCGTCCCCGCGCATCGATCCCGCCGCCCTGGCGGCGCGCTACCCAGGCATGAGCGGTTTCGCCTTCAAGCAGCTGGGCGGACGCGAAGTGGTCGAGCTGCGCCGTGGCAAGGATGTCAGCCTGCTGGACGCCGCCAGCGGCGCCCCGCTGGCGCCGCTCACGCGGGACCAGGTCGCGGCGCTGGCCCGCGCCGCCTACCGGGGCGACGGCCGGCTGCGCGCCGTCGACTGGCTCGCGACCGCGCCGCGCGAGGTCGGCGCCCGTCCCGCGCCGCTGTGGGCCGCCCGCTTCGACGACGCGGCCGCGACCACCCTGTACTATTCGCCGTATTCGGGCGAGCTCTTGAGCCGCCGGCACGACCTGTGGCGCTGGTTCGACCTGGCCTGGATGCTGCACATCATGGATTACGAGGAGCGCGAGGACGTCAATAACGGGCTGCTGCAAGCCAGCAGCCTCGCGGGCAGCGCCATGGCGCTCAGCGGCGCCTGGCTGCTGGTGCTGTGGGTAAGACGAAAGCTCAAGCGATGACCCGGCTGCTGCGCATCGCCCACACCTGGCTGGGATTGCTGATCGGCCTGCAGGTGCTGCTCTGGATGGGCAGCGGCCTCGTCATGAGCCTGCTCGACATGCACAAGGTGCACGGCATGCACACCCGCGCCCCGGCGCCCGCCGCCCGGCCCTGGATCGCGGATGCGCTGCCGGTCGGGCAGGTGCTGGCGGCGCAGGAGCGGCCCGTGGACCGGATCGCGAGCGCCTGGCTGGACGCGCTGCCCGTGTACCGGCTGTCGCAGGGAAAGACGGTCTGGCTGGCCGGGGCGCGCGACGGGCGGCCGCTGGAAGTCGACGCCCCGATGGCGGCGCGGCTGGCCGCGGCTTCCTACCGCGGCGGCATGCCGATGCTGGCGCCGCAGCTGCTGCTGTCGACGCCGGAAGTGCGCGGGCATGAGGGCAAGGTGTGGCGCATCCACGTGCTGGATGCGGATACCACGGCCATCTACGTGTCGGGGCAGACCGGCGAGGTGCTGCCGCACCGGAACAGCACCTGGCGGCTGTTCGATTTCTTCTGGATGCTGCACATCATGGATTACCGGGAGCGGACGGATTTCAATCATCCGCTGGTGGTGGGCAGTGCGGGGGCTGGCTTGCTGCTGACCCTTGGCGGCTTGTGGCTGCTGGGGGCGACGTTCAGGGTGGTGGAGTTTGTACCGAAGAAGAGGAAGCGGTAGGGCTGTTCATGCAAACTTGGGCCTCCGCCTTCGCGGGGGTGACGTATTTAGGACGTGTCCGAAATCGCGCACGCGGGTTATATCTGCACTTTAAAACAACGTCACCCCCGCGAAGGCGGGGGCCCAAGTTCCCAACCGAAGCCCGATCAGTACTCCACCGCCACACCCTTCGCCCCCAGCGTCAGCTCCAGCGCATGCTTGAGCTGATCCGACGGCGCCACGCGCCAGTCGTCGCCCAGCTGCATCACGCACTCGATACCCTGCGGGTTGATGCGCAGGCTGACCGGCAGGCCGTCCTGCGCCCGGTAGGGCTGCAGCACCTCGGCGATCTTGGCCGGGCTGGTCGTGGTGGCCAGGTCCATCTCGAGCTTGTGGCCGTACTGGATGCGCGAGGCGGCGATGTCGAATACCTTTTCGGCCGTGATGCGCAGGCCGCCGTTGAAGCGGTCTTCCGACACCTTGCCCACCACCAGCAGGAACTCGTCTTCCTTGAAGATGTTCTTGTTGGCCTCGAACAGCTCGCTGTAGATGGTCACCTCGACCACGCCGGTCTTGTCGTCCAGCGCCACGATCAGGATCTTGCCGCGCTGGGTCATCTGGGTGCGCACGCCGGTGATCACGCCGCACAGCATGCGCGGATCGCGCGAGGGCTCCAGGTCCTTGAGCTTGGTCTTGGCGAAGCGGCGCACCTCGGCCGCGTAGGAGTCGAACATGTGGCCCGACAGGTAGTAGCCGAGCGCGATCTTCTCTTCGGCCAGCTTCTGGCGGTCGGTCCAGGGCGTGGCCTTGACGTATTCCGGCGGGGCGACCAGGTCGCTGTCGTCGCCGCCGAACAGGCTGACCTGGTTGGCCGAGGCGGCCGCCTGGTCCGCCACCTCGATGGCGAAGGCGACCGAGGCCAGCAAGACCGCGCGGTCGACGCCGAAGCAGTCCATCGCGCCGGCGCGGATCAGGGATTCGACGGTGCGGCGGTTGATCTGCTTGCGGTCCACGCGCTTGCAGAAGTCGAACAGGTCCTTGAACTTGCCGCCTGCGGTGCGCGCCGCGATGATGGCCTCGATCGCGCCCTGGCCGGCGCCCTTGACGCCGCCCAGGCCGTAGCGGATGTTGGCCACCTGCTTGCCGGTGACGGAACGCGGCGGGCCTTCCGGCGTGAAGCGGAACTGCGATTCGTTGACGTCCGGCGGCAGGATGGTGAGCTTGCAGACGTCGATCGAGTCCTCGACCAGGATCTTGATCTTGTCCGTGTCTTCCATGGCCAGCGACATGTTGGCTGCCATGAACGCGGCGGTGTGATGGACCTTGAGGTAGGCCGTGTGATAGGACAGCAGCGCGTAGGCGGCCGCGTGCGACTTGTTGAAGCCGTAGCCCGCGAACTTCTCCATCAGGTCGAAGATCTCGTCGGCCTTCTCGGTCGACAGGCCGTCCTTGGCGGCGCCGGCGCGGAAGATCTCGCGGTGCTCTGCCATCTCCTCGGCCTTTTTCTTGCCCATCGCGCGGCGCAGCATGTCCGCGCCGCCCAGCGAGTAGCCGCCCACGATCTGCGCCATCTGCATGACCTGCTCCTGGTAGACCATGATGCCGTAGGTCTCGGACAGGATGGACTCGGTGCGCGGATCGGGATAGTCGAACTTCTCGCCGTGCTTGCGCTTGCAGAAGTCGGGAATCAGGTCCATCGGGCCCGGACGGTACAAGGCGACGAGCGCGATGATGTCCTCGAAGCGGTCGGGACGCGCGTCCTTCAGCATGCCCTGCATGCCGCGCGATTCAAGCTGGAAGATCGCGACCGTCTTGGCCTCGGACAGCAGCTTGTACGAAGGGCGGTCGGTGAGCGGCAGGGTCTCGAGGTTGAAGTCGGCGTCGGCCGGGTCGAGCGCGCGGATGTAGTTGACCGCGCGGTCGAGGATGGTCAGCGTGGTCAGGCCCAGGAAGTCGAACTTGACCAGGCCGACGGCTTCGACGTCGTCCTTGTCGTACTGCGACACCACGCCCGAGTCGCCCGACTGCGTGTACAGCGGGCAGAAGTCGGTCAGCTTGCCGGGGGCGATCAGGACGCCGCCGGCGTGCATGCCGATGTTACGGGTGATGCCTTCCACCTGCTGCGCCAGGTCGAGCAGCTGCTTGACCTCTTCCTCGTTCTCGAGGCGCTCCTTGAGCAGCGGCTCCTCTTCGATCGCCTCGGCGATCGAGACCTGCTTGCCCGGCTTGAAGGGGATCAGCTTGGACACGCCGTCGCAGAAGTTGTAGCCGAAGTCGAGCACGCGGCCGACGTCGCGGATCGCGCCTTTCGCGGCCATGGTGCCGAAGGTGGCGATCTGCGACACCGCGTCGCGGCCGTACAGGTCCTTCACGTGCTGGATCACCAGTTCGCGCTTTTCCTGGCAAAAGTCGATGTCGAAGTCGGGCATCGAGACGCGTTCCGGGTTCAGGAAGCGCTCGAACAGCAGGTTGTATTTCAACGGGTCGAGGTCGGTGATCTTCAGCGCGTAGGCCACCAGCGAGCCCGCGCCCGAACCACGGCCCGGACCGATCGGCACGCCGTTGTTCTTGCCCCACTGGATGAACTCCGCCACGATCAGGAAGTAGCCCGGGAACTTCATCTTGATGATGGTGTCGTTCTCGAACTTCAGGCGCGCCTCGTAGCGCGGGCGTTCCTTTTCGCGCTGCACCGGGTCCGGATACAGCTGCAGCAGGCGCTCTTCCAGGCCTTTCTGGGTCTCGGCCACCAGGAATTCGTCGATGGTCATGCCCGGGGTCGGGAAATTCGGCAGCTGCGGCTTGCCCAGGGTAAGCACGACGTTGCAGCGCTTGGCGATCTCGACCGAGTTGGCGAGCGCGCCCGGCAGGTCGGCGAACAGGCGCGCCATCTCTTCCTGCGACTTGAAGCACATTTCTTCGTTGAAGCGGCGCACGCGCTTGGCGTTGGCCAGCATCTCGCCTTCGGCGATGCAGACACGCGCTTCGTGGGCGATGAATTCGTCCTTGCTCAGGAACTGCACCGGGTGGGTCGCCACCACCGGCAGGCCGAGGCGCGAAGCCAGCGCCACCGAGTGGCGCACCTGCTGTTCCTGGTTCGGCTGGCCGGCGCGCTGGATCTCGATATAGAAGTGGCCCGGGAAGATGCGCGCCCAGCGCTGGGCGGCGGCCTCGGCCTTGGCCAGATCGCCGTTGTCGATCGCCTGGCCGATGTCGCCGAACTGGGCGCCCGAGAGCACGATCAGGGCGTCGTTCTGCGGCGTTTCCGGTTCCAGGGTCGAGATGCTGGTGCTGAGTGCCTCCAGCCAGTCGACGCGGATCTCCGCCCTGCCCTTGTACTGGTTGGTCAGCCAGGCCCTGGACAGCAGGTCGCACAGCTGCAGGTAGCCGGTGCGGTTTTTGGCCAGGATCAGCAGGCGGAAGGGCTTGTCGCGGTTGTCGTCGTTGGTGATCCAGGCATCCACCCCCACGATCGGCTTGATCCCCTTGCCGCGCGCCGCCTTGTAGAAGCGCACCAGGCAGAAGGTATTGGCCAGGTCGGTCACGGCCAGCGCCGGCTGCCGGTCCTTGGCGGCCGCTCCCACCAGCTCGTCAATACGGACCAGGCCGTCGACGATGGAGTATTCGGAATGGACACGCAGGTGGGTGAAGATCGGGGAAGTCATCCTGACATTTTACCTTGCTGGGCGGAAGCGATGAAGTTGGGTGTCGATGCGTGTTGCTTATCAGCACGACAAGTGACTTCGGAAGGGAACTTGGGTTCCGGCCTTCGCCGGAACCCAAGTTTCTTAGCAAACCTTTATCATTGTTGCTCGGCGAGGACGCCAAGGGGTCGGGAATAGGCAATCCCAGCGGCAAGCCCCCCACCCTGCCTTATAATATCGCCCTGACTTTTCACCGCGTATCGCCATGTCCACCCAGTACGTCAACATCGCCGCCTACAAATTCATCACGCTCGACAACCTGGAAGAACTGCGCCCGCAATACCAGGCCCTGTGCAACGAGCTGGGCCTGAAAGGCACCGTGCTGCTGACCCCGGAAGGCATCAACATGTTCCTGTCGGGCACGCGCGAGCACATCGACGGGTTCCTGGCCTGGGTGCGTAGCGACGCCCGCCTGGCCGACCTGGAGTGGAAAGAGAGCCTGTCGCTCGAGCAGTCGCACAAGCGCATGCTGGTGAAGATCAAGAAGGAAATCATCACCATGCGCATGCCGCTGATCAAGCCGGAACTGGGCCGCGCCCCGTCGGTCGATCCGAAGACGCTCAAGCGCTGGCTCGACCAGGGCCATGACGACGATGGCGTGCCGGTGGTGATGATGGAAACCCGCAACGCCTTCGAGGTCGACGTCGGCACCTTCGACAACACGCTCGACTACCGCATCGACAAGTTCACCGAGTTCCCCGCGGTGGCGGCCCAGCACAAGGATGAGCTGGCCGGCAAGACCGTGGTGACCTTCTGCACCGGCGGCATCCGCTGCGAGAAGGCGGCGATCCACATGAAGAACATCGGCTACGACCGGGTCTTCCAGCTCGACGGCGGCATCCTGAAGTATTTCGAGGAAGTGGGCGGCGACCACTACTCGGGCGACTGCTTCGTGTTCGACTACCGCACCGCCCTCAATCCGAAGCTGGAACCGACCGAAACCGCGCAATGCTTCGCCTGCCGCGCCGTGGTTACGCCGCGCCAGCAGCTGTCGCCGGAGTATGTGGTGGGAGTCTCATGCCCGCATTGCGCCGGCAAGGATGGCCAGATCCAGGCGGACCGGGCCGGCGAACATCCGGCGGGCGCCGGCGTCTAAATGCCAGGGCCGCCGCAGGCGCGCGGCGGCCGCTGCGGGGCGGCGAGCGCCGTCCCGTATCCGGCTTGGGAGTCCAGGCGTCCAGGCAGCGCGCGACATGCGCCATACCACTGCCCCTGAGGCAGCGCCCTCCCCGGCGTAGCGCCTGTGCAACGGCGAACGCCCTCGGCTTTACTTACCAGCCGCCGTCTTCCGGCAGGCCCACCACCTGGATCTCTTCCATGCCCGTCGGGGTGCCCGACATGCGCGCGATCGCGGCATCGATGTTGCCCGGATCATTGCCCATGGCGGCCGACTGCAGGTCCTTGACCGCGGCGATATAGTCGACCGCGATCTTCAGCGCCGCGTCGCCGGAATACGCCGCTTTTTCCGCGGGCAGGTCGATGCGCTCAGTGAACTTGACTGCGGTCGCCACCTTGGCGTTGTAGGCGAACAGGTCGCTGCCTTGGGCGCCTGCGGCGATCGTGGTCACCATGTTGTCGATCGTGATGATGCCCTTGTCCAGCTTGTCGACCCAGAAATTGATGCCGGCCTGCTCGGCGGCGCGGCCGAACAGGTTGTCATAGATCTCGGTGACGACGGCGCTGTTGCTCATGTTGGCATAGGCTGCGCGGTACTCGGCGGACGTGGAGAATGCGGCGGAGATATTCTGGTAGGCTGCCGGGTTGGTCGCCATTTGATTTGCCCAGAATGCCACGCCTTCCGGATCGCCCGGACGGCTGAAATAGGCCACATATAATTTCTGCACGTCAGTAACATAATCTGCCATAACATCCTCCGTTAAATTTGTTCAGAAAATATAACGGATTGATAAAAAAAATGGCGCGAGATACTGAAGAGTGCGTGAAGAGTGCGCACCCAATTTCCCTATGAAAATCAATTACCTACGAGAATTTCAAGCATCTCGGAGCGGCGTGAACCCATCTGTGAACAGACGCACGGACGAGCTAATCAAAGCCTAGTCCATGACTCGTCAATAATAAGAAAAGTGGTAATAAAAGAAATACGGGCCGGTATTGCACCGGCCCATCATAATCAGCGGAAATACGCGGCGATTTCGCGTATTACCTGGCTGTCCAGGGTGCCGGAAGCGGCGCGCAGGCGCAGGACACCCAGCAGGTAGCCGTACCTGGCCTGGGCCAGGTCGCGCTGGCTGGTGAACAGCTGCTGCTGGGCGTTGAGCAGGTCGAGGTTGATGCGTACGCCGCCCTTGATGCTCTGTTCGGTGGCGGTCATCAGGAGCTTGGCCGACTCGACCGCCTTCACCAGGGCGTCGACTTTGCGCGAACTGCTTTCGACCACGCTGTGGGCTTTTCGCAACTCAACCAGGATGTCATTGGTGCGCACGTCGCGCTCGGCCTGGGTCCGCGCATAGGTAGCGGCGGCCTGGCGCGTGGCGGCATTGACCGCGCCCCCGGCGTAGATCGGGACGTTGAGCTGCACGCCGATCTGGCGGTTGGTCGAGACGGTGCCGAACTGGTTCAGCGATTCGTTGTCGCCCTTGTTGTAGGTGGCGACGAAGTCGAGGCGCGGCGCGTGGCCGGCCCGGTTGCGGCCGATGTCCAGGCGCGCGTTCTCGACCGCCAGGCGGGTCGCGGCCAGCGTGTTGTTGTTCTCCAGCGCCAGCTTTTCCCATTCCTCGTAGGAGCCGGGCGTGAGCGCCACCGGGCGGAAGTTGTCGCCCAGTTGGTCGAGCGTGCCCGGATCCATGCCGATCACCCCTTGCAGGGTGTCGCGCGCGGCCACCAGGGCGTCCTCGGCCTCGATCAACTGCGCTTCGGCCAGGTCGTAGCGCGCCTGGGTCTCGAGCGTGTCGGTGCGGGTGCCCTCGCCCTTCTCGAACAGGCGCTGATTGACCGCGCGCTGTTCCTGGTACATGTCGCGCTGCACCTTCGAAAGCGCGACCTGGTCTTGCGCGAACAGCACGTCCATGTAGGCGCGCGCAACCCGCAGCGCCACTTCGTCGGTACCGGCCTCGAGCGCCTCAAGGCCCTGGGCCGCCTGCACCTTGCCCTGGCGGTAGCGGTAATACGCTTCCAGGTTCAGGATGGGCTGGCGCAGCTGGACCGTCGTCGAGCGGCTGAGGTAGCGCGGATGCCGGGTGGTCTCGGCCACGCCGAGCGGGGTCTGCTGCACGGTGGTCTGGTCGGCCACGTTGCGGCTGAAGTTGTAGCTGGCCGAGACGTTTGGCAGCAGGCCGGCGCGGGCCACGATGGCCTGCTCCTTGCTGGCCACGCTTTCCTCGATCCGCATGCGGTAGGTCGGGTCGTTGCGCAGCGCGGCTTCATAGGCCTGCTGGAGCGACAGGGCCTGGGCCGGCGCCGCGGCGAAGGCCAGGGACAGGGCGGCGCCGAGCAGGCCGCCGCGGGCAAGCACGCGGTGTGGTCGGAATCCTGCCATCAGTCGCCCCCCATTGCCGCCTGCATGCGGTCCAGGATCGGACGCAGCAGGTAGTTCATCATGGTGCGCTCGCCGGTCTTGACGAACAGCTCGACCGGCATGCCCGGGCGGATGTCCATCTTGTGCTTGGCAATCACATGGGCGCCTTGCTGGTCGACCTTCACGCGCACCACGTAATACGGCACGCCGGTGCGCTCGTCGACGGTGCGGTCGGCCGCCACGGTCAGCAGTTCGCCTTCGATACGCGGCGTCTTGACCTGGTTGAAGGCCGAGAAGATCAGCTCGACCTTCAGGCCAGGATGGACCTTGTCCACCAGGTTGACGGGCAGCTGGCCTTCGACGATCAGGGGGTCGCCGCTGGGGACGATGTCCATCATCCGGAAACCCGCCGGGATCACGCCGCCGTTGGTGAACACCGCCAGGCCGACCACGGTGCCGCTGGCGGGCGCCCTCACCTCGACGTTCTGCAATTCGAAGCGTTGCGCGGTCAGGCGCGCCAGCTGGGCCTCGGCTTCGCGCTGCATGTCGCTGAGCTGGCTGCGCACTTCCTTCTGGTACTCCTGCATGCGCTGGCCCTTGCGCAGGGTCAGCTCCACCACCTGGCGCTGCGAACGGCCGATGTTGCCGATGTCTTCGGAAATCGAGCCGTTCAGCTGGGCATAGGTGCGTTCCAGCTCGAGCAGGCGGTTACGGGCAACGTAGCCCTCCTTGGCCAGGTCGCGCATGCCGCCGAGCTGCTCCTTGAGCAGGGCGACCTGTTCCTTCTTGCTGTCACGCGATTCCTGCAAGCCCTGGATCTGCATCTTCAGGCCGGCGATGCTTTCCTCGATGCCGGACACTTCGCTTTGCAGCGCGCTCTGGCGCGACAGCAGCAGCTGGTTTTGCAGCGACATCAGCTCGGCCACGCGCGGCTCGTTGCGGCGGCGCTCGAGTTCAGGCGGGAAAGTAATCTTCTTCAGCCCATCGCGCTCGGCGGACAAGCGCGCCGCATTGGCGATGGCCGACAGGTATTGGGCGTCGGTCATTTCCACGGCCGACTTGGCGACCACCGGATTCATGCGCGCCACCACTTGGCCGGCCTTGACTTCGTCGCCGTCGCGCACCAGGATTTCCTGGACCGTGCCGCCGCCCAGGTGCTGCACGGCCTGGCGGTTGGATTGCTTGGCCACGGTGCCGCTCATCGGCACCCCCTTGTCGAGCGGCGCCAGCAGGGCCCACAGCAGGAAGCTGCCAAAGCCAAACAGCACGATGAACCAGCCGAAGCGGCTCCATTTACTGGAATCGGTGTCGACCTCGAGCGGCTCGACCGGGTGCGCCAGGACTTCCGATACCTTCTCTTCGCTATTCTTAATAAGCTTCATCATTTCCCTTGATTCGAGGCCGTGGTCGCGTCACGCTTCTGGGCGGTGTCCGCCGTCGGAATGGTTCCCGGCGATGTCCCGGCGCCCGCAGGGGGCGCGCCCGGCGCCGGCGCCGCGCCACCCGCGGCGGCGGCCTTGGCGGCTTTCTGGGCCTGCAACTGTTTCTGGTTCGCTTCGTTCAATGTTTCCAGCACCTTGGCCGTGGGGCCGAACATCTGCACCTGGCCGTCGTTCATCAACAGCAGCTTGGTGGTGATGCCGATCGCGCTGGTGCGGTGGGTGATCAGGACGATGGTCTTGCCGCGCTCGCGCAGGTCGCGCAGCGCCGCCACCAGGGCCGCTTCGCCGGCGTCGTCCAGGTTCGAATTCGGCTCGTCCAGTACCAGCAGCGCGGGGTCGCCATACATGGCGCGCGCCAGGCCGAGGCGCTGCTTCTGGCCGCCGGACAGGCCGGAGCCGCCGTCGCCCAGGCGCGTATCGTAGCCGTCGGGCATGTGCAGGATCATGTCGTGCACGCCGGCGCGCTTGGCCGCCAGCACCACCTGCTCGGCGTCGACCTCGCCGAAGCGGGCGATGTTCTCGGCGATGGTGCCGGCGAACAGTTCGATGTCCTGCGGCAGGTAGCCCAGGTGCGGCCCCAGCTCGCTCTTGTTCCAGTGATAGATGTCCGCGCCGTCCAGGCGCACCTTGCCCATCATGGCCGGCCAGACGCCGATCAGGAGACGCGCCAGGGTCGACTTGCCCGAGCCGCTCGGGCCGATGATGCCGAGCACGTCACCCGGCAGGATGCCAAAGCTGACGCCGCGCACGACGGGCGTCTTGACGCCTGGCGGCGCGGCGGTGACGCCTTCGACGGTCAGGGTGCCGGTCGGCTTGGGCAGGGCCATGCCGGCCTCGCGCGCCGGGTTCGTGCCCAGCAGGGCCACCAGGCGTCCGTAGGCGCTGCGGGTGCCGCTGACGTTCTTCCAGACGCCGATCAGCTGTTGCACCGGCTGCATGGCGCGGCCGACCAGGATCGAGGCGGCAATCATCATACCGCCCGACATCTTGCCTTCGATGACCAGGATCGCGCCCAGCCCCAGCACCAGCGACTGCAGCGACATCTGGACGAACTTGGTCACCGACGACACGACGCCGGCCTTGTGGCTGGCCTCGGCCTGCAGGTTGAGGAACTTGCTGTGCAGCTTGAACCAGCGGCGCATCAGGTTGGGCAGCATGCCCATCGATTCGATCACCTCGGCATTGCGCAGGTTGTTGGTGGCCAGGGTATTGGCTTCGATCGCCATCGAGTTCGCTTCCGACAGCGGCTTGCGCGACACGCGCTCGTTCACCACCGCCAGGATCACCAGGACGATGGTGCCGCCCAGGGCGAGGAAGCCCAGCGACGGCTGGAACAGGAAGATGACGATCAGGTAGACCGGGAACCAGGGCGCGTCGAAAAAGGCGAACAAGGCGCTGCCGGTGAGGAACTGGCGCAGGTTGGTCAGGTCGGACAGCGCCTGGCCGGCGTTGGCCCCGGACTGCTTCAGGTTCTGCTCGAAGGCGGCCGTATACACGCGCTTGTTCATCTGCATGTCGAACCGGGCGCCGACGCGCACCAGGATGAAAGAGCGGATGAGTTCGAGGGAGGCCAGCAGCAGGTAGGCGCCCAGCATCAGGACGGTCAGCATGACCAGGGTCAGCTCGTTGCGGCTGGCCAGGACGCGGTCGTACACCTGCATCATGTACAGCGACGGCACCAGCGCCAGCAGGTTCGTGATGGCGCTGAACACCCCTACCGTGATGAATGTGCGCTTGAAAATCTGCAGCGCCTGTTCGATTTCGTTCTTCGGTGTCAGGAAGTTGTTTTTCATGGGGGATGGACAGGTAGCGACATCAGTTGGGCGTGTCGCGAACGCCACCGCCCGCTGTTGAGCGGTCGCGGCAAGATATTATGAGGCAAAACTTTCAAAAAATGTGATGCACATCACAAATTTTGCGCTCAAGCCACAAAAAAAAGCCCCACAACCGAAGTTGCGGGGCTTTTGCGGAGAGGCCGGCTAGCCGGCCACTTGCAGCGTATCAGCGAATTACAGGCTGATGATGCCGTTATCGAAGGTCAGGTCGTCAGCGTCGACACCGGTCAGGGTGATCTTGATCTCAGCGTCAGCCGAGTTCGAGCCGAAGGCCTTGGTTTCGATGGTGACGACGGTGTTGTTGCCCGACTGGACGAAGAACACTTCCAGTGCTGCGTTGTCGCCCTTGGTCAGGTCGCCGGTGGTGTTCAGCTTGAAGCCTTCGCCGATGTACAGGACGTCGTCGCCAGCACGGCCGAAGCTGGTGATGGTCGAGTTCACGCCGTTGGCAACGAAGATGTCCGAACCCGAGGTACCGAAGGCGCTGGCGCCCAGCAGTTTCGGCAGAGCGTAGTCGTTGACGGTGAAGGCTTCCTGAGCGTCGGCCACTGCTGCTTCCAGGGCTGCCACTTGGTCGGCCAGGGCTTCAGCGGCTTCCAGGTCTTCCACGGCTTCTGCCAGGTCGTCGATATCGCCCTGAGCGGCTTCCACCACGCCTTCAGCGGCGGTGACGGCGTCTGCCAGGTCGGTGTCGTTGGCGGCCAGGTAGGCGGTGATTTCGCCACGGAAGTCGGTGACAGCCTGTTCAGCGGCGTCAGCGGCAGCGTCCAGAGCGACGTCGGCCGGAGCAGCGTCCGAAGCGGCACGTGCGCTCAGGGCTTCAGCGGTCAGGGCGCTCAGTTCGTCAACAACTTCATCGAAGGTCGGTGCGTCAGCATCTTCCGGGGTGGTTTCGGTGAAGGTGAAGGCGCCAGCCAGGACACCCGACTGATCCAGCAGTTCGACTTGCAGCTGAGCGAACAGGGCAGCTTCGTCTGCAGCAGCGGTGTCAGCCTGGGCCGACAGGTAGGCGTTAGCAGCAGCGATGTAAGCAGCCAGGCCCGGGTAGTCAGCAGCGTCAACGTCTTCACCCAGGACGACTTCGCCGTCTTCCATGGTCAGGATGACGTCGCCGTCGGCGTTTTCGATTTCCAGGTCGCCGCCAGCCAGGGTACCGGCGGTAACAGCGGTTGCGTTACGGATTTCGAACGAGGTTTCGGCAGCAGCGAAGGCGGCTTCCGCTTCGATTTCCGCGTCAGCAGCTTCTTCAGCGGCTTCGGTTGCCGAGGTCAGAGCAGCCAGGGCGTCGCCCAGGCCGTCGACTTCGTCCAGGGCTTCTTGCTCGTCAGCCAGGGCGTCCTGTGCATCTTCCAGCGCTTCAGCGTTGATCTCGATCTGCTCTGCCAGCAGGGCAGCCTTGACGCCTGCGTTGGTCGAGGTGCCGTACAGCGGGTCGGCGACCAGTGCTGCGATCGCGTCATCAGCTTCTTCAACGGCGGCTTCGACGTCGTCTGCGTCCACGTCGGTGTCGCCATCGACGTCGGTGTCGAACTCTTCGAGGAAGTCAGCCAGGTCGGCTTGCGCGTTGCCCAGGGCAGCCAGGCCGTTTTCCAGGGTGAACTCGACGCCCGACTTGATCACGGCAGCGACGCTTGCGTCCAGGGTTGCCGGGACGATAGCAGCGGTTGCCTGAGCAGCGGTCTTGATGCCGGCGATCAGTTCTTTAGCTGCAGCCAGCGACTCGACGTTGTAGCCAGCGACTTCTTCCGGGGTGTTCAGTGCGTTGGTGAAGGCCGAAGCGACGACGACCTTGCTGTCGAAGGCGACTTTGTCCGAACCCTGTGCGCCCTTGGCGATGAAGGTCACCATGGTGTCCACGGTCATGGCGCGGGTGTTCAGTGCGTTGACCCAGAATGCCAGGCCCGAAGCGTCCGGAGCGCGGCCGAACAGGTTCTGGTAAACCTGGGTGACGACGCCGCTGACGGTCAGCTGGTCGTATTCGTCCTTGTACTCAGCCGAAGCAGCGAATGCAGCCGAGATCGGAGCCAGGTCGCCGCCATTGCCTTCCAGGACGGTTTCCCAGAAATCACGGCCAGCCGGGTCTGCAGGACGGTTGAAGTAAGCGACGTACAGTTCTTGAATTTGGGTGTGATACGTGGTTGCCATTTAAAACTCCTGAGTAGATCGGTTAGATCAAAAATTTAAGTCGATTTGCAGCGTCACTAGTGTGTCTGCAGCCCCAACGATCCGCATCATGACAGAAGGCGATTCCTGATAATGTGACAGCCATCACATGATGCAAAATCTTTCTTCAAGACACTCGGATAATTTTGGCGGCTCATTATCAGAGAATCATCCAGCGAAAGCAAGCCGCGCTATCCTATCCCAGTAATGAGAGGGAGGACGCACGAAAAATGTCCTGATTTTGTATTCAAGTTCGCCGAAGCCTGGCTTACAAATTGAAACAAAATAATCGGCGCCGAGAGTGGCGAGGTGTAGTCCGGAAGGGATTGGATGAGCGGCGCGGTGTTTGTACATATTAATATGTACGCCTCCGGGGCAGCGATAGAATTCGATAGAATTGAATCGGCCTTCAAAAGAAAAACGGCCGTTCTCGACGGCCGTTTCACTTTATTCCCTGCGCTTCAGTTCTTAATCGGCGTCCAGGAAGCGGCGCCATTGATCGAACGGAGTTCGTCGATCTTGCCATCAAAGACATAAGCCGCTCCACCGCCCTTGTCGTTGGTCAGCAGGCCCTGGACGTTGACGAAGTTGAGCCGGCCATTTGCGCGGTCGCCATACAGGGTGCCGTCGCGCGCAACAACACCGGCGCCGGTGAAGCTGAAGGCTTCCTTGCGGGTCGATGCATCGAAGGACGTGGCGAAGGTCTTGCTGCCGAAATCGACGTTCAGCTTGCCGTTCGACAGGGTAGCGGCCGTTTCATTGGTCACGCTGCCGTAGTCGGTGACGATATACGCTTCGCTGTCGGCCAGCTTGAAGCCGATGCCGCCGCGTTCAGGGCTTACGTATTCCTGGCCGGCAGTGCGGAACACGGCGAAATTGCCGTTCACCGCAACCAGCTGGTGCTTGGCGCGCTCGAGCGTCAGGTTGAAATCGGCCGGCAAGCCGTTGACGCGCACCCAGCGCCCCCACAGGATGCCGCTCTGCTTCACGGGCTCGGGAACGGCCACCACCGGCGGCGGCATCGAGGTATCCGGATTGTCACCGCCGGAACCACCCGGTGTCGGCGTGCCGGGACCAACCGGCGTGGTCGGATTCTGGGCCGCGATATTGCCCGCCAGCTGCTCGTTCTTGCGCGCCTCGACCGTCTGCTCCACAGTCGTGACGGAGCCGCTGCCGACCGGCGCCACGCTTGCCTGCGGTGCGCCGGCGGGCGCGGCCTGCTGGCCCGGCAGCACACTGTCGCCGCTGAGCACGGTGGGCGCCTGGGCGCCGCGCCGGATCTGCAGCATCTTGCCGCGCTGGGCGGCGGAGAGTTCGCGGCTGAACACGCCCTCGCAGGGGCCGCTACCCTCGGGACGGCAGGCGTCGCCAAAGCCGGTCACGACCACGCCGCCCGAAATGACGGACACGCGCGAGGTCGACTGGTCGGTAAACACCGTGAAATCGGTGCCGCGCACGCCGATGGCGGCGACCGGCGTATTGAAGCGGAAGTTCTGGCGCGCGCGCTTGACGGCGTCGCCGGACTTGCTGCGGGCCACGCCGCTGATCAGCTCCAGCTTAATGCGGGTATTCTCGGGATGGCGCTCGTCGACCTGGTAGGTGACGATGCGCGCCTTGGTGTTCGGGCGCAGGATGAACAGGCCGTTGTCGATCGTCTTGACGTACAGGAAGCCGTCGGCGCCGGTCTGCAGCATCTCGCCTTCCTGCACCGGCTTGCCTTCGGCGGCCGGCTGGTCCAGCACTTGTGCGCTTCCCGCAACAAAAATAACCTTGCCGGCTTCGCCAGCCTGCGCTGCCGCCGCCATTGCACAAGTCAATGCTGCCAGAACGATTCCACGACGTATCATACTTCCTCCTCCCCGCGATTATCCGCCCAGCGCCCATAGCAAAAACGTGACGGTCGTCACATTTTAACCAATTCTCTCCCTGCCCATCGGTTATAATTTCTATTGAGAATTGTGTCACTGAGGGATAAGCGACGCTATACTCGACGATTATCCTGTCAAACGTTGTAATACGACCACACCGAGCGTGTCTGTTTTCTCCCTGCCACCAGCGATCCGCTCGTTCCGCCTTCCGCATGGCGCCGTCCAGGCCCTGATGTCGGTCGCCGCTTTCCTCCTGTGCGTGTATGCCCAGTCCGGCGCCGGCGCCTGGGCTTTCGGTAACGAACAGTTACGCGACCTGTTCCTGCGCCTGCGTGCGGTGAGCACGCCCGAACCGCGGGTGCTGGTGGTCGACATCGACGAATCGAGCACCGCCCGCCTCGGCCCCTGGCCGTGGCCGCGCGAGCGCGTGGCCGACCTGGTCGAGACCCTGCTGGCCGACTATGGCGTGCGCGGGGTGGCGCTCGACATCGTGTTCCCGGACGCCGCCGACCCCGAGGGCGATGCGCGCCTGGCGGCGCTGGCGGCGCATGGCCCGGTGGTGCTGGCCCAGGCCTTCGATTTCCAGTCCGGCAACGCGGTGGCGCTGCGCCAGGGCGTGCCGGCCGCCGGCCTGCCGGCCGAAGCGGCTGCCGCCACCGTGGCCGCCACCGGCTACATCGCCAACCACGCCGGCCTGCGGCGCGCGGCGAACGTCGGCAACATCGGCTTCATTCCCGACCGCGACGGCGTGCTGCGCCGCATTCCCCTGTACACGGCCTTCGGCGGCAAGGTCTATCCGGCCCTGTCCCTGGCCCTGGTGAATTGCTGCAGCGGCGGCCCGCGGCTGGCCCCGGCCGGGCCCAGCCTGCGGGTCGGCTTCGAACGCGACTGGACCGCCTATACCGTGGTGACGGCGGCCGAGGTGCTGGCCCGCGAATACGTGCGCGAAGACCTGGCCGGGCGCCTGGTGGTGATCGGCTCGTCCGCGCTCGGCCAGGGCGACCGCGTCGCCACCCCGCTCGGCAACAGCCGCCCGGGCCTGGGCGTGCAGGCGGCCGTGCTGTCCACCCTGCTCGACCAGCAGGCCGGCAAGGCGCCGGCGCGCTGGCCGGGCGCCGCGCTGGCGCTGCTGTTCTCGGCCGGCTGCGCGCTGTTCGCCACCTTCGCCTTCCCGCGCCTGTCGGCCCTGACCAGCGTCGGCCTGATGGGACTGGCCTCGGTGGTGTGGGTCGGGCTGGCCTTCGTCATCGCCCCCCACGATCCCGGCTTCTCGGCCACCGGACCGCTGGCCAGCAACCTGTTCCTGCTGGCCTTCGCCGTGCCCTACCAGTGGCAGGTGGCCCAGCACCGCTCGCGCCACCTGCTCGACACCCTGCGCCAGTACGTGGCGCCGGCGGTGGTGCAGGAACTGCTCAAGAGCGACCTGGAAGATACGCTCAAGCCGCGCCAGCTCGACGTCACCACCCTGATCGCCGACATGGAGGGCTATACCGCCCAGGTCGAGACCCTGTCGATGGAAGAAGCGGCGCGCCTGACCCAGGACTTCCTCGACTGCCTGACCGGCCCCGTGTTCGCCCGCAACGGCACGCTCGACAAGTACACCGGCGACGGCCTGGTGGCCTTCTGGGGCGCCCCGCTGCCGGTGCCGGACCATGCCGACCAGGCGCTCGATGCCGCGCGCGAGATCGTCGCGCGCGTGGCGCAGCTGAGCGCGGTGCGCGAGCGCGACGGCCGCCCGCGCCTGCGGGTGCGCATCGGGATCGAGAGCGGCCAGGCCATGGCGGGCGACTTCGGCACCTCGTTCCGCAGCATCTACACGGCGGTGGGCGACAGCGTGAACACCGCCTCGCGCCTGGAGCAGGCGGCGCGCGACTTCCCGCACGACGCCATCGTCGGTCCCGGCACCGTGGAGCGCGCCACGCGCCACCGTTTCCTGGCGCTGGGCGAGCGCCAGCTGCGCGGCAAGGGCAAGCCGACCGCCCTCTACACCCTGGCCAGCCTGGCGGAGGGCGCATGATGGCCCGTCGTTTACGCCTGCCGCTGCTGCTGTCCTGCCTGGCCCTGGCGGCCGCCGGCCGGGCGGCGCCTTCCGGCGACCAGGCCACCGAAGCCCAGGTGCTGTATGAAAACGCCCTGCAGGCGATCACCGAAGGCCGCAAGGACGACGCCTCGCGCACCCTGATGCGGGTGATCGAGAAGGAATCCCTGCACGCCGGCGCCTACCTCGAAGTGGCGCTGATCCAGTGCAGCCTGGGCCACAGCGACGAGGCCGAGCGCCTGTTCGCGATCGTCGAGACCCGCTTCGACCCGCCGCGCCCGATCCTGGAGCTGATCGCCGAGGCGCGCGATACCGGCTGCGACACCTGGGAAGCGGCGCGCTCGACCGTGGTCAGCCTGTCGCGCGGCCTGGACATGAACGTCAACCAGGGTGCGCGCAATCCCAGCTACATCATCGAGCGCGACGGCGGCCAGATCGAGCTGCCCCTGCAGTCCGACTTCCTGCCCCAGCACGACCAGTACACGGCTTTCAACCTGGAGCACGTGCGCGACCTGACGCCGAACGGCCTCAGCGGCTTCATGCAGTTCGCGGGACGCCGCAACGACAGCCTGCGCCGCTACGACAGCGCCTCGCTGTACGCCGGCATCGACAGCCCCTACCGCTTCGGCGCCTGGCCGGTGCGCGCCTCGGCGATCGTGGGCGCCACCGCGCTCGGCGGCAAGTACTACCAGCGCCAGCTGCAGCTCCAGGCCCGGGTCGGCGTGCCGCTGCCGCTGCCGCCGCGGATGGCGCTGAATGCCACCGGCGGGGTGTCGCGCAGCCAGTACCTGACCTTGAGCAATTTCGACTCGACCCTGCTCGAGCTGACCGGCCAGCTGAACTACCGCGGCGACACCGTGTACGCCAGCATGAGCCATGCCTGGATGACCGACCGCGCGCGGCGCGAGCGTCCGGGCGGGGACCGCCACGGCTACGCCACCACCCTGCTGGCGCGCCGTCCCCTGTGGGGGCCGCTGAGCGGCGAGCTGTCGTTCAGCTACCAGAGCTGGAAGAGCGGCGAAGCCTATGCGCCGGGCCTGATCAACACCGTGCGCGACCAGAACACACGCGTCGGCCGTGCCGCGCTGAGCTATGCGATCGGCCGCAACCAGGCGCTGCGGCTGGAAACGCGTTTCGTGAGTAACAGCGAAAACATTTCGATCTTCCAATACGATAACCGCCAGATCCAGCTCAGCTGGCAGTGGCAGGGCAAGTGACGATGCTGCGTTCCTCCTCTTCCCGCACGCTGGGCGACACGCTCGGCACCCACGACAACGGCTTCAACCTGGTGCGCCTGGTCTGCGCGCTGCTGGTGGTGGTCTACCACGCCTGGCAGCTCAACCACGTGCAGCCGAACGCGCGCGACCCGCTCACCGAACTGATGCGGCCGGTGACCGACCTGGGTTCGCTGGCGGTCGGCGTGTTCTTCCTCGTCAGCGGCATGTTCGTCGGCCAGAGCTGGCTGCGCGACCCGCACCTGGGCCGCTTCGCGCTGCGCCGCGTGGCGCGCATCGTACCCGGCCTGTTCGTCTGCCTGCTGGTGACCACGGTGCTGGCGGTCGGCCTGTTCTCGGCCGCCGGCTGGGCCGGCCTGGCGGACGGCGCGCCCTGGCGTTTCATCTTCGGCGGCACGGTGCTGCACGGCCTGGTGCTCCACATTCCTCCGGAAGAGCTGAAGATTGCCGGCGTGCTCGGCGGACAATTCCTGAACGGCCCGCTGTGGACCCTGTACTGGGAAGGACGGATGTACGTGATGGTGGCGCTGATCGGCGCGGCGGCGATCCTGCCGATGCGCCAGTGGCTGGGCGGGGCCGCGCTGTTCCTGCTGCTGGCGGCCAACGTGTTCCCCTCGGTGATGGCCGGCTATGTGTGGGAGGTGCGCCTGTGGTCGCTGTTCCTGACCGGCGTCGCCCTGCAGGCCCTGCTGCCCCAAGCGCGCTTCGGCGCAGCGCAGGCGGCCTGCGCCGCCATCCTGATGGCGATCAGCTGGAACGGCACGGCGATGCTCAACCCCAGCGGGCTCACCTGGTTCGGCGCCGCGCTGCTGGCCGTTACCCTGGCCCTGTGGGCGGGCAGCGCGCGCCCGCGCCGCCTGGGCCACTTCCAGCGCCACGACTATTCGTATGGCATCTATATCTACCACTGGCCGGTGCTGCTGATGCTCGGCGAATGGATGTCGGACGCCGGTCCGGTGGCGCTGTGCCTGGCCGGCATGGCGGTGGTGCTGCCGCTGGCGGCGCTCAGCTGGCACCTGGTCGAGGCGCCGGCGCTGCGCGCGCTGCGGCGCCGGCTGCGTCCGCCGGTACGGCCCGTAGCCGCCCCCGTCGCCCACGCGGCGAACTAGCTGGTGCCAAAAAGCCGCATTTTGCTCCCCGCCGGCCGCCCGGTCCGCGCACGTGCGCGCTCAAGCATATACAATCACGCAGGTATGATTTCCGCTAACCCGACACCCGCCGCGTGATGGGCTGGAATGCACTGCTGGCCGGGCTGTTTGCCGTCCTGCTGGTGGCGGGCTGCCTGGTGCCGAACCGCTGGCTGCCTCCCCTGCCGAACGACAAGCTGCTGCATTTCGCCGGTTTCGCCGTCCTGACCGGCCTGGCCCTGCCGCTGGTCCGGGGACCGGCGCCGACCCTGCTGCTGCTGGCCGGCCTGCTTGCCGGCGGCTGGCTCATCGAATGCCTGCAGGCCCTGGTGCCCGACCGCCGGTTCTGCTGGCGCGACATCGGCGCGAACGCGGCCGGCATCGTCTTCGCGGCCGGCCTGACCTACCTGTACGCTGCTTATGCCTGAGGCAAGAAACTTGAAATCCACATCCATGACCGCCACTCCAGGAGAAGCGTTGGCCACGGGCGGCGTCGCGGTGCCGTTCGACACCCGCCACGGCGCCGGCCAGACCCAGGCCCAGATCCACCTGCGCAAGATTCCCCTGCTCGCCGACCTGAGCGAGGACGAAATGACGCGGGTCAAGCAGGAACTGCGCATCCGCCAGTACGCCAAGCGCGAAGTGGTGCTGCACAAGGGCGGGCACGGCGACGGCCTGCTGTTCCTGCTGTCCGGCCAGCTGCAGGTGATCGACGTGACCGAGGACGGCCGCGCGATCGGCCTGCGCATGCTGGCGCCGGGCGACTTCTTCGGCGAAATCGCCCTGATCAACAATTCGACCCGCTCGGCCTCGGTGGTGGCCCTGACGCCGGTGGTGGTGGCCTTCCTGCCCGCCACCACGGCGATGCATTTGTTCTCGCACTCGCCCTCGGTGGCGAACCAGATGCTGCGCCACCTGGCGCAGAAGATCCAGCGCGATTCGGAATTCCGCGCCCTGCTCAGCATTAACAACACGGCCAAGCGGATCTATACCTACCTGGTCCTGATGCAGTCCAAGCAGCAGCGCCAGCCGGGCGAGCCGGCTGTGGTCGAAGACCTGCCGACCCACCAGGATATCGCCAACATGATCAATACCAGCCGCGAAACCGTGACCCGCGCCCTGGCCGTGCTGACCCAGAAGGGCATCGTGCAGAAGGATGCGCACCGGCTCATCATCATCAAGCCGGATGCGCTGGAGAAGCTCGTCCAGGGTGAGTGAACGCTTACCTCACAGCTTGGTCCACGTGACAATTCGGCGTTGAACTGAGACAAGATATTACAAGTGTAACAAGAGTGTGCGTCTGGCATCGAGTATAATTTCGTGCTCATCCGGCTATGCCACTGTTATGACTCTCACCCTCCCGTACGTTGCCGACGGGGCGCCCCTGCCGCGGACCGCCCCATGACGCCTCCATTGATCCTGCGCGGCCTGTGGGCCTACCGCGGTTTCGTGCTGGGCAGCGTCAAGCGCGAGTTCCAGTCGAAGTACGCGAACGCGGTGCTGGGCGCCGCCTGGTCCGTGCTCAGCCCGCTGGCCATGATCCTGGTCTACACCGTGATCTTCGCCGAGGTGATGCGCGCCAAGCTGCCCGGCAGCGAAGGCAACATGGCCTACTCGATCTACCTGTGCGCGGGCATCCTGACCTGGGGCCTGTTCGCCGAAATCGTCTCCCGCGGCCAGAACATGTTCGTCGAGCAGGCCAGCCTGCTCAAGAAGGTCGCCTTCCCGCGCACCTGCCTGCCGGTGATCGTGGTGCTCAATGCCCTGGTCAATTTCGGCATCATCTTCGGCCTGTTTACCCTGTTCCTGCTGGCCAGCGGCAACTTCCCCGGCCCGGCCTACTTCGCCCTGCTCCCGGTCCTGCTGCTGCTGGTGATGCTGGCCGTCGGCATCGCCATGGTGGCCGGCGTGCTCAATGTGTTCTTCCGCGACGTCGGCCAGTTCCTGACGATCGCGATGCAGTTCTGGTTCTGGCTCACGCCCATCGTCTATCCGCGCGCGATCCTGCCCGAGACGGTGCGCCCGCTGCTGGACTGGAACCCGATGGCGCCCGTGATCCTGGCCTGCCAGGACATCCTGCTCAAGGGCCAGGCGCCCGACTGGGCCGGCCTGCTGCCGGTGCTGGCGCTGGCTACCCTGCTGTGCCTGCTGGGATGGCGCATGTTCCGCAAGCGCGCCGGCGAAATGGTGGACGAACTCTGATGGGCACGATCATCGCCTCCAGGCTGGGCAAGGCCTACAAGCAGTACGGCTCGCGCTGGGCGCGCCTGGCCGACTGGGTGCTGCCCGGCCGCCCGCGCCACCGCCTCAAGTGGGTGCTGGACGATATCAGCTTCGAGATCCGCCCCGGCGAAGCGGTGGCCCTGATCGGCGTCAACGGCGCCGGCAAGAGCACCCTGCTCAAGCTCATCACCGGCACCGCCCAGCCGACCACCGGCGGGGTGTGGATGGAAGGCCGGGTCGCCGCCCTGCTCGAACTGGGCATGGGCTTCCACCCCGACTTCACCGGCCGCCAGAACGCCGTCATGGCCGGCCAGCTGCTGGGCCTGTCGGTGCCCGAGATCGAGGCCCTGATGCCCGCGATCCTGGCCTTCGCCGACATCGGCGACTACATCGACCAGCCGGTGCGCGTGTATTCGAGCGGCATGCAGGTGCGCCTGGCCTTCAGCGTCGCCACCTGCGTGCGGCCCGACATCCTGATCGTCGACGAGGCGCTGGCGGTGGGCGACGTGTTCTTCCAGCAGAAATGCTTCGACCGCATCGGCAGCTACATCGCCCAGGGCACGACCCTGCTGTTCGTTTCGCACAGCGCGGGCACCGTGCTCAACCTGTGCGACCGCTGCATCTTCCTGCGCGGCGGCCGCATCGCCTTCGACGGCGCGCCGGCCGATGCGCTCGACCTGTACCAGGCCGACCTGCTGGGCCGGCTCGACCAGTCCCCGGACCAGTTGCGCGTCCAGGCCGCGCCGGCGGATGCGCCTGCCCCGCTGCATGCCGCTCCCGCCTCCCTGAGCGCGCTGGCGGGCAAGACCGGCAGCATCACCACGCCGGCGGCCGACTGCGTCGGCGTGCGCCTGCTCGACCGCCATGGCCAGGAACGCAGCACCCTGCTGGCCGACGAGGCGGCGACCCTGCAGGTCGACTACCTGCTGCACGAGGACGTGGCCGACCCGCATGTCGGCTTCAAGATCCGCAACCGCTACGGCGCGGTGCTGTTCGAGACCAACAGCTACTGCATGCGCCAGGCGCCGGGCCCGGCCCGCGCCGGCGCCGTGCTGAGCGCCAGCTTCGCCCTGAACCTGTCGCTGTTCCCGGACGAGTACACCCTCACCGTCGGCCTGGGCGCCGGCGGCCATGGCGAAGGTTCGTTCGAGAAGGTGCTGAACTACCTGCACGAAGTGCACAGCTTCACGGTCTCGCCGAATCCCGCCTCGATCGTCTGGAGCGGCCTGGTCAACCTGCATCCGCAGCTGCAGTTCCACTCCAGCTGATCCATTTGCCAGCCCTATCGATTCCTATGCCAGAAACTAGCGCACACCTGCCCGAGAACGACCACGCGGACCTCGTCCGCGGCCTGTACCGCGGCTTCCTCGGACGCGAACCGGATCCCACCGGCCTGGAATACTGGCGCGCGCGCCTGGCCGAAGGCGCCAGCGTCGACGCGCTGCTCGCGGCCCTGACCGC
>NZ_JAGPWC010000002.1 GCF_018119405.1 Massilia sp. ST3 | reverse complement strand
GTACCAGCCGCGCCAGGTGCGGTCGCCGGCGCAGCAGCGATGGCCACGGGCGCATTCACCTTCCAGCCCTGCCCGGCCGCGCGCGAGCGCCAGCGGGCGCTGACGGCGTCCATCGAGGCCGCCAGCGCTTCCTTGTCCTTGGCCGCCTTGGCATCGGCCTCGGCCTTCTTGGCCGCCGCTGCCTGCGCCTGGGCCGGCGTCGGCGGCGGCAAGGCCGCCCGCGCGCCCTGGGCCAGCAGCAGTCCTGCCAGCAGCGCCACTCTGTTCACTGTGTACGCCTTCATTATTTGCCCTCCACCTTGCCCGGCGCCGCCGGTCCCTGCGGCGCCACATTGCTGGCCGGTGCCGTCGGCTGGTTCGCGGGCGCCGCCGGCTTGCCCATGTCGCCCGGCGGCAGCGTGGCGCCCGCCTGTCCGGCGCCGGACGGCGGCGTCACGCCATGGGAAGGGCCCTGTCCGCTTTCCTGCACCGTGCCGGCCGTGGCCGCGCCGCCCGTGGTGCCGCCCGAGCCGCCGGCGATGCCCGGCGTGCCGCCCGCATAGCTGCCGTCAACCGTCGGCGGCTTGTTCTTTTCGAGGATCTCGCCGCTGGTGCCGCCCCCGGCCGTCACCTGGCCCGGGAACTTGGTCTGCTCGATACCGGCCGCTGCGCCGCGCGGACGGTCGCAGCCCGCCGCCAGCAACAGGGCCAGTGCCCCTCCAATGAGAATCGTGATCTTCATGGGCGGCCTCAATGCGCTGGACCCGGCCGCGCGGGGCCTGGGCGGACCGGCGGTTCATCGCCGGGCGTGTAGGGACCGGGCGCGTTGCCCGGCGCGTTGCCGGACTTGAGCTGCTCGTGCCAGATTCCATGGTGCATCCGGGCCCACTCCTCGTCCACGGTGCCGTGGCGCATGGCCTCGTAGGCGCCTGGCGTACCCAGGGTGCCGATGTAGATGTGGCCCATGGCGGCGGCGATGTAGAGCGCCGCCCCGCCGATGTGCAGGTAGTTCGCCACCTGCAGCACCCAGCGGGTCTGGCCGAAGGTGACGAAGTCGAGCACCAAACCGGTGATCGACATGAGCAGGCCCAGCAGGGTCACGCCCAGCCAGAACCAGGCCTTCTCGCCGGCATTGAAGAAGCCGGCCGGCACATGCTTGTGCGACACCATGCCGCCGCCCTGCTTGACCCATTGCCAGTCTTCGCGGCGGAAGAAATTGCGGTGCACGAAAGCGAAGAACATCAGGATGCTGCACAGGATGAACAGCGGGCCGACGAAGTTGTGCAGGTACTTGGACACGATCGCCACCCAGGAAAACAGGGTGTGGCCCATCCAGGGCAGCATGATCTTCTTGCCGAACATGATGATGATGCCGGTGATCGCCAGGGCGATGAAGCTGAAGGCCGTGGCCCAGTGCACCTGGCGCTCCCAGCGGGTGAAGCGCTGGACCGTGCGTCCCGAGCGCGGCGCCTCCGGCATCGGCCCGACGGTCTTGTAGAACACGAAGATCAGGAGCGGCACCACCAGCAGGATGATGCCGGCGATGGTGGCCAGCGGGCCGTTGCGCAGGTGGCGCCAGGTGTTGCCGCCGCGCTGGACGATGACGTTGGCCTCGGTCGCGCCGTACTGGCCCAGGAAGTGGCGGTCCATGTGCACCCGCCCCGAGGAGGCCTGGGCCATGCCGGGCTCGGGCACGCGCGAATCGCCCTCGATCTGGAGCATGGTCTGCTCCTCGGCGTAGGCGGGCTCGGCCCGCTCGTTGGGCACCCCGGCCCAGCTGGCCGGCAGCGTCAAGGCGGCCACCAGGAGCAGCATGGCGCGCAGCAGCATCAGGTTCGCTCGCATGGATCGCTCCTCGTCAGGGGTTGGCCCGGTTGTATTCGTTCTGCTTGCTGTTGCGGTTCTCGATCGTCGCCCACCAGGCCAGGCGGTCGTTGTGGAAGCGCGTCTGGTAGGGGCGCGGGTCTTCCTTGCCGGCGTATTCGCCCTTGAGCCAGGCGGGATGCTGGTCGACCTCGAGGCAGCCGGCCAGCAGCAGCGGCAGCGCCGCGATGCAGATGATCTTGAATCGCTTCATGTCGGGAACCTCCCTCCGCCATTCTGGAAATCGCCGGCTTTCTGGTTCTCGCGCGGCAGGTCGCCCTTGGCCTTGACCTCGCCGCCGCGCTTGGGCCGGCCGTAGGCGATCTTCCAGCCCCACAGTTCGGGACCGTAGCCGCGCGTCTCGACGCGCTGGCGGTAGATGTCGGCGATGATGTTGGCCTCGCCGCCCAGCAGGGCCTTGGTGCCGCACATCTCGGCGCATGCCGGCAGCTTGCCCTCGGCGATGCGGTTGCGGCCGTACTTCTTGAATTCCGCTTCCGAGGTGTCCGGTTCCGGGCCGCCGGCACAGAAGGTGCACTTGTCCATCTTGCCGCGGTGGTTGAACATCCCGGTCTCGGGGAACTGCGGCGCGCCGAAGGGACAGGCGTAGTAGCAGTAGCCGCAGCCGATGCACTGGTCCTTGCTGTGCAGGACGATGCCGTCCTCGGTGTGGTAGATGCAGTTGGTCGGGCATACCGCCAGGCAGGGAGCGTCGGTGCAATGCATGCAGGCGACCGAGACCGAACGCTCGCCCGGCACGCCGTCGTTGATGGTCACCACGCGCCGGCGGTTGATGCCCCAGGGCGTCTCGTGCTCGTTCTTGCAGGCGGTCACGCAGCCGTTGCAGTCGATGCAGCGCTCCGTGTCGCAAATGAACTTCATCCTCGCAGCCATGCCAGTCTCCTCTGCTCTGTCGGTCGCTCGCTATCCTAGGCCCGCACCACGCGGCACAGCGACACTTTGGTTTCCTGCATCATCGTCACGGCGTCGTAGCCATAGGTCCAGCCCGTGTTGCAGGCTTCGCCGCGCACGGTCGGGGCCGCGCCCTCGGGGTAGTGCCGTTCGAGGTCGTCGCCCATCCACCAGCCGCCGAAGTGGAAGGGCATCCACACCAGGCCCACCGGGACCCGCTCGGTCACCATCGCCATCATCTTCAGGCGCGCGCCGGTCGGGGTCTCGACCCAGACGTATTCGCCGACCCGGGCCCCGATCTGGTGGGCGTCGCGCGGGTTGATCTCGACGAACATGTTCTGCTGGAGCTCGGCCAGCCATGGGTTGGACCGGGTCTCGTCGCCCCCGCCCTCGTATTCGACCAGGCGGCCCGAGGTCATGATCAGCGGAAAGTCCTTCGAGAAGTCGACCGCCTGCACCGATTTATAGAGCGTCGGCAGGCGCCAGAAGGCGGCCTTGTCGTCGTAGGTCGGGTACCTGGCGACCAGGTCGCGGCGCGGCGAGGCCAGCGGCTCGCGGTGGACCGGTACCGGGTCGGGGAAGTTCCACACATTGGCGCGGGCGCGCGCATTGCCCCAGGGCGCGCAGCCGTGGGCGATGACGACGCGGATGATGCCGCCCGAATTGTCGGTCTTCCAGTTCTTGCCCTCGGCCATGGCTTGCTCGGCGGGCGTGAGCTCGTTCCACCAGCCCAGCTTTTTCAGGAACACGTGGTCGAATTCCGGATAGCCGGTGTCGAGCTGGCTGTCCTTGTTGGTCGAACCGTCGGCCGCCAGCAGGCTTTCGCCGTTGTGTTCCACGCCCCAGTTGGCGCGGAAGGGCATGCCGCCCTCGGCCACCGGCTTGCTGATGTCGTACAGGATGGGGGTGCCCGGGTGCTTCATTTCCGGCGTGCCCCAGCAGGGCCATGGCAGGCCGTAGTAGTCGCCCTTGCAGGGACCGGAATCGGCCCGCATCGTGGTGGGGTTGAAGGTGTGCTTGTTCTCCATGTGCAGCTTGAGGCGCTCCGGCGAGCAGCCGGTGTAGCCGATGGTCCAGCAGGAGCGGTTGATCTCGCGCAGGATGTCCTCGACCACGGGCTCGTTGTGCACCACCTTGATGTTCTTGCACAGCTGCTCGGCGAAGCCCAGCTTGCGGGCGAACAGGTACATGATCTCGTGGTCGGTCTTGCACTCGAACAGGGGCATGATGACCCGCTCGCGCCACTGGATCGAGCGGTTCGAGGCGGTGACCGAGCCCTGGGTCTCGAACTGCGAGGCCGCCGGCAGCAGGTAGACACCGTCGGTGCGGCCGTGCATGGCCGCCGTCATGCTCGGGTAGGGGTCGATCACGACCAGCATGTCGAGCTTCTGCATCGCCGCCTTCATGTCCGGCAGGCGGGTCTGGCTGTTGGGCGCGTGGCCCCAGTAGAACACGGCGCGCAGGTTGCTCGGCTGGTCGATGAACTTGTTTTGCTCGTTGACCGCGTCGAACCAGCGCGACACCGTGATGCCGGGCTTTTCCATCAGCTCCTTGGAGGCGAAGCGCGACAGGATCCAGTTGTAGTCGACGCCCCAGACGTTCGCGAAGTGCTTCCAGGAACCCTCGGCCAGGCCGTAGTAGCCCGGCAGCGACTCGCCGTTGGGGCCGACGTCGGTGGCGCCCTGCACGTTGTCGTGGCCGCGGTAGATGTTGGCGCCGCCGCCCGGCACGCCGATGTTGCCCAGCGCCAGCTGCAGGATGCATAGGGCGCGCACGTTGGCGGTGCCGATGTGGTGCTGGGTAATGCCCATGCACCAGACCACCGAGGACGGCCGGTTGGTGGCCAGCATCTCGGCCGCCATGCGCACCGCCGACTCGGGCACGCCGGTCACGTCCGAGACCTTGTCCGGCGTCCATTTGGCGACTTCCTTGCGCACGTCCTCCATGCCGTAGGTGCGCTGGTTGATGTAGTTCTTGTCCTCCCAGCCGTTCTGGAAGATATGCCACAGCATGCCCCAGACCAGCGGGATGTCGGTGCCGGGACGCACCCGCACGTAATGGTGGGCGAAGCGCGCGGTGCGGGTGAAGCGCGGGTCGATCACGATCATCTTCGCGCCCAGCTCCTTGGCGTGCAGGAAGTGCAGCATCGAGATCGGGTGGGCTTCGGCCGGGTTGGAACCGATGAAGAGCACCGCCTTGCTGTGGTGCAAATCATTGAAGGAATTGGTCATCGCCCCGTAGCCGAAGGTCTGGGCCACGCCCGCGACCGTGGTCGAGTGGCAGATGCGCGCCTGGTGGTCGCAGTTGTTCGAGCCCCACATGGAGACCCACTTGCGCAGCAGGTAGGCCTGTTCGTTGTTGTGCTTCGAGCTGCCGATCACCATCAGGGCGTCGGGACCGGCGTGCTGGCGCAGCTGCAGGAGCTTGTCGCCGATCTCGTTGATCGCCTGGTCCCAGGAGATGCGCTGGTACTTGCCGCCCACCAGCTTCATCGGGTAGCGCAGGCGGTGCTCGCCGAAGGCGTGCTCACGCACCGAGGCGCCCTTGGCGCAGTGGGCGCCCATGTTGATGGGCGAATCGAAGGCCGCTTCCTGGCGCACCCAGACGCCGTTGGCGACCACCGCGTCGACCGAGCAGCCGACCGAGCAGTGGCTGCAGACCGTGCGCTTGATCTCGGTCGGCACCGGGGCGTTGGGCACCGGATCGGCCGCCTCCGCCGCTTCGATCACGTTCAGCGGCAGGTGGCGGGCAAAGGCGCCGGCGCCGGCCGCGACACCCGCGCCCACCAGGAAGCGCCGGCGCTTCAGGGCGCTATCGCGCGTCGTCTTTACGAGGGACATGTGCTTGCTCCTCCTGTATCGCTAACAATAGCGCTCACCAATAGGCGGCGGTCTGGTAGTAACGGCGGATGTGCTCGGTTTCATGGTAGCCGCGTGCGGCCTGGGGCGCGGCGCCTGCGGCCGGGGCCTTGGCCGCTTGCGCCTGGGCGGTACCGGTCACGACGGCCAGGGCGCCCAGGGGCGCCGCCTTCAGGAAGCTGCGCCGGGTGGGGTCGGGCCCATGTGGAACAGGCGCCTGGCCGGAAGATGGGGTCGCGGGCAGCGCCGCGCCGCTCGGTTCGAGTGCGTCAGTCATGGGTCTCCTCCCCTACCACGAATGCCTCGGCTTCGATCGCGAGGAAGACTCCCGCCAGCTTCGCGATCAGCCGGTAGTAGTTGGCCCCCTCGGCGGCCGAGATGTCGGCCACGGCGCGCGCATACCAGGGCGCGAGGTGGGCCTCGAAAAAGCTTTTCTGTTCCGCCAGTGTGCGGCGCGGGATGCCCGGCGCCCCCGCGACCAGCAGGCGCATGGTCTCGCACAGGGCGCCCAGGTGGTCCTCGAACTCGCCCACGCCGCGCACCCGCGCCAGCCCAAGGCGGGCCAGGTCGGCGCGCAGGGCGGCCAGCGGGGCGTCGTTGATGTAGCCGGACAGGTAGCGCGAGCCGTAGGGATTGACCGGCGGCGTGCCGATGCTGATGAAGAGCTGGGCGAATTCGTCAGCCACCGCCTGCGGGTCCATCACGCCCGATGCCAGCGTCAATTGCTCCCAGGCTTGCTCCAAGGCCAGCTCGCCGCCCTGGGCCAGGATCGGGTCGGCATTCGCGAGCGCATCCAGCAGCTCGGCGTCCGGCGGGGCCAGGAGCAGGCGCGACAGCAAGGCGTACAGGTCGGCGCGCGCCTGGTCTTCACCACTCAGGGGAGGCGCCAGCACTGCGCCGGCCGGTCGGTCGAGAGTGGGCGCGCTGGGCGTGGACACTGTGCAGCTCTCCTGTTGGCAAAGGTTCACGAGAAGTGTATTCCTCCCTAGCTGGAGAGCGCGCACGCTTGGCTCGTCAGCGCATGCCGGCCGCCCGCATGACCAGGCGCAGCGCGTAGGCCACCAGCGCCAGGGTGGCCACGCCGCCCAGCCAGAGGGCCGCCATCCAGGCCAGGCGGCGCAGCCATTCACGCGGACTCGGCCGGTTCCGAAGCTTGGGCGTGTCCATCAGTGGTAGCCCGCGTCGGCCTTGACCTTGCCCCGGAACACCCAGTACGACCAGGCCGTATACATCAGGATGATGGGCAGGATGAACAAGGTGCCCACCAGGGCGAAGCCCTGGCTGCTGGGCGGCGAGGCCGCTTCCCAGATCGAGATGCTTGGCGGAACGATGTGCGGCCAGATGCTGATCGCCATGCCGCTGTAACCCAGGAAGATCAGGGCCAGGGCCATCACGAAAGGCAGCCGGAAGGGCTCCTTGCCGCGCCCGCGTCCCAGGGAACGCAGCAGCAGGAGGATGCAGGCCGCCACCAGGATCGGCACCGGGGCCAGGAACACGATGTTGGGGAAGGTGAACCAGCGGTCGGCCACGGCCGGGTCGCGCAGCGGGGTCCAGATGCTGACCACCACGATGGCGCCCAGCAGCATCAGGGCGAAGGGGCGCGCCACCTGCACCATGCGCGCGTGCAGCTCGCCTTCGGTCTTCATGATCAGCCAGGTGGCTCCCAGCAGGGTATAGGCGATCATCACGCCCAGGCCGGCCAGCAGGGGGAAAGGCGCGATCCAGTCGAGTGGCCCGCCGGCGTAGCTGCGGCCCGAGACCGCGATGCCGTCCAGGAAGGCCCCGAGCGAGACACCCTGGAAGAAACTGGCCACGACCGAGCCGCCGATGAAGGCCTTGTCCCACAGGTGGCGCTCGTGCTCCTTGGCCTTGAAGCGGAACTCGAAGGCCACGCCGCGGAACACCAGGCCGATCAGCATGAAGATCAGGGGCAGGTAGAGGCCGGACAGGATGATCGAATAGGCCACCGGGAAGGCCGCCAGCAGCCCTTCCCCGCCCAGCACCAGCCAGGTCTCGTTGCCGTCCCAGACCGGGGCCACCGTGTTCATCATGGTGTCGCGGTCGCGCTTTTTCGGCGTGAAGGGAAACAGCAGGCCGATGCCCAGGTCGAAGCCGTCCAGCAGCACGTACATGAAGACCGCGAAGAAGATGATGACGGCCCAGATGATGGAAGTATCGATGCCCATGGCTTCAGCTCCGCTCCGGACCGGGGTCCGCGCTGTCATTCGTATTGTCGTCGGCATCGTCATCATTGCGCACGTCGGCCGCCGACATCGGCCGCATCGGGGTGCGCTCCTCGCCCGGCCCGCCCTCGGGCGGGCGCGCCAGCTCGAAGTGCTGCGGCCCCTTGCGGATCATGCGCAGCACGTAGCCGGTGCCGACCCCGAACACGAACAGGTAGGCCACCACGAACAGCGCCAGGGTCAGGCCCAGGGACGCCGCGCCGTGGGGCGAGACCGCGTCCGCCGTGCGCAGCACCCCGTACACCACCCAGGGCTGGCGCCCCACCTCGGTGGTCACCCAGCCGGCCAGGATCGCCACCAGGCCGGCCGGCCCCATCCACAGGGCGAAGCGCAGGAACAGCCGGTTGGCGAACAGGCGCCCGCCGCGCCGCAGGAACAGGCTCCAGGCCCCGAGCGCGATCATCAGGAGGCCCAGGCCGACCATCAGGCGGAAGCTCCAGAATACGATCAAGGAGTTGGGCCGGTCCTGGCGCGGGAAGTCCTTCAGGGCCGGGACCTGGCCGTCCAGGGTGTGGGTCAGGATGAGGCTGCCCAGGTAAGGGATGCCGACCGCGTACCTGGTGCGCTCCTCTTCCATGTCGGGAATCCCGAACAGGAGCAGCGGCACCGCCTCGCCCGGATGGTTCTGCCAGTGCCCTTCCATCGCCGCCAGCTTGGCCGGCTGGTGCTCGAGCGTGTTCAGCCCGTGGAAGTCGCCGACCACGGCCTGGACCGGCGCCACCAGCAGCAGCATCCACATCGCCATCGACATCATCTTGCGCACCGCCGGGTTGTCGCGCCCGCGCAGCAGGTGCCAGGCGGCGGAGGCGCCCACCAGCAGCGCCGTGGTGAGGTAGGCGGCGATCACCATGTGCACCAGGCGGAAGGGAAAGGAAGGATTGAAGACGATCGCCAGCCAGTCGGCCGGCACCATGCGCCCGTTCTCGATGGCATAGCCTTGCGGCGTCTGCATCCAGCTGTTGGCGGCCAGGATCCAGGTGGACGAGATCAGGGTGCCGATGGCCACCATGCAGGTGGCGACGAAATGCAGGGCCGGGCCGACGCGGTTCCAGCCGAACAGCATCACGCCCAGGAAACCGGCCTCCAGGAAGAAGGCGGTCAGCACTTCGTAGGACAGGATCGGCCCCATGATGCTGCCCGCGAACTCCGACAGGTAGCTCCAGTTGGTGCCGATCTGGTAGGCCATGACGATGCCCGAGACCACGCCCATGCCGAAGGTGACGGCGAAGATCTTGAGCCAGAAGTGGTACAGGTCGACGAAGACCTGGCGCCCGGTGCGCAGCCAGCACAGTTCGAGTACGGCCAGGTAGCTGGCCATGCCGATTGTGATGGCGGGAAATAAAATGTGGAAGGACATCGTGAAGGCGAACTGGATCCGAGCCAGATCCAGGGCGGATAGACCGAACATGGGCGTTCCTTCGCATTGCCGGAAGTGCTGCGAATCTAGCATGCGCGGTGGGGGCGCACGCTTGGGGTGTCATTTTTATACGCCTTCGTGATCGGCAGGCGAACTTGGGTTCGGGCGAAGGCCGGGACCCAAGTTGACTTTCAACCATAGGACGATTTGTCGCGCCGCTAGCCCGGGAAGCCCGTCTATAATTCAGCTAACGCGTATTACCGGACCCTCCCATGACCCAGCCCGTGCCGTTCATCACCGACCCCAGCAAGCAGCCCGTCAGCATCCAGGCCCTCAAAGCCAGCTGCTCCGCCTGCAGCATGCACCAGCTGTGCCTGCCGATGGGCCTGGAAGACGCCGACATCAACCGCCTCGACCAGATCATCGGCCGCCGCCGGCGCCTGGAAAAGGACGAGCGGCTCTACCAGATGGGAGAGCCCTTCCGCAACCTGTACGCGGTGCGCTTCGGCCACTTCAAGACCTACCAGGTGAACGCAGCCGGCGAAGCCCAGATCACCGGCTTCCAGATGGCCGGCGAGCTGCTGGGCATGGACGCGATCAGCGGCAACCACCACTGCGACGCCGTGGCGCTGGAAGACAGCGAGGTCTGCGAGATCCCCTTCACGCGCCTGGAAGAGCTGTTCGGCGAGGTGCCGGCCCTGCTGCGCCACTTCCACCGCATCATGAGCCAGGAAATCACGCGCGAGCAGAACGTCATGCTACTGCTGGGCAATATGCGCGCCGAGCAGCGCTTCGCGGTCTTCCTGGTCAACCTGTCGGCCCGCTACGCGGCGCGCGGCTATTCGCCCAACAGCTTCCAGCTGCGCATGTCGCGCGAGGACATTGGCAACTACCTGGGCCTGACCATCGAGAGCGTCAGCCGGCTGCTGTCGCGCTTCAAGAAACAGGGCTGGATCCAGGTCGACAAGCGCGAAGTCACCCTGCTCGATCCGGCCAAGCTGAAGGCGCTCGCGGCCGGCACCGACGTCTGCAGTCCGATGGCTTGAGTCCATGGCGGCGCCGCTTCCGCTCGACCTGCACCTGCGCAGCTACGGCCTGGTGCGCGAGGCGGACCGCCACGACTACGCCCAGATCGTGCTGCCCGTCGCGGGCGAAGTCGAGCTCGACATCGAAGGCCGCGGCCGCAAGCTCGACCTGCTGCACGCCGCTGTGGTCGCGCCCGGCGCCTGGCATTCGCAGGCCGGGGCGGCCGGCAACCAGTCCTTCATCCTCGATCTCGATCCCGGACTGCTGCGGCAGGGTCCCTGGGAGCGCCTGCTGGACCGTCCCTTCACGCCGATCGGCGCGGCCGCGCGCAAGCTGGTCGAGTTCATGAGCCTGGCGTCGGCCGGCGCCAAGGCGCCTCCTCAGCTGGTGCAGGGCTGGGCCCCGCTGCTGCTCGACTCCCTGGCCCAGGCCGCCTTCCAGCCGGCCTCCAGGCTGGCTGCGCTCATGGCGCGCATCGAGCTTCAGCCCGGCCTGCCCTGGACCCTGGACACGATGGCGCGCGCCGCCTCCCTCAGCCCCAGCCGCCTGCACGCCCTGTTCCGCGGCGAGACCGGGATGAGCCCCCACGAATGGCTGCTGCGCCGCCGGCTGGAGGCCGTCTGCACCCTGCTGGCCTCGACCGCGCGGCCGATCGCCGACATCGCCCTCGCGACCGGCTTCTCGGACCAGAGCGTGCTGACCCGCGCCATGCGCAAGGCCATGGACACCACGCCCGCCGCCTACCGCAGGGCCGCACGCGAGGATTCGCACAAGACGCAGTAAACGGCGCCAAGACGCGGCCAGGACACGCAGCCAGAATCTCCGCTCACAGGAGATTCTCATGATCACGCCACACACTTCACAGACCTCGCTCGGCATCGGCGCCGGCATCCTCGCCGGCGCCCTCTGGGGCTTGGTCTTCCTCGCCCCCGAACTCACCGCCGGCTTTCTGCCCCTGCAGCTGTCGGCCGGGCGCTACCTGGCCTACGGCCTGGTGGCGGCGGCCCTGATCGCACCGGTCTGGCGGCGCCTGCTGCGGACCTTCTCCTGGAAGGAATGGCGCGCCCTGCTCTGGCTGTCCTTCAGCGGCAACATCGTCTACTACGTATTCCTGGCCACCGCCGTGCAGGAAGGCGGCGTGGCCATGCCCTCGCTGGTGATCGGCCTGCTGCCGATCGCCGTCACCCTGGTCGGCAGCCGCGACCGGCACGCGCTGCCGCTGCGCCGCCTGCTGCCTTCGCTGGCGCTGAGCGCGGCGGGACTGGCCTGCATCAGCTGGCAATCGGTCTCCCGCGCCGGCCTCGATTCGCTGCCTGGGCTGGGCTGCGCGGTGGGTGCGCTGGTGTCATGGACCCTCTACGCGGTGAACAACAGCCGCTGGCTGGGGCGGCTGCAAGGCGTGTCGGGCCACGAGTGGAACCTGGCGATGGGGGTCGTGACCGGGGTGGAAGCCATGCTGCTGGCGGTGCCCGCGTTCGCGGGGGCGGACACGGGCCACAGCGGCGCGCAATGGCTGCACTTCGCGGGCGTGGTCGCCAGCGTGGCGATCCTGTGCTCGATCCTGGGCAACGCGCTGTGGAACGTGGCGAGCCGCGCCCTGCCCTTGACCCTCATGGGGCAGATGATCGTGTTCGAGACCTTGTTCGCGTCGCTGTACGGCTTCCTGTGGGAGGAAAGGTGGCCGACCGGGCTGGAATGGGCGGCCATGGTGCTGCTGGTGGGCGGGGTGGTCGCGTGTGCAAAGGCGCATGCGCGTAGTGCCGTCCCGTGTCCCTAGAACGTCATCCCCGCGAAGGCGGGGACCCGAGTTTGCACGATCGGCCGCGCAAAAGAAGTCGACCACGACTTAACGAACTTGGATTCCCGCCTTCGCGCGTACGACGGTAGAGGGCGACGCATCTTTTCCCTGAGTGGCATCATGGCCGAGTAATCTCAACGGGGAGCAAGAAGGTGTGGTGGACACGAAGCTGGATGACGGTACAGCAGGAGTTCTCGGACTTGGGCAACGCGGAGGACATCACCCGCATCGTGGTGCGCCTGCTGGTGGCGCTGGTGCTGGGCGGGCTGCTTGGCTATGAGCGTGAATCGGTGGGCGCCTCGGCGGGCCTGCGCACCCACATGCTGGTCTCGCTCGGCGCCGCCCTGTTCGTGCTGATCCCGCTGCAGGCGGGGATGGGCATCCAGGACCTGTCGCGGGTCCTGCAGGGCATCGTGGCCGGCATCGGCTTCCTGGGCGCCGGCGCCATCCTCAAGCAGACCGACAAGGACGACATCAAGGGCCTGACCACGGCGGCCAGCGTCTGGCTGACCGCCGCCATCGGCATCGCGGCCGGCATGGGGCGCGAGGCGACGGCGGTGCTCAGCACCCTGTTCGCCCTCGTCGTGCTGGCGATCCTGCGCAGCACGACGAAGCCGAAGGAAGATTAAGCGACGGCCTTGTCGCGCGCGGCCGCCTTGTCGGCCAGCACGCGCTGCTCCCAGTAATGGGCGCCCTCGATGCCCAGCGCCTTCGGATCGAACTGCGGATCCTTGCCGGCCTTCTTCTGGGCTTCGTAATCGCGCAGGCACTTGAAGGCCGTCTTTTGCAGCAGCAGGATGGCGACGATGTTCAGCCAGGCCATCAGGCCCACGCCCATGTCGCCCAGGCCCCAGGCCGCTTCCGCCGTCTTCACCGAGCCATAGTAGGTCGATCCGATGATGAACAGCTTGAGCACCAGGGTCATCCACGGACGGTTCACGGTGCGGTTGATGTAGGCGATGTTGGTCTCGGCGATGTAGTAATAGGCGACGATGGTGGTGAAGGCGAAGAACAGCAGCGCCACCGCCACGAACAGCGCGCCGAAGCCCGGCATGACGTTTTCCAGCGCGGTCTGGACGTAGCCCGGTCCGGACGCGACGCCCTGCACGCCGGTGAACATCGGGGTGCCGTCAGGCGCCTCGACATTGTACTGGCCGGTGATCAGGAGCATGAAGGCGGTCGCCGAGCACACGAACAGGGTGTCGATGTAGACCGAGAAGCCCTGCACCAGGCCCTGCTTGGCCGGGTGGCTTACCTCGGCCGCCGAGGAGGCGTGCGGACCGGTGCCCTGGCCTGCCTCGTTCGAGTACACGCCGCGCTTGACGCCCCACATGACCGCCAGGCCGAGGATGGCGCCGAAGGCGGCGTCCGCGCCGAAGGCATTCACGAAGATCAGCTTGAGGACACCAGGCAGCGCGCCGATGTTCATCGCCACGATCACCACCGCCACCAGGATGTAGCCCAGCGCCATGAAAGGCACCACGACCTCGGCGAAGTTGGCGATGCGCTTGACGCCGCCGAAGATGATGAAGGCCAGCACCAGGCACAGCCCTGCGCCGGTGATGGCCGGATCGATACCGGTTGCCGTTTTCAGGCTCTCGGCGATCGAGTTCGCCTGCACGCCCGGCAGCAGCAGGCCGGTGGCGATGATGGTGGCGAACGCGAAGATCAGCGCATACCACTTCATGCCCAGGCCCTTCTCGATATAGAAGGCCGGGCCGCCGCGGTATTCCTTGCCGAGCTGCTCCTTGTAAACCTGGCCCAGGGTCGATTCCACGAAGGCCGAGCTGGCCCCGAGGAAGGCCACCGCCCACATCCAGAACACGGCGCCGGGGCCGCCGAAGGTGATCGCGGTGGCGACGCCCGCGATATTGCCGGTGCCGACACGGCCGGCCAGGGTCATGGACAAGGCCTGGAACGAGGACACGCCCTGCTCCGAACTCTTGCCCTCGAACATTAAGCGAACCATCTCCCTTGCATGACGGACTTGCAGGAAGCGGGTACGGATGGAAAAGTACAGGCCGGTGCCCAGGCACAGCGCGATCAGCGCCGGGCTCCAGATGACGCCATTGATGGCGGTGACCAACTCATTCAAAGACATGTTTTCCCTAGCAGGCTAAGGCACGGGTGTGCCGGTGTGAACGATGCGGGCGGCGCTGTAACACCCCCTCGGTTAGCGATTACTGAGCGATTACCTAGCGGTAAATCCATGAACAGCATAGCAACATCCGTCCCCGATTGCTACAGGCGTGCGCCAGCGCACGGAACGCGGCCGTATCGAGACGTAATATCTTGTCAAAACACCACATATTAATGAATTGCCCATTCTTTAAGGAGAGCACCATGAACAAAATGACCTTGGCAGGCATCATGATGGCAGTGACCGTTCTGGCAACCGGTTGCAAGAAGGACGTGGACGGCGACGGCAAGGGTCCGGCGCAGGAAGCGGGCGCGGCGATCGACAACGCTGGCCAGACCGTGGCGAACGAAACCAAGGAAGCCACCGCTGAAACCGCCGCCGCCGCCGAGCGCGCCGGCGACCGCGTGGAAGCCGCGACCGAACGCGCAGGCGAGCGGATTGAAGCCGCCGGCGCCGAAGTGAAACAGGAAAGCAAGGAAGCCGCGGCCGAAGTCGGCGCCGCTGCCGACCGTGCCCAGGACGCTACCGGCCGCGCCGTGGAGCGTGCTGGCGAGAAGATGCAAGACGGCAAATAATCGCCCGAAGGCAGATTCCACGAATGGCGGACCGCATGCGGTCCGCCATTTTCGTTTACCGCCGCTTCACGCCTTCTTCTGCTTGGCGATCCAGCCGTCCACCAGCTCGCCCAGCACGTCCAGCGGCACCGAGCCCGCGCCCAGCACCAGGTCGTGGAAGGCCGGCAGCGAGAACTTGTCGCCCAGTTCCTTGCGCGCCTTCTCGCGCAGTTCGATGATGCGCAGCATGCCGATCATGTAGGCGTTGGCCTGGCCGGGCCAGGCGACGTAGCGCTCCACCTCTTGCGCGCCGATGCCGTAGTCGATGCCCTGCTGGCGGGTCCAGCCCTTGGCGTGCAGGCCGGTGTCGACCACCAGGCGGCGTGCGCGGAACAGTTCCGAACCGAGCGCGCCCAGCAGGCCGGGCACGTCGCCTTCGTACCAGTTCTGCTCCACCGCCAGGCGCTCGGTGTACAGCGCCCAGCCCTCGGCGTGCGCGCTGCCGCCGCTGAAGATGCGCTGACTGCGGAATTTCGGGATGCCGGTCAGTTCCTGCTGGATCGCCAGCTGGAAGTGGTGGCCCGGCACCGCCTCGTGGTAGGACAGGCTGCGCATGCGAATCATGTCGAAGGTCGGACCGCGCATCGGCACCCAGAAGATGCCCGGACGGCTGCCATCCGGCGCCGGCAGGCTGTAGTGGGCGGCCGCCGACGGCTCGGTCAGCGGCGGCTCGCGGCGCACTTCGACCGGCGCACGCGGCTTCAGGTTGAACAGCGAAGCGCTGCGCTTCTCGGCGTCGCGCACCATCTCGGCGTGGCTGGCCAGGATCGCCGGGCGCGGGTCGCCCTCGCCCTTCGGCTGGAAGCGCTGGTCCAGCTCCTTCATGCGGCTTTCGATATTGCCTTCGGTGAGGCCCAGCGAACGCAGGTGCTTGTCCATCTCGCCCTCGATGCGCGCCACTTCGCGCAGGCCGATCTCGTGGATCTGCTCCGGGGTCAGCTTGGTGCTGGTGAAGTTCTCGACCGCGCGGGCATAGGCGGCGGCGCCGTTCGGCAGGCGCGAGATGCCGGCCACGTCGCCGGTACGCGGGTGGATCTCGGCCATGAAGTCCTTCACGCGCGAGTAGGCCGGACGGATCTTCTCTTCGACGATGCGGGTGGCGCGCGCGATCGCGGCGCTGCGTGCCTCGGGGCTCAGGTCCTTCAGCTCGGCCGTGCGCTGCTCGAAGGTGGTGACCAGCACGTTCTGGGCCGCGGCCGGCTTGAGGAAATGGTCCACCTGGAACTGGGCGCGCTCGAGGATGAAGCGCGGCGGGATCAAGCCCTTGGCGGCGGCCGCGCGGCCGCGTGCCAGCGCTTCGTCCATGCGGGTGCCCGCCTGCTCCAGGCGCGCCAGGTAGCTCTCGACGTCCGCCTTGTTGCGCAGCGGATGGGTGTTGGTCAGGAAGTTCACCAGGCTGACCTGCACGCCGCTGAACTGCGAGAAGATGAAGGAGTGGTCCTCGAAAGGCTCGTTGGCGACGGTGTTCTGCAGCGACCAGCGCATCACGGCGGCCGAGACCTTCTGGTTCTCGTCCAGCGGCGCGCCCTTGAACTTGTCCAGGCGCGCCAGGCCCGCCTTCGCCAGCGCGACCACCTTCTGGCGGTGGGCGGCGGTGAGCGGCGTCAGTTCGCGGTCCAGCCTGGCCTGCTCGGCGCCGCTGAAATACTGGGTCATGGTCGCCAGCTGCGGGCTCAGGCGCACCCAGTCCTCGGCGAACTTGTCGGCCCACTGGTCGAAGGCCTTGTGCGGCTTGACGGCACTGGCGGACGCGGTCGATGGCGCCGCCAGGGCGACCGCAGGCAGGACCGCGCCGGCGAGGATGGCGGGAATGAACAGGGCGGCGATGTGGGCGCGCAGGCGGAACGATGGCATCGTGGGGTCTCTCTTCCTTGTCGTTGATCTGATCTGTATGCGGCGCGCATGGCCGCAATTGCCGCCGAGGAATCTAACACGGAAGGGGACAAAGCAACAACGCGGGCTGTTGCCAAGCTGCGTACGTACGCCCCTCGGATGACGGACCCATTTACCCGCCTTGCGTAGGCGCTCCTTGCTACCATGGGCAGACCTGCTCATCGACGGAGACAACATGGCACACAAGCGCGCAATGCCGCGTCTGGCGGTACTGGTTCTCGCATCCGTTCTACAACTGCGTGCCCAGGCGGCGCAAGCCCCTGCCGCGGACATGATACCGACGTCGCTGGCGAAGGAGGTCGTGGGGCGCACGATCGAGCTGGTGGAGGCGAACGCCCTGCCGCCGCGCGATCCCGCCGAGTATGCACAGGCCAAGACCGCGCTGCTTGCCGCCCTTGCCGCAGCCGGCGAGCAGACCGACCGCCGCCTGCTGTTCCAGCATGTCGACGCGCTGCTGGGCACGCTGGACGCGGACCGGCATTCCTTCCTCCGTTCGCCCGTCGTCATTCGTGGGCAGCAGGCGGCGCGGGTCACCGCGCTGGCGACAGCAACGCCGGTGTCCTCGTTCGCCCTGCTCGACACCGCAGGCGGCAAGGTGCTGCACTGGACCCCGCCCCAGAGCATGGGGAGCATGGAGGTCGAGGCGCCCGCCTTCCTGAAACGCTTCATGGCGGATGCCTCGGTGCTGCCGGGGCTGTCCAGCGCCTGCGCCCTGGTAGTCGACCTGAGCGCGCAGCGCGGCGGCAATGCCTGGCCGCCCTTCGCGGCCATGCATCCCCTGCTCAGCGCCGGGAACACCGCGTCCATGGTGGACCGCAAGGGGGTGCGCCAGCGCTACGTCCATCCGCAGACGCTCGAGCAGATCGAGCGGCGCCACGGCGGTGAAGGACAAAATCCGCTGCTGCGCTTCGCCGGCACGCCGCTGGGCGTCGTGGTCGGCGGGCAGACCTCGAGCGCGGGAGAAATGCTGCTGGTGGCCCTGATGGGAGAAGGCGAACGGGTCCGCACCTTCGGCGCCACCTCGCACGGCCTGACGACCGCGAACATGGTCTATCCAATGGCCGACGGCTCGACCCTGGTGCTGTCGGAGCGGCGCTACGCCGTCGGCGATGCGCCCGTGATCCGGGGCGGCATTCCTGTCCAGGTGCCCGCAGCGGAGGGTGCCGCCGTGCGCCAGGCTGCCGAGTGGGCCGCCTCCCAGTCGCCGCTGTGCCGTGCGCCGGCCCAGGCGGCCGCGCCCTGAGCAGCCTTCAGCGCGCGTCCGCCGCGATCGCCAGCACGTCCTGGCGCGCCGGACTCCAGCTGCGCGCCAGGCGCCAGTCGCGCGCCGCGCCTTCGACCACCACCTGCCAGTGGGTGTGCTCCAGCACCGGCAAGGCGGCGGCGAAGCGGCCATTCGCATCCGGCAGCGCTTCCAGCACCAAGTCCTTTTCGGGCTGGGTCGGATGCGCCAGGCGGATGTGGAAAGGCGCCGGCACCGGCTTGCCATGGCTTTCCAGCCGGCCCTCCAGGCGGCCGGCCCGGACGTCGTGGCGCGCGCTGAAACGCAGGCCCAGGCTGCTGGCGACGCGGTCGCGCCGGAGGTCCTGGTTGATGGCCTTGCCCTGCTTGTAGTAGTCGCCCACCACCAGGGCGTCCGGACGGCTGACGGCCAGCCAGGCCGTGATGGCGCCGGCGACCAGCACCAGCACCGGGCCGATCATCAGGAACCACGGCCAGCGGTGCCGGTACCAAGGGGTGGCGTCGCGCCACAAGGGATGGATTGCGGATTGCATGTCTGGCTCCTTCTCACTTCGGCACGATGAACACCGCGTCCTCCGACACCTGCACAGCAGGGTCGCCAACGGCGCTCAAGGTGAAATCGATCCTGTTCGAGCCTGGCGCGGCCGCGCCGCTGCCGATGCGCACCCGCACCGGCACCGCGCGCGTGCTGGCCGCGTCGATCTCGACGATGTCTTCCCCGGCCACCTTGGCCGACGCGATGCCGCTGACGGCGATCTTCAGGCGGCGCGGCGCTTCGCTGGTGTTCATCACCTGCAGCCGGTAGACGTTCTCGATCATGCCGTCCTCCACTTCGCGGCCCATCGAGCCGCGGTCGCGGATCACGTCCAGCTTGAGCGGATTGCGCACGGCGATCGACAGGCTCATGCCGGCCACCAGGGCCGCCAGCACTGCGGCATACACCAGCACGCGCGGACGCAGCATGCGCTTGCGGATAGCGGCGGCGTCCAGCTTGTGCGCCAGGCCGTTCTCGGTCGCGTAGCGGATCAGGCCGCGCGGTTTGCCGACCTTGTCCATGACGCCGTTGCAGGCGTCCACGCAGGCGGCGCAGCCGATGCATTCGTATTGCAGGCCCTTGCGGATGTCGATGCCGGTCGGGCAGACCTGCACGCACATGCTGCAGTCGATGCAGTCCCCTGCCCCTTGCGTCCTGGGGCGTGCGTTGCGCGGTTCGCCGCGGGCGGCGTCATAGGTGACGATCAGGGTGTCCTTGTCGAACATCGCGCTCTGGAAGCGCGCGTAGGGGCACATGTACTTGCACACCTGTTCGCGCAGCCAGCCGGCGTTGCCGTAGGTGGCGAGGCTGTAGAACAGCACCCAGAAGGCTTCCCAGGGGCCGAGCGTCATGCCCAGCAGCTCGAAGCTCAGCTCGCGCACCGGCGTGAAATAGCCGACGAAGGAAAAGCCGGTCCACAGGGCCACCACGCCCCAGGCCAGGTGCTTGCTGCCTTTCTTCGCGATCTTTTCCAGGGTCCAGGGCTGGCGGTCGAGGCGGATGCGGGCGCTGCGCGCGCCTTCGATCTTGCGCTCGATCCAGAGGAAGATCTCGGTGTACACCGTCTGCGGGCAGGCGAAGCCGCACCAGACGCGGCCCGCCACCGCCGTCACCAGGAACAGGCCGTAGGCGCAGACGATCAGGAGCGATGCCAGGTAGATGAAGTCCTGCGGCCAGAACACCAGCCCGAACAGGTAGAACTTGCGGCTGGCCAGGTCGAACAGCACCGCCTGGCGGTCGTTCATCTGGAGCCACGGCAGGCCGTAGAACAGCAGCTGGGTGAGCCACACGCAGGCCCAGCGCAAGGACGCATAGCGGCCCTTGATCTCGCGCGGGTAGATCTCCTCCCGCGCGGCGTACATGTGGATCACGGTTTCCTTCGGCGCGTTCACTTGGCCTCCACCGTCCTGGCCGGGATCTCGTTGGACAGGCCCCACACGTAGGCCGCCAGGACGTGCACCTTCTCTTCGCCGAGGAATTCACCAAAGGCGGGCATGGTATTGGTGCGGCCCTTGCGGATGGTTTCCATTACCGTCTCGGCGCTGCCGCCATACAGCCAGGTCTTGTCGGCCAGGTTGGGCGCGCCCATCATCGGGTTGCCCTTGCCTTCCGCGCCGTGGCAGGCCACGCAGGCGGCGAACTTCGGCTTGCCGAAGGCGACCTTCACCGGGTCGGCGGTTAGGCCGGACAGGTTGCGGACGTAATGCGCCACCGCCTCGACGTCCTTGTCGGCGCCGAGCGCCCCGCCCATGGCCGGCATCATGCCGATGCGGCCGTTCATGATGCTGGCCTTGATGGTGGCCGGTTCGCCGCCGTGCAGCCAGTCGCCGTCGGTCAGGTTCGGAAAACCCTTGTTGCCGCGCGCGTCGGACCCGTGGCACTGGGCGCAGTAGTTCAGGAACAGGCGCTCGCCGATGGCCTGGGCTTGCGGGTCGGCCGCCACCGCCTTCAGGTCCTGTTTGGCGTACTGCGCGAACAGCGGGCCGTAGCCGGCCTTGGCCTGGGCGAGCTCCGCCTGGTACTCGCCCGTCGAATTCCAGCCCAGCTTGCCCGCATAGCTGCCCAGGCCCGGATACAGCACCAGGTAGGCCAGGGCGAACACGATGGTCAGGTAGAACAGCCACATCCACCAGCGCGGCATCGGGGTGTTCAGCTCGGTCAGGTCCTCGTCCCAGACGTGGCCCGTGGTCTCGTACGGCTCGCCCCTGGCGTCCAATTTGACCTTGTGCACCGACTGCGACCACAGCAGGATGCCGCAGCCCAGGATGGACAGCACCGTGATGACGGCGATGTACCAGTGCCAGAAGCCGTTGAAGAAATCAGCCATGCTCTTGCTCCTCGTCGGCGAAGGGCAGCGCGGCCGCCGCGTCGAAATCCTTGTTCTTGTGGAGCACGTAGGTCCAGCCCAGGATGCCCAGGAAGGTCGTGAAGCTGACCACGGTCATCAAGCTGCTCGCGCTGTCGAAAATCTGTTGCAGTGCCATCTCAATTCCTCGTCTTGATCTGGGTGCCCAGGCCTTGCAGGTAGGCGACCAGGGCGTCTTGTTCGGTCTTGCCGGCCAGTTCGCCGGGCGCCGCAGCCACCTCGGCGTCCGAATACGGCACGCCGATCGTCTGCATGGCGCGCATCTTCGGCAAAATCTCGGCCGGGACCAGCTTGTTCTGCGCCAGCCAGGGGTAGCCGGGCATGTTCGATTCCGGCACCACGTCGCGCGGGTTGTCGAGGTGGGTGCGGTGCCATTCGTCGCTGTAGCGCCCGCCCACGCGCGCCAGGTCGGGGCCGGTGCGCTTCGAGCCCCACTGAAAGGGGTGGTCGTAGACGAATTCGCCGGCGACGGAATAGTGGCCGTAGCGCTCGGTCTCGGCGCGGAAGGGCCGGATCATCTGCGAGTGGCAGTTGTAGCAGCCTTCGCGAATGTAGATGTCGCGTCCCGCCAGGCGCAGCGGCGAATATGGCTTCAAGCCAGCCACCGGCTCGGTGGTGGATTTCTGGAAGAACAGCGGCACGATCTCGACCAGGCCGCCGAAGGAGATGACCAGCAGGACCAGTCCGATCAGGAGCCAGGGATTCTTCTCGATCCACTCGTGGGTAAATTTCATGATGGTTCCTTCGTGCTCAAGCGTGGACTGGCTCGCCGGCGTTCGTCGCCAGCTGGGGTTTGTGGGGACCGGTTGGGATGCGCGCATCCACGCTGGCGGTGCCGCGCATGGTCAGCCAGGTGTTATAGGCCATCAGCACCATGCCCGACAGGTAGAGGAAGCCGCCGGTGAAGCGGATCACATAGTAGGGATAGGTGGCCTTGACGCTTTCGGCGAAGGTATAGGTCAGGGTGCCGTCCGGGTTCACCGCGCGCCACATCAGCCCCTGCATCACGCCGGCGATCCACATCGAGGCGATGTACAGGACGATGCCGATGGTGGCGACCCAGAAGTGGGTCTCGACCAGGGCCATGCTGGCCATCTGCTTCTTGCCCGCCAGGCGCGGGATCAGGTAGTAGACCGAGCCCATGGTGATGAAGCCGACCCAGCCCAGGGCGCCCGCATGGACGTGGGCCACGGTCCAGTCCGTGTAGTGCGACAGCGAGTTGATGGTCTTGATCGACATCATCGGGCCCTCGAAGGTGGCCATGCCGTAGAAGGAAAGCGAGACGATCATGAACTTGAGCAGCGGGTCCGAGCGCAGCTTGTGCCAGGCGCCCGACAGGGTCATCATCCCGTTGATCATGCCGCCCCAGGACGGCGCCAGCAGGATCAGCGAGAACACCATGCCGATCGACTGGGTCCAGTCGGGCAGCGCGGTGTAGTGCAGGTGGTGCGGTCCGGCCCACATGTAGGTGAAGATCAGGGCCCAGAAGTGCACGATCGACAGGCGGTAGCTGTACACCGGGCGCTCGGCCTGCTTGGGGATGAAGTAATAGACCATGCCCAGGTAGCCGGCGGTCAGGATGAAGCCCACCGCGTTATGGCCGTACCACCACTGGATCATGGCATCCTGCACGCCCGCGTAGACCGAGTAGGACTTCATGGCGGAGACGGGAATCGCCATGCCGTTCACCACATGCAGGACGGCGACCGCGAGGATGTAGCCGCCGAAGAACCAGTTGGCCACATAGATATGCTTGACCTTGCGCTTGACGATGGTGCCGAAGAAGACCACGGCATAGGCGACCCAGACGACCGTGATCAGGATCGCGATCGGCCATTCGAGCTCGGCGTATTCCTTGCCGCGCGTGAAACCCATCGGCAGCGATATAGCGGCCGAGACCAGCACCGCCTGCCAGCCCCAGAAGGTGAAGGCGGCCAGCTTGTCGGAGAACAGCCGTACCTGGCAGGTGCGCTGGACCACGTAGTAGGAGGTGGCGAACAGGCCGCAGATGCCGAAGGCGAAGATCACCGCGTTGGTGTGCAGTGGACGCAGGCGTCCGTAGCTCAGCCACGGGATGTCGAAGTTCAGCGCGGGCCACGCCAGCTGGGCGGCGATGAAGACGCCGGCGGCCATGCCGATCACGCCCCAGACTACGGTCGCGATGGCAAACTGGCGCACGATCTTGTAGTTATAATTTAGACTGCTGTCCAAGATGCTCTCCTGAAAAATCGTATGGATGACAGTCAGGAGTGTGCTTTTCGGAACCTTAAAAATCCTTGATGTGAATCAAATTGTTCAGCATCGGATGAGGTAAAGAGCGGAGTGTTGTTACCGAGTGAGCAGCGCGTCGTTCCGCAACATCAGTGGCGCCGTTTTGAGATGAATCAAAGTTCCTCGCAGGCGGAGCATCCCCGCTCGGTTTGGGTTTTTCTTCTTTCGCAAGGAAAATCGCTATGCCGCCGCTTTCGCAATCCGTCCACGACGAAATGACCCGGCGCCTGCAGCAGGCGCGCGAATCCACCCTGCGCACCGTCCGTGCGCGCACCGATGCGGCCGAAGGCGAGGCGCCCGCGATCGGGCCGCTGTCGCATGAAGTGCCTGGCGACGACCGCGTCACCGCCGAAATGATCAGCCACGACGAGGAACACTTCGCCGGGCACGAGGCGGCGCTGCTGCACGAGATCGACGTCGCCCTCGGCAAGCTGGAAGCCGGCGGCGCGGGAATCTGCGAATCCTGCGGCTGCGAGATTCCGGAAGCGCGCCTGCTGGCCACGCCGACGGTACGCATGTGCATCGGGTGCCAGGAACAGACCGAGAAGGAGCAGCGCACGGGACGCGGGCCGTCGATGTGACAGCCCCTCGCGACCGATCTCGGGGCGCGGCGATTCATACGTCAACGATCCCCGCGTCGGCGGCGCAGGCGCCGGCGAACCGCATCGTTCACGGTGGAGCCGCCGACCCTACGTCTCTAACTATTTCTACCCGTAAGGGTCGGCGGCTCCGCCGCCGACGCGTTCACCCGGCGCCCGCGCGACATTACACACGCCAATCATCACCGCCTCTGCGGGAAATCAGCCCACCCTACTCGTCATCGCGCAGGATGCGCAGCGCCGGCCCTTCGAGATCGTCGAACTGCCCGCTCTCGGCCGCGCCGAAGAACACCCACACCGCCAGCGCCACCAGGCAGATACTCAGCGGTATCAGCAAATACAGGGCTTCCATGTCAATCCTTCCGCAGCCGCAAGGCGTTGAGCACCACCAGCGCCGAGCTGGCCGCCATGCCGATGCCCGACATCCAGGGGTTGAGCAACCCCGACGCCGCCGCCGGAATCGCCACCAGGTTGTACACCGAGGCCCAGATCAGGTTCTGGCGGATCACCGCCAGCGTGCGCCGTGCGGTGTCGGCCGCGTCGGCCAGCGGCACCAGGCCGTCGCCCAGCAGCACGCCGTCCGCATGCAGCTGGGCCAGCTCGGCTCCGCGTCCCATGGCGAAGGAGACGTCGGCTCCGCGCAGCACCGCCGCGTCGTTGATGCCGTCGCCCACCATCGCCACCACGGCGCCCTGGGCCTGCAAGGTGCGCACGTAGGCCAGCTTCTCGTCCGGCAGCCGGCCGCCCAGCGCGGTGGCGATGCCGAGCTGGCCGGCCACGGCCTGGGCCGCGCGCTGTTCGTCGCCGCTGAGCAGGACCACGGTCTTGCCGCCGTCCTTGAAGCGCTGCACCACCGCCGCCGCTTCCGGCCGCAGTCCGTCCGACAGGTCGAAGCGCGCCAGCCACCCGCCTTCGGTGCCCAGCCACACCGAGGTGGTGCCGGTGGGCGCCGCCGAGCGCGCCACGCCGCTCGCTATCCCTTCCACGAAGGCGGCGCTGCCCAGCCGGTACAGGCGCCCGTTGATGCGGCCCTCGACGCCCTGCCCCACCACGTAGCGGATCCGCTCGGCCACGCCGATGGCGCGCCCGCTGGCTTCGCGGATCGCCTGGGCGATCGGGTGCGGGTTGTCGGCTTCCAGCGCGGCCGCGATGCGCACGCAGGCCTCGACCGACTGCGCGCTCACCGGCACCGCCTGGCGCAGCACCGGCCGCCCCAGGGTCAGGGTGCCGGTCTTGTCGAACACGATGTGGGTGGCGCGTTCGAAGGTTTCCAGGGTATGCGGCTTGACCGCCAGGACGCCGTGGCGCAGCAGGCGGTCGGTGGCGGCCGCCAGCGCGGTCGGCGTGGCCAGCGACAGCGCGCAGGGGCAGGTCACGACCAGCACCGCCACCGCGGCCTGCCAGGCGCGCGCCGGCTCGACCGCCTGCCAGGCGAAGAACACCGCGGCGGTCAGGAACAGCAGCCCCACCACCGACCACGCGGCCACGCGGTCGGCCCATAGCGCCAGCGCCGGCTTGCCCTGCCCGGCCTTCTCGACCAGGCGCACCAGCATCGCCAGGGTGCTGTCGGTCGCGGTCGAAGTCACGCGCAGCACGATGGTCTGGGCGGCGTTGACGGCGCCGCCGGGCAGGCTTTCTCCCTTTGTCCTGCGCTGGGTGCGGCTTTCGCCGGTCAGCAGGGCCAGGTCGACCTCGGTGTCGCCATCGACGATCACGCCGTCGGCCGGAATCGCCTGGCCGGCCTTGACCAGCACCAGGTCGCCCACCCGCAGCGCGCCGGCGGCCACCAGTTCGGACTCGCGCGCGGCCGGGTCGCCGCGCAGGCGCAGCGCCGACGCCGGCACGCCCTGCTGCAGGCGCTCCAGCGCGCTGGCCGCCTTGCGGCGCGCGCCCAGCTCCAGGTAGCGGCTGCCCAGCAACAGGAACACGAACATCGTCACCGAATCGAAATACACCTCGCCGCGCCCGGTGAGCAGGGCCGCGCAGCTGCCGGCGAAGGCGGCGGCGATGCCCAGCGCCACCGGCACGTCCATGCCCGGCAGCCCGCGGCGCAGGTCCTGCCAGGCGCCGGCGAAGAAGGGCTGGGCCGAGTACAGCACCGCGGGCAGGGTCAGGAGCAGCGAGGCCCAGTGCATCAGGCGCGTCATGTCGCCGTCCATCGTCCCGTCGCTGGCCAGGTAGACCGGCACCGCGTACATCATCACCTGCATCATGGACAGGCCGGCCACGAACAGCTGGCGGAACAGCTTCTTGCGGGCCCGCTCGAGCTGCTCGCCATGCTGCTTCGCATCGTAGGGATAGGCGCTGTAGCCGATCGCGCGCAGGGTGCGCAGGATGATGCTGGGGCGGCACAGGGCCGGATCCCAGCGCATGTGCAGGCGCTCCGTGGCCACGTTCAAGGCCGCTTCCTGCACGCCGGGCAGCTGGCCCAGGCGGCGCTCGATCAGCCACACGCAGGCGGCGCAGCGCATGCCTTCCACCGCGAAGGTGGCCTCGCCCTCGCAGCCGGGAACGTCGTACAGCAGCAGCTCGGGCGCGTCCACCGCGTGGGCGGCCAGGTCGACCTGGGCCGCGTACTCGGTGCGGGTGGCGTAGTAGTCGGCAAAGCCGCCGTCGACGATGGCCTGGGCCGCCGCCGCGCAGCCGGGACAGCACATGGGGCGCGCCGCGCCGTCCACCACGGCCTGCCAGCGGCTCTCGTGCGGCACCGGCAGGCCGCAGTGGAAGCAGCCGTCCATGGCGGCCGCGCCGACGGACGCCGCGGGCGCCGCGGGAGCCGTCGCAGCTTGCCGGCCGCGCCCCTGGGCCAGGATGTCGGCCAGCACCGCACTCATGCCGCGCTCCCGGCGCCGATGCACACCAGGTGCACCCAGCTGTCGGGCAAGCCGCCGGCGGCGCGCGCCAGGCCGGCCAGGCCGAAGGCGGCGATCACCAGGCCGCAGGCCAGGCGCACGCGGGGCGCTTGCAGCCGCGCCCGCAGGCGCTGGCCGGCCAGGCCGAGCATCGCCAGCATCGGCAGGGTGCCCAGGCCGAAGGCTAGCATCACCGCCGCCCCGTTCACCGCAGAGCCGGACAGCATGGCCGTCGCCAGCACGCTATAGACCATTCCGCAGGGCAGCCAGCCCCACAGGGCGCCGGCCGCCAGCATCCGGCCCGGCGTGGACGGCGGGCCGACGCGGCGCAGCAGCGGGCGCACGTGGCGCCACAGCGCCTGGCCGCCCTGCTCCAGCCGCGCCAGGCCGCGCCAGGCGTCCATCAGGAACAGGCCGAGCGCCACCAGCATCAGGTTCGCGGCCCAGTAGGCAGCTTCCTGCAAGGCCGGCAGCGCAGCGAACCTGGCCGCTCCCGCCGCGGCGCCGCCGGCCAGCGCGCCGGCCGCCATGTAGCTCGCGATGCGCCCCGTGTTGTAGGCGGCCACGCCCGCGGCCGGCGCCAGGGTCACGGTCCGCACCGGCACCGGGAAGGCCGGACGCGCCGGTTGCGGGGCGGCGCCGCCGACCGACAGCGCGCCGACGATGCCGCCGCACATGCCGGCGCAATGGACGCTGCCGAACAGGCCGACCAGGAACACGGGGAACAGGGCGAGTCCGTGCATGGATGTCCTCAGATGGTTTGCGAATGGCGCGGGCCGGTGCGCTCCGCCAGGTAGCGGTCGAACACCATGCACACGTTGCGGATCAGGAGGCGCCCCTTCATGCTGACGCTGATCCATTCCGGACCCAGGGTAAGCAAGCCGTCGCGCTCGAGCTGGCGCAGCTGGGCCAGCTCGTTGGCGAAGTACTGCCCGAACACGATGGGAAAGGCCTGCTCGATGGCCGCCACGGACAGCTCGAACTGGCACATCAGCTTCTGGATGATGGCGCGGCGCAGCAGGTCGTCCATCGACAGGCGGACGCCGCGCGCCACCGGCAGCTCGTTGGCGTCGATCGCGTCGTAGTATTCGTCGAGCGTCTTGACGTTCTGGCTATAGGTGGCCCCCACCGCGCTGATGCTCGACACGCCGCAGGACACCAGGTCGGCGTCGGCGTGGGTCGAGTAGCCCTGGAAGTTGCGGTGCAGGCGGCCCTGGCGCTGGGCCACGGCCAGGTCGTCGTCCGGCTTGGCGAAATGGTCCATCCCGATGTAGACGTAGCCGGCCGCACCCAGGCGCTCGATGCACAGCTGGAGCATGCGCAGCTTGGTGTCGCTGTCCGGCATGTCGGCGGCCTGGATGCGGCGCTGCGGCTTGAACAAATGGGGCATGTGGGCGTAGTGGTAGACCGAGATCCTGTCCGGGTCGGCGGCCACCACCTTGTCCAGCGTTTGGCGCATGCTGTCCAGGGTCTGCTTCGGCAGGCCGTAGATCAGGTCGATGCTCACCGAGCGAAAACCCGCGGCGCGCGCGGCGTCGATCACGGCGCGGGTCTCGTGCTCGGGCTGGACGCGGTTGACGGCCATCTGCACCTCGGGGTCGAAGTCCTGCACGCCCAGGCTGATGCGGTTGAAGCCCTGGCGCCGCAGGTTGTGCACGCGCTCGGCCGTCACGGTGCGCGGATCGACCTCGATCGAGTACTCGCCCACGGCGTCGGCTGCGAAGCGGAAGCTGCGGCGCAGGTGGGCCATCAGGTCGCCCATCTGCTCGTCGGACAGGTAGGTCGGCGTGCCGCCGCCGAAGTGAAGCTGCTCGACCTCGTTCATGCCGGCGAACAGCAGGCCCTGCATCTCGACCTCGCGCTTCAGGTAGGACAGGTAGAGCGCGGCCTTGTCGCGGCGCCTGGTGACGATCTTGTTGCAGGCGCAGTAATAGCACACGGTGTCGCAGAATGGGATGTGCAGGTAGAGCGAGAGCGGACGCTTGCCGCCGCGGGTGCGCACGCCGGCGACGGCGTGCAGGTAGTCGCGGTAGCCGAATTCCGCATCGAAGCGGTCGGCCGTCGGGTAGGAGGTATAGCGCGGGCCGGACTTGCCGAGCCGGCCCAGCAGGCCGGCGTCGAACTCGACACTGGGGGTGAACACGAGGGGCGCCGGGGCGGCGGGGAAAGAGGCGTTTGACGCAAGCGCTTCAACGAGCATGACAATGAACTCCAGCTGCTGGCCGCTTTGCGGAAATGCAAAGCGACACGATGAGCTTTCAGTTTATTGATCTGCCTCGGCCAAATCCTTGACTTGCATCAAATATGGCCGAGTTCGCCTTGCGGCCCCGGCCGCCGGGCTCTTCCGCCCCCCGCTGAACTGGAAAACCGACAGGGCTTGCACCAGCTGCGCCGCCTCCTCGGCCACGTTGCCGGAGGCTGCGGCGGACTCTTCCACCAGGGTGGCGTTCTGGCGCGTGATGGCGTCCAGCTGGGCCATGGCGGCGTTCACCTGGGCGATGCCCTCGCCCTGCTCGCGGCTGGCGGCCGTGATCGCGTGCATGATGTCGGCCGCTTCGCGCACCGAGACAACCACTTCGCGCATGGTCTGGCCGGCGTCGCCCACCAGGGCGTCGCCCTGCTCCACGTGCCGGCCGGAGGTGTCGATCAGGGCCTTGATTTCCTTGGCCGCGGCGGCCGAGCGCTGCGCCAGGCTGCGCACCTCGCCCGCGACCACGGCGAAGCCGCGCCCCTGCTCGCCGGCGCGGGCCGCTTCCACCGCCGCGTTCAGGGCCAGGATATTGGTCTGGAAGGCGATGCCGTCGATCAGGCCGATGATGTCGGCGATGCGGGCCGAGGACTGGCTGATCAGGCCCATGGTGTCGCCCACCCGCTTGATGGCGTCGCCGCCGCGCTCGGCCACGGCCGAGGCGCCCACCACCAGGGCGTCGGCGCGCACCGCGTTGTCGGTGTTATGGCCTGCGGCCGCGGCGATCTGGCCCAGGCTGCCCGCGGTCTGCTCCAGGCTTGCCGCCTGGGCCTCGGTGCGGCCCGCCAGGTCGCTGTTGCCGGCGGCGATGGCGCGGGTGGCCTGCTCGATCGAGCCGACATTGCGGCGCACGTCGCCGACGATGGCCTTCAGGTTGATGTTCAGCTGGCGCAGGGCCAGCTGCAGCCGCCCGATCTCGCCGCGGCCGTCCGCTTCCACAACAGTCGCGAGATCGCCGCCCGCCAGCGCGTAGACGGCGCCCGTCGCTTCGCCCAGCGGACGCGCGATGCTGCGGTGCAGGTCGGCCCAGGCCGCCAGGGTGGCCACGGTGCCCAGGGCCGCCAGCACTTGCCAGGGCGTGCTGGCGGAGGTCGCGCCCAGCCCGGCCATCAGCGCAGCCTGGGCCGACATCATCAGCCCCAGGCGGCGGGTCAGGGGCAGCTCGCGCAGGCCCGCCAGGCGCAGGCGCCAGCCGCCGCGGACGGCCCGGCCGCGCAGGATTACCAGTTCGGGCGCTTCGCCGCTGCGGATCTTGCGGTAGAGCTCTTCGGCGGCGCGCACCTGCTCGCGCGTCGGCGCGGTGCGCACCGACATGTAGCCGGTGAGCTGGCCGTCTTCCTTGACCGGCACCACGTTCGCCACAACCCAGTAGAAGTCGCCGTTCTTGCGGCGGTTCTTGACCATGCCGGTCCATGGCTCGCCCGCCTGCAGGGTCCGCCACAGGTCGGCGAAGGCCTGCGGCGGCATGTCCGGATGGCGCACCACGTTGTGGGCCTTGCCGAGCAGCTCGGACGCGTCGAAGCCGCTGACTTCGACAAAGCTCGGGTTGACGTAGGTGATACGGCCCCTGGTGTCGGTCTTCGACACGATGGACTGGCCTTCCTTCAACAGGTACTCGATACCGGTGACCGGCTGGTTATTGCGCACGACGCTCTCCTTGTGTTGCTTTACAGCAAAATTCAAGGCTTGCATTCTACTGAGCGGCATTCACAATTTTTTTGACCTGCATCAAAAAGCGCCGAGAAGGGAAAGGTATAAATCGAGAAGTGTTATTCGAGAGTTAACGCTCGACGCTGGTCCGCGCGCGATTCTGTCTGGCTAAAGGTCATACCTTGACAGTGGTCGGCGCCGACGAGATGAGCGTCGCGCCGCACGAGGTCTTGTGACCTTGGAAGGCCACTGGAATGCCATCGACAAGCACCAGCGGATCGCCCTCGGCGATCGTGCATGGCGAGTGCCCGTTGACGGGACAAAAGCAGGCATCTCCCTTCCGCGCTACCGCAACGCCGTGGACGAACGCGGTAGGGGAAGCGGCAATCACTTTGCCGCCGTGGGAGGTCGAGTCGCCGAGTCGAATCACACCTTTCATATCGGTCCTTAAGACAATGAGTGAGGTACCGCATGTTCGACAGTGATTCGCCAGTCTCACTGATCCGAGAGCCAACGCCATATCGAGAATCCATCCGCAGGTCCGAGACCAGTCATCAGCTCTCCTCCCGATAGAACCGTGGCGCGGCCCATTGATCTACTGGTTGCCAGACACCCGTTCTTGGGCAAGTCTCGCCAGCCTTCGCCCGCAGTTCTTCGCCCTGCACCGCTTGACGACCAGAGGGGATAACTGGATGCCAAATGGTGGCAAGCGCAAGCGTTTCCGGCATGAAGAATGTTTGTCCTTATTTTCAAATTCTCGTTGCTCGGCGGTTTTGATGAACCTATACACCGGTTGCATCCTCAGCCCTTTGACCGCGAATACCAGAGTGTGGTGTTCGAGCCCTGTGCCTGGATACCAGACACCAGTCCAAGGCACTTCCTTGCCAGTGCGGCATGAGACCGATCGATCGATCACATATTCCGGCAGTGGGTCAGGAAGCCGGTCTAGCAGCGCTTCCGTAAACCATTCGAAACTTTCTTCATACACTTCAACGATTTCATCGCCTGGAAAGGCATCATCATCGTTTCGTCGCTCGGCGAACTCGGGGTCTGAGTCAAAGAAACTCTCTGCCCCTTCCATTGCATTTGTGAGCGCGCGATTGATTAGATCGGAATAGGCCAGTAGCCGGCTGATCTTGACATCCGAGAACTCTCGGTATTCGGCTTCAGTCATCCAAGCATGCAGCGGCTGCTCCATCATACCGCGCACATCACCGCGAATTAAATCCGCAATATCCCATATTAGCTGGTAGTCGCCTAGTCGCGCTAGCTCGGCGCCATGTCGAAATTCGCGCGCCCGTTTCGCGAACTTGTCATAGATCTGATTATTCCGGCCGATATTCGCAACTTGCTTCGAAACGGCGAGTGTACCGAACCACTCCATGATTGCTTCACACTCGCTGGCGGCCCTATCGAAGAACTCTGGCGAAGCAAAACAATTCCAAAGTGCCGCTTCCAGACTTAAATTTCGCATGATATCGAAGTACCTATCGGCTGCAATTAAGCTTACTTATCGTGAATCCAACGCAAAGTCTAACCACCTACATCACCACTCTAGCAATCTGCGATCCACCGCCAAACGGTTAGCCCATATGCAGATCCGAGGCTGGCCATTTTTTCACCTGCTTGATAACTCCGCGGTAATTTGTCTATATCCATTGGCTGCCAGATTCCTGCTTTAGGACAGGCCTCACCCGCCTTCGCTCGCAGATCTTCTCCAGTCACAGCTTGACGCGCGGACGGAATGACCGGATGCCATACAGTGGCAATGGCAATAGTTTCTGGTCTAGAAAACCTTTGTCCCTCGTTTTCCCGCTTTCGTTCCTCTACTGTTTTGATTACCCGATACACAGGTTGCATTTGGAGTTCCTTGACCGCGAATGTCAGACTATGCTGTTCGAGACCGGTTTCCGGATACCAGACACCGGTCCACGGAACCTCATCTCCAGTTCGGCACGCGATCGACCTGTCGATGACATATTCCGGAAGTGGATCAGGCAGGCTGCGGAATAGCGGCTCCTTGTGCCAACCGAAACTTCTTTCATAAACTCCGACAATTTCGTCTCCCGGGAAGGCATCATCATCATTTCTCCGATCAGCGTAATCTGGATCGGAATTATAGAAACTCTCTGCACCTACCATTGCATTGACAAGTGCCTGTTTGATCAGCCTGGCATAGTCAGACAATCGACCAACTCTAATGTTCGTAAAATCCTTGTATTCAGCTTCGGCCATCCAGCTGTGCAACGGTTGTTCCATCATGCCGCGCACGTCACCTCTAACACAACGGGCGGTATCCCATATAAATCGATAATCACCGAACTTGGCGAGTTCTGCACCGCGCCTAAAATCGGCAGCCATTGTCTTAAATGTATCGAAGATTTGATTGTTCCTGCCGAAATTTGCCACCTTACGAGAGGTCGCAAGCCGGCCGAACCATTCCACGGTTACGTCGCACTCTCGTGCCGCCCCTTCGAAGAATTCTGTCGAAGTGAATAAACTCCAGATAGCGGCTTCCAGGTTTAGATGGCGCATATCTTTCTTCCTTGTCGAATATGTTACGGTGCGGCTGGTACAGTGAGCAAAATTCGGCGGGCCTCCTGCGGCGTATAGTCAGTCGCTCCCCACCCAGTTTCGATCGGCCCCTTAATATGCGGATCTGTAATTCGCGCGCGTAGTTTTGTGGGAGCCAACTCGCCGGTCAGGTCAGAAAACTCGACTCTGCGATCCACATTGCTAGCATGATCGGTAATCGGCATCCCGGTGTTCGGATTTATCCTCGGCATTGCCTGAACCATCTCGTCCCGGCTACCCGGAAAGAATACGATCTGTTCGCCGCCACCTTCCAAGCAATAGTCGGTTCCTTTAAGTTCCTGACTAGCCGCAGGACCCCGCCAGACGGGCAGAGACTCACCAGCCTTGATTTCGTACTCCACAACCCAGCCATTCTGGTTCCATTCGGGCTTAACGGCAAATCGACTACGCCATTGATCCCGATTCTTGATGGCCTTGAATTCCGCTTCCGATATCCAAAACACGCCGGCTCCTTCGTTCGAAGGATCGACTATGCGGTAAAGTTTTGCAGGTCCTTTGATCGCATCGGCCCGCAATCCAGCCCCCGCGCTCGAAAACGTTTCGATCGTCCAGGGTTGGAGCGGCGGGTGACTTGGATGAGCCTTGATTAGCGCTTGAATATCCAGATCGTTTGGGTTCTCCGGCGGAAACTTCAGGTTACCGGACTGCTTTTTCACCCATTTCGGCGGCTTCGCATTGATCAGCCTTGCCGATCCTGATTCGGAGATCGGCGCGATCCACCCCCGGTTCGTTCGATAGGTCTGCACCTGCCACGCCTTGTCATCCAGTCTCTTGGCAATGACCTTCAGCACCGTGCGCACCGGCTGGGCAATCGTCTGGATCGCGCTGCACATGATCTGCCGCTTCGCCTCGACAAACTTCAACAGGTCGTCGATCTGCTCGCGAATCGTGCTCGGCACAATTGGTCGAATCTTGTCCAACAAGGCCTTGAGGTCGTTGCACTTGTCGTTCAGCAGACGCCCGAGCATTGCAGGATTCATCTTGTCCGCTGCTTCGCGAATGGTCTTCGCAACGAACTGGTAGATATCCGGGAGTTTCCCATCCGTCGTCCATTTCGCCACGCGGTTATGCTGCAGGAACTCGGTGATCTTCGTCAGCGCGGCGTCGCAGGCGCGGTTGGCGGCAGCCGCCAGCTTGGTCGTGCTGGTGATATCGTCCGCATGCTTGATGAGCGGCTTCAGGTACACCCATACCAGGCGCAAGGCGCTCTCGACGACGGTGCCGATCTCCGGAAAGAAGCCGACCGCCGTTGTCGCGATAAAGAACAGGGTGACCTTGTTGGACGGATCCTTGCGGTACTGCCGGATATTCGCGCAGAGGTCGCGCAGATCGCACACGGTATCGACAATCGGGAACAGCGACACCACCATGTCGAATCCGATCTGCCCGGCTGACCGCTCGGGATTGAAATCGCCCTGCAGCGCTCCCCAGATCCACTCGCCAAGCCCGACATCGTCCGGCTTTTCCTGTCCGTGGACTTCGTTCAGCGCATCCAGCGTATCGTCGGTGGCCTCCACTATGCACCTCCCCGATCCTGGGGTGCATTCACCATGTGCGGTTCTCGAGCTATCAGGGGTTCGAGCTTGGAAAGCAGGTCGCCGACTGTCGGCCGCGACTCGTCTTTGGCGGCTGGAGAATTCTGGTACACCACCTTGTCAATCGTGTCCGGCAGGTTGCGCTCTTCGGCCATGCCGTTGCCGTCCAGCGTGCCCTTCTTCTGCTGGCCGTTTGCGAAAAACAAGGTGTAGGGCACACCGGCCATGGGCGCCCCGTGATGACCGTCCAGATCGAGTTTCAACCAGTTCGTGTGCTCCGCGGCCGGGAAGAAAGGCAGCTCCGTGTCTTGCCGGGCCGGCCCGGCCCACTTGTGCATGCCGGCCTTGACGGTAAACTCGCCGCCGCAGCCGAGTTCTATCTTGCCGTCCGCGATCTTGAGATAGGCGCCGCCACAGGACAGCGTGAGGCTCTTCTGGGCCGCGATCACGACCTCGCCCTGGCTGGCGCTGATCCTGACGTCGCGGTCGGCCGCGATGCCGATACTGTCCTGCTGCGCCTGGAGTTCCAGCTTGCCCGCACGGGCAATGTGTTTCATGCCGTCCTGATGCGCGAACAGCGACACGCCTTTGCCTGCATGGATGTTCACACGCTGACCTGCCACGGCCTGGATATGCTGCTGCGCCAGGATGTTTTGCTGGCGTCCGCTGTAGCTGACCATCGACTTCGGCGTCACGTTGACGCATCCGCCCTCGGCATACTGGGCGATCAGCGGCGAACCGCCTTGCTCGGCATTCTTCAAGTCCTGCGCCAACTGCTCGTGCGGCGCCAGGTCGACCGGCATCGCCTGGTGCTGTTCCGCGAACTCACCCAGTTCCTTGAGCAAGGCCTGCGACCCCTCCAGCAGCGCCTGCAATGGCTCACGCTCCAGTTGCTTGCCTGTCGCCCCGAGCATCGCCTGCGTCGTCAACAACATCAATTTCGCCGCGCGTACGACGACGGATTGATCGCTGCGTAATTCGGCGCCCTCCCCGCGCGCCTCCCCTTCGCCGCCGCTCCTGGGGTGCGTTAGCCAACCCAGGTTCAGTTGGCTATGCCCATGTTCACTCGCCAGTTGCGCACTGATCTGACCGGGCGTGTCGTCCAGCCGCAGCTGGTTGTGGCGCACACCCTGCACTTCCTTGCTCTTGATGCCGGCGAGGAAGCGGTTGCCCGGCAGTTCCCCTCGGTGGCTGAACGTGGGCGGGGCGGCCACTCCACCATACACACGGCCCACGACGATGGGCTTGTCCGGATCTCCTCCCAGGAAATCAACCAGCACCTCATCCCCGACGCGTGGCAGGCTGATGTTTCCCCAGCGGTCGCTGGCCCAGTGCGAGGCGACACGTACCCAGGCAGAATCCCGGTCGGTATTGCTGGCGCCGGCTCCACCCTGATGGTCTTGTTCGCGCGTCCCGGGGAACCGCAGCTTGATGCGTCCGAGTTCGTCGCAGTGGACTTCCTCGCCCGGCGGTCCGACCACAATCGCCGACTGCAGGCGCACGGGCGGCAGATCGACGCTCGGATCGTAGGCGGGTACGATCGGGATTCCGCGCCGCACACATGCGAAGCGGTTGGTGTACTTGACATCGCGCTCACCGCTCGCCTGCTCCAGGGCAAAGCGGGTACCGTGCTGATGCCAGGCATTCGCGGCGAACAGGCGCTGTGCCCGTTCGTCGATATCCCTGGGAAGACTCCCTTCCGCCACCAGCGACAGCTCCGTCACGACAAACTCGTGCTCGTCATCCGGGTGGGTATCGATATCCGGATGACCGTCAAGACGGAACCACTCGCCGACGCACAGGTCGCGCACGCCGCTTTCGCCACGGAAGCACTTCGCCTCGTATTCCCGGCGTCGTATATGCAGGTCACCCAGCCTGCGATAGTCATCGCCATCGTCACCGATATGCGGCGCGTCGATCCGGTGATCGTCCAGGCTGGATGCGAATCGGTCGCCTGATTCGCCTTGTTGCATGGTCGTTGGCGACTGCGCAAACATCATCCCGCCCTGGCGATAATCGAAGCTTTGCCGGGTGACGCTTCCGGCGGTCAGATAACGAGCAGCACTCCAGTTGAAAACGGCATCGCGGGCTTCGGTGCCGGCATCGCGATGAAAGCGAACCGTGCCGGCGGCATTCTCGGCCAGCGACAGTGGCGCGTCGAACAGCACCAGTGTGTGGGCAGGCATACCTCCGCCATTACCGACACTCGCTCGGCCCGGGCGGTTGAACCAGGCAATCCCCTGTCGTTTCCATAAGCGCCGGAGGAAAGCGGAGTCCGATTCGTTGCACTGCATGGTGAATTCACGAGCCGGATAGGCCGCCTTGATGCCGGAGGTATCGAGCTCGAATCCCTGCGCGAGGATGGGGTTGAGCGAACGCCATTCGCGTACCAGGGCGGCGGAAATATCGACTTCGTTCATGTGACGGAAGACGCGCGTGTTGATGCGCTGTTCCATCAACGCCAAGGCGTCACGCAAGACCAGCTGATAGGAAGCCAAGCCACCATCACTTTGTCCAGCGGACGCCTCTGCAACGATGCCGCACACTGAGCGCAATCGACCACGGTCGGTTACGAACTGCAGCTCCACAGGCAAGGCGATGAATTCCTTCAAAGGCAAGCTCGCTTGCGAGGAAACGCAAAACAACCGGTATTCCATACCGCCGCACAGCACTTCACGGCCGACGACATGCCCGATGTGAAGAACGTTGTCGAGGACGGCGTTTCGATGCGAAAGACGCAGGCGGATCGGCCGGTGCGCTTGGCTTAGTCCGGAGGCGAGCGTGGCCACGTTCAGCAAATCCATGAGAGTTCTCATCCTGAGGAAATACTTGAACTAGAAACATGCCATTTGAGACACTTCCGCACGTTGATGTTTATCATTGCAAACATTACGCAAGACCCAGGCGGACGCCCCAGCGATCACTCACCCACAATGGATAACCTGACCCACTCCCTGGTCGGACTCGCGCTCGGCGAACTGGTCGAGCGCGCGCTGCCGGCCGAACCCGACCCCGGGCGCGGCCGTACGCGCCGCCGCGCCCTGCTCGTCACCGGCCTGCTGGCTAGCAATTTCCCCGACCTGGACCTGGTGCTCACGCCACTGCTGGCGCCGCCGCTAGGCTACCTGATGCACCACCGCGGCCATACCCACACCCTGCTCTACGGGCTGCCCCAAGTGGCGCTGCTGCTGGCCCTGGTATGGCTGCTGTGGCCCGGCGTGCGGCGCCTGGCGCAGGAGAGCCGCACGGCGCGCCGCGGCCTGCTGGCTGCCGGCGTGCTGGGCGTCCTGCTGCACCTGGGCTTCGACGGCCTCAACGTCTACGGTATCCATCCCTTCCACCCCTTCGATCCGCGCTGGGTGTACGGCGACCTGGTCTTCATCATCGAACCGGTGTTCTGGGCCGCCTTCGGCGTCGGGATGGCCATGGTGGCGGCGCGCGGGCGGCGCTGGCCGGTGCTGGCTCTGCTCGGCGCGGCGTTCCTCGCCTTCGCCTGGTTGGGCTTCCTGCAGTGGGGCTCGCTGGTGCTGCTGGCCGGCGTCGCTGCCGCGGTCATGCTGGCCGCGCGGCGCGGCGGGGCCGCCGCCCTGCTGGCCGGGGTGCTGGCCTGCGTCGCCTTCGTCGGCGTGCAGGCCGCGGGCGCGCACCGGGCGCGCGAACAGGTCAGGGCCGCGCTGGCCGAGCGCGAGCCGGGCGGCCGCGTGCTCGACCTGCCGCTGTCGGCCTTTCCTTCGAATCCGCTGTGCTGGGCCTTTGCCGCCGTTACCGAGGACGCAGCTGCCGGCAGCTATACCTTGCGCGTGGGCGTGCTGAGCCTGGCGCCGGCGCTCAATCCAGTGGCGCGGTGCCCGCTGCGCTTCGGCGGCCAGCCGGGTGCGCGCGAAGCGGCGCTGGCCTGGAAGCGTGAGGAAACGGGCAGCCTGGCCGCCCTGCGCGCGCTGCGGCGAACCAACTGCCACTTCGACGCCTGGACCCGTTTCGCGCGCGCCCCGTCGCTGGCGGACGGCAGCGCCACCGACCTGCGCTTCGGTGCGCCGGACCAGCCGAATTTTTCCACGCTCCCGTATGCGCAGCTGGCCAGCCAGCCCTGTCCATCTCCGGTGCCGGAATGGGGGCGCCCGCGCGCCGACCTGCTGGGGCTGGAAAAGTAAGGTCTCTCCCGAAAGCGTGGGCCTGCCATGCGCGTGGAAGAGTATGATCGCGCTACAGCTTGCCGTAATGGCAAGCCGCAGGCCTGATGCCGACGAGCGAAGGGAGTGACGATGAATACCGAACTGACGATCCTGGGCTGGACCCTGGTGCTGGCCATCATCCAGATCCTGCTGCCGGCCCTGCTGCGCACACAGGAGACGGGCCCAGCCTATAACGTGGGTGCGCGCGACGGCGAGGCGCCGCCGCCGCGCCCGGTAACGGCGCGCCTGCAGCGCGCCCAGAGCAACCTGTTCGAGACCCTGCCGCTGTTCGCTGCCGCCGTGCTGGTCGCCCACGTGGCGGGGCGCCTGGGCGAACTCACCTGGTGGGGCTGCTGGCTCTACCTGCTCGGGCGGATCGTCTACGTGCCGCTGTACGCGGCCGGGGTGCCGGCGCTGCGCACCCTGGTGTGGAGCGTGTCCGTGGCCGGGCTCGGGATGGTGCTGGCGGCGATCCTTATTCCTTGACCGCTTCCACCGCGATGGTGAGGGTCACGTCGTCGCTGACGTAGGGCGCGTACTTGCCGTTGTTGAATTCGCTGCGCTTGATCCTGGTGACCGCGTTGGCGCCGCAGGCGTCCTTCTTGAGCATCGGGTGCGGCATGCAGTGGAAGGAAGTCACGTCCAGGCGCACCGGCTTGCTCACGCCCTTGATGGTCAGCTTGCCGTCGACCGAGGCCAGCTTGTTGCCCTCGAAATTCAGCTTGTTCGAGCTGAAGGTGATGGTCGGGTATTTCTTGGTGTCGAAGAAGTCCTCGCCCTGCAGGTGGCCGTTGAACACCGGGAAGCCGCTGTCGACGCTGGTGGCGTCGATCACCACGTCGACCGAGCCGCTCTTCGCGGCGCGGTCCAGCACGATCTTGCCGCTGGTCTTGTCGAAGCGGCTCACCTGGTTCGAGTAGCCGAAGTGGCTGTACTCGAAGCGCGGATAGGTGTGGCTGCCGTCGATCACATAGGTTTCCGGGGCGGCGGCGGCGCTCAGCGAGACGCCGGCGGCGAGCAGGAGGGCAAACAGTTTCTTCATTCAGGGCTCCGTTTCTTTGTATGGTCGCGTCGGGCGGCAGCAACATGTCCGCCGGCGCTGGAAACCCCGATTATGCGCCGCCGCGGCTTGCCGATCGCACAAGGAATGCGGACGCAGCATTCAAATTATTTGAACGCACGTTTGCGCCCCGGCGTCGGGTGCTCTCCCAGCAGCGCGGCGCGCGTCACGGGGCTGCGCACCTGGTCCAGCCACCACTGCAGCGCCTTGCCGCGCGCCGACTTGTCGCTGCGCCAGACGCAGGAGAAGCCGAGCCTGTGCTCCGGCCGGTCCAGGCGCCTGGCCACCAGCGCCCCGCTCTCGAGGTGGGGGCGCGCGGCCGGCAGCGGCAGGTAGCCCACGCCCAGCCCGCGTAACTGGGCGTCGATCTTGGCGCGCAACTCGGTCACGGTGAACACCTCCTGGCCGGCCAGCAGGCCCACGCTCAGGCCTCCCCCGCGGCCGCTGGAGTCGGCCAGCACCACGGCGCGGTGGGCGCGCACCGAATCCTCGCCCAGGGGTTCGGGCAGGGCGGCCAAAGGATGCGCCGGGCTGACCGCGAACACGAATTCCATCGTGCCCATGGTCTCGCGCTGCAGGCCCACCCGGTTGCGGGTGTCGAGGGCCACGCCCAGGGCCAGGTCGGCCTGTCCGCTCAGCACCGCGTCCAGGGTGCCGGACAAGGTCTCGTCGCGCAGCTTGAGGCGGGTCGGCGCGCCCAGTTCGAAAAAGGCGGCGCACAGGTCCATCACGGTGGCGCGGTCGATCACGCTGTCGACCGCGATGGTGAAGTGCGATTCCCAGCCGGTGGCCACGCGCTTGACCCGGTTGGCGATGGCGTCCACCTCGTCCAGCAGGCGCGCGCCTTCGCGCAGCAGCTCCTGGCCCGCCGCGGTCAGGCGCGCGCGCCGCGAGCTGCGGTCGAACAGCAGCACATCCAGGGCTTCCTCGATCACCCGCACGCGGTAGGTCAGCGCCGAAGGCACCATGCCGAGCGCGCGTGCCGCGGCGGCGAAGCTGCCATGCTCGGCGATGGCGTCGAGCATGGCCAGGGAGGCTGGCGTCAGGGCGTCGCGGGCGCTGGTCGTCACGATGTTCGGCTCAATGATTCAAATGGTTTGAATCATGCCAGTCCCCGTCATGCGGGGCAAGGACAGAACAGGTCGGGCCTGGCGCGCCGCCGGCCATGCATGCGTGCGCCGTGCATATACGATTTATGGCTGGCCGAGCTCGAATTTACGCAAAATGACTGGACGCGGAGGCGCGGAGGGATCATATTGTTCTTATCAGTTCAACAATTCCCTACCCGCCCCGCATATCGGAGGTCCGCCATGGAAGCCGGATTCCACGCCATCGACAGCGACTGGTGCCGCATCGCCTTCCAGCGCGCGCCTGCGCCGCTGGTGGTCTGCGACAGCGCCAGCTTGCGCATCCTTGGTGCGAATGCCTGCGCCAGCACGACCTATGGCTTCGACCCCGGTGAATGGGCGGACACCGAACTGCTGCGCCTGTTCGAGCCGGCCGATCATGACAAGGTGCGCGCCGCCGTCGCCACCGCGGCACGCGAGGGCGAGGCGCAGCTGCCGGCGCTCCCGCATCTGGGCAAGCACGGCCCCTGCCTTCGCTGCCGCCTGCTGTGCTACCGGCTAAACTGCGACGAGCCGCCGCTGGTGATGCTCGCCATGCAGGACCATTCCGAAGCCGAGGAGGCGCGGGCCCGGCTGAGCCATCTGGAGGACGTGCTCGGCGTCTCCCAGGAGGTCACGGGTCTGGGCTGCTGCTGCCTGAACCTGACCACCGCGCGTCTGACATGGTCGGCGCAGCTGTACAAGAACCTGGGACTCGAGCCGGACAGCGTGATGCCCTCGATCGAGCAGTTGCTGGCCCCGGTGCACCCTGATCAGCGCCCGCGCTTCGCCCAGGCGATCGAACGCTGCATCGTGGACGGGGAGGCTTTCGACACCGACTTGCGCCTGACCTGGCCCGACGGCAGCGAACACGTCCTGCGCGCCACCGGGCACCGTATCGCCGGCGACCCGCAGTCGCCGGACTGGTTCGCCTGCTCGACGGTCGATATCACGGAACAGCGCCGCTTGCGCGACCAATTACTCATGGCCGAAGCCGACCTGCGGCATGCCCAGGAGATCGCGCATATCGGCACCTGGTCGGCCGACCTGCGCACCGGCCTGATCGAAACCACCTCGGCTGAGACCTACCGCATCTTCCGCATCGACCCGGAGGGCGCCGACCGGCCCTTCACCCTGGAGCAGCTGTTCCGACGCATCCATCCGGAAGACGTACCCGGCGTGGCGGAGGCGCGCGAGCACACCCTCAACACACCAGGCGCCCGCTACGACCACCGCTACCGCATCGTCCAGGGCGACCACGAAATGCGTTACGTGCACTCGCAGGCCGACGTGGTGCGCGACGAGAACGGCAAGCCCGTGCGCATCGTCGGCATCATCCGCGACGTCACCGACCTGACCCGCGCCGAGCAGGAAATCGAGCGCCTGGCCTTCCAGGACGAGGTCACCGGCCTGCCGAACCGGGTGGCGATGCGGCGCCACCTGGACGAGGCCTTCGGCGCCAGCCAGGGGCTGGACGGGCCGGTCGCCGTGCTGACCGTGGAGCTGGCGCGCTTCCGCGACATCAACCTGACCCTGGGCCACCTGAACGGCGACGACCTGCTGCGCGACGTGGCGCGCCGCCTGCGCACCGACCTGGGCGACGAGGTGCACCTGGCGCGCACCGGCAACGCCCAGTTCATCGCCGTGCTGCGCGGGGTGCGCGCCTACCATGCGGGGGCGGTGGCCGAGACCATCGCGCGCGTGTTCGAGTCGACCTTCCTGATCGCCGGCGTGCGCTACGAGATCAGCCCCCACGTCGGCATTGCGCTGGCTCCAGGCCATGCGCGCAACCCGACCGATTTGCTGCGCAAGGCCGACGTGGCCGTGCACCTGGCCCGGCAGGGCGCGCGCAAGACCATGATGTACGACCCGGCCCAGGACCCCTACGACCCGCAGCGACTGGTCCTGCTCGGGCAGTTCCGCAACGCCATCGCGGAAGGCCAGATCGAGCTGTTCTGCCAGCCCAAGGTGGCGATGGCGAGCGGCGAGGTGATCGGGGTCGAGGCGCTGGCGCGCTGGCGCCATCCGCAGCTGGGCATGGTGCCGCCGGCCGAGTTCGTGCCGCTGATCGAGTCGACGGAACTGATCCACGCGCTGACCACCTGCATGCTCCAGTCCTCGGTGCGCCAGTCGCACGCCTGGCGCCAGGACGGCCTGGCGCTGCCGATCGCGGTCAACCTCTCGGCCCGCAACCTGGCCAGCGGCACACTGCCCGGCGACCTGCGCAAGCTGCTGGCCGGGTGGGACGCCGCCCCCGACTGGCTGGGACTGGAGATCACCGAGAGCAGCCTGATCGTCGATCCGGACGCCTCGATCGCCCAGCTCAACGCCCTGAGCGGCATGGGCTTCCGCCTCTTCATCGACGATTTCGGCACCGGCTATTCCTCGCTCAACTACCTCACCATGCTGCCGGTGGACGTGATCAAGATCGACCACGGCTTCACCACCAACATGCTGCGCGACCGCCGCGCCGGCGCCATCGTCAAGGCCACCATCGACCTGGCCCACGACCTGGGGCTGTCGGTGGTGGCCGAGGGCACGGCCACGCGCGAGATCTGGGACGCGCTGCTGGCCTGCGGCTGCGACGAAGCCCAGGGCTATTACGTGGCGCCGCCGCTGCCGGCCGCCGAGTTGCCGGGCTGGATGCGCCAGCACGCGCTGCGCCACCGGCGCGCCGGCACTACCCATTGAGGGTCGGCCGAGCTCGCTCCAAGGAAGCACGCGAAGCACGGCCGTGCGAACGTCCGCGGCGGGCAACACGAGGCTATACTGCGTTTTTGCCCTCGTCTTGCCGCCCATGAATATTGAACAGCTTGCCCACACGCCCTGCTACTGCTCCTCGCTGCGGCAGGCGTCGCGCTACCTGACCTCGTTCTACGACCAGGTGCTCAGCGGGACCGGCCTGCGCGTGACCCAGTTCTCGATCCTCGCCAAGCTGCTGCGCGGCAGTGCCAACGTCAACCAGCTGGCGAAGGCCATGGTAATGGACCGCACCACCCTGGCGCGCAACCTGCAGCCGCTGGTGCGCGAGGATCTGGTGGTGATCCGGCCGAGCGAGCAGGACCGGCGCGAGCGCGTCATCGAGCTGAGCGGACGCGGACGCGAGGTCATCACGGCCGCGCGTCCGGCATGGGAACGTGCGCAACAGCTGTTCGAGGAGCACTTCGGGCAGCTGCAGGCGGACGAGATGCGCGCCATGATGGCCGCGGTGGTCGGCAGCGGCGTGCACGAGGCGCTCGGCAAGCCGGTCCAGGAAGCGGCCGCGGACGACGCGCCGTGATCCTGGAAGCCGCCATCCTCGACGTCCGCCCGGGCCAGGAGAGCGCCTTCGAAGCCGCCTTTCGCCAGGCGTCAGGCATCATCGCCGGCATGCCGGGCCATGTCTCGCACCAGCTCCAGCGCTGCCTGGAAAAGCCGAGCCGCTACCTCCTGCTGGTGAACTGGGAAACGCTGGAAGACCATACCGTGGGCTTCCGCCAGTCGCTTGAATACCAGGAATGGAAGCGGCTGCTGCACCATTTCTACGATCCCTTCCCTACGGTCGAGCACTACACGGCTCCCGGCTGCGCGTACTAGACCTCAAAAGAATGGCGCTACGGCATACCGCCAAGTCAGCCAGGATACGAGTATCCAGACAGCCAGGACGAAAACGACGCCCCATTTGTCTTTCGGTGCGTGACCTTCCTTTGCTATCCATTCGTCGGCCTGGACTCTGCACTGCGCCAGCACGCGCTCCGGAATCAGCCTGACCGCCAGCCATATCAGACACGGCAGCAAGATGACGTCGTCGAGGTAACCCAGCACCGGGACGAAATCGGGAATGAGATCGATCGGACTGAGGGCATATGCCACGACCAGCACGCACAGTGCCTTTGCCAGAAAGGGCGTCTTTGGATTCTTGCAAGCGAACCAAAGGGTGACTGCGTCACGCTTGATCTTGCCTGCCCACGCCCGCAGTTGTTCAGTGCGACTCGGCTGTTGGTCCATTTTGCTATTTCGAAAACAATAATCTGTCGCCTCTTAGTTTTTACAGGCCTGTACCTCGGCGCCGCCTTCATAGCGATATTCGGCGCGCCAGTAGTGCGGACTCTCCAACTCATGGAAGGTAAGGCCACTCGGAGCAGCCGCGTGTGACCTGAAACGATGTTCAAGTATCACAAGCAGCCTGCACTAGGGCGGCCAGCTCGAAACTTCGGCAATACGGTTACCTGCCCGAATCTCCGCGTCGAGCAAGTTTTGTAAAGGTGCCGCCATCGTTGGAACTTCATTCATCGGGAATACCCTGGTGAGGTAGTTAGCAATGCGACGCTTGCTTCGGGCCGGCCACTGCCGCCAGCTGGCGACAAGACGCGGGACCAATCTTGCTTGCTCGATGTACGCCGTGATTACCTGCGCCTGTGAATGCCCTCGCCGGCCTGTTCCCTTAGCCGGGAGCTGGCGATATCAGGAGATCGGCAACGACCTCACCCCGAAGTGGGCCATCGACAAGTTCAGCGCATTCACGCATCTGATTTCGCAGCTCGGCCATGCGTGCGGTCGGCTCGGGCTGTGTCGCCCAGGCGAGTTCGGAGGGCCATTGGGCATACGCAAAATAGTGGCCGTCGGCGCACCGATGCAGACGCGACCCCAGGCCGCCTCGCTCATCGCGTATGAGTGAGGTGAGCTCCAGCCAGGCGCGCTCGAAGTCCGGCTCACGACCAGCGGCCACTTTCCATCTGAAATAAATCGCGTGCATAAGATCTTGTCGGGTTGTGATGGATCGCAGGTGTTGCGACGGACCGCTTCCGGCAGATAGCCGACGCTCGGCATGGCTCAAGCCAGGGTCTTGTCGCTCTCCGGAAGCCGGTGGGCGTATTTCGCCAGACGTCCTTATTCGGCGCGCAAGCCCTTTCCCGTCGCCGCCCAATAGATGCCGCCATACAGGTGGTGCAGGAAAAGCGGATCGCGGTAGGTGGCCGCCATATGGCCCAGGCCCGTGTAGAAGGCGCGGCCGCCCTCGTAGTCCTGGTACCAGGCAACCGGGTGGAAGCCGCCCATGCCCCTGCCCTTCTTGTCGCCCCAGTCGGTCTGCGGCGCATAGGTCGACTCGTCCACGCTCAGCAGATAGTTCAGCTTCGCGCGCGCCGGGCCGTACTCGTACCACTCGTCGGTGAACAGCGTGCGCGGGGCGAAGCGTTCCATGCCGGGGAAGTTGCGCTGTTCCACCCTCAGCACCGCCGTCTGCACCGCCGGGTGGATGTGGAACATGTGGCCGACCATCCTGGTGTACCAAGGCCAGCCGTACTCGGTGTCGGCCGCGCTGTGCACGCCCACATAGCCGCCGCCGCGGCGGATGTAGCGCTCGAAGGCGGCCTGCTGCGCCTCGTCCAGCACGTCGCCGGTGGTCAGCAGGAAGACAACCGCCTTGTACTTGGCCAGCTCGGCGTCGTTCATCACGCGGCCGGCGTCGGCGGTCCAGAACACCTCGAAATCATGCAGCTTGCCCAGTTCCTGTACCGCCGTCACGCCCGCGTGCACGGCGTCGTGGTGCCAGCCTGCGGTCTTGGTGAACAGCAGGACCTTGAATTGTTCGGCCTGGGCGGCGCCCACGGCAAGCAGGCCGCATAAAGCGGCGGCGATACGCGGAAACGTGATCATCGGTCGGCACGAAGGAGACAGGAGCGTCCACGCTAATGGACACGTTTCCATTTGTCAATCCATGGAGGACTACGCAAGCGCGAAGCGGTACTGACATCGGCGTGGGCAAGGCGTAGAGTAGACAGTGCAGGCGACGATGCATCCGGCTTCACCGTCATGGAGGGAGTCATCATGTACAAGACCATCATCGTTCACGTCGACGGCAGTCCACGCCAGGACAGCCGCTTGCGCGCGGCCGTGCTGCTGGCAAACCGGCACGGCGCCCACCTCGTCGGCAGCGCCGCCACCGGCGTGTCGATGGCCAATTACGCGATCCTCAACGGCTCGATGGCCATGCCGATCGCGGAGAACGATTACCAGGACCTGCGCGACGCCGTGGCGGCCCAGCTCCACCCCTTCGAGGAACAGGCCGCGCAGCTGGGCGCGGCCTCGGTCGAAACGCGCGTGCTCGAGGACAACACCCGCTACGCCCTGCTGCTGCAGTCACGCTACGCCGACCTGGTGGTGCTGAGCCAGGACGATCCGCCGGAATCGCATACCGCGGCCGTGCGCCACCTGCCCGAATTCCTGGCCCTGCACGGCCCGCGTCCGGTACTGGTGGTGCCGACCAGCTACCGCAACGAGGCGATTCCCGGCACGGCCGTGGTCGGCTGGGACGGCAGCGTGCAGGCGATCCGCGCCATCCAGGCCGCCTTGCCGCTGTTGCGCGAGGCGCCGCTGGTGCGCCTGGTGCTGGTCAACCCCGACGAGCTGGCCGAGCTGCATGGCGAGGAGCCGGGGGCGGACATGGCGCTCTACCTGGCGCGCCATGGGGTGCAGGTCGAGGTGGTGGTCGAGCGCACCCGCGACACGGCGGGCGACGCCCTGGTCGCCCTGGCCCACGATACCCGCGCGGGGCTGATGGTGGCGGGGATCTATGGCCACAGCCGCTACCGCGAGTGGGCGCTGGGCGGCGCGACCCGCGCCCTGCTGCACCGGGCGCCGGCGCCGCTGCTGTGCGCGCACTGAGGCCGTGCTTCCGAAAAGTTTGATATATCTCAAACCCACGGCCCCGGCGCACGGCGAGACTCATCCATTCCATCCATCGCCATACGAACAGCAGCGCACCATGACCCTGTCCCGCATTCCACCTCGCCGCGTCCCACGCAACAGCACGCGCGCCATCTGCGCCGCCATCCGCCACGCGCGCAAGCACCTGTGCAGCCGCCTGCTGCATGCCTCGAGCGCGCCGGACGAGCGCTTCGTGCGCGCGTTCCCCTCCCTGGTGGCGGCGGTCGAAGCGGGTTTCCGCCACGAGGAAATGGTGATGGAAGCCCTGGGTTACGCCAGCCTGCACGCGCACCGCGCCGAGAACGCCACCCTGCTGGCCGCCCTGCACCGTGCGGCCTCTTTGGTCGAGGATGGCGACGTGGCCCTCGGGCGCCAGGTGCTGGCTGCCCTGCTCGACCTGCTGTCGCTGCACCGGCTCACCACCGACCTGACGCTGGCGATGGCGGCCCGCCCCGCGGCCGTGCGCCTGCGCGTGCGCGGGCGCGCCTTGCGGGCGCACCTCCACCGTCCGCGCCACGCGCGCTGAGCCGCCCGCTTCAGGCACACCGCTACGGCGGGGCAAGGTCCTGGCGTTCCCGCTATACTGCGCGAACCATGCGCATCCAGCTTTTTTCCGACCTGCACCTCGAACGCTACCCGGCCTTCCAGCCCGTCATCGGCGCCGATACCGACGTCGTCGTCCTGGCCGGCGATATCGGATCCTACCAGTCGGGCTCGCGCCTCGACGGCAGTGAGTTCGGACTGGAGCGCTTCGCGCCGGTGGACGGCCGCTCCGTGCTCTACGTGCCGGGCAACCATGAGTTCGACGGCCTCGAGTTCGACGAGACGTATGCCCGCCTGCACGCCACTTGCGCACGCCTGGGCATCGTCTGGCTCGACCGCGAAACCGTGACGCTCGGCCACGTGCGCTTCATCGGCACCACCCTGTGGGCCGACTTCGACGCCCTTGCCGTGCGCGAACGCGAGCTGACCAGGCAGATGCAGCAGCGCTCGAAGGCCTTCCGCGCCGCCAACTACTACCTGAGCAAGAACACCACGCTCAAGGCCGGCGTCCCGGTACTGGCCGAGGAAATGCGCGAGATGTCGCTCGACTGCCAGGCCTGGCTGCGCGCCGCGCTCGACACGCCCTTCGAGGGGGTGACGGTGGCGGTGACCCACTTCGCGCCCAGCTTGCAAAGCGCCGACCCGCGCTACGGCATCACGCCGGGCACCGCAGGTTTTTGCAATGCCATGGACCACATGCTGCCCCTGGCCGACGTCTGGGTGCACGGCCACCTGCACTGCCACAACGACTACGTGGTGAGCGGCAGCGAGAACGGCCGGGAATGGCGCTGCCGCGTGGTCGCCAACCCGCTCGGCTACCTCAGCAAGGGCGAACAGGAAGCTTTCCGCCCGGACCTCGTCATCGAGCTGTAGAAGGTGTAGCCTATCGGTATGCGAATCGGTTGACCGCGCGACGGGCCGGTTTGATCCACATCAAGCATCTTACGCACTGGATTCGCCACCCTTCACGGGTAAACAGCCGATTCATATGCTCATGTGAGCAAAGGCAATGCAATGTCCGTGTTCTTCCCCCGCCCAAGGGGGGCGCCCCCGGCAGGGGCGCCAGGCCGCGGCCTGTTCCCGCACCGGCGCCCGCGCGCGCCGCCGCTGACACCCGAGCAGGCACGCCAGTTCGACGAGTGCGCCGACCTCGCGGTGCGGCGGCTCTTGCCCGCGCTCGGTCCGGCGCTAGGCGCCTGCGTGCTGATGCTGGGCGTCTGGGATCTCCTGCTGGGCCTGCCGAACGCCCCCCGCCTGCTCCTGCTGCGCCTGGCCCTGGTAGCGGCCGGCGCACTCACCTGGTTTACCAGCCGCCTCCCGTGGTCGCCGACCTGGCGTTGCGCCGTCTTGTTCGCCACCCATACCGCGGCGCTGTTCCTGTGCGCGGATTCCGTCGAGCACGGCTTGATGCATGGCGCCCCGGCCCTGGTCGCCTCCATGCTCACCATCGGGCTGGTCGATCCGCGCCCGCTGCGTTGCCTGCTGGTGCTGGCAGTGCCGGTGCTGGCTTTCGCGGTGCTGGGCGCGCTCGCCCTGCCTTCCGCGCTATGGCTGGCGGGGCTGGCGGCCTGCGGCGCGGCCCTGCTGCTGGCCCTGGGACTGTCGCGCATCAACGGCTGCCTGCGGCGCGAGGTCTGGCTGCGCGAGCAGCAATTGCTCGACGCCTGCCGTCACGACAGCCTGAGCGGGGCGCTGTCGCGCGCCTACGTGACCGAACTGGCCGAGCGCGACCTGACCCTTGCCCTGCGCCACGGCCGCCCGCTGGCGGTGGCGATGATCGACATCGACCACTTCAAGGGCGTCAACGACCGCCACGGCCACGCGGCGGGCGACGCCGTGATCCGGGCCCTGGTGGCGACCTGCCTGCGCAGCCTGCGCGGCAGCGACTACATCGGCCGCCTGGGCGGCGAGGAATTCGTGTGCGTGATGCCGGAAACCCGCGCCGGCGAGGCGCTGGCCTGCGCCGAGCGCATCCGCACCGGCTTCGCCGCCCTGCGCGTGGCGTCGACGGTCGGGCCGATGCGCTGCACGATCAGCATCGGCGTTAGCGTGCTGGAGCGGCACGGCGCCTGGAGCGAGCTGCTGCGCGATGCCGACGCCGCCCTGTACCAGGCCAAGGAGGCCGGGCGCAACCGCACCCTGCTGTCGCCGTCCGCCCTGCGCGCCGAGCGCGCCGCCGGGAGCATCTGGTAACGGACGAGGCTGTCTAGGACGGCCGCGCTCGTCCCGCCGGGTTGACGGACAAGCCTGGACCTCAGGCCAGGTATTGCCCGCCATTGACGTCGAAGGTGGCGCCGGTAATGAAGCCGGCGGCGTCGTCGGCCAGGAAGACCACCGTGCGCGCAATGTCGGCCGAGGCGCCCATGCGCCCGGCGGGAATGCCGGCCGTGATCGCCGCCAGCACGTCCGGACGCATTGCAGCCACCATGGGGGTGTCGCAATAGCCCGGCGCCACGGCGTTCACGGTCACGTTGCGCGCCGCGTTTTCCAGCGCCAGCGACTTGGTGAAGCCGATGATCCCCGCCTTCGCCGCCGCATAGTTGCACTGGCCGGCCTGCCCCTTGCGGGCATTGATCGAGCTGATGTTGACGATGCGCCCGAAGGCGCGCGCCCGCATGCCTTCGATCACGGGCCGGGTCATGGCGAACATCGATCCGAGGTTGGTCTGGATGACGCTCCACCATTGCTCTTGGCTCATCTTGTGGAACATGGCGTCGGCCGTGATGCCGGCGTTGTTGACCAGGATGCCGACCGGGCCGAGTTCGGCCTCGACCCGCTCCACGCCCTCGCGGCAGGCCGCGAAATCGGACACGTCCCAGCGGTAGACGGCGATGCCGTGCTCGCGCTGGAATGCGTGCGCTTCCTCTTCGTCGTAGAGGTAATTGGCCGCCACCTGGTGCCCCGCCTCGCGCAGGGCCAGGGCAATCGCCTTGCCCAGCCCGCGCGTTCCGCCCGTCACGATCGCCGTCCTGCCCATGCGCCCTCCCGTGCCTTTCGCCGTATGGATTCCCCATGCCGCCCTGCCACTATCGCGCGGCGCGCGGGTCTGGACCTGATCTGCGTCAATCCTGTTCGGGGCCGCTAACCGTGCGCCATCTCGGCCGCCAGGCGTTCGACCAGCTCCGCGGCCGGCAGTTCGCGCGCCAGCTGGAATCCCTGGCCGGCCCAGTTGACCGTGTAGTCCTGCACGCCTTGCGCGCCGGCGGCGGCGACCAGGGCCTTGGCCGCGTCGTAGGCGATCGGATAGTCGGGGAGCGGCGGATGGCCGGGCGCGCCGACCCCGTCGAAGAAGCGGTTCACCAGGCCGCGCGCGGGGCGCCCTGAGATGGCGGCCGTGATCGCCGTGCGCAGCCCGGCGCCGCCCCCGCCGGCCCCGATGCCCGCCCCCGCGCGCATCAGCTGGCGGTGGTGGGCCGTGGCCGACGATTCCGGGCACAGGATGAAGGCCGTGCCCAGCTGCGCGCTGGCCGCCCCCAGCCGCTGCACGGCGGCAATGCCCTGGCCGTCCATGATGCCGCCGGCCGCCACCACCGGAATGCGCAGGCGCGCCGCCAGCAGGCGCACCAGGGCCAGGGTGCCGATCGCCGGATCGGGCTGTTCGTGGTCGAACACGCCGCGGTGGCCGCCGGCTTCGTAACCTTGTGCCACCACCGCGTCCATCCCTGCCGCTTCGGCGGCCAGCGCTTCCTCGAGCGAGGTGGCGCTGGCCAGCAGCATGCAGCCGGCCGCGCGCAGGGCCGCGATCTGGTCCGCCGACGGCAAGCCGAAGTGGAAGCTGACCACCGCCGGGCGCTCGCTCGCCAGCACCTCGAGCATGGCGGGGTCGGCCAGGAAGCTGGTATAGATCTCGCGCAGCGCGCCGGGCGGCTCGGCGCCGAGGGCGCTGAAATGGGGCCGCAGGTAATCCAGCCATTGCGCCTCGCGCGCCGGATCGGCCTGGGCGGGCCGGTGCGTGAACACATTGACGTTGAAGGGCTTTGCGGTGAGCTTGCGGACTTCCTGGATGGCGGCGCGGGCCTGGGCGGCGCTGCCGGCGCCGACCGCGATCGAGCCGAGCCCTCCCGCTTCCGAGACGGCGGCCGCCAGGCGCGGGGTGGAGACCCCCGCCATCGGGGCCTGGATGATGGGGTGGCGGATGCCGAGCAGCGTGCTCAGGCTCGTGGTGGCGCTCATGGTGCTCTCCTGATGGAATCGACACCGGACGAGTATACGCTGGCCGCGCCTGACTTGCCGGGCGCTGGCCGGTTTCAGTCGGGCGCCGGTGCGCTCGTGGGTGCGTCCGCCCGCGTGGCCGTTAGCGCATTGACCAGCGCTTCCACCCCGGCCGGCTTGGTGAGGTGGACGTCGAAGCCCGCCTGCATCGCCCGCTCCACGTCTTCCTTCTGGCCGTAGCCGGTCAGCGCCACCAGGTGCAGCCGCTCGCCGCCCGGCAGGCGGCGCAGGGCGCGCGCCAGCGCGTAGCCGTCCATGTCGGGCAGGCCGATGTCGAGGATGGCGGCGGCCGGCAGGCGCCCCTCTACCTTGCGCAAGCCCTCGGCCGCCGTGTGCGCGACCTCCACCTCGTGGCCCAGGTCCGCGAACAGGGCGGCGGTCAGCGCCGCGGCGTCCTCGTTGTCGTCCACCACCAGGATGCGGCGGCGCGCGTCGCGGCGCCGTTCCGGCAGCGGCAGCGGCGCCTCGGCCGGCCGGCCCAGGGGCAGCACGACCTCGAAGCGGCTGCCCTGCTCCGGCCCGGGGCTATGGGCCGACACGCTGCCGCCGTGCAGCTCGACGATCTTGCGCACGATCGCCAGGCCCAGTCCCAGGCCGCCGGTGCGCCGCGCCAGCGGCTGCGGCGCCTGGAAGAAGGGTTCGAACACCTGCGACAGCAGGCCGGGCGTCATGCCGACGCCGTTGTCGCTCACGGCCAGCAGCGCCTTGCCGTCGTGCTCGCGCAGGGTGATCCGGGTGTCGCTGCTGCCGAAGCGAGCGGCGTTCGACAGCAGGTTGTTCAGCACCTGGGCCAGGCGGGTCTCGTCGCCGTCGACCCAGAGCGCCTCCGGCGCCTCGACGCTCACCGTTTCGCCGGCGCGGGTGGCGGCGGCATGGCGCACCAGCTCCGCCAGGTTCAGGGGGCGCGGGTCGATGCGCAGCTTGCCCGAGGTGATGCGCGACACGTCCAGCAGGTCGTCGACCAGGCGCCGCAGGTGGTCCACCTGGCGCCGCATGATGGCGCGTTCGCGCTGGCCGGCGCTCTCGCGCCGCAGGTCCATCATGTCGAGCGCCGCCTGGATCGGGCTCAGGGGATTGCGCAGCTCGTGGCCCAGCATGGCCAGGAAGGCATCCTTGGCCTGCCCCGCCTGGCGCGCCTGGTCCAGCGCTTCTTCCTGCCGCGCCAGCGCCTGCTCCAGGGTAAGCAGCAGGCGCGAACGCTCTTCCTCGTGGGCGGCGCGCTGGCGCGCGGCCGCCGCCAGGGCCTGGCCCATCAGGCGGAATTCCTTGACCCGCGAGGGCGGCACCGTCACCGCCTTGCCCTCGCCCAGGGCGCTGGCGGCGGCCTGCACGCCGCCAATGGTGCCCACGATGCGGCCGGAGAGCCAGGAGGCGATGCCGACGCAGGCGCCGAAGGTGGCCAGGATGCCGGCCAGGTAGAGGGCGAAGCGCTGGATGAAGGCGTAGCCGTGGGCCGCGTTCGGCGCGCCCAGCGCCACCGACCAGCCGTAGCGCGCCGATGTCGTGAAGGCCGTCACGACATCGGCGCCCTCGAGGGTGACGGTGCGTCCGACGTGCTCGCGGCCCCCGCTGCGCATCATGGCCTGCAGGGTGGCGCTGGCCGGCTTGCCGACCGTGGCCTCCTGGTTGCGCGAGCGCGCCACGATCAGTCCCGAAGCGTCCATGACCGAGATCACCGAATCGGCCGGAAGCTTCTGGCGCGCGATCACCTCCAGGAAGCGGTCGGGACGGATCACGGCGGTGAGCGCATATTGCTTGTGCGCGCGTCCTTCGGCCACGATGCGCACCGGCACCGCCGCGCGCCCGCCCTTGCCGCGCGTCACGCGTCCGGCCACCGGCCGGCGCAAGGCGAACAGCTGTTCCAGGCTGCCCGGATCGGCAGTGGGAGCAGCCGGCGCGCCATAGGGCGCCATCGTGCGCAGCAAAGGCTTCCCAAGGTCGTCCGACAGGATCACGCCCAGCCAGTTCGGCTGGGCCTGGGCGCTTGCCAGCGCATGGAAGCCGCGCAGGTCGCCGCTGGTGAATTCGGGGCTGCGCGCCATCGAGGCCAGCACGTTGACGGTCGCGTCCAGTTCGGTGTCCACCGCGCTGGACAGGGCGCGCGCATGGTTGAGCATCAGCCTTTCCTGCTCCTGCTCGTGGTAGCGCGCGGCGCCGTGGATGGTCCAGACCCCGAGCAGCGCCAGGGGCAGCAAGCCGATCGCCGTCAGCAGGATCAGCATGTGACGGAGAGACAGGGCCAGCCCCTCGTGAGCGCGCATAAAAGTGCCGGAACGTGAACCGGGTAGGAAAAGTCCGATTATAGACCGTGGGCGGCCCCCGCCCGGGCAATTAGCGCTCGATCGACAGCGCCAGGGTTTCCTTCAGCTCTTCCATCACCACGTAGCTCTTCGACTGCCCGGCGTCGGCCACGTGCAGGATCTCGCCCAGCAGGCGGCGGTACTCGGACATCTCGGGAATGCGCGCCTTGATCAGGTAGTCGAAGTCGCCCGAGACCAGGTGGCATTCCAGCACTTCGGGGATGGCGAACATGGCGCGCTTGAAGCGGTCGAAGGCCTTCTCGGATTTCTGGTGCAGGGTGATCTCGACGAACACCAGGATCTGCAGGCCTAGCGCCTGCGGATTGACGCGCGCATGGTAGCCGCTGATCACGCCGTCGCGCTCCATGCGCTTGACGCGCTCGATGCAGGGCGTGAGCGACAGGCCCACCTGCTCGGCCAGGTCCTTCATGACGATGCGCCCGTCCTGCTGGAGGATGGCCAGGATGTGCAGGTCGATCCGGTCCAGGATGCGGGTCGAGGCTTTTTGCACGCGCATGAAGTTTTCCCAAAAACGAGTGTATTAACAGAAACAATTATGGCAGCACCCACGCTACCATGGCAACCTTTCCTAAAAATCTTTTCTCTTGTCGAGGAAGCCATGCAAGTCATCGTGCTGGGCAGCGGAGTGGTCGGCGTCACCACCGCATACTATCTGGCGAAAGCCGGCCATGCCGTCACCGTCATCGACCGCCAGCCCGGTCCCGCCCTCGAGACCAGCTTCGCCAATGCCGGCCAGATCTCGCCCGGCTACGCCTCGCCCTGGGCCGCGCCCGGCATTCCGCTGAAGGCCGCCAAGTGGCTGTTCCAGCGCCATGCGCCGCTGGCGATCCGCCCGGACGGCAGCCTGTTCCAGCTCGCATGGATGTGGCAAATGTATAAGAACTGCTCGGCCGACCGCTATGCGGTGAACAAGGAGCGCATGGTGCGCCTGGCCGAGTACAGCCGCGACTGCATGCGCGCCCTGCGCCAGGAAACCGGGATCGCCTACGAAGGCCGCCAGCAAGGCACCCTGCAGCTATTCCGCACCCAGGCCCAGTTCGACGCCGCCGGCAAGGACATCGAAGTGCTCAAGAGCGCGGGCGTGGCCTACGAACTGCTGGCCCGCGAACAGCTGGCCCAGGCCGAGCCGGCCCTGGCCCACGTGCGCGAAAAACTGGTCGGCGGCCTGCGCCTGCCGAACGACGAGACCGGCGACTGTCAGCTGTTCACCACCCGGCTGGCCGAGATGGCGCGCGCCCTGGGCGTGCGCTTCGAGTACGGCGTCGAGATCCGCAGCCTGGTCGAGACCGGCGGCCAGGTCAGCGGCGTCGTCACCGACAAGGGCACCCTCACCGCCGACCGCTACGTGCTGGCCCTGGGCAGCTACTCGCGCCTGCTGCTGCAGCGCTGGTTCCCGTTGCCGGTCTATCCGCTCAAGGGCTACTCGATCACCGTGCCGATCACGGACGCCGCGCGCGCGCCGGTATCGACCATCCTCGACGAGACCTACAAGATCGCCGTCACCCGCTTCGACGACCGCATCCGCGTGGGCGGCATGGCGGAAATCGCCGGCTACAGCAAGGCGCTCAATCCACGCCGCCGCGAAACCCTGGAGCTGGTCGTGAACGACCTGTTCCCGGGCGGCGGCGACACCCGCCAGGCCAGCTTCTGGACCGGCCTGCGCCCCATGACCCCGGACAGCACCCCGATCGTGGGCGCCACCCCGCTGGGCAACCTGTTCGTCAATACCGGCCACGGCACCCTCGGCTGGACCATGGCCTGCGGCTCGGCCAGCGTGATCGCCGACCTGGTGGGCGGCAAGTCGCCGGCCATCCGCGCCGACGACCTGGCGGTGTTCCGCTACGCCGGCACGCCGGGCAGCGCACCGCAAGGCGGCCTGGTACAGGCGTGAACCCCATGCACGCCAGCGAGCTGGCGCGCGCCGGCGCCATCCTGACCGTCGACCTGGGCGCAATCCGCGCCAATTACCGGCTGCTGGCGGCCCAGGCGCCCGCTTCCACCTGCGCCGCCGTCATGAAAGCCGACGCCTACGGCCTGGGCATGGACCAGGTAGCGCCGGCCCTGGCCGACGAAGGCTGCCCGGTCTTCTTCACTGCCCACGTGGCCGAGGGCATGCGCCTGCGCCAGCTGGTGCCGGAAGACTGCGCCATCTACGTGCTGCACGGCCCGCCCGCCGGCACCGCGCCCGACTTCTACCAGTACGACCTGATCCCGGTGCTGAACGACCCGGGCCAGCTGCAGGAATGGCGCGCCAGCGCGCAGCGCCTGGGCCGCGCCTTGCCGGCCGCGATCCAGCTCGATACCGGCATGTCGCGCATGGGCTTCGCGCCGGCCGACCTGGCGGCGCTGTCCGGCGACGCCGGCTGGCTGGCGGGGCTGGACGTGAAGCTCGTGATGAGTCACCTGGCCTGCGCCGACGAGGCCGCGCATCCCCTCAACGAGCGCCAGCGCCGGCGCTTCGAGCAGCTGCGCGAAATCCTCCCCGGCGTGCCGGCCAGCCTGGCCAATTCCTCGGGCGTGTTCCTGGGCCCGGCCTACCACTACGACCTGCTGCGTCCGGGCGCGGCCCTGTACGGCATCAACCCGCATCCGGGCCAGCCGAACCCGCTGCGCCAGGCGGTGAGCCTGGCGGCGCGCATCGTCCAGGTGCGCACGGTCGCGGACGGCGACATCGTCGGCTATGGCGCGCGCTATGTCGCCAGCGGCCCGCGCCGCATCGCCACCATCGGCATCGGCTACGCCGACGGCTGGCTGCGCGCCCTGAGCGGCCATTCCCAGGCCTTTGTCGACGGCGTCGCGGTTCCCTTCGCCGGCACGGTATCGATGGATTCGATCACGCTCGACGTCACCGGCCTGCCGCAAGCGCGCGTGGCGCCGGGGCGGACGGTCGACCTGCTGTGCGCGCAACAGGACGTCGACGCGGTCGCGGCCCAGGCCGGCACCATCGGCTATGAGCTGCTGACCCGCCTGGGGCGGCGCTTCCATCGCCACTACGTCCCATGCGGCTAGGGCGCCGCGGGCACCCTTTCCCTCAGACCGCGGCAGCTTCGATCCCCTACCCGGCGGAACTCACACTTAATTGTTGATTAATTGGCATGCTTGAGTAAGTATATGTAGTCACAGCGTGCGGTGATGCGCGGGACCACATAGGGGAATTGACGACATGGCATCCATTCGGCGGAGCGTCCAGCGAATTGCACTGGCGCTGGGACTCGCACTACTGGCTTCTTGCACCACCATCAACACGCCGACGGTTGCCCAGATCGTTCCCGACCCGCCCTTGTTCATGGTGGCGCACCCTCTGCGGTTCACACCCACGAACAGTGCCAGCCGCATCCAGGTGCCGGCCGGTTTCGTCACCGACCTCGCCAGCATTCCGCCCCAACTGTGGTGGTGGCAGGCGCCGCATGGAAAAACCATGGCCCCGGCGATCGTCCATGATTATCTGTATTGGCAGCAAACCTGCTCCAAGGACGAAGCGGATGCGGTGTTCTACGTCTTGTTGCGCGAACTCGGCATGGGTCACTTCGAGGCGAAGGCGATCTATATCGGTGTCCGTACGTCGGAGGCCGACGAGTCGTGGGAGAAGAACAAACATGCCCGCGGGGGCGGCGAAGTCCGGTTTTTCACTCGCCAGTACGCGGACTTCCTCCTCGAGCAGGACGTCAAGCCTGGGCGCAGCCTGCAAACCATCCAGCGCGAAGCGGCAATCCGCGGCGGCGCCCTGACGCCGCTGTCCGCAGACGCTGAAGTAAAAGCAGCGTGCCAGGCAAGCGTGCGCGAATTCGAACGCCTCGGCGGTGCGTGATGTCCTTTACCAAGGGAGTGGAATCGCCGCGCCCGCGGCGTCCACCACCGGCACCGGCGACACCGACAGGATGCCGTACAAGGTAAGCGGCTCGTCGCCCGTATTCACGATCTGGTGCAGCTCGTTCGGCTGGCACAGCAGCACCGTGCCGGCCGTGCACGGCGTCTCGGTTCCCGCGTAGCGCATCGTCCCCTGTCCTCCTGTAAACACCACCACTTCCTCGCAGTCGTGGCGGTGCAGCGGGGTCGCGCTGCCCGGCGCCAGCGCCTGCCGCCAGACCTCGAAGGACGCGATCCCGCCTGCGCGCGAAGCAAGGGTCTGGTGCCGGATGCCGGGCAGTTCGAGCATCGGGATCGAATCGACATGGCGCACTTGCATGGCCTGCTCCTTTCGCTGGTAGAGTGGAATGGAGCGGATTATCCGCGCACGGCGGCCTACCGGGAACGGCACAACATGGCGAAACCATCTGGACACAAAGTCAAACTCGGCGCCCAGGACCTGATCAAGCAGCGCTGTTTCGTGCACACCGTGCGCACCGGCGGCATCACCAGCGCCGCGCGCCTGCTGGGCCTGACGCCCTCCGGGGTCAGCAAGAACATCGCGCGGCTGGAAGCGGAACTCGGGGTGCAGTTGCTGGCGCGCGACAAGCGCCACATGGTGGCGACCGGGCGCGGCCAGGAAGCCTTCGAGGCGTATTCGGCGCTCCTGGCCCAGCTCGACCAGGTGCAGGAAGAGCTGGCCGCGCCCGCCGCGCTGGCCGGGGAGCTGGGCCTGTCGCTTCCAGGCGGCTGCCTGCCCTGGCTCGCGCCGCTGCTGGCGCGCTACCGCGCCGCCCATCCGATGGTGGCGCTGCGCCTGAATGTCAGCGACGGCCACAGCGACCTGGTGCGCGACCGCAACGACCTGGCGCTGCGCTTCGGCCGCCTCAAGGACAGCAGCGTGCGCGCCCTCGGCCTGGGAGCCACGCCGCTGGTGGTCTGCGCCAGCCCGGCTTACCTGACGCGCGCGGGCGTGCCGCGCCAGCCGGCCGAGCTCGCGGAGCACGAAGGGATGCTGTTCCGCCTGCCGGAGACCGGGCGCCCGCGTCCGCTGGAGCTGGCGCCGGAGTCAGGCGCCTGGCGCGCGGTGGCCGTCATCGACGACGGCCAGTCGCTGGTGCATGCGGCGCTGGCAGGCTTCGGCCTGATCCAGGCGCCGCTGCTGCTGGTGCAGGCCGAGCTCGACGCCGGGAGGCTGGTGGAAGTGCTGGCGGCGCACCGGCCGCCGCCGCTGGAGGTCAACCTGCTGTTTTCCAGTCACGCCTGGCTACCGGCGCAGACGCGCGCCTTCATCGACTTGGCGCGCGAGCACTTCGGGATCGGGCGAGCGCCCTAAAAAACCGGAGGCGGGTCCTAGCGCGCGGCGCGCTGGGCCAGGCGGCGGATCACCGCAGGCGACACCGAGTCGGCGCCGCGATTCATGCGGTAGAGGGCCCAGACTTCATTCGAAGCGGTGAACAGCCCGCGCACGGCGTCCAGGGCGGCGCGTGCGAAACCGGTGGATGAGGAGGAGGCGTGGAGGCTCGAGGTCGACATGATCGGATTCCGTTGTGCGGTGGAGATGACTCCAGTATGCGCCCTCCCAGATAGAAATCAAATTGCGATCCATGATGATTGCCATTCACATTCCAACTATCTCTGCACCTCTTCCTATTCCAACGTTATCCATCACGCATGGCTTGCGATGTATTTGGGCAACAAATCTGGTAATTGGGAAACATACGCCTGAAATTCGATATACTCACCAATTATCACGGTGATGCGCCCTTTCCCGCCGCTCACCGACCACCTGGCCTGGACTCCGCCGGAACCGATGCATCCGCCTTCGGGCGCAGGAGCCCTCGCGCCATCATGATCAAGTATTTTTCCACCTTCAAGTCCAAGTTATCCTTGCTCGTCACCGGCATGGTCCTGATCGCGGCCGTCGGGGTCGGCGGCATCTCGCTGCTGTTCGCCGACTTCCAGATCGAGCGCATGATCGCCAAGCAGGAGCTGCTGGCCCTGGGCGGCGCGGCCGCCTATATCGACAACGACATCCGCCACAAGCAGCAGCTACTGCGCGCCATCGCCGAGGAAGCGCAGACGCGCGCGCTGGGACCGGAGGATATCCAGGACCTGCTCGAGTCGCACGACAGCCTGCGTGATGAATTCATCAACGTCGCGTCCTACGATGCGCGCGGCGACCGCGTGGCCAGCCTCAAGAATCGCAAGGACAAGATCATCAACGTCAGCAAGCGGCCCTACTTCCAGCAAACCATGGCCACCCGCGACAGCGTGATCTCGGCCCCCTTCCGCAGCGCCCTGTCGAACCGCCCCGTGGTGTCGATCACCCAGCCGATCCTCGACCGCCGCGGCAACATCATCGCCATCCTGCTGGGCGGCATCGACCTGCTGCGTCCCTCCTTCGCGGACCAGATCGACGCCCTGCGCGCGGGCGAGGCGGGCTACCTGTTCATCGTGACCAGCGACGGCACCGTGGTGCACCACCCGAACAAGGCCCTGCTGCTGACCCGCCCGAACGAAGAGGCCCAGCCGGTGCTACACGCGGTGCGCGCCGCGCCGGAAGGCTGGCGCACCGACATGGTGGACGGGGGCTCGCGCGCCCTGGTGGCCCACCGGCGCCTGGCGCACGTCGACTGGATCATCGCCGTCTCCTATCCCTTGCGCAGCGCCTTCGAGCCCATGGTGTCGGTGCGCCTGAATTCCTTTGCCGCCGCCGGCCTGTTCACCGTGCTCGCCGGCCTGTTCGGCTGGGCGCTGGTGAAGATCCTGCTCGAGCCGCTCGACAAGCTGCAGCACAACATCGAGGCGCACGACGCCGGCGCCGCCGGCATCGAGGTGTTCGATACCCGCGAACGCGACGAGTTCGGCATGCTGAGCCGCGCCGTGTACCGGCTGTCGCGCCACCGCCAGCAATCGGCCCAGGACCTGGAGCGCAAGGCCACCACCGACGTGCTGACCGGCGCCTACAACCGGCGTATGTTCGAGGAATTCCTGCCCGCCGCGCTGGCGCGCAGCAGCCGCTCGGGCGAAGCCGTGGCCGTCGCCTTCCTCGACATCGACCATTTCAAGGACATCAACGACACCTGGGGCCATGCCGCCGGCGACGCCGTGCTGGTCGAATTCGCACGCCGGCTGGAAGGCGCCGTGCGCCTCACCGACACCGTGGCGCGCCTGGCGGGCGACGAGTTCGTCATCGTGTTCGAACAGCTCCAGGCGGCCGACGAAGCGCACCAGATCGGCCCCAAGATCCTGGCCGCGATGGCCCAGCCATTCGAGATCGACGGCAAGCTGCTGGACGTCACCGCCAGCGTCGGCCTCGCCGTCGCCACCCAGCACACCGCCATGGAGGCGATCATGCACGCGGCCGACCAGGCCTTGTACGGCGTCAAGGCGGCCGGACGCAACGGCTATGCGGTGAACCTGGTCGGCGCCGGCAAGCTGAACACGGTGCGCGCCAGGCCGCTCAGGCAGGCCCTTCCCTAGATGCCGGATCGGCCTGGACAGGCGGCGCCTGCCGGCGCCGGTAGCGGCAGAACAGGCACGGGGCGCAGGCGCGGGGGACGGGAACAGGGACTGGGCGCGGTGATGGCGTCGGCGCTCGCATGACGGCCTCCTGGAACAAGAAGAAAAATGATGCCAATGCGGCCATGCTGGACCTTCCCACCATGGCAAGGTCAAGCCGTTTTTCGCAGTGCCAGGGCTTGCCGGAGGCTGTCGCCGCCCGAAAACACCGTGCTATACTCGCCGCACCTATGACCCGCGCATTCAAGACCTTCCTGGTGTGGCTCCTGATGGCCGTGCTCCCGCTGCATGCGGTGGCCGCGGGCATCGGCATGTCCTGCATGCCCCAGCACCAGTCCATGCGCCATGCGGCCTCCGCTCCCGTCGCCGCCACCGCGCAGCACGATGCCGGCGAGGCGCATGCACACCACGGTCATCACGATGACGGCGCCGGCGCGCCGGCTGCAACTTCTGCGGCCGACATCGCCGACACCGCCGGCGGCGGCCATCCTGCGGACGACGGGGAGAACCATTCTTCCTGCAGCGCCTGCTCGGTCTTCTGCATCGGCGCGGTGGCCCCGCCCTCCGATTACGCTCCGCTCCTTCCCTTCGACGGCTCCGAGGCCGTCGTGATCGCGCCCGCCGCCTTTGCCGCGGGCTTCATTCCGGACGGCCCGCAGCGGCCTCCCCGGCGCCCCTCCGCCTGATCGACGCGGGACGGCTCCGTCCTCCCGCGTGCAAGCGCGCGCGCCCGGCGCGCGCCGTTACCGATTTCGAGGATGCAGCATGAAACTCACGCTTTGGGCCGCCATTGGCGCCCTGCTGGCCGCGCCGCTTGCCGCGCACAGCCAGCCAACCCGGCACGCCCCCGACCCGGCCGATCCGAACGCCGCCGTCGCCCCGCTGGTGTTCGAGTCCGTCATCGCCGTGCCACCGGCACGAGACGAGGCCGCACGGACACCCGACCAGCGCTGGCGCGCGGCCAACGACGCGGCCGGCGGCCTGCCCGGACACACCCATGACAAGGGCTTGCCGCCGCCCCCCGACCCGGCCCCCGCCGGCCACGGCAAGCATCACCACGCCGGGGGAAAACAATGAACGCCGCTTCCCCAACACCTGCGCCGCGCGCCGTCTGCGCCGCCGTGCTGGCGCTTGCGCTGGGCGGCTGCGCGAGCTTTTCGCAGGACGGCGGCGTGGATGCCGTCTCGGCCATGACGGCCGAGCGCACCGGCCAGGATGTCCGCCTGCCTGCCGCCAGCCGCGCCGAACAGGCCGAGACCGCGGTCCAGGCCGAGCTTGCCCGCCTGCTGAAGGAGCCGCTGGGCGCGGACCAGGCCGTGCGCGTGGCCCTGCTCAACAACCGCTCGCTGCGCGCTTCGCTGGCCGGGCTGGGCGTGGCCGAAGCCGACCTGGTGCAGGCCGGCCGCCTCGCCAACCCGGGCTTCAGCTTCAGCCGCCTGTCCGGCGGCGCCGAAACGGAAATCGAGCGCAGCGTGATGTTCGACCTGGTCGGCCTGCTCACCATGCCGATCCGGCGCGACATCGAGGCGCGCCGTTTCGAGGGCGCAAAGCTGGTCGCCGCCACGGCCGCCGTGCAGCTGGCCGCCGACACGCGCAAGGCGTATTTCGAGGCGGTCGCGGCGAGGCAGTCGGCCAGCTACGCGCAGCAAGTCCATGAAGCGGCCCAGGCCAGCGGCGAACTGGCCCGGCGCATGGCCCAGGTAGGCCACCTCAGCGCTCTCGACCAGGCGCGCGAACAGGCCTTCTCGCTGGAAGCGGCGGCCGGGCTGGCGCGCGCCCGCCACCAGGCCCTGGCGGCGCGCGAACGGCTGGCGCGCCTGCTCGGCGTGTGGGGCGAGGCCGCCGACTTCACCCTGCCCGAGCGCCTGCCCGAGCTGCCGGCCGCGCCGCGCGAAGCCGGCAACATCGAGTCGCTCGCCATGCAGCAGCGCCTCGACTTGCGCCTGGCGCAGCTGGAGACCGCATCCACCGCGCGCGCGCTGGGCTTGAGCAAGGCCACCGGCTTCGTCAACGTGCTGGAAGCGGGCTACGCCAACACCAGCAAATCCGGCGCCCCGCGCGAGAACGGCTACGAGATCGAGCTGGCCCTGCCGCTGTTCGACTGGGGCGGCGCGCGCGTCGCCAGGGCCGAGGCCATCTACATGCAGGCGGTGCACCGCACGGCCGGCATCGCGGTCGATGCCCGCTCACAGGTGCGCGAGGCCTATTCCGCCTACCGCACGGGCTACGACATCGCGAAGCAGCATCGCGACCAGCTGGTCCCGCTGCGCAAGAAGATCTCGGAAGAAGTCCTGCTGCGCTACAACGGCATGCTGGTGAGCGTGTTCGAGCTGCTGGCCGACGCGCGCGCCCAGATCGCGGGCGTGAACGCGGCCATCGGGGCCCAGCGCGATTTCTGGATCGCGGAGACCGAGCTGCAGGCCGCCATCAGCGGCGCCGGCGGCGTCCCCTTGACCCTCGGCAGCGCGGTTCCTGCACCAGCCGCTCCCCAACATTGAACGAGGACACCGCATGACTTCCCGTCGCAACTTCTTTACCGGCGCGGCAGCGCTGGTGGGTGCGGGCCTGGTGAGCCGCGCCGCAGCAGCCACCCTGCCGGAGGCGCCGATCATGAACAGCGCCGCCACCCAGCCGCCCCCGCCGCCGCCCAACGGCCGTCCCTACAACCCGGTCGTCACCCTGAACGGCTGGTCCCTGCCCTGGCGCATGAACAATGGCGTCAAGGAGTTCCACCTGGTCGCCGAACCCGTGGTGCGCGAGCTCGCGCCCGGCATGAAGGCCAACCTGTGGGGCTACAACGGCCAGAGCCCGGGCCCGACCATCGAGGTGGTCGAGGGCGACCGGGTGCGCATCTTCGTCACCAACCGGCTGCCGGAGAACACCAGCATCCACTGGCACGGCCAGCGCCTGCCGAACGGCATGGACGGCGTCACCGGGCTGACCCAGCCGCCGATCGCGCCCGGCAAGACCTTCGTCTACGAATTCGTGGCGCGCCGCGCCGGCACCTTCATGTACCACCCGCATGCGGACGAGATGGTGCAGATGGCGATGGGCATGATGGGATTCTGGGTCACGCACCCGAAGAACCCGGCCCAGCATGCGGTGGACCGCGACTTCGTGTTCCTGCTGGGCTCCTACGCCATCGAGCCCGGGAGCTATACGCCGAGGGTCAACGAGATGCTGGACTTTAACCTCTGGACTTTCAACAGCCGCGTCTTCCCCGGCATCGACACGATGAACGTGCGCCAGGGCGACCGGGTGCGCATCCGCGCCGGCAACCTGACCATGACCAACCACCCGATCCACCTGCACGGCTACGAGTTCGAGGTCACGGGCACCGACGGCGGCTGGACCCGGCCCGAATCGCGCTGGCCCGAAGTCACGACCGACATCGCGGTGGGCCAGATGCGCGCCATCGAATTCATCGCCGACGCCCCCGGCGACTGGGCCTTCCACTGCCACAAGTCGCATCACACCATGAACGCCATGGGCCACGACGTGCCCAACCTGATCGGGGTCGACCACCGCGGCGTGGCGGAAAAGATCGCCAAGCTGGTGCCCGACTACATGGTCATGGGCGACAAGGGCGGCTCCATGGGCGACATGGAAATGCCGCTGCCGGAAAACACCCTGCCGATGATGACCGGCCAGGGCCCCTTCGGCGGCATCGAGATGGGCGGCATGTTCACCATGGTGAAGGTGCGCAGGGACCAGAAGCGCGGCGACTACCGCGACCCGGGCTGGTACAGGCACCCGGCCGGGACCGTCGCCTACGAGTGGAAGGGCGAGCCGCCCGCCGCCATCCGCGAGCACGGCCAGGCCGTGCCGGCCAAGGACGGCGGCGAGGCCGCGCTCACGGTCCGCAAACCGTCCGGCCACCACACCGGACACTGAACGTATTCCAACAACAACCGAGACAAACGAAAGGATTCACCATGAACGCATTCACCCGCTTCGCCGCCACGATCGTCCTGGGCGCCGCCTCCCTTGGCGCCAGCGCCCAGCACGGGGGCCATGAGGGCCACGGGCACCAGCATGGGCATGCCGCCGCCGAAGCCGCCACCTCCCTGGCGGACGCCGAAGTCAAGAAGGTCGACAAGGAGGCCGGCAAGATCACCCTGCGCCACGGCGAGCTGAAGAACCTGGGCATGGCGCCGATGACGATGGTGTTCCGCGTCAAGGACGCGGCCATGCTCGACGCGGTGAAAGCCGGCGACAAGGTCCGCTTCGCCGCCGAGCGCGCGAACGGGGCGCTGACCGTGGTCCAGCTGGAAGCGGCGCAGTAATCCCTCCCGCCAGGCTTTCATCCGGGTATCGAACGTAGCGCAAGCCGGCCTTGCGCTACCATTTTCCCTCATCAACCGAACGAGGAGAATCCCATGGCCGGATCTGAAATGGCGAACATCCAATCCTGCATCGAGGCCTGCGAGGACGCCTTGCGCGCCTGCCAGGCCTGCGTGGCCGGCGACCTGCGCGACGGCTCCACCGACTGCATCCCGATCAACCTCGATTGCGCCGACATCTGCGCCGCGACCCTGAATGTGCTGGCGCGCGGCTCCGCCCACCATGGAGACTTCTGCGCCCTGTGCGCCCATGTCTGCCGCGCCTGCGCCGCCAAGTGCGCCCAGCATGCGGCCATGCACAAGCACTGCGCCGAGTGCCAGGCGGCCTGCGAGCGCTGCGCGGCCGAATGCGACAAGCACGCGCGCGAACGCCATATTTAAATTCCGATTGCCAAGTTCTTGCTGTTTTAAAAGGCGCTGTCACCGCTGCGTGTGGAATTTGAACTGTCGGGTTCCATCGCAGTCCAACCGTGATCTCACGGACCAGCGGAGCGGCGATGGAAAAGCAGCGCTTTGCCAGATGGCTGAGGCAAGTTTCCGTACTGACCAGGCGCCAGCGTCTCCAGCTGATGGACGCCTTGCGGCCAGCCGTCGGGATGGACCGGGTGTGCGAGGCGATTGCGGGAGCGGACCCAGATCCCTGCTGTCCATCATGTCAGGCGCGGCGCTCCTACCGGCACGGTCACAGCCGGGGGGCTGCAGCGCTACCGTTGCCGCGCCTGCGGCAAGACCTTCACGGCCTTGAGCGGTACACCCTTGTCCCGGCTACGCCACCGCGCCAAGTGGCTCGATTATCTCGGCAAGATGCTCGACGCCGAAAGCGTACGGGCAAGCGCCAAGGCGGTCGAGGTCCACCGCAACACCAGCTTCCGCTGGCGCCACCGCTTTCTCGCACTCGCCAAGCATGACCGTCCGCAGCGGCTGGCAGGCATTGCCGAAGCCGACGAACTGTTCCTGCTGGAATCGCAGAAAGGATCGCGCAAGCTCGACCGGCCGGCGCGGCGCCCGGGTGGCGTCGCCTCGACCCGCGGCATCTCGCGCGAGCACGTGTGCGTGCTGGTCGCCCGCGACCGCACCGGCGGCACCCACGATTTTATTTCCGGACGTGGCGCCTTCACCAAGGATCAATTGCACCTGCATCTGCTCCCTGTGCTCGACCCCGATGTCCTGCTGGTGACCGATGGCCACCCGGCTTACCGCTCCTTCGCGCGCGAAGCGGGCATTTCTCATGGGTTCGTCAATCTTCGTGCCGGCGATCGGGTGCGCGGCGCCGTCCACGTGCAGAACGTCAATAGTTATCACCGCCGCTTCCGCCAATGGCTGGCGCGCTTCCATGGCGTCGCTTCACGTTACCTGCCGAACTGCCTGGGCTGTCAATGGGCGCTGGATGGAGCCCGCATCGCCACGCCGGAGCAGTTCTTGCGCACGGCGATTGGCGTCTTCGACACGTAACGGGCACAGCGCCCTTTAAAAAGTAGCAATTTCTTACAAAATCGGCATGGAACGGCGCGCGCTCGCGGGACTAGAATGGGCTATCGTCCCTATGGGAGCTGCCATGAAAACGCAGATCCGAGGCGCCGCGAAACGCCTGCTCATTTCGCTCCTGCTGGCTGGCGGACTAGGCGGCTGCGCCGTCTACGGCCCGCCGTATGCCGCTTACGATTCCTCCTACCCGTACGGCAGCCCGGCCTATGTCTACCCGCCGGTCTCCGTGGACCTGGGCTTCAGCTACTACGACCGCGGTCCGCGCTACCACGGCGGACACGGCTGGCACCACGGCGGCTGGCGCGGCCACCATGGCCGCGGTCATCACCGCGGCTGGGGACGCGGCCGGCACTGACGCCCTTCAACCGGCGCCGAAGGGCTGGTCCAGCATGGCGCCGAAGCGCGGCGCCGGCACCGCCTGGCTGTAGTAGAAGCCCTGGGCGTAATGGCAGCCGTGCGCCAGCAGGAAGGCGACCTGTTCGCCGGTCTCCACGCCCTCGGCCATCACGCCCAGCTGCAGTCCCTCGGCCATCGCGATGATGGCCGTGATCAGCGCCCGGTGGTTGCCGTCGGTGCCGATGTCGCGCACGAAGGACTGGTCGATCTTGAGCGCATGTACCGGGAAGCGCTGCAGGTAGGACAGGCTCGAGTAGCCGGTGCCGAAATCGTCCACCGAGAGCTGAATGCCCATGTCGCGCAGGCTGTTCAGGGTCGACAGGGTGGTGTCGCTGCGCTGCAGGAAGATGTTCTCCGTGATTTCCAGCTCCAGGGCCTCGCCCGGCAGCCCGTCTTCTTCCAGGATCTGGCCCACCATGCCGCAGAAGCTGGCCGGTTCGAGCTGGCGCGGCGACAGGTTGACCGCCATCCTCAGTTCCGGGTGGCCGGCGTCGCGCCACCGGCGCAGCTGGCGGCAGGCCTGGCGCAGGGTCCACTCGCCGATCGGCACGATCAGGCCCGACTCCTCCGCGCTGGCGATGAAACTGCCGCAGGAGATCGGCTCCTGGCCGGCGCGCCGCCAGCGCAGCAGCGCCTCGGCGGCGAAGATCCGCCCGCTGTGCATGTCGACCTGCGGCTGGTAGTGCAGGATGAATTCTTCCTGCAGCAGGGCCTGGCGCAGGCGCTTGCCGGTTTCCATGCGCTGCTGGGCGGCGCGGTTCAGCGCCTCGGTGAAGAACTGGAAGTTGCCGCGCCCCTTTTCCTTCGCGTGGTACATGGCCGTGTCGGCGGTGCGCATCAGGGCCTCGACGTCGCCGGCGTCGTCGGGATAGAGGCTGATGCCGACGCTGGCGCTGGTGTGCAGTTCGTGGCCCTCCACCACGTAGGTCTGCGTCAGCGCGTCCAGCACCTTCCTGGCCACCGGGGCAGCGTCGCGCCCGTCGGCCAGCGCCGGCAGGCAGATCACGAACTCGTCGCCGCCCAGGCGCGCCACGCTGTCGCCTTCGCGCACGCAGCGCTGCAGGCGCCCGGCCGCCATGCGCAGCACCGCGTCGCCGAACTGGTGGCCGAGCGAATCGTTGATGTACTTGAAGTAGTCGAGGTCGATGAACAGCAGGGCCACCCGGCAGTCCTGGCGGTGGGCATGCGAGATCGCCTGCTCCAGGCGGTCCTGGAGCAAGGTGCGGTTGGGCAGCCCGGTCAGGGCGTCGTGGTTCGCCATGTGATGCATCCGGTCTTCCGCGCGCTTGCGCTCGGTGAGGTCGAGCAGGAAGCCGATGCCTTCCCGTCCGCCCTTGAAGCTGGCGCCGGCGGTCAGCACCGGCACCCTGCTGCCGTCCTTGCGGATGCACTCCTTCTCGAAGGGGCGGCAGCTCCCGCTGCGCTTGAGCTCCGCGATGGCGCGCTCGTCCGCCAGCCGCCATTCCGGCGGCGTCAGCTCGGGCCAGCGGATCAGGCCCGCCTCCAGGTCCTCGCGGCTATAGCCGAGTATGGCCAGGGCGGCGTCGTTGGCGTCGGTGATGCGCCCGTCGAGGTCGTAGAACAGGATGCCGACGATATTCGCATCGAACAGACGGCGCACCTTGCCTTCGCGCTCCTGGAGCCCGGCGACCAGGCGCGCGTTCTCGATCGAGATGGCGGCCTGCGAAGCCAGCAGCTGCAGCAGCGCCACGCGCTCGGGCGCGAACGCCTGGACCACCAGCTCGCTCTCGAGGTAGAGCAGGCCGAGCAGGTCATCCTGGCGCAGGATGGGCAGACACAGGACCGACCTGGCGCGCGCGCCGGCGAAATACGGGTCATGCGAGAAGGCGTGGGCCCGCGCCGCATCCGGCAGCAGGACCTGGCTGCGGGTATGCCGCGCATAGTTCAGCACCGAGGCCGGCAGCCGGGCCGGCGGCGCCGGCCGGTCCAGGTGCACGCTGACCCGGATTTCCCGGCCTTCGGTCCTGGCCTCGGCCGCCACCAGCAGCGCCTCGCCTTCCGCCAGCAGCAGGGAGGCGCTGTGCGCGCCGGCATTCTCGAGCAGGATGTGCATCAGGCTGTCGACCAGCTCGGTCAGGACCAGCCGTGCCGACAGCGCCTGCGCCGCCTTGGCGATCGACAGCAGCTCGAGCCGCTCTGCCCTGGTTTCGCTTCGCGCGGCCGGCGCCTGGCCGGGCGGCGCGAGGTCGGGATGCGCGGCGTCGAGCCGTGCCAGCTTGCCGTCCGCGCCCCAGGCGGCATAGGCGGCGCGCGCTTCGCGCAGGTAGGCGTCGGCGGCCAGCGCCAGCCCGCGCCCGCGGCAGAATGCGGCCGCCGCTTCGCAGGCGATGGCGGTGACCTGGACGAATCCTCCCTCGCGGGCCCAGGCGATCGCCTGCTCGTACAGGCGCGCGGCGTCATGGTCGCGGCCTTCGATGCGCGCGATCTCGGCGTCGAGCAGCGCCAGGCGGTCGCGGAAATTGCGCGGGCAGGTGTCGGCCCACAACCGGTGCCGGGCGCGCTCCTCCGCCAGCAGCCTCGCGAATGCGGCCCGGCGAACGGGCGGCGCCTGCGGGTAGAGGGCGGCCACGGTCAGCGCCAGGAAGAAGTGGTGGACCGCGTCGAACAGGATCAGGCTGCCCGCCTCGTGCAGGTGGCGCGCGGCCTGCCCCGCCGCCTCCAGGGCGCCCTCGTACTCGCCCTGAACGTAGCGCGTCACCAGGCGCACCAGGTGGGAACTCTGCAGGCCGAAGCCGAATCCGGCCTGCTCGAGCGCCGCCAGGCAGGCTGCCTCGTCGAACTTGTCCTCGTGCCCGCCGCGGTCCGTGCCACCGGGCCCTTTCAGCCTGGCCGCCAGTTGCCGCTCGAAGCACAGGGTCTGGTAGACCGTGTCGTTGTGGCTGGCGCGCGCCGCTTCGATCTCGCGGTCGATACGCTGCGCCAGCTGGTCCAGCGTCGAGCCGTCCTGCAACATGGCCCAGCAATACGTCATGGGGACGTAGCTGCCGTACATCAGGTCACCCACATCGAGGCAGGCGGCCTCGGCGCGTTCCAGCATGGGCCTGATCTCGGCCACGGGATGGTCGAAGGCGCCCAGGGCGATCGCGTGGGTCGCGATCACCTGTCCCTTGCGCCTGCGCCCGCCGAGCTTCTCGAGCAGGCGCCTGGCCATGGCGGAAAACGCGAGCGCGGACCCGATCTCGCCGCGCTGCGCAAGCAGGATGCCGTAGGCGCCGTAGGCGTAGCAGGCCTCTTCGCTGTTGCCATGCTGCAGGGACAGCCTGACCATGCGCGCGATGATGAGCGAGAAATAGTCCGGCTTGACCATGTAGGCGGCCGCCACGCCCTCCGCCAGCAGGGCGATCACGGCGCCGACGTCGGCGCCGGCCTCCCCGAGCAGCGGCGCATCCGCGATGTCCTCGATGGCGCGGCCTTGCAGGCTGGCCTCGATCGCCCGCATCTCGGCCTCGATCGCCGCGCCTACTTCGGCGTCGTCGGCCGGAAACGCCATGTCGAACAGCCGCGCGCCCCGCACGACGCTGTTCACCGCTTCGTCGAGATGGCCGGACATCTGCCTGAGCGCGATGCGCAGCATGTAGACCCGCGCCGCCTCGCGGTAGCTGCGGGCATGGGCCAGCACCTGGTCCGCCAGCGCATCGGCGCGCCCGGCATTGCCCGCCAGGCTCTCGCACTCGGACAGCGCGAGATGCAGCTCGAAGGTGTCGCGGTAGCGCAGCTCCCAGGCGGCGGGCGGCAGCAGCGCCATCGCGCGCTCCAGGAAGCCGCGCGCGGCGTCCATGGCGACCGCCGCCCTCGCCTTCATCCCCGCCCACAGGTTCAGCTGCAGCAGGTCGGCTTTCTCGTCCGGATCGGTGATGGCGGCGGCGCCGCGGTTGAAGTGGTCGACGATGGCGAACAGGCACTCCGCAGGCGGCTCCCCGGCCTGGGCGGCCAGCAGCCGGCGCCCGATCCTGGCGTGCAGGGCGGCCCTGGCCGGGGCCGGCTGCGACAGGTAGGCGGCCTCCTGCACCCGGTCGTGCAGGAACCTGATCTTGCCGCCGCCGAGGAAGACCAGGCCCGCGCGCATGGCCGCGCCCAGCGCCGCCCGGCTGTCGGCCTCGGGCAGCTCGGACAGCTCGAGCAGGGACTGTTCATGGACCTCCGAACCCAGGCTGGCCAGCAGCTGCAGCAAGGCGCCGGCGGCGGGAGGCAGCTGCGCCAGCTTGTCCACCAGGGCGGCGGCGGCGTTGTCGGTGGCGTCCATGGCGCGGATGCCGTCCAGGTTCCAGCGCCAGGCGCGCGCCGCGGGGTCGAAGGCGAGCAGGCCGCGGCCCGCCACGTCCTGGATGAACTGGGCCGCGAAGAAGGGATTGCCGCCCGTCTTCTGGTGGAGCAGCGCCGCCAGCGGCTGCGCGGGTGCGTCCCCGCAATGCAGCATGCCGTCCACCAGCTCGCCGACCGCCGCCGGGGTCAAGGGACCGAGCGCGACCGGCGTGACGGTCACCCCCTCGTCGCGGATCTGCCGCACCGTCCTGGCCACCGGATCGCCCGGGCCGGCTTCGTCGTCCCGCCTGGTGCCGATGACCTGCAGGTACAGGGGGGCCGGCGCACACAAGAGTTCTTTCAGCAGGCGCAGGCAGGCGTCGTCGGCCCATTGCAGGTCGTCGAGGAAGAGCGTGAGCGGATGCTCGGGGCGCGCGAACACGGCCGCCAGGCGCAGGAACACCAGGCGGAAGCGGTTCTGGCTCTCGGCCGGCGGGACTTCGGGCAGCGCCGGCTGGGGACCGATGATCCATTCGAGCTGCGGCAGGACTTCGGTGATGACCCGGCCATTGGACCCGACGGCTTCCAGGATCCGCTCGCGCCAGCGCGCGATGTCGGCGTCGCCGCCCGTCACGATCGCTTCCAGCAGGGCGCGGAAGGCCTGTGCGATGGTGCCGTAGGGAATCTCGCGCTGGTATTGATCGAACTTTCCGGCGATGAAACAGCCGCCGCGCTCGAGGATGGGCTGCTGCACGGCTTCGGCCAGGCAGGTCTTGCCGACCCCGGCGCTGCCCGTCACGAGCGCCAGCACCGGGCGGCCGGCCACCGTCATCGCATCGTGGCTGGCCAGCAGCAGGGCCAGTTCGGCGCCGCGGCCGTTCAGCACCTGGGGCACCTGGAGCGCTTCGTTCACGTCCTCGGCGCCGACCGCGAAGACCGTGTAGCCTTCCTGCCGCTCCCACTGCTGCAGGCAGCGCTCGAGATCGCAGCGCAGGCCGTGCATGCTCTGGTAGCGGTCTTCCGGCATCTTTTGCAGCAGCTTCAGCACGATCGCCGACAAGGTGGCGGGAATCGCGGGATCGATATCGGACGGCGGCGCCGGCACGTGGGCAAGATGGCAGTGGACCCACTCGAGCGCATCCTCGCCGCGGCACGGCAGGCTGCCGGTCAGCATCCGGTAGAGCATGACGCCGAGCGCATAGTGGTCGGCGCGCCCGTCGACCGGCCGGCTGAGCCGCCCGGTCTGCTCGGGCGCGACATAGGCCCAGTCGCCGATGTCGGAGCCGGCGGGCAAGGCGTCGGTGCTGGCCAGGCTCAGGTCCAGCAGCACCAGCTTATCGCCGGGCAAGAGCATCAGGTTTGCCGGACGAAAGTCCTGGTGGATCACCTGGGCGCGGTGCAGGGCCTCGAGCATGGACGCCAGCTGCAGGGCCAGGCGCAGGCAGGCCGGCACGCCGAAGCGCCGCCGCATGAGGGCTTGCTCGAACAGCTCGCCCTCGGGCGCATCCAGCGCCACCAGGAGCCGGCCGGGCTCGTCGACCAGGGCCTCGGGCCTGGCCACGCAGCCGAGCTCGAGCGCGGCCATGGCCGCGTAGTCGCGCCGGAAGCGCGCGGCGCAGGCGGAGTCTGGTGCGAGGGGGAGTTTCAGGAGGACAGGGCTGCCGTCCACGGCGCGCCGGCCGCGATGCAGGTTCGAGCCGGCCGTGCTGCCGATCCGCTCGAGAAGTTGATATGGCGCCGCCATCATGGCTCGCTTTCCACCCTGTACGAGGGGAGCCGATGCTTCCTGGCGCGGACACGGCAGGCGCTTGCGCAGCTCACCTGCCCTTGTGCAAGGTCCAGCGCAACAGCGTCCTGATCCGGAGCCGGGTCACAGCTTCATATTAGGAGGATATCCCTGCGCGGACAAGCGGACAAGCACCGGCGACCATTCTTTGGCGTGACGCCCGGAAAGACACATGGCCCGTCGCCGGGCCATGTGTCGTTCCGATGCCGATAGCCGGGTTCAGGCCTGGCGCTTGATCTGCACCACGCGTGCGGGCGGATGGCGATAGTGCGCCATCAGCTCGTTCCACTGGGCGTCCATCTTCTCCATGGCCGCTTCCTTGATGTGCCCATAACCGCGCACCGCGTCCGGCAAGGCCGCCAGCTTGAGCGCCGCGTCCTTGTTGGCTGCGTTCAGGCCGGTGGCCAGTTCGCGCACGAAGGCCAGGTAGCGCTCGCGCAGCGCGCGCTCGGCCTTGCGTTCATGGGTGTAGCCGAACACGTCGAAGGGGGTGCCGCGCAGGCCCTTGAAGCGGGCCAGCACGCCGAACACCGGCATCATCCAGGCGCCGAAGCGCATCTTGGCTGGCACGTTCGAGCCGGGCTTGCGGCGCGCCAGCAGCGGCGGCGCCAGGTGGAAGGCCAGCTTGTAGTCGCCGTCGAACTGGGCGGCGATCTGCGCGCGGAAGGCCGGATCGGCGTGCAGGCGCGCCACCTCGTATTCGTCCTTGTAGGCCATGACCTTGAACAGGTTGCGCGCCACCAGCTTGCTGAGCTGCTTGCGCGAGCCTTCGCCTTCCAGTTCGGCCTCGCGGCGCTCGACCGCGGCCACCGCTTCCTGGTAGACGCGCGCATACGCCGCGTCCTGGTAGCTGGTCAGCCAGTCGACGCGGAAGGCGACCGTGTCCGCCAGCGACTTGGGCGCGCTGAACTGGATCACCTGGGGCGCCTGTCCCAGGCGGTTGAGCGCCGAAGCGTCGGCCGCGGCCAGGCGGCCCAGGGTGAAGGCGCGCTTGTTCATGTCGACCGCCACGCCGTTCAGTTCGATCGCGCGCATCAGCGCCGCCAGGCCGACCGGCACCAGGCCCCGCTGCCAGGCGTAGCCCATCAGCAGGATATTGGCGCCGATGGTGTCGCCCAGGAAGCGGGCGGCGGTGGCCTGGGCGTCCAGGCGCGACAGGTTCTCTTCGCCGGCGGCCGCGGCCAGTTTCTCCAGCAGGCCTTCCTTGTTGATCGAAAAGTCGCGCTCGCGGGTGAAGTCGGCGGTGGGGATCTCGTATTCGTTGGCGACCACCCGGGTATGGCCCTTGCGCATGACCGCCAGCCCGTCGGGCATGGCGGCCACCACCAGGTCGCAGGCGAACACCGCGTCGGCCTGGCGCAGGTCGATGCGCACCTGGTGCAGGCGCGCCGGCGAGGACGCCACCCGCACATGCGAGAGCACGGCGCCGCCCTTCTGGGCGAAGCCCATGAAGTCCAGGGTCGAGGCGCCCTTGCCTTCCAGGTGGGCCGCCATGGTGATCAGGGCGCCCACGGTGACCACGCCGGTGCCGCCGACGCCCGCCACCAGCAGCTCGAAGGGCTTGTCCAGGGCATGCGGCGCGGGCGCCGGATAGGCCGCCAGCGACTGTTCCAGGTCGCTGAGGGACAGCGCGACCGCGGCCGGCTTGCGCAGCGCGCCGCCCAGCACCGAGACGAAGCTCGGGCAGAAGCCTTCGACGCAGGAGTAATCCTTGTTGCAGGAAGACTGCTCGATCTGACGCTTGCGGCCCAGTTCCGTTTCCAGCGGCAGGATCGAGAGGCAGTTCGACTGCACGCCGCAGTCGCCGCAGCCCTCGCACACGGCCGGGTTGATCACCATGCGGCGCGCCGGGTCCGGGAACACGGTCTTGTCCGGGGTGTTCTTCTTGCGGCGGCGGCGCTTCTCGGCGGCGCAGGTCTGGTCGTAGACCAGCACCGTCACGCCGGGGATCTCGCGCAGCATGCGCTGGATCGCATCCAGCTCTTCGCGGTGGTGCACGGTGACGCCGGACGCCAGGCTGACGCCTTCGTAGCGGCTCGGCTCGTCAGTGACCACCACCACCTTCCTAGCGCCTTCGCTGCAGACCTGCTGCACGATCTGGGGCACCGATAGGCTGCCGTCTACCGGCTGGCCGCCGGTCATCGCGACCGCGTCGTTGTACAGGATCTTGTAGGTGATGTTGATGCCGGCCGCGATGGCCTGGCGGATCGCCAGCGAGCCCGAATGGTAGAAGGTGCCGTCGCCCAGGTTCTGGAAGATGTGCTGCTCGCCCACGAAAGGCGCCGAGCCGGCCCAGCTGATGCCCTCGCCGCCCATCTGCGACAGGTAGTAGGTGTCGCGCTTCATCCAGGTGGCCATGAAGTGGCAGCCGATGCCGGCCAGGGCGCGGCTGCCTTCCGGCACGCGGGTCGAGGTGTTGTGCGGGCAGCCGGAGCAGAAGTAAGGCGTGCGGCGGATGCCGTCCGCGCCGTTCGAAGGCAGCTCGGCGGCGCAGAAGCCGGGCAGCATGCGCGCCAGCTCGAGCTGGGGAAAATGCGGCGCCAGCCAGCGCACCAGCACCGGGGCGATGCGCGAGGGGCGCAGCTCGCCCAGGGCCGACAGCAGCGGCTGGCCGTCCGGATCGCTCTTGCCGATCACGGTCGGACGCTTCCCGGCGGGCAGGTTGTAGAACAGGTTCTTGAGCTGCTGTTCGATCACCGGGCCTTTTTCCTCGACCACCAGGATCTCGTCCAGGCCCTCGGCGAAGGCCGCCAGGCGAGTCTGTTCGAGCGGATAGGTCAGGCCCGGCTTGTACAGGCGCACGCCGAGCTCTTCCAGTCTGGCGAGCGAGACGCCCATGCGCTCGAAAGCTTCCAGCAGGTCGAGGTAGGCCTTGCCGGCGCTGACGATGCCGATGCGGGCGCTTGGCGCGGCCACCACCAGGCGGTCGATCGAATTCGCGCGGGCAAAGGCCTGCACCGCCTCGAGCTTGGCGGCCACGCGCTGCTCCAGCGCCAGGCCCGGCAGATCGGGCCAGCGGTTGTGCAGGCCGTCCGGCGGCGCCACGTAGTCGCCCGGCGCCACATAGCGCGGCATGGCTGGCAGCTCGACCACGGCGCCGCCTTCCACGGTTTCCGAGATCGCCTTGAAGCCGCACCAGGCGCCCGTGAAGCGCGACAGCGCCCAGCCGTACAGGCCGAACTCCAGGTATTCCTGGATGTTGGCGGGATTAATGACCGGCATGCCCCAGGCGATCAGCGCCTGCTCGCTCTGGTGCGGCATCGAGGACGATACGCAGCCATGGTCGTCGCCCAGGATCACCAGCACGCCGCCGTGCGGCGAGGAACCGTAGACATGGCCGTGCTTGAGGGCGTCGCCGGCGCGGTCCACGCCCGGGCCCTTGCCGTACCACATGGCGAACACGCCGTCGACCTTGCGCGTGGGGTTGGCCTCGACCTGCTGCGAACCCATTACCGCGGTGGCGCCCAGTTCTTCGTTGATCGCGGGGAGGAATTCGACCCGGTGCTGTTCCAGCAGCTTGCGGGCGCGCCACAGTTCCTGGTCGACCGCGCCCAGCGGCGAGCCGCGGTAGCCGCTGACGAAGCCGGCGGTGTTCATGCCCTGCGCCTCGTCGCAGCGCTTCTGCATGCACAGCAGGCGCACCAGGGCCTGGGTGCCGGTCAGGAAGACCCGGCCCTGCTGGCGGGTGAGGTTGTCGCCCAGGGCGTAGTCGGGGTCGGCCAGGGTGGTGTTCGCGAGCGCGGTGTCTGCCTGCCGGGTGCCCGCGGGGAGGGTTGTCGTCGTGTCCATGCTTGTTATTATGTGAATCGGAAAGATGAGGAAGGATATTCCGGCAGGGGCGAAATATTTTTTCTATCTCTTCGGTTTTCGCCACTAGAATTGCAAGAACATTTCTAAAACGACGGCAAAAAATGAAAAACATGTCGATTGACGGGGCCTCCCTGAAAATCCTGGGTGAACTGCAGAAGAACGGCAGGATTTCCTCGAACGAGCTGGCGGAACGGATCGGCATGTCGGCCAGCCCCTGCTGGCGGCGCCAGAAGGAGCTGGAGGACAACGGCGTCATCCTGCGCTACACCGCCCTGCTCGACCGCCGCAAGCTGGGGCTGGCGGTCGTCTGCCTGCTGCACGTCTCGCTGCTGCGCCATGCGGAAGGGGTGGTCGAGCAATTCGAGGAAGCGATGCGCCTGCGCCCGGAGGTGGTGGAATGCTACGAAACCACGGGTAACTCGGATTACCTGGTCAAGGTGGTGGTGGCCGACATGGACGCCTACCACGACTTCCTGCACAACGTGATGGTCAAGCTGAACGGCGTGTCGCAGGTGAACACCAGCGTGGCCCTGCGCGAAGTGAAGTACGAGACCGCCCTGCCCCTGTAAACCCCGCGTCGGCGCCGGACTGGCAGAACTCCCGGCTTGCAGCGCGCCGGCTCGTCCGTATACTGGACGTTACCCCCACGCGGCTTTAGCTAGCCATTTGATGAGAAACCTGCAATATCAAACGGGTAAATTTTGCGTAAACATCACGGAATCATCCCATTAGGATGAACTCTTAACAAACTACTTTAAGTGCGGTTTCGTGTCTGCTAGCATCTTTTCCTTTACCGGAGGACGCATGGCTGAACACAGCAGTAATGACGCCCGTATCGATCGGGCAACCGCTCAAAAAGTGGACGCAGGGCTGCGGATCTGCAGCCAGCATGGCTTGGATCCCGCATTGCATTTCCTGGAACAGGCAGGCGTGCCGCGCCCGGTGGCGCTGCGCGTCCTATGCTCGCCGGACCATTTCCGCAAGCGTGAACGGCGCCGGTTCAGGAGGCCGGGCCGCTACATGGATGCGCCATCCGGCGCGGCGATGGCGGGAATGCAGGAACCGGTGTGCTGAGCCCAGCCGGCGTGCGCGCTAGCGTTCGCGCACCAGCTTGAACTGGACCGCCTGGCGATTGTAGTCGATGATCGACTGGCGCACGTAGCCGGTGAGCGCGTCGCCGGTCAGCGAAAACGGAAACAGCCCGGCCCGGGCGCGCAGCTGGGCGAAGCCGGGCTGCGACTGCATGTGGTCGAAGGCCGCCACCCAGCGCCGGTAGTCGGCATCCGGCACGTCAGGCCCCATCCACACGCCGCGGATGATCGGCCACACCACGTCGTAGCCCTGTTCGCGCGCGGTCGGCACGCCGGCCAGGACGCCCGGCAGGCGCTGCTCGGACAGCACGGCCAGCACCCTCACCTTCCTGTCTCCCGCATACAGCAGGGCTTCCGAAGTGTCGCCCGAGATCGCCTGCACATGGCCGGCCTGCATCGCCACGAACTGCTCGCCGCCGCCTTCCAGCGCGACGAAACGCATCTTGCGCGCTTCGAGCCCGGCCATGTGCACCAGCAGCGCCATCTTCATCCAGTCCTGGCTGCCGATGGTGCCGGACATGCCGATCGTCACCCGCTGCGGATCGCGCTTGATCGCCTTCAGCAGCGCGTCCAGGGTGCGGTAAGGCGAATCGGCGCGCACGGCCACCATGCCGTAGTCGGCGCCGAAGGCCGCGACCCAGCGCACGTCGTCGATGCTGGCCTTGCCAAACTTGCCGCGCGCCAGGTTGAGCACCGAGCCGCCGGAGAAAGCGACCAGGGTGTCCGGCTCGGCGCGGCGCTGGGAGACCAGGGTGTGCCAGGCCACCGCGCCGACCCCGCCAGGCATGTAGCTCAGCTTCAGGGGAACGGCGCCCGCTTCGGCGCGCAATGCCTGTTGCGCCAGCTTGCAGGTCAGGTCCATCGCGCCGCCGGGCTTGGACGGCACCAGGCATTCGGCGCCGGCCGCCTGCGCGCAGGCCAGCGCCAGGCAGGAGGACAGGAAGATGCGCAATGTGCTCATGCGCCCAATCATAGCGCGTCGAACCCCGGCCCGCTCAGAAGCGGTGCTGGATGCCGGCGGTGATGCCGGTCTGCGTGTCGGCGGCGCCCGGATCGTCGCGCGACAGGCCGACCGGCTGGCCGTTCCTGGCCCTGGCGTGGGCGGCCGACAGGTAGAGCCAGGTGCGCTTGGACAGGTTGAGCATGCCGCGCGCCACGAACATGGTCGGGTCGGCGTCGCGCGCGGCGGGCAGGTTCCTGGTATTGATGTGGTAGACGGCGCCGGTCAGGGTCACGTTGTCGACCAAATAGGTGACGCCGCCCCACCAGGTATCGCCGCGCAGGCCGGCGCTTGCCGCCTGGGCGGCGTCGCGTTCATAGCGGCGCATGCCGCCGGTGTAGCGCCATTGGCCGCTCCTGTAGTCGGCGCCCAGGTGCAGGGCCGTGGTCTTGTCGCGGCCGCCGCCGGCCGCGGCCGCGTTGCCGTTCACCTGTTCGTAGGCCGCCATCAGGCCCAGGCCGTCCTTGAACCAGGAGCCGCCGAGCGCATACTTGCGTCCATCGGCCGACTCGCCCGCCTGTTCGCCCAGGCCGACCGTGGCGCCGTAGGTGAAGTTGCCGGTGCTGCCGGTGTACTTGACCTGGTTATCGAAGGAGGTCGTCATGCCGTACTTCGACGGCCCGGTGGCGCCGCCGCTGGTGGCCCAGGAATAGTTCGGCGCGAAGCCCATCGGGTCGAACTTGATCACCAGGTCATAGGTGGTGGTGAAGGAACGCCCGATGAGCACGCGCCCGAAGCCGCCCTCCAGGCCGACGTTGGCCTGGCGCTTGAACAGCGGGCCGTCGGCGGCGCCGGTGTCGAGCAGGATGCCGCCTTCGAGGTTGAACACGGCCTTCAGGCCGCCGCCCAGGTCTTCGCTGCCGCGCAGGCCCCAGCGCGAGGTGTTCTTGCCGCCCGAAACCACGCGGACCAGGCTGCCGCCGCCGGCCTCGGGATCGGCGTGATTCACCGCCTCGACGCCGGCGTCGATCAGGCCGTACACCTGGACATTGGTCTGGGCGCTGGCGGAATGGTTCAGGAAAAGCGCTGCCGGGACGGCGAGCGCAAGGATGGACTTCTTCATGCGGTCTCCATTGCTGACGATCTTGCGGTCTTTCTTGTTGTGCGCCGACTATATGCGCGCCCAGCTTTCAGTTCGCTTTCAATGCCCTTTCACTGGATGCCCCGCTGTTGTGGAAAACCCGTAGCGGGGCGCAGGCCTTTGTCGCGCCGCCGCGTTTGCGCTTACACTGGCGCGATGAGAATCCTGCTAGTCGAAGACCACGCCGAGCTGTCGCACTGGGTCGCCAAGGCCCTGCGCGACGCCAGGCTGACGGTCGAATGCGCATCCACCGGGGCCGATGCCGACGCCCTGCTCCATACCCAGGACTACGCGCTCGTGATCCTGGACCTGACCCTGCCCAAGATGGACGGCCTGGACGTGCTGCGCCGCCTGCGCGCGCGGGGCGGGGCGCGCGCAAGCACGCCGGTGCTGATCCTGACCGCCCGCGGCGGACTGGAGGAAAGGGTGCAGGGCCTGAACCTGGGCGCCGACGACTACCTGGCCAAGCCCTTCGAACTGGCCGAACTGGAAGCGCGCGTCAAGGCGCTGCTGCGCAGGCGCAGCGGCAACGAGGCCCTGGTGCACCGCTGCGGTGAGCTCAGCTTCGACACCGTCTCGCGCATGTTTCACTACTGCGGCGAGCCGCTGGCGCTGACGCCGCGCGAACACGCGGTGCTGGAGGCGCTGATCGCCCGCCCGGGCCGCGCGCTGTCGAAGGAAAAGCTGTTCGACGAAGTGTTCGCCCTGGTCGACGACGCCAACCTCGACGCGATCGAGCTGTACATCCACCGCATCCGCAAGAAGCTCGAGCGCCGCCCGGAAGGCAAGGCGGCCATCGTGACCCTGCGCGGCATCGGCTACCTGCTGCAGGAAAAGCCGGCCTGATTCCATGGCGAGCGCCTCCCACGCCGCACCGAAGGCACCCGGCAGCCTGCGCAGCCAGCTGCTGCGCTGGCTGATCCTGCCGCTAGTGGCGCTGGTGGCGCTGAATACCTGGTCGCTGTACCGTGACGCCCTCGAAGCCGGCGACATCGCCTATGACCGCTCCCTGCTGGCCTCCACCCGCGCGCTCGCCGAGCGGGTCGCGGTGCGCGACGGCAAGGTGGTGGCCGACGTGCCCTACGTGGCCCTGGACAGCTTCGAGACCGACACCCTGGGGCGCATCTACTACAAGGTCACGGGGCTGCGCGGCGAGACCGTGTCCGGCTACGGCGACCTGCCGCCGGTGCCGAAGGACGTGCCGCGCTCCGACCTGTACCCGGCGCTGGTGCGCTTCTACCATGCCGAGTACAACGGCGAGCCGGTGCGCATCGCGGCCCTGCTGCAGCCCGTGTTCGACGATTCGATGCGCGGCATCGCCCTGATCCAGGTGGGCGAGACCCTGGATGCGCGGCGCGCGCTGTCGCGCCGCATCCTGGTCAACACCCTGCTGCGCCAGGCCCTGATGGTGCTGGCGGTGGCGACCCTGGTGTGGTTCGCCGTGCGCCTGGTGCTGCGTCCCCTGATGGACCTGAAGCACGAGGTCGAGACCCGCCCGCTGTCCGACCTGTCGAACGTCGACCAGGCCCTGGTGCACAAGGAGGTGCGCCCGCTGGTGGCGGCCATGAACTCGGCCATGGCGCGCATGCAGGGGCTGATCGCCAGCCAGCGCCGCTTCATCGCCGACGCCTCGCACCAGCTGCGCACCCCGCTCGCGGTGCTCAAGACCCAGGCCGAACTAGCCCTGCGCGAGGACGATCCGGCCGCGATGCGCGCCATCGTGCGCTCGATCGCCGGCACCACCGATTCCGCGATCCACCTCGCCAACCGCCTGCTCACCCTGGCGCGCATCGAGCACGGCGCGGGCAGCATGCAGCCGGTCCCGGTGTCCCTGGCGGACGTTGCCGGGCAGGTGGGGCTGGAGCTGGCGCCGCTGGCGGTGCACAAGGGGATCGACCTGGCGCTGGACGCGAGCGAGGAAGACAGCACCGTACAGGGCCAGGAACTGCTGCTCCACGAACTGGTCGCCAACCTGGCGGACAATGCAATCCGCTACACCCCGGCGGGCGGCAGCGTGCAGCTGCGCGTGAGACGGCAGGAAGGCGGCGTGCTGCTGGAAGTGCTGGACAGCGGCCCCGGCATCGCGCCGGAGGACAGCGACAAGGTCTTCATGCCCTTCTACCGCGCCCAGGCGACTCTGGAAGCCAATCCGGGCGGCACCGGACTGGGCCTCGCCATCGTGCGCGACATCGCCGCCATGCACGGCGCCAGCCTGGCGCTCGGCCGCGGCGAGGACGGGCGCGGCCTGCGGGTCGGCGTGCTGTTTCCGGCGCCGGCCGCACTGAAAGCTAACTGAAAGCCGGGGCCGCATATAGTTGGCGCAACAAGAACCAATAGCCGCCAACCACCGGAGACAGCATGAACAAGCCATCCCTCGCGCCGCCGCCCGCGCCGCGCCTTTCCTGAGCCTTCGCTTCGGCCTTCCCTAGGCCTGCCGCCCAGCGCGCGGCCGACACACACTAACGACAGCTTCCCCGCTTCGCGCGGCGGCAAGCATTTGCGAGGAGACTTCCCATGCTGACCATCCTGGCCTACTCGATGATCATCGTGTTCATGTTCCTGATCATGACCAAGCGCCTGCCGGCCATGGTCGCCCTCATCGTGGTGCCGATCGCCTTCGGGCTGATCGGCGGCTTCGGCCCCGAGCTCGGCCCCATGATGCTCACCGGAATCAAGAACCTGGCGCCGACCGGCGTCATGCTGATGTTCGCCATCCTCTACTTCGGCATCATGATCGACGCCGGCCTGTTCGACCCCATCATCCGCCGGATCGTGGGCCTGGTGCGCGGCGACCCGCTCAAGATCGTGGTCGGCACGGCGGCCCTGGCCATGCTGGTCTCGCTCGACGGCGACGGCGCGACCACCTACATGATCACGGTGTCGGCCATGCTGCCCCTGTACCGGCGCCTCGGCATGAGCAACCTGGTGCTGGCCTGCGTCATCATGCTGGCCGGCGGCGTCTTCAACATCCTGCCCTGGGGCGGGCCGACCGCGCGCGCCGCCAGCGCCCTGGGCGTGGACGTGGGCGAGATCTTCGTGCCGATGATCCTGCCCATGCTGGCGGGCGTGTGCTGGGTGCTGTTCGTCGCCTACATCCTGGGCAAGAAGGAACGCAGGCGCATCGGCATGGTGAGCATGGCCGGCAGCCGGGTGTCGAACGTGGCCGTCCTGCATTCGGCGCATGCCGGCGCCGCCGCGGCGGGAAGGATGGACGGGACCACCGGACAATGGGTCGCCCAGGCCGGCGCCGCGGGTGGCGTCGGCGCGGACGGTGCGGACGGTGCGGACGCCGACACGGTAGCCTCCGATCCCGCCATCGCGCGGCCGAAGCTGATCTGGGTGAACGCGCTGCTGACGGCCTCCCTGCTGGGCCTGCTGATCCTCGGCGCCCTGCCCCTGCCGGTGCTGTTCATGGTGTTCTTCGCGATCGCCGTGATGATCAACTATCCCGGCCTGCAGCAGCAGAAGGAGCGCATCGCCGCGCACGCGGTCAATGTTGTGCCGGTGGTATCGCTGATCTTCGCGGCCGGTATCTTCGTGGGCATCCTGCAGGGCACCAAGATGGTGGACGCCATCGCCCTCAGCGTGATCGCCGCCGTGCCGGCGTGGATGGGGCCTTACCTGGCGATCGTGACCGGCCTGCTGAGCATCCCCTTCACCTTCTTCATCTCGAACGACGCCTTCTACTTCGGCATCGTGCCGATCCTGGCCAAGGCGGCCGCCGTGTACGGCATCAGCGCGGCGGAGATCGGCCGGGCCTCGCTGATCGGCCAGCCGGTCCACCTGCTCAGCCCCCTGGTGGCCTCGACCTACCTGCTGGTGGGGATGGCGAAGGTGGAATTTGGCGACCACCAGCGCTATACCCTGGTCTGGTCGATCACGGCGGCGCTGGTGATGCTGGTGGCGGCGCTGGTGTTCGGGGTGATTCCGTTTGTTGGCCAAGGCGGTTAGGACCAGCGCATCGTGGGGGGGGGGGGGGGGGGGGGGGCGCCCGCCCCCCCCCCCCCCCCCCCCCCAACCCTACGTTCAGAAAAAGCGCCGCGTCGGCCGCACCGAATAGGTCTGCTTGAACACGCGGCGCTGGATCTGGCGCCACACGAAGCCTGCCACGGCCATCATGATCATCTTGCGCATGTGAATCTCCTTGAAGCGATTCGTTAACCAGGCCCCACGATAACCGCCTTCCGCACGGCGCGGCGCAGGCTAGCGGCCGCTGCGCGAGGTCGCGATCTGGTCCAGCACGTGCTTGGGCACCGGCGAATACTGCTTGAACTCCATCGTGTAGGTGGCGCGTCCCTGGGTCAGCGAGCGCAGGGTGGTCGAGTAGCCGAACATTTCGGCCAGCGGCACCAGGGCCTTGACCAGCTTGCCGCCCCCGCCCGGCATCTCGTCCATGCCCTGGACGATGCCGCGCCGGGTCGACAGGTCGCCCATCACGTTGCCGGTGAATTCCTCCGGCGTTTCGACCTCGACCTGCATCATCGGTTCCAGCAGCTCGGGCGCGGCGCGGCGCATGCCTTCCTTGAAGGCCATCGAGGCCGCCACGCGGAAGGCGTTCTCGTTCGAGTCGACGTCGTGGTAGGAGCCGAAGGTGAGGGTCGCGCGCACATCCACCACGGGGTAGCCGGCCAGCACGCCGGCCGGCAGGGTTTCGCGGATGCCCTTGTCGACCGCCGGGATGTACTCGCGCGGCACCACGCCGCCCTTGATCGCATCGACAAACTCGTAGCCCTTGCCGGGCTCCATCGGCTCCAGCCTGAGCACCACGTGGCCGTACTGGCCTTTGCCGCCGGACTGCTTGACGAACTTGCCCTCGACGTCGTCGACCGCCTTGCGGATGGTCTCGCGGTAGGCCACCTGGGGCTTGCCGACCGTCGCCTCGACCCCGAACTCGCGCTTCATGCGGTCGACCAGGATCTCGAGGTGCAGCTCGCCCATGCCGGACATGATGGTCTGGCCCGATTCCTCGTCGGTATGGACGCGGAAGGAGGGGTCTTCCTGGGCCAGGCGGTTGAGGGCGATGCCCATCTTCTCCTGGTCGGCCTTGGTTTTCGGCTCCACCGCCTGCGAGATCACCGGCTCGGGGAAGACCATTTTTTCCAGCACGATCACGTGTTCCGGCGCGCACAGGGTGTCGCCGGTGGTCACGGCCTTGAGCCCGACGGCGGCCGCGATGTCGCCCGCGAACACTTCCTTGATCTCCTTGCGCTCGTTGGCGTGCATCTGGAGAATGCGGCCCAGCCGCTCCTTCTGGCCCTTGGTCGGGTTGTACACGGTGTCGCCGGAATTGACGATGCCCGAGTAGACGCGGAAAAAGCTCAGCTGGCCGACAAAGGGATCGGTCATGATCTTGAAGGCCAGCGCCGAAAAGGGTTCCTCGTCGGAGGGGTGGCGCTCGATCTCCTTGTCGTGCTCGTCGTGGCCGGCGATGGCCGGGATGTCGACCGGCGAGGGCAGGTAGTCGACCACGGCGTCCAGCATCGCCTGCACGCCCTTGTTCTTGAAGGCGCTGCCGGCCAGCATGGGCACGATCTCGTTGCGGATGGTGCGCTGGCGCAGGGCGGTCTTGATCTCCTGCTCGGTGAAGGTCTCGCCGCCCAGGTATTTCTCGAGCAGCTCCGGGGTGGCGTCGGCCGCCGCTTCGACCAGGTGCTCGTGCCATTCGCGGGCCAGCTCCTTGAGGTCCGCAGGGATGTCCTCGTAGCTGAACTTGACGCCCTGGCTGGCGTCGTCCCACTTGATGGCGCACATCTTGACCAGGTCGATCACGCCCTCGAAATGGTCCTCGGCGCCGAGCGGGATCTGGATCGGCACCGGCTCGCCCTTGAGGCGCTCCTTGATCTGGCGGTGCACGCGGAAGAAGTCGGCGCCGACCCGGTCCATCTTGTTCACGAAAGCGATGCGCGGCACCTTGTACTTGTTGGCCTGGCGCCAGACGGTCTCGGACTGGGGCTGGACCCCGCCCACCGAGTCGTAGACCATCACCGCGCCGTCCAGCACCCGCATCGAGCGCTCGACCTCGATGGTGAAGTCGACGTGGCCGGGGGTGTCGATGATGTTGATGCGGTGCTCGGGGAAGTTGCCGCCCATGCCGCGCCAGAAGGCGGTGGTCGCGGCGGAGGTGATCGTGATGCCGCGTTCCTGCTCCTGCTCCATCCAGTCCATGGTGGCGGCGCCGTTGTGGACTTCGCCGATCTTGTGGTTGACGCCGGTATAGAACAGGATGCGCTCGGTCGTGGTGGTCTTGCCGGCGTCGATGTGGGCGCTGATGCCGATGTTGCGGTAGCGCTCGATGGGGGTCTTGCGGCTCATCACAATCTCCTGGAGGGCGAAAATCGGATCTGGCTACTCAATGTAACTGAAGTGCGGCCCTTATGCAGCCGACCTCTTCATTTTCTCTTTCCTGTGGCAGAAACAGCGCTGTCGAAGGGTGACGCGTGCGGATGTGGCGAGCTCATCTGTGAGAGAATCTTCGGCTTCGTCAAGCTCAGATCATCATCACCGTCATATATGTACATGCCGCGCCGCATCCTTCCTTTCCGCATTTCGCCGCTACGTTACGCCGTCCTTCTATCGGGGGCGCTGGCCGTTCCCGTCCAGGCGCAACAGGCGCAGCAGGTGCAGGAATCCGCCGCCCAGGAGGCGCCGAAGCCGCCGCCCGCGGCGCCGGCCCCGGCGGTCGAAGCCACCGTCTCGGTCAGCGCGGCCCGTCCCACCAACCGCATCGACCGCCAGGTCTACGACGTCAAGGCCGACCCGGCAACGTCCGTCGACTCGGTGGCCGACACCCTGAACAAGGTTCCCTCGGTGGCGGTCGACCCGGACGGCAACGTTTCACTGCGCGGGCGCAACAACGTCCAGATCCTGGTGGACGGCAAGCCCTCGGCCATGATGCAGGGCGATAACCGCGCCGCCGCCCTGAGTGCGCTGCCCGCGGCGGACCTGGAATCGGTCGAGGTGATCAACAACCCCGGCGCCCAGTTCGGCAACGAAGGCGGCGGCGGACCAATCATCAACCTGGTGATGCGGCGCGAACGGCGTCCGGGCGGCTTTGGCGCCATCAACGCCAACGCCGGCACCGAGGGACGCTTCAACGCCTCGTCCTTCGGCAGCTATACCACCGGCCGGGTCAGCGTCCAGGGCAGCGTCTACGGCCGCCGCGACCGGCGCGAATCCAGCGGCGAGACGGTGCGCGAGCGCATCGACCCGGCCAGCGGGGCGGTGTCGCCCAGCCGCCAGGATTCCAGCGGCGAAACGGTGAACGACATCGGCGGCTTCAACGCTTCGCTGACCTACAACCTGGGCGAGAAGGATACGCTGGGCCTGAACGCCGGCTACAACGCCGTGGACAGCGACAGCGATTCGGTCGAGCGCTATCGCGGCGCGCGGCCTGACGGCGGCGTCGAGAGCGAATACACGCGCAGCTCGCAGCGCGAGGGCCGCAACCGCAACTACAACCTGGGGGCGCGCCTCGACCACAAGGGCGACCAGGACGGCGAGCTGTTCAAGCTCGACCTGCGCCTCTCCGGCGCCGGAAACGACAGCGACGCCCGCTTCGGCAGCCAGTACACCGTGCGCCCCAGCAATGCCGCGAACCCCTTCAACCGCCAGGAAGGCGTGAACGACAGCCGGGTGATCGACTTCACCGGCGACTACGAGCTGCCGGTGACCAGCGGCATCGTCAAGCTGGGCTACAAGGCGGCGCGCACCAGCAGCAGCTTCGACAACCTGTTCCTCGACATCGATCCCGCCAGCCTCGCAGAGCGGGTCAACACGGCGCGCACCAACCGCTTCGAGCTCGACGACACCACCTTCGCCGTCTACGGTTCCTACCAGCGCCGCCTGAACAGCGACTGGAGCGTGCTGGGCGGCCTGCGCGCCGAGTACAACGAACTCGACATGCACCAGGTGACGACCGCGATCCGCGCCGCCAACCATGCGACCGACCTGATCCCGAGCGCCTTCGTCACCTACGGACTGTCCGAGGACGGCACACTGCGACTGAGCTACGCGCGCCGCATCCGCCGGCCCGGCGCCGGCGACCTGAATCCCTTCGTGGTCTACCGGGACGAGCTGAATGTGTCTTCCGGCAATCCCAACCTCAAGCCCAGCCACTCCGATTCGCTGGAACTGGGCTACGAGACCAGGCTGGGCAAGGTGGACACCAACCTGCGCCTCTATGCACGCCGCGATACCGACCTGATTTCCGAACGCCGCTTCCTGCAGGCCAACGACGTCCTGCTGACCACCCGCGAGAACGCGGGCAGCAACCGTTCGGTCGGGCTGGAATTCTCGTTCAGCGGGAGCGCCACGCCGACTTTGCGGCTCAACCTGAACGGCAACGTCGGCTATGCCGAGCAATCAAGGCTGGGCGGCCAGGCCGGGACCGGCGGCACGCGCAGCGCGACCACGGTCAGCGCGCGCGGCCGCATCAGCTGGCAGCCGGACAAGGACAACCAGTTCCAGCTGATGCTCAACGCCCAGGGCAAGCAGCTGTTCGGCGAAGGCTACCGCCAGCCGGTGCGTACGGCCGACCTGAGCTACCGGCGCAACCTGACGCCGGCGCTGAGCCTGGTGCTGAACGTGAACGACCTGTTCGATTCGCAACGGACCGAGACGATCACCGAGACGGAACGCCTGCGCGAGCGCAGCCTGCGCGAGAACAGCGGCCGGGTCGTGTATGTGGGGCTGTCCTACCGCTTCGGCACGGCTGCCGGCGGGGGCAACCGCGGTCCCGGCATGGGTCCGGGCATGCGGTCCATGGGACCGCCGGGCCGGTAGCGCTATTCTAGAACTCGCCGCGTTTCGGTAGGGTGGACGGGTTCCCCGTCCACGCGGTGATAGTTAAGGGCTCCGCTTTCGTGCCGGATGATCTCGCCGCAAACCATCACCGCGTGGACGGGAGACCCGTCCACCCTACGGGTTGCGCCAGCAATGATCTCATCGTCCCGGGATTCAGTAAGACAAACCTTAGAACACGCCGAAGAACAGCAGGACCAGCAGGGTCAGGACGACGGACACCAGGATCGAGCCGAGGCAGCCTAGCTTGTTGGAGAAGAACAGGAACATGCGCCATCCCTTCGCGAGGCCTTGAAAAGGCGATGGCCCGAGTATAGCGGCCGCGTCAGCAGGCAGCCGCACGCCAGCCGCCGCGCCGGGCTGCTCAGGCGCTCAGGCGGGTGTCGCGGCGCACCATGTCCTTCAGGCGTTCGCAGGGAATGGCCGGGCTGAAATAAAAACCCTGCATCTGGTCGCACCCATGGTCGCGCAGGAAGCTCAGCTGTTCTTCGGTCTCCACGCCCTCGGCCACCACCTGCAGGCGCAGGTTGTGCCCGAGTGCAATGATGGCGCGCGGGATGACGGCGTGGTCGTCCGCATACAGGTCGGACAGGAAGGAACGGTCGATCTTGATGTAGTCGACCGGGAATTTGCGCAGGTGGCTCAGGCTCGAGTAGCCGGTGCCGAAATCGTCGATCGACAGGCGCACGCCCAGTTCCTTGAGTTGCTTGAGGGCGTCCATGGCGTCGGCCGGGTTGTCCATCAGCTGGCTCTCGGTGACCTCGAGTTCGAGGTGTTCCGGCGCCACCCCGTAGCGGCCCAGGGTGGCGGCCAGGCGTTTCGCAAAGTCGCGCTGGCGCAGTTGGCGCGCCGAGAGGTTGACCGAGATGACCAGGTCGCAAATGCCGGCCGCAGCCAGCGACTTGAGGGTGCGGCAGGCTTCCTGGATCACCCACTCGCCGAGCGGCACAATCAGGCCGGTTTCCTCGGCCATCGGAATGAAGCTGTCCGGTTGCTGTTCCCCGTGCTCGGGCCGGTTCCACCGCACCAGTGCTTCAGCGCCGATAACCTTGCCGGTGCGCAGGTCGACCTTGGGTTGGTAGCCGAGCACCATTTCGTCATTCCGGATTGCACGGCTGAGGCTAGCCTGGAGCAGCAGGTGCTGGTGCATGGCCTGGCCCAGTTCGGCCGAGTAGAACTGGATATTGTTCTTGCCGAGGGACTTGGCGTGGTACATCGCGGCGTCGGCGGCGCGCATCACGCGGTCGACGTTGTCGCCGTCCTGGGGAAAGAGACTGACGCCGATGCTGGTGCCGGGAATGATTTCGCGGCCCCCCACCAGGACGGGGGCGCTCACGCTGCGCCTCACCCGCTCGAGCAGGTCGCCCACGTGCCGCTGGGTCGGCTGTTCGTGGATCAGGAGCACGAATTCATCTCCCCCGATGCGCGCCACCAGGTCGTCTTCGCGCATGGTGGTGCGCAGGCGCTCCGCGATCTCGCGCAGCACGGCGTCGCCGGCGTCGTGGCCGAAGTTGTCGTTGATGTGCTTGAAATTGTCGAGATCGAGGAAGGCGAGGGCGCCAGTGACCCCATGGCGCACCGAGAAATCGACCGCGAATCGAAGCCGGTCGAGCAGAAGGGTGCGGTTGGCCAGGCCGGTGAGCGGATCGTGGTGGGCCAGGTGGTGAAGGCGCCGCTCGTAATGGCGCGCCTCCGTGACGTCGCTGATCACGGCGACAAAATGCGTGACGTCGCCATCGACGGTCGCCACCGGGTCGATGCGCAGGTCGTTCCAGAAGATCTCGCCGTTCTTGCGCGCATTGCGCAGCACCGAGCGTACGCTTTCCTTGCGCTTGAGTGCGCTGCGGATGCGCTCGTGTTCGTGGACATCGCAGCCCTCCACCCGCATGAAGCGCGGGTCGCGGCCCTTGATTTCTTCGAGCATATATCCTGTGATCTGTTCAAAGGCGGGATTGACGTACTCGATGAGGTGGTTGCCATTGTCGCAGACCGTGATCACGATGGCGTTCACGCTCGAGTACAGGGCGCGTTCGCGCACCCGCAGCCCGTGTTCGACCTGTTTGCGGGCCGAAATGTCGAGGCCGGTGCCGAAAATGCAGGGTTTGCCTGCTAGGTATGTCCGGCAGCAATGAAACATGTAGGTCGCACGCCGCCCGTACTTACCCACCAGGTCCGCCTCGTGGGTCGATTCCCCGTGTGCCAGGGCGTCGATGAAGAATTGGGCCACCTCGCCCCGTATCTCCTCGTCATAGAAATACTTGACCTCGGTGCAATGAAGTTCTTCGGGTGTACGCTGGAGCGCGTCCTGCAGCAAGCGGTTCCAGAGCATCAGGTGGCCGGTCTCGTCGATCACGTAGAAGACGCAGGGGAGATCCTCGATGATGTCGCCGATCGGCAGTTCGCGGATGAGCGCGGGACGCGGCGGCAGCGGTTCGACCGGCAGCATGACGAGGCTGAAGTTCTGGCCGCCTTCCTGGTCGAGGGATTCGGGCGATACCGTCACCCGGACGGGCAGCTTGCGGCCGTCGGCGCATACGAGTTCGGCGAGAGCCGCCGTATCCGCGCGGGTGGCGATCGAGACCGTGGCGCCGCGGGGAGAATCGAAAAGGAGAAGGTCTTGCACGGCCTTGCCCCGGACCTCGGCGGCCGGGTAGCCGGTGAACTGCTCGCAGGCGCGGCTCCACCTGAGGATGGTGCCGTCAGGATCGACGGCGCATGCCGCCAGCGGGATGGGTGCGCGCTTCACAAGTCCTCCGGTCTTTCTGCAACGACGCAGTCGTGCGCGGGAAGGCGATGCACCCATCATAACGCGGTCGCGCCAAAAAGGTGCGTTTGCGAAGTGTAACGAGCGGCCCGGCCGGCGCCGCCGCTCAGACGCTGTGGGCCAGCCCCAGGTTCTGGTTGGCGGGCACGGCGATGTCCATCAGTTTCGGGCGCGGCAGGTTCAGGGCGGCCATCACGGCGACGAAGTCGGCGCGCTCGCGGTTCGCCAGGCGCGCGTTGTGGCGGCGCTCCCAGCCGATGGTCGAGACCGACTGGCCCTTGTAGTCGTGGCCGGGCCAGACCCGGGTGGCGTCGTCCAGGGTGAAGAGCTTGCCGGTGACGCTGTCGTACAGGGCCTCGGCGCTGCCGCTCTGGAAGTCGGTACGGCCGCAGCCGTCGATCAGCAGGGTGTCGCCGGTGAACAGGTTGCCGCGCCACAGGTAGCACATGCTGCCCGCCGTGTGGCCGGGGGTATGGATCACGGCGATGTGCTCGCGCCCGCCGAAGCGGATCAGGTCGCCGTCGTTGAGCTGGACTTGCGCCGGCGGCACGCCGCAGCCGCTCGGCACGCAGGCCTTGGCCCCGGTCAATGCATGCAGTTTGCCGGCCGAGGTCACGTGGTCTGCGTGCACATGGGTTTCCAGCACGTGGGTCAGGTGCAGGCCGAGGCGTTCGATATGCGCCAGGTCGCGCTCCATGTGGCGGTCGACCGGGTCGATGATGACAGCGTCGCGGCTGTCGGGCGACACCAGGATGTAGGTGTAGGTGGACGACTCGGCGTCGAACAGCTGGATCGGGTTGACTTGCATGCGGCTCTCCTCGGTGGCGGCCGATGTTGTACCACAAGTCACCGCCGCTGGAAAGCACGGCCGTGCCCGGCTGGAAGCTCAGCGCTGCCTGGCCAGCGCGGCCAGCTTGTCGCGCAGGGTCGCCTCGGAGAGCTCGCCGACGTGGCGCATGCGCAAGCGTCCGGAGGCGTTGTAGAACAGGGTGGTCGGGTAGCCCGCGGCCCCGGTGCGGGCCGCCAGCCGGCCGGCGGGATCCAGCACGACGTTGCTGAGTTGCAAGCCCTGCGCCGCCAGGAAGCGCGCCACCGTCTCGGCCGATTCGCCCTGGTTCACGTAGACGAAGCCGACTTCCGGGTGGCTCCGCTGGGCCTGGCCGAAGGTCGGCATCTCGCGGCGGCAGGGCGGACACCAGGTGGCCCACAGGTTGACCACAAGTGGACGGCCTTTGAAACTGTGCAAGGAAACTTCGCCGCCGTCCAGGCGGCGCACCGTGAGCTCGGGCAGCGGGGCGCTGGCCGGCGCCAGGGCCTGGCCGAGCAGGGCGCCGCCCAGCCACAGGGCGACGCCGGCCAGCGACGATACCAGCAGCGGCCGGCGCAGGGCCGCATGGCGGCGCACCAGTTCCGCGCCGATCACGCAGGCGGCGAGCAGGCCGGCCGTGGCCTCGAAACCGCCGTCGCGGAAGTCCAGCGCGCCCAGCGGCGCGGCGGCGTAGAGGTCATGGTGGCGCAGCACGAAGACGGCGCGCGCGGCAATGAAGCCGGCGATGATCATCTTCCACAGCACCGGGCCTGCATCCAGGCCGCGGCGGCGGTGGAACCAGTCGGCCACGGTGGTGGCGAGCAGGATCGCGCCGACGCTCAGGGCAGCCTGGAACGGGATGACGAAGGGGCCGAAGGCGAGCGAATCCATTAGCGCAGCGTAGGGTCGGCGGGTTTTCCGCCGACGCGGTGATGCTTGGCAGCGAGATCAGCGAGCCCGATATCGGAGCCGCCAACGATCACCGCGCGGGTGGGGAACCCGCCCACCCTACGGTCCGCCGCGCCGGCACACCAGCAGCCGGTCGATCCGGTTGCCGTCCATGTCGACGATCTCGAAGCGGTAGTCGTGCCAGTCGAAGAACTCGGACACCTTGGGGATGTAGCCCAGCTGGTAGAGCACGAAGCCGGCCAGCGTATGGTAGGCGCCGTCCTCCTCGTCGGGGAACAGGACCGGGGTCTCCATCAGGTCGCGGAAGCGGTCCAGCGCCATGCCGCCGTCCAGCAGCCAGCTGCCGTCCTGGCGCTGGACGGCGTCGGGATCGTGTTCCTCGCCGATCACGGTGACGTCGCCCACCAGGGCGCTCATCACGTCGCTCAGGGTCACCATGCCCTGGATGTCGCCGTATTCGTCGACGATCAGGGCCAGCTCGGCGCGGTTCTTCTTGAACAGCTCCAGCAGGGCCATGGCGCTGACGGTCTCGGGCACGTAGAGCAGCGGCTGGATGGCGGCTTCGAGGTTGACCGCGTCGAGCGAGCCGTGGCGCACCGATTGGGCGAACAGGTCGCGCGCCATCACGTAGCCCAGGATGTGGGCGCGGTCGCCCCGGTACACCGGGAAGCGGCTGTAGGGATGGCCGGCGATCTGTTCCAGGATGGCCTTGCGGTCGGCTTCCAGGTCCAGCACCACCAGGTCGACGCGCGGCGTCATGAGGGCCTTCAGGTGGCGGTCGTCGAGGCGCAGCGCGCGCGAGACGATGTCGTATTCGGTCTTCTCGAACACGCCGGCGTCGGTGCCTTCCTTGATCATGCCGGTGATGTCTTCCTCGGTGGGGGCCTCGTCCTTGCCGTCGCGGATGCCGAGCAGGCGCGCGATCGCCTCGGTGGTAAGCGAGAGCACCTTGACGAAGGGCGCCATCAGCGTCGACAGCACGCGCAGCGGCTGGGCGATCAGGGTCGCCATCGCCTCCGGGTACTGCATGGCGATGCGCTTGGGGACCAGTTCGCCCAGGATGATCGAGGCGAAGGTGATGCCCACCACCACGATGGCCAGTGCGATCTCCCGCGCATACGGGGCCAGCGCGGGGTAGGCTTCGAATTCGGGGGCCAGGCGCGACACGAGGGACGCCTCGCCGAAGGCGCCGTTGAAGATGCCGATCAGGGTGATCCCGACCTGCACGGTGGAGAGGAAGTGGCTGGGATTGTCGGAGAGGTCGAGCGCGGCGCGCGCGCCGCGGCTGCCTTCTTCCGCGCGCCGTTCCAGGCGCATGCGCTTTGCCGAGACGAGCGCGAGCTCGCTCATGGCGAACACCCCGTTCATCAGAATCAGAACGAGGATGATCAATATGTCTGTCATAGGAAAGGCTGAGGGGGCGGATGCCCTTGTCCGGACTCTATCCGGGCCGTTGCCGGGCACGCCACACTGGCGTGCCGTGCATCATCGCATGCCCGGCCGCCGAACGGAACACGAATGGCCTACTGTTCCGGTCGGAAATATTTACGGATGCCCGCCCAGCATTGCTGGTAGTCGCCCTGGCGCTGCGGCGAATTCAGCGCATGCTCGGTCGGCACGATGACATGGCGGGTCTCGAACATGAAGGCCATGGTATCGAGCACCTTGTGCGGCTGGCTGGTGTCGGCGCCGCTGGCCTTGTCGAAGGTAGCCGCGTCCGGGCCGTGGCCGCTCATGCAGTTGTGCAGGCTGGCGCCGCCCGGCACGAAGCCTTCGGCCTTGGCGTCGTAGGCGCCGTGGATCAGGCCCATGAACTCGCTCGCCACGTTGCGGTGGAACCAGGGCGGGCGGAAGGTGTCCTCGCCCACCAGCCAGCGCGGCGGGAAGATCACGAAATCGAGGGTGTCCACGCCCGGGGTGTCGCTCGGCGCCTGCAGCACCAGGAAGATCGACGGGTCCGGGTGGTCGTAGCTGATCGAACCGATGGTGTTGAAGTGGCGCAGGTCGTATTTATAGGGGGCGTAGTTGCCGTGCCAGGCCACCACGTCCAGCGGCGAATGGCCGATCGCTGCGCGCCACAGGCGGCCGCAGAACTTGGCCACCAGCTCGAAGTCGCCTTCGACGTCCTCGTACCGGGCCACCGGGGTCAGGAAGTCGCGCGGGTTGGCCAGGCCGTTGGAGCCGATCGGGCCCATGTCGGGCAGCTGGAGCAGGGCGCCGAAGTTCTCGCAGATGTAGCCGCGCGCCTGGCCGTCCGGCAGGCTCACCGCGAAGCGCACGCCGCGCGGGATCACGGCGATTTCCTGGGGTTCCACCTCCACCAGGCCCAGTTCGGTCGCGATGGACAGGCGGCCGTGCTGGGGTACGACCAGCAGCTCGCCGTCGGCGTTGTAGAAATAGCGGCCTTCCATCGAGCGGTTGGCGGCGTACAGGTGGATGGCGCAGCCGCTCATGGTTTCCGGCGAACCGTTGCCGGCCATGGTGACCCAGCCTTCGATGAAGTCGGTGGGCGCATCCGGCATGGGCAGGGGGCTCCAGCGCATCTGGTCGGGCGGGGCCGGGGTGTCGAAGCGGCTCACGATGCGGCCCGTGTCCATGGGCGCGAAGCTGCCGTGCACGGCGGCCGGGCGGATGCGGTACAGCCAGGAACGGCGGTTATGGCTGCGCGGCGCCGTGAAGGCGGTGCCGGAAATCTGCTCGGCGTACAGGCCATGGGCCACGCGCTGCGGCGAATTGCGGTGCCGCGGCAGGGCGCCGGGCAGGGCCTCGGTGGCGAACTCGTTACCGAAACCGGACTGGTAGCCGGTGCTTTGACCTGTAAGTTGGCCAATGGGCTGGCTCATGCTGGAATTCTCCTGGCAAAAACTTTGGGACGGCGATGCGAAATCGTGTTGGCGCTCACTCTAGAAGAATTCAAGCCGTTTTACGAGATGAATAGAAAAATGTAGACTATTTATCACATCAATATTCCTATTCCCGCGCAGTCCGGAGGCCGACAATGCTGTCGCCGGCACGAAGCCGGCTGCGAACGCCCATGATAGAACCGCACACCATCGACCTGAACCTGCTCTCCGTGTTCCAGGAAGTCTACCGGGAGCGCCAGATCTCTTCCGCCGCCAAGCGGCTGGGACTGAGCCAGTCGGCGGTGAGCAACGCCCTGGCGCGGCTGCGGCGCAGCTTCGGCGACGAGCTGTTCGTGCGGACCGCGAGCGGCATGCAGCCGACCCCGCTGGCGATGCAGATGGCGGAGCCGATCGGGGTGGCGATGGCGCAGGTGGCCCTGGCGCTGAACCAGCGCAGCCGCTTCGAGCCCGCCACCAGCAGCCGCCGCTTTGTGCTGGCGATGACGGACGTGGGCGAGATTTATTTCATGCCGACCCTGATCGAGCGCTGCCGCCAGCTGGCGCCGTCGGTCGAGATCTCGTCGCTGCGCGCCGGCGCCGTGAGCTTGAAGGAGGAAATGGAAGGCGGGCGGGTGGACCTGGCGATCGGGCCCTTCGAGGACGTGTCCGAGGCGCTGTACCAGCGCCAGCTGTTCCGCCAGCCCTATGTGAGCATGTTCCGCAAGGGCCATCCGCTGGGGCGGGGCGAATTGAGCCTGGAGCGCTTCGTGCGCGCCGAGCACCTGCTGGTCGATTCGAGCGAAAGCCCCTACGACCGTATCAACCAGGTGCTGGCGCGGGCGGGCGTGGGGCCGACGGTGCGCTTCCGGGTGCCGCATTTCACGGCGGTGCCCTATATCGTGAGCACCAGCGACCTGGTCGTGACGGTGCCGCAGAAGCTGGCCGAACGCGCGGGCGCGCCTTTCGGGCTGGAATGGGTGGCGCCGCCGCTGGACCTGCCGCCCTTGCAGACGAACGTGTTCTGGCACCGGCGCTACAACCAGGATCCGGGCAACCAGTGGCTGCGCGGCCTGCTCGCGGAAGTGTTCGCGGAATGAATGAAGTGACGAATGAATTGCGTGGCGGCGCAGCGCGCGGCCACGAGACGACCCAACCCTAGTCAACAAGGAAGAGAAAATGGCAGACCTGTTTGAGAACCCCATGGGCCTGATGGGCTTCGAGTTCGTCGAGTTCGCATCGCCCGCGCCCGGCGTGCTGGAGCCGGTGTTCGAGAAGCTGGGCTTCACCAAGGTCGCGGTGCACCGTTCGAAGGACGTCACCCTGTACCGCCAGGGCGACATCAACTTCATCATCAACAACGAGCCCAAGAGCTACGCAGCCTACTTCGCGGCCGAGCACGGCCCCTCGGCCTGCGGCATGGCCTTCCGCGTGAAGGATTCGCACAAGGCCTACAAGCGCGCGCTGGAACTGGGCGCCCAGGCGGTCGAGATCCCGACCGGCCCGATGGAACTGCGCCTGCCGGCCATCAAGGGCATCGGCGGCGCGCCGCTGTACCTGATCGATCGTTTCGAAGACGGCAAGTCGATCTATGACATCGATTTCGAATTCCTGCCGGGCGTGGAGCGCCACCCGGCGGGCCACGGCCTGAAGATCATCGACCACCTGACCCACAACGTCTACCGCGGCCGCATGAGCTACTGGGCCGGCTTCTACGAGAAGCTGTTCAACTTCAAGGAAATCCGCTACTTCGACATCAAGGGCGAGTACACCGGCCTGACCTCGCGCGCGATGACCGCGCCGGACGGCAAGATCCGCATTCCGCTGAACGAGGAAGGCAAGGCGGGCGGCGGCCAGATCGAGGAATTCCTGATGCAGTTCAACGGCGAAGGCATCCAGCACATCGCCATGCTGTCGGACGACCTGATCACCACCGTCGACGCGCTGCGCGCGGCCGGCGTGCCCCTGATGAGCGCGCCGCCGGCGACCTATTACGAGATGCTGGAAGGGCGCCTGCCGAACCACGGCGAGAACGTCGACGCGCTCAAGGCGCGCGGCCTGCTGCTGGACGGCAGCACCGAGAACGGCCAGCCGCGCCTGCTGCTGCAGATCTTCTCCGAGACCCAGCTCGGTCCCGTGTTCTTCGAGTTCATCCAGCGCAAGGGCGATGACGGCTTCGGCGAGGGCAACTTCAAGGCGCTGTTCGAGTCGATCGAGCGCGACCAGCTCAAGCGCGGCGCGATCCAAGGGGCGCCGGCGGAGGCGTAATTCGCAGGGTGGGCGGCTCTGCCGCCACGCGGTGATTGGTATCGGCTCCGATAACGATCCGGATGATCTCGCTGCAACCTATCACCGCGTGGACGGGAAACCCGTCCGCCCTATGCCTCCCTATAAGCGACGCCACCGAATCGTAGGGTCGGCGGGTCTCCCGCCGACGCGTCCAGCCAGCGCCCGGACAGCCGTCGCGTGGAGCACGCCAGCGTCGAACGCGCCGGCGGCGAAGCCGCCAAGCCTACGGTGATCCTGCTGTCATCCTGTATCCTGCATGCTTTCGGCGGCCCACCCGGGCCGCCGCTGCATTCGGGAGGTCGTATGTTGGCTGCGTTCGCGGTCCTGCTGGTATTTCAATGTCTCGGCGAAGGCATCGTCTTCGTCCTCAAGCTGCCGGTGCCCGGCCCGGTGGCCGGCATGCTGCTGCTGATGGCCGCCCTGATCGCCTTCCCCAGGCTGCAGACCCTGGTCGAACAGGCGGCCAATACCCTGTTGTCCCACCTGTCCCTGCTGTTCGTGCCTGCCGGCGTCGGCATCGTCGCCGCCGCGGCGAGCGGCAGCGGGCACTGGGTCGCGATCCTGGTTTCACTCGCGGTGAGCACCGTGCTGGCGCTCGCCGTCACCGGCCTGATCCTGCGCGGCATGGGTGGTGGCGACGCCCAGGACAAGGGGGAGGACAAGCGTGTTTGAGCTCCCCGCACTGGGTCCCTTCTGGGTCTACCTCTCGGGCTCGCCGCTGCTGGGCCTGACCATGACCTTGTGCGCCTACCTGGCGGCGCAGTGGGTGTTCCGGCGCAGCGAGGGCTCGCCGCTGGCGAATCCGGTGGCGATCGCGATCGCGCTGCTGGCCGCCGCGCTGTGGCTGTCCGGCATGTCCTACCAGCGCTATTTCGCGGGCGCCCAGTTCGTCCATTTCCTGCTCGGCCCGGCCACCGTGGCGCTGGCGGTGCCGCTGGTGCGCCAGTTGCCGCGCCTGCGCCAGGCCTTCCTGCCGCTCGCGGCGGCCCTGGTGGCGGGCTGCGTGACGGCCATCGTGTCGGCGGTCGGTGTGGCGCTGCTGCTCGGCGCCACACCCGAGCTAGCCTTTACCCTGGGGCCGAAGTCGGCCACCTCGCCGATCGCCATGGCGATCTCGGAACGCCTGGGCGGGATCCCGGCCCTGACCGCCGCCATGGTGATCGGGACCGGCGTCTTCGGCGCGGTCTTCGCGAAGTACGTGTTCCTGCCGCTGCGCATCCAGTCCCATGCGGCGCGCGGCTTCGCGCTCGGGCTGGCCTCGCACGGGGTCGGCACAGCGCGCGCCTTCCAGCTGAGCGCCGAGATGGGCGCATTTGCCGGCCTGGCCATGGGCCTGAACGGGGCCCTGACGGCGCTGGTCGCGCCATGGCTGGTGCCGCTCGTGGTCGGATGGATGGGCTAGCAAAGCTACTGGCCGGCAATGCTGCGCCGCACCATCGCGCTCCCGCGTAGACTCGCGTCACAGTTTTCAGACGGAGTCGACTGTGACGATATTCAAGACGATCAGCCTCGGCCTGCAGGGCGGAGGCACCTATGGCGCCTTTGGCTGGGGCGTCCTCGACCGGCTGCTGCGCGAGGAATGGCTGGACATCGACGCCATTAGCGGCACCAGTGCCGGCGCCATCAACGCGGTGGTGCTGGCGGACGGTTATGCGCATGGCGGCGGACGCGAAGGCGCGCGCCGCGCCCTCGACCGCTTCTGGCGCACTCTTGGCCAGACCGCCATGCTCAGCCCCCTGCAGCGCACGCCGCTCGACCACCTGGCGGGCGGCTTCACGATGGAACATTCGCCCGCCTACCAGATGCTGGAAATGGCGGGCGCCCTGGCCGGGCCGGTGCTGGAGATCCCGGTGACGCTCAACCCCTTGCGCAATTTTCTGCAAGCGATGGTGAACTTCAGCCGGGTGCGCGAGTGCGAAGAGCTGGACCTGTTCATCATGGCCACCAACGTGCGCACCGGCACCGGGCGTATCTTCGAGCGGCGCGAACTGGACGTGCAGAAGCTGCTGGCATCGGCTTGCCTGCCCACCGTGTTCGCAGCGGTCGAAGTGGAGGGCGAAACCTACTGGGACGGCAGCTATGTGGCGAACCCGCCCCTGGCGCCCCTGGTCGGGCGGGGCGGGGCGCGCGACCTGGTAGTCGTGCAGAACAACCCGATCGCGCGCGAGAACCTGCCGCGCAGCATGGCCGACATCAGCAACCGTGCCAACGAGATCGCCTTCAACATCAGCTTCGTGCGCGAGATCAGCGCGCTGCAGCACCTGCACGGCGTGCCGGGCGAAATACGCGGCGCGGGCGCGGCCACCGATCCGGTGCGCCTGCACCTCATCACCGGCAATGACCGGCTTGCCGAATACAAGATCTCGGCCAAGTTCAACGCGGAGCCGGGTTTCCTGCGGCTGCTGCACGACCTGGGCGTGGCGACGGCCGACACCTGGCTGCGCGAACATGCCGGGCACCTGGGCGTGCGTTCGACCCTCGATCCGGCGACGGTCTATTTTGCCGACCGGCGCGGCGGGTCAAGCAGCGTGGCTTAGACCGGGGTCGACTTCCAGGTCTTCTTCGGTCCCAGCGCCTTGGCGGCGAACAGCGCGCTGGCCAGGCCCACCACCATGGCGGCGGTGCTGCCCGAGAAGCCGACGATGTGTTCCTTGGCCAGCTTGCCGGCCTTCGGACCCACCAGCTGCATGCGGCGGCTGGTCATGCGCGCTCCCATTTCCGACAGCGCCTGGCGGCCGAAGATGGCCTCGGCCTGGGGCAGCAGCTTGGTCTCCTCGTCCGCCACGTGGTGGATCACGTCGCGCATCAGTTCCATGACCAGGTCGTCGTGGCGCGGGTCGGCGCCGCTGGTGCGGCGCAGCTCGGCGATGAGGCGGCGCATCTCGTTGTGCTCCGGCTCGGCCTTGTGGATGAAGGGTTCCTTGGCGTCGCGCGCGCGCATCGCGGGATAGAAGATTTCCTCCTCGAGCGTGGCGTGGATCTCGAGCGCGTCGCAGATGGTGTCGGCCAGGGCCTTCTTGACGGTCGGGCGCTTGTCGCGCGAGTACTGGTGGAAGGTGACCATCGTATGCGAGTGGTCGAAGCGGATCATGTCCGTAATCGTCGGGCTCAACTGTTTAAGAGAAAACATCGTGGTTCTCCTTGTCGGTGGTGGGACCAGCAGTTCGTGCCGGCGGATTCAAGCATCCTCTTCATGCTAGGGTGTTTCTCATGCGGGGCGCGCACGATTACCCTGCGCCCAGCATGGGAATTTCCGCTGGTAAGGTATTGAACGATCCATCCGGAAAAACTCTTAACCCGGCATAACAGCTTGTCACATAAGTCCTACAACAGGACAAGCGCGTCCCTGATGACTCACCGGTATCGGCCCTGCCAACATGGAGCCCTTCGGTTGCCGATCCCGGCGGCAGCCCCGGACTGGCTGCGCGCGCAGGACGCGCGGTGGCCGGAGTTACCCATCTTCGGAGGAAAACGCTCATGTTTGCACACAACAAACGCTTGCAATACACGGTCCGCGTCAGCGAGCCGAATCCCGCATTGGCCAACCTGATGCTGGAACAGTTCGGCGGACCCCAGGGCGAGCTGGCCGCCGCGATGCGCTACTTCACCCAGGCGGTATCGGAAGACGACCCAGGCCGCAAGGACATGCTGATGGACATCGCGACCGAGGAGCTCAGCCACCTCGAGGTCATCGGCCACATCGTCGCCATGCTGAACAAGGGGAGCAAGGGCCGCCTGGCCGAGGCTGTCGACAGTGAAGCCGAGATGTACAAGGCCATCACTGGACCGGGCAACGACAGCCACATCACCCAGGTGCTGTACGGCGGCGGTACCCCGCTGGTGAACTCGGCCGGCGTTCCCTGGACCGCAGCCTATATCGATTCGATCACCGAGCCGACCGCCGATCTGCGCTCCAACATCGCGGCCGAGGCGCGCGCCAAGATCGTCTACGAGCGGCTGATCGCGCTGACCGACGATCCGGGCGTGAAGGAAGCGCTGGGCTTCCTGATGACGCGCGAGGTCGCGCACCAGAAGTCCTTCGAGAAAGCCCTGTACGCCATCGAGCCGAACTTCCCACCGGGAAAAATGGCGGCCGATCCGCGCTTCGCGAGCGTGTACTACAACATGTCGCAGGGCCCGGGCGAGATGCGCGGCCCCTGGAACCAGGGCGCCGACTGGGACTTCGTCAGCGACCGCGAAAAGCAGATGGCGGTGGACGGCGGTTCGGGCGAAGCCGAGGTGGCGCTGCCGGCCGGCGACATCGACGTGCTCAAGCAGATGGCCATGCGTACCCAGTCGAACCCTGCGTCCTCGCCACGCACCGGAGCGGAACTTGGCATGAGCATGCAATCGGCCGCTGGTGGTACGATGGGTGGATCGTCGGGCAACGCCATGGGCGAAGCCAACGTCGCCAGCAAGGGCGGCAAGCTGGACGACACCGGCCTGGGTAATCCCATGGGCAGCAAGAAGTCGCTGAAGAAGTAAGACGCAGTAAGCCAAGCCCCCCGCGGCCAGGCTGCGCGGGGTGCTGAACAGGACATTGCATGAATTTTCGAACCGAGAAAGCAGACGGGACACGGGCCTTGCCACGCTGGCTCACCTTGAGGCGTCTGGTCGGATTCACGATCTGCGCCATCGGCGCGCTCGTGCTGCTGGGCAGCCTGGTCGAGCAGATCATGAACGCCAACCCCAAGATGCATGCCGCTTTGCTGGGCGGCGGCACGGCGGCCGCGGCGACCGCGCTTGGGACCCTTCCGGTGTTGATGGCGCAGAATTTCTCCAAGCGAAGCTACGACTGCTTCCTCGGTTTCGGCGCGGGCGTCATGCTCGGCGCCACCGCGTTCTCCCTCGTGATCCCGGCCCTGGCCGCGGCCAGGGCGGCGGGGGCGGGCAGCTGGGAAGCGAGCCTGATGGCCGGCGCCGGGATCATGGCCGGCGCCGGCGGGATCATGCTGCTGGGACGCGCGGTGCAGCCCGAGGGCATCCTGGGGAGCGACATCGACGGCACCTCGCTGCGCCGCGCGTGGCTTTTCATCTGGGCCGTGGCCCTGCACAACTTGCCGGAAGGCCTGGCGATCGGCGTGGCCTACGCGGGGATCGACATCGAAAAAGCCAATTCCCTCACCACCGGCATCTCGATCCAGGACGTGCCGGAAGGACTGGTGGTGGCGCTGGCCCTGCGCACGGTCGGCTACGGGCGCCTGCTGTCGGTGGGCGGGGGCGTGGTCTCTGGCCTGATCGAACCGGTCGCGGCCGCCTTCGGCGTGGCCCTGATCGGCATCTCGGCCGGCCTCCTGCCCTTCGCCCTGGCGGCGGCCGGCGGTGCGATGCTGCTGGTGATCGTGCACGACGTGATTCCCGAATCCCATCGTGGCGGCAATGCGACCGCCGCCAGCATCGCCCTGGTCGGCGGCTTCATCCTGATGATGGTGCTCGACACGGCGCTGTCCTGAATTCGTTCGCTCGGCAAGAAGAATCGCGAAAATCCACTTGACTTTGAAATATGATGGTCGTAATATGAGGCTCATCATATTTCGAGGTGCAGCATGGCCGCTTCTTCCAAACGCGAACAGACCCACGAACGCATCGTCGATGCCGCCGCGCGCGCCTTGCGCCGCCAGGGCTTCGCCGGCGTCGGCGTGGCCGATGTCATGAAGCAGGCCGGCCTGACCCACGGCGGCTTCTATGCGCACTTCGCATCGCGCGACGCACTGCTGCTGGAAGCGGTGGAGCGCGCCGCGGCCCAGAGCGCGGCGGCAACGGCCGAGCGCATCGCCGCGCGCACCGCGCAGGGCATGAGCCCCATGCAGGCGGTGATCGACTCCTACCTGTCGGACGAGCACCTCATGGCGACCGAAGAGGGCTGCATCGTGGGCGCGCTCGGCTCCGAGATGGCGCGCCAGGAAGAGATACTGTTGCAGGCGTCGCGCGCCAAGGTCCAGCGCCTGATCGAGCATGTCGCGAAAGCGCTGCCCGAGGGCGCGCCGGCGGGGCAGGCGGTCGCCCTGGCCGGGGCGCTGGTGGGCACGCTGCAGGTGGCGCGCACGATGGGACGCGACGACAAGGGCCGCGAACTGCTCAGGCAGGCGCGGGAAAGCCTGATCGCGCAGTACGCCGCAGCTTGAATCGATTTGGGGGCCGTCCACGGACGGCTGTCTTTTGACTGAATATATGATGTTGATCATATTCACGCGCCGGCGGAGCATTGGGCTTACCGGGCGCGACACATACGAAAGGGAATGCCATGAAACTCGCCAATGCCACCGTCCTCGTCACCGGCGCCAACCGCGGTCTCGGCCAGGAATTCGCCCGCCAGGCGCTGCTCCACGGCGCGCGCAAGGTCTATGCCGCGGCGCGTAACCCGGCCTCGGTCACCCTGGAGGGCGTGGTGCCGGTCGCGCTCGACGTGACCGACGCCGCCCAGGCCGCCGCCCTGGCGCGCGAGCTGGCCGACGTCGACCTGGTCATCAACAACGCGGGCATCGCCGACCTCACCGGCGTGCTCGGCCCGGCCGGCTCGGAGGCAATGCGCCGCATGCTGGAAACCAATGTCTTCGGCATCTTGAACGTCAGCCAGGCCTTCGCGCCGGTGCTGGGCAAGAACGGCGGCGGGGCCTTCCTGAACGTGCTGTCGGTGGCCAGCTGGATCAGCAGCCCGATGCTGGCGGCCTATGGCGTGTCCAAGGCGGCGGCATGGAGCCTGACGAACGCCGTGCGCAACGAACTGGCCGGGCAGGGCACCCAGGTGCTGGGCCTAATTGTCGGCTTCATCGATACCGACATGACTCATGGCATCGACGCGCCCAAGCTGACGGCCGATGTGGTCGTCGAGCGCGCCTTCGCGGCGCTGGAGGCGGGGGCGCCGGAAGTCGCGATCGACGAGTTGACCCAGGCGGTCAAGCGCGGGCTGTCGGCCGAGCCCGGCATCTATACCGTGCCGCGCTGAGCCGCGTAGCCGCGCGTTGACGCGGCTATCCCGGCGCCACGATCCGGACTTGTAGCGGGGACGTTTCAACAACTGGCTTCCTCTCACCTTGTTTAACTGATAAATTGGAATGCAACCCCGGCGCGCGTATCGATGTGGAGCCGGAATTCCCGCTACATCGCCCCCCAGAACCGTGGCGGCGCTCTTCTCGGGCCGTACTCTTGTATCGACGACTGGGGCCAATCGACGCAGAGGTGTGTATGGACGGCTGGCAAAAGCTCGAAATCGGCAGCAAGGTCGTAGCGGCGATCTTCATTCCCCTGGCCGTTGCTTACCTGGCGAACGAAGTTGCGTCGACGAACAAGCAGCGGGACAGCGAGACCAAGTTCGTCGAGCTCGCGACGGCGATTCTCAGCAAGGAGCCGCAGGCAGGCGCCGGCAACCGGGATGCGGACAACAAGAACTTGAGAAAGTGGGCCGTCGACGTCATCAATCGCTTCTCCGGGGTGCCGATGTCGGAGGAGACGGCGGCCGCGTTAATCCAGAACACCGCATCCTTTCCGCAGGTTGTCGCGCCGGGGAATACGGAGCAGGACCCGGGCGGCACCTGGGGCCTGGTGTTCGGCGGCGACACGACGCTCGACGCCGCCACGCATGAGGTCACCAAGACCGCGGCGCAGATGGGGATCGGCCAAGGCGAGGTGTTCCGGCGAGCAGGTTCCTACCGTAGCGTCCGTGTTTTCGTATCCCGTTCGGAAGCGGAAGACGCGCTCTGGAAGGCGCGCTCGGTCCGGCCGAGCTCCTATGTGGTGAACATGTCCAAATGGTGTCCCACTAGCGAGCAGATGAAGGGATATTTCGAGTGCGGCGGGACATGAGGGCGGCGACGTTGGTCGGCGCCACGCCTGAATGACAACGGCCCCGCAGGGCCGTTGTTTTTTGTGCACGATTCAACGGCGACTCAGTCGCGAATCTCCAGCGCCCGGTTCAAACTCAGCGCCGCCAGCGAGCCGACCGCGCCCGACAGCAGATACAGGCTGACATAGCCCAGGCCGAAGTGCGCCGACAGGCCGAGGGCGACCAGCGGGGCGAAGGCCGCGCCGACCAGCCAGGCCAGGTCCGAGGTCAGGGCCGCGCCGGTGTAGCGGTACTGCTGCTTGAAGTTGGCCGTCACCGCGCCCGCCGCCTGGCCATAGGACAGGCCGAGCAGGGTGAAGCCCACCAGGATGAAGGTGTTCTGGCCGGCCACGCCGCCGTCCATCAGGGTCGGCACGAAGGCCGAGAAGATGGCGATCAGCGCCGCCAGGGTGCCCAGCGTGGTGCGGCGGCCGACGCGGTCGGCGATGTAGCCGGAGGCCAGGATCGCCAGCGCCGCCAGGCCCGCGCCCCACATCTGGATTTGCAGGAACTCGTCCATCGGACGGGTATCGTAGAGCTGGATCCAGGACAGCGGGAACACGGTCACCAGGTGGAACAGCGCGTAGCTGGCCAGGGCGGCGAGGGCGCCGATGGCGATGTTGCTGCCCTGGCTCTTGACCAGTTCGCCGACCGGGGCCGGGTCGAGCTCGTGGGCGTCCAGCAGGCGCGAATACTCGCTGGTCGACACCAGGCGCAACCTGGCGAACAGGGCCACGACGTTGATGGTGAAGGCGCAGAAGAACGGGTAGCGCCAGCCCCAGACCAGGAAGTCGTCCGAGGACAGGTTGGTCAGCAGGAAGGCGAACAGGCCGGCGGCGATCAGGAAGCCCAGCGGGGCCGCGAGCTGGCCCAGCATGGCGTACCAGCCGCGCTTGTTCTCCGGCGCGCTCAGCGCCAGCAGCGAGGGCAGGCCGTCCCAGGATCCGCCCTGGGCCACGCCCTGGCCGATCCGCATCAGCGACAGGATCACGATCGAGGTCATGCCGATCTGCCCATAGGTCGGCAGGAAGGAAATCACGACCGTGCAGGTACCCATCAGGAACAGCGCGATGGTGAGCTTGACTTCGCGGCTGAACCGCTTCTGGATCTCCATGAAGACCACCGTCCCGAGGGGGCGCGCCAGGAATGCGAACGCAAAAACGGTAAAGGAGTAGAGTGTCGCCTCAAGCCGGTCGGCCCACGGGAAAAATACCGCGGGGAAAACCAGGACAGAGGCGATCGCGTAGACGAAGAAATCGAAATATTCCGAAGCGCGGCCGATGACCACGCCGACGGCTATTTCTCCCGGGTGGATTTCGCCGTCCCGGGCGTTGATGTTACGGGCCCCACTGTGCGGGTGGGTGATCGGAGCGGCACCTGCGCCGCCGTACGTCGTCGTGCTCTGCATGTTCTTCGTCTCCTTAAGTACCCGGTCGCCGGAATGTAGTCTTCCTTGTCAAAAATGCATTTCCGGACAAGGGTGGGACAAAACGTCCAATGTTCGCCGGCGGCCGTTGGCATTACAGTAGCATGTTCTTATTCCCATGTAACGTTAGATACCTAGCATGATTCCTAAAATTGTCCGCCGCGGACTGCCATTGCTCCTGTTAGCCGCCCTCGCGGGCTGCAACACGGTGGTGATGAACCCCACCGGCGATATTGCAAAACAGCAGGCCGACCTGATCACCATCTCGGTCCTGCTGATGTTGATCATCATCGTGCCGGTGATGATCCTGACGGTCCTGTTCGCGTGGCGCTACCGCAAGGGCGCCGACGCCAAGTACGAACCCGACTGGGACCACTCGACCAAGCTCGAGCTCGTGATCTGGGGCGCGCCGCTCCTGATCATCATCGTCCTCGGCCTGATCACCTGGGTCTCGACCCACAAGCTGGATCCCTACCGTCCGCTCGAACGCCTGGACCAGCACCGCCCGATCCCGGCGTCGACCAAGCCGCTCGAGGTCCAGGTCGTGGCGCTCGACTGGAAATGGCTGTTCATCTATCCGGAGCAGGGCATCGCCTCGGTCAATGAGCTGGTGACCCCGGTCGACGTGCCGGTGCGCTTCAAGATCACCTCGTCGACCGTGATGAACACCTTCTACATCCCGACCCTGGCCGGCATGATCTACGCGATGCCGGGCATGGAGACGACCCTGAACGCGGTCCTGAACAAGGCCGGCGACTACCAGGGCCTGTCGGCCAACTTCAGCGGCGAAGGCTTCTCGCACATGAAATTCGCCTACAAGGGCGTGAGTGCGGGCGAATTCGACGCCTGGGTCCAGAAGATGAAGACCAATCCGGGCGTCCTGAACCGCGCCGACTACCTGGTGCTCGAGAAGCCGTCCAGCCGCGAGCCGGTGCGCTACTACGGCCAGGTCGAGCCGGCCCTGTTCAACCGTGTCCTGAACCGCTGCGTGGCCGAAGGCGCCGTCTGCATGAACCAGCAGATGGCCGACGACCACAAGCGCAACCAGGTCGCCGCCGCGATCAAGGCGCTGCCGAAGGCCGCCGCCGCCCAGGTCGCCAACGCGGAAGTGTGCGAAACCCCGGAAGCCCCGGCGCAGAGCACCCCTAACAATCCTGTGAAGAAGTAACCATGCAAGACTCATTCGACTTGACGAAGCTTATCTTCGGTCGGCTCACCTGGGACGCGATTCCCTTCCATGAGCCGATCCTGATCGCTACCTTCGCCGGCGTCATCGTGGGCGGTCTGGCCCTGCTCGGCCTGATCTCCTACTTCCGCCTGTGGGGCACCTTGTGGCGCGACTGGATCACCAGTATCGACCACAAGAAAATCGGCATCATGTACATGATCCTCGGGGTCGTGATGCTGCTGCGCGGCTTTGCCGACGCATTGATGATGCGCGCCCAGCAGGCGTTCGCCTTCGGTTCCAACCACGGCTTCCTGCCGCCGGACCACTACGACCAGATCTTCACCGCCCACGGCGTGATCATGATCTTCTTCGTGGCGATGCCGCTGGTGACGGGCCTGATGAACTACGTGGTGCCGCTGCAGATCGGCGCGCGCGACGTGGCCTTCCCGTTCCTGAACAACTTCTCGTTCTGGATGACCACCATGGGCGCCGTCCTGGTGATGGCCTCGCTGTTCGTGGGCGAGTTCGCGCGTACCGGCTGGCTGGCGTATCCGCCGCTGTCCGGCATCCTCGCGAGCCCTGGCGTGGGCGTCGACTACTACATCTGGTCGCTGCAGATCGCCGGCGTCGGCACCTTGCTGTCCGGCGTCAACCTGATCGTCACCATCGTCAAGATGCGCGCACCGGGCATGGGCCTGATGAAGATGCCTGTCTTCGTCTGGACCTCGCTGTGCACCAACATCCTGATCGTGATCACCTTCCCGATCCTGACCGCCGTGCTGGCCATGCTGGGCATGGACCGCCTGTTCGACACCGCCTTCTTCACCAATGATCGCGGCGGCAACGCCATGATGTACGTGAACCTGATCTGGATCTGGGGCCACCCCGAGGTCTACATCCTGATCCTGCCGGCCTTCGGCATCTTCTCGGAAGTCGTCTCGACCTTCTGCGGCAAGCGCCTGTTCGGCTACACCTCGATGGTGTACGCGACCTGCGTCATCATGGTGCTGTCCTACCTGGTCTGGCTGCACCACTTCTTCACCATGGGCAGCGGCGCGAGCGTCAACTCGTTCTTCGGCATCACGACGATGATCATCTCGATCCCGACGGGCGCGAAGATCTTCAACTGGCTGTTCACGATGTACCGCGGCCGTATCCGCTTCGAACTGCCGATGATGTGGACCGTGTCCTTCATGCTGACCTTCGTCATCGGCGGCATGACCGGCGTGATGCTGGCGATCCCGGCGGCCGACTTCGTGCTGCACAACTCGCTGTTCCTGATCGCCCACTTCCACAACGTGATCATCGGCGGCGTCGTGTTCGGCCTGTTCGCCGGCTTCAACTACTGGGCGCCGAAGATGTTCGGCGTCAAGCTGAACCAGTTCTGGGGCAAGGTCTCGTTCTGGCTGTGGTCGATCGGCTTCTGGGTCGCCTTCACCCCGCCGTACATCCTGGGCTTCATGGGCTACACCCGCCGCGTGAGCCACTTCGAGGACACCTCGGTGCAGTGGCTGTTCCAGGTCTCGCTGTTCGGCACCCTGATGATCGCCGGCGGTATCGGCGCGCTGCTGCTGCAGATCTTCTTCACCTGGAAAGACCGCAAGTCGCTGCGCGACGTGACGGGCGACCCGTGGGATGGCCGTACCCTGGAGTGGGCGACCTCGTCGCCGCCGCCGGACTACAACTTCGCCTTCACCCCGGTGGTGCACGACAACGACACCTTCGCCGACATGAAGAAGAATGGCTACCAGCGTCCGCTGAAGGACTTCGTCGCGATCCACATGCCCAAGAACACCTGGGCCGGCTTCGGCATCTCGGCGCTGTCGTGCGTGGTCGGCTTCGCGATCATCTGGCACATGTGGCTGCTGACCGCCGTGTCCTTCGCCGTCCTGCTGGCCGCGATCATCATCCACACCTTCAACTACAAGCGCGATTTCTACATCCCGGCGGAAGAAGTGACCCGTACCGAGGAAGCGCATACCCGTTTGCTGGAAAGCCATGTCTGAAACTAAAACCATGACCGGCGGCCTGACCGCCGACCAGGTGACCGCGCGCTACATGGTGCGCGAGCACCATCCGGAGCAGGGCACCTTGCTCGGCTTCTGGATTTACCTGATGAGCGACTGCCTCATCTTCGCGTCCCTGTTCGCCACCTATGCGGTGCTGGGCCGTAACTACGCCGGCGGTCCGACCGGCGCCGAGCTGTTCGACCTGTCGCTGATCGCCATTAACACCGGCTTCCTGCTGCTGTCGTCGATCACCTTCGGCTTCGCGATGATCGCGGCGCAGGCCAAGAAGGCCGGCGCGACCATCGGCTGGATGGCCGTCACCGGCCTGCTGGGCCTGGCCTTCCTGTCGCTGGAGCTGTACGAGTTCTACCACCTGATCCATGAAGGCGCGGGTCCGCAGCGCAGCGGCTTCCTGACCGCGTTCTTCTCGCTGGTCGGCACCCACGGCCTGCACGTGCTGTTCGGCACCGTGTGGCTGGTGACCCTGATCATCCAGATCAGCAAGCACGGCCTGGGCGCGGAGAACTTCCGCCGCCTGCAGTGCCTGTCGCTGTTCTGGCACTTCCTGGACGTGGTCTGGATCTTCGTGTTTACCTTTGTCTACCTGATGGGAGTGCTGCCATGAGCGACCACCACCACGACCACGGCCATGGCGCTCATGGTCACGACCACGGTCACCATGACGTCTACGTGACGCACTACAGCGCCAAGGACTACGCGATCGGCTTCGTGCTGTCGCTGATCCTGACCGCGATCCCGTTCTGGCTGGTGATGGGCAACGTCCTGCCGCCCGACACCACGAAGTACGTGATCCTCGGCTTCGCCGCGGTGCAGCTCGTCGTGCAGATGATCTACTTCCTGCACATGAACGCCAAGTCGGAAGGCGGCTGGAACCTGATGGCGCTGATCCTGACCGTCGTCCTGCTGGTCATCGTGCTGGCCGGTTCGATCTGGGTCATGCACCACATGAACGCCAACATGATGCCGGCGATGGGTGGCGCGAGCGACACCCTGCACGGCACCCACGACATGCCCTAATGCAGGCCGGGCACGATCAGGCAGCACCGGCCGCTCCCCAGACCCGCTCCGCGCTCGCGCGGCGGCTTCTGGCGGTGCTGGCCCTGCTCCTGGTCGTGCTGTTCGCAGGACTGGGGACCTGGCAGGTGATCCGCCTGCAATGGAAACTGGACCTGATCGCACGCGTCGACGCACGCGTGCATGCCGCTCCCGTTGCGGCGCCCCCGGCGGCGCAATGGGCGGCGGTCTCCAAAGACACCCACGAATACCGGCGCGTCCAGCTGTCCGGGCACTACCTCTACGCATACACCACCCCCGTCCAGGCGCTCTCCGAGCTCGGTGCGGGTTTCTGGCTGCTCACGCCGTTCTGCACGGCCGAGGGCCACATCGTCTTCATCAACCGCGGCTTCATTCCCGCCGCCGGGAACCGGGCAGGGCGCTATCCTGCGCAGCGCGCAGCGGCCGATCCCTGCGCGGCGCCGGGCGAGACCGTGACGGTCACCGGCCTGCTGCGCATCAATGAGCCCGGCGGCGGCTTCCTGCGCGAGAACGACCCGGCGGGCAACCGCTGGTACTCGCGCGATGTCGCGGCCATCGGCGCCGCGCGCGGACTCGCCCGGGTCGCCCCGTTCTTTGTCGATGCCGCCAGGGACCAGGACCCGAAAGGCGCGCCGGAACGCGCCGTCGGCGGCCTCACCGTGATTTCCTTCCAAAATAACCACCTCGTTTACGCGCTCACTTGGTATGCTCTCGCCCTGATGGTGCTTGGCGCCTGGTGGTGGGTCGGCCGCCACGGCGCGCGGCACACCGACGACTGAACGGGACACTGGCTTGATACAATCACCGCTGGACTTCTTCGCCAAGGCGGGCAGGAGCTCGCCCTCGGCGGCCGCCGCGAACGTGGAGTTCGCCGCCGGCCACAAGAACATGCTGCAGCTGATCGAGCTGCGCTGGATCGCCGTGATCGGCCAGATCACCACCATCGCATCGGCCATCCTGATCTTCCGGATCGAGCTGCCGCTGGTGCACATGCTGCAGGTGCTGGCCTGCCTGATCGCCTTCAACATCGCCAGCCACCTGCGCTGGCACGAACACCGTCCGGTGTCGAACGGCGAGATGTTCATGGCCCTGCTGGTCGACGTCGCCAGCCTCACCGTGCTGCTCTACCTGTCGGGCGGCACCACCAACCCCTTCGCCTTCCTCTACCTGCTGCAGGTGATCATCTCGGCGGTGCTGCTCGAAGTGGCCTGGACCTGGACCATCGTCGCCATCACCATCCTGTGCATGGCCGGCCTGGCGATGTACGCCGAGCCGCTCGCGCTGCCCTTCGACCACGCGCGCGGTATCGGCAGCATCTATGTGCAGGGCCTGCTGGTCTGCTTCGCCCTGAATGCGGCGTTGCTGGTGATGTTCATCTCGCGCATCTCGGACAACCTGCGCGAAAAGGCGGCCCAGCTGGCCGGGCTGCGCCAGCGCGCCGCGGAAGAGGAGCACATCGTGCGCATGGGCCTGCTGGCCTCGGGGGCGGCCCACGAACTGGGCACCCCGCTGGCCACCGTCTCGGTCATTCTCGGCGACTGGAAGCGCATGCCGGAGTTCAAGAAGAACCCCGAACTGCTGGAAGAGATCGCCGAGATGCAGACCCAGCTCAAGCGCTGCAAATCCATCGTCAGCGGCATCCTGCTGTCGGCCGGCGAGGCGCGCGGCGAGTCGGCGGTGCGCACCACGATCCGGGCCTTCCTCGACGGGCTGGTGGACAAATGGCGGCAAAGCCGTCCGGTGCGCGGCTTCACTTACAATAACCGCATCGGCGACGACCTGCCGGTGGCATCGGATTCAGCGCTCAAGCAGACCATCGACAACCTGCTCGACAACGCATTGGAGGCCTCGCCCGACTGGGTCGGCGTCGACGCCCAGATCGAGGACGGCGTGCTGCGCCTGGCGGTGCTCGACCGCGGCCCCGGTTTTGCACCCGGCATGCTGGACCAGCTGGGCAAGCCCTACCAGTCGACCAAGGGCAAGCCCGGCGGCGGGCTGGGTCTGTTCCTGGCGGTAAACGTGGTGCGCAAGCTCGGCGGCACGGTCAGTGCGCGCAACCGCGACGAAGGCGGGGCCGAGGTGGTCCTGAGCCTGCCCCTGTCCGCGATCGAACTCGAAGAGGAAAACCGCGATGTCCCATCCTGAGCCCCTGCTGCTCATCATCGAAGACGACGAAGCCTTCGCGCGCACCCTGAGCCGTTCCTTCGAGCGCCGTGGCTACCGGGTGCTGGTGGCGCACGGCTACGAGGAGGCGGCGGCCGTGCTGCAGGAGCATACGCCCGGCTATGCCGTGGTCGACCTCAAGCTGAAGGGCAATACCTCCGGCCTGTCCTGCGTCCAGCTGCTGCACGAGCACGAGCCCGACATGCTGATCGTGGTGCTCACCGGTTTCGCCAGCATCGCCACCGCCGTGGAGGCGATCAAGCTGGGGGCGGTCCAGTACCTGGCCAAGCCCTCGGACGCCGACGATATCGAGGCCGCCTTCGGCCACGTGGCGGGCAGCACCGACATCGAGGTCACCAACCGCTCGACCTCGATCAAGACCCTGGAATGGGAAAAGATCCATGCCGTGCTGGCGGAGACCGATTTCAACATCTCGGAAGCGGCGCGCCGCCTGGGCATGCACCGGCGCACGCTGGCGCGCAAGCTCGAGAAGCAGCGGGTCAAGTGATGCGCCTCGCCCGCCCGGCTGTATCACTGCTGGCGGCGCTGCTGGCTGGCTGCGCGGACGAACGGGCGCCGGCCGACCCCGAAGCCGGGCGCAAGGTGTTCGCGCGCTGCGCCAACTGCCACCAGGTGGGACCGGGCGCGCGCAATGTGTTCGGCCCCGAGCTGAATGGCATCGTCGGCCGCCGCGCCGGCAGCCTTCCCGATTACCAGTATTCGCCTGCGCTGCGGCGCGCGGGTTTCGCCTGGGACGAGGCCAGGCTTGCCGCCTTCCTGCGCGACCCCGACGCCGTCGTGCCGGGCAATGCGATGCGCTTCTGGGGCCTGTCCAGCGAACGGCAGCTTGCCGACCTGCTGGCCTATCTGCGCACCCAGCCGGCGCGCTAGGTTCTGCCTGCCCAAACTCAACACATCTACAACATAAGTGATGTGGTAACCGGTAGGGTGGACGGGTTCTCCGTCCACGCGCTGATAGTTTGCGCAGAGATCAGCCCGCACGAAAGCGGAGCCTCTACCTATCATCGGGTGGACGGCAAGGCCGTCCACCCTACACACCGCTCTTGCTGAGGGCGAAGGCGGCCAGGAAACCGAGCACCGTGATCATGCCCGCGAAATCATGGGTCTCCTCGAAGGCTTCCGGGATCATCGTATCGACCACCATGGCCAGCACCGCGCCCGCCGCCACCGCCATGGTGGCCGCCACCACTTCCGGCGGCGAGGCGGCGAAGACGCTGTAGCCGGCCAGCGCCGCGATGCTTGAAGCCAGGGCGATGCCGCCCCAGATGCCGAAGATATAGCGCGGCGAGCGGCCCGCGCGCTTCATGCCGGCCGCGCTGGACAGGCCCTCGGGCACGTTGGACAGGAAGATCGCGCCTACCGCCACCAGGCTCACGCCATTTCCGCCCAGCATGGACAGGCCGATGACGATCGATTCCGGTATCCCGTCGAGCAGGGCGCCGACGGCGATCGCCATGCCGCTGCCGCTGTCCTGGGCCTCGCTCGGCTGGTGGCCGCCGGAGCGCTTTCGATGGCGGGCGCCCTGGCGCGCCAGGAACCAGTTGGCCAGGGTGAATATCGCGGCGCCCGACAGGAAGCCGACCGCGCACGAGGCCAGCCCGTCGGTGGCGTAGGCCTCGTCCATCAGCTCGAAGGACAGGGCGGAAATCAGGACGCCGCTGCCGAAGGCCATGATGGCGGCCGTCAGGCGCTGCGGCACGGCGAAGCGGTAGCCGGCGGCGGCGCCCAGCAGCAGGGCGCCGCCGGCCACCAGTCCCCACCATCCCGCCTCGAGCCAGCCCGGCACGTTCTCCATGGTGTTCTCCGATAGTCCAGCTATCTTAACCATTTCGCGCCAGGCGGCCCGCCGGATTGGGCTTCCTGCATTGAATGCCATTCCCAGCGCGGCCCGGCTCGTGCACAATTGCGGCATTTGCAAAAACCGGAGCAGCCATGACGCAGCTACGCCTGTCCGGCCCGCACGACGCGCCGGCGCTGGCCGGGATCTGGCGCCGCAGCGTGCGCGCCACCCACGATTTCCTGCGCGAGGAAGACTTTCTCGAGATCGAGCGCCTGGTGTCGGACCACTACCTGCCGCAGACGAACCTGTGGGTGATCGAGCATGACGGCGCGCCCGCAGGTTTCATGGGCCTGAGCGGGAGCCACGTCGACGCCTTGTTCATCGACCCGGCCCACAATGGCCGGGGGCTCGGGCGCGCCATGCTGGAGCATGCGGCCCGTCTGCTAGGCGCTCTCACGGTGGACGTGAACGAACAGAACGCGGCGGCGATCGGCTTCTACGAACGCATGGGCTTCCACCGCACCGGACGCTCGCCGCTGGACGACGCCGGGCGCCCGTATCCGCTGCTGCACCTGCGCCAGGACTAATCCGCTTCACCACCTTTCGGACTCTTCATGCCTTTACACTTCACCCCGCGCGCCGCCGCCGTCCCCGTCGCCGCTTGCGCTGCCCTGCTTGCCGGCTGCGCCACCCAGCCTTCGCCGCAGGCGCCCGCCGACGAACCCGCCTACGTGGTGCTGGGCGAAGGGGGCCAGGGCACGGCCCGTCTCGTCACCCGCGCGCGCGCCTGCCCGGACATCGTGGTCGACGGCCGGGCCGCGCCGATGCGCGTGCGCGTGCCGCATGGTCCGATTCCGCTGCGCCCCAACGGCGACCCGGCGCTGCGCGACGCCCCCAACAGCGCCGTGCTGGCCTGCGAATTCGCGCTCCCGCCCGGCGCGCGGTCGGCCGGCGTGCGCGGCCAGGCGCTCGCGCTGCCCATGGCTGCGCCGCGCCGCATCGTGGTCCTCGGCGACACCGGCTGCCGCCTCAAGAAGAGTACCTGGCAGGACTGCAACGATCCCGGCAGCTATCCCTTCGCCCAGGTGGCCGCTTCCGCCGCCGCGTGGAAGCCGGACCTCGTCGTGCACGTGGGCGACTACCACTACCGCGAAGACCCATGCCCGGCCGGCCGCCCCGGCTGCGCCGGCAGCCCCTGGGGCTATGGCTGGGATACCTGGCGCGCCGATTTCTTCGCCCCTGGCGCGGCGTTGCTGCGTGCGGCGCCCTGGGTCATGACGCGCGGGAACCATGAATCCTGCGCCCGTTCGGGCCAGGCCTACTGGCGCTACCTCGACCCCCGGCCCTACCAGGCGGGACGCGACTGCGACGAGCCCGTCAACGATGCGCTGGGCGACCACGGCGAGCCTTATGCGGTGCCGCTCGGCGACGGCGCCCAGCTGATCGTGTTCGATACCTCGAACACCAACTGGCGCGGCCTGTCGGAAAGCGATCCGCGCCGCGCGCGCTACCGCGAAGCCTGGCGCCGAATCGACGCGCTGGCGCGCAACGCGGCCTACAACATCGGGGTCGACCACCATCCGCTGTTCGCCTTCGGCGCCAACCAGGACGCCAAGACGGGCAAGGTCACGCTGTTCGGCGGCGACAAGGGCATGCTGGACGCCTTCGGCGACATGGACAAGGCTTATTTGCCGGCCTCGATCAGCATGCTGCTGTCGGGCCATGTGCACCTGTGGGAACAGGTCAGCTTCTCGAGCCGCCATCCGACCCAGCTGGTGAGCGGTTTTTCCGGCACCGCCGAGGACACGGTGCCGCTGCCGGCGGCGATTCCGCCCGGGGCCGAGCCGGCGCAGGGCGCGGCGGTCGAGCACTTCAGTTCCTGGGTCGACGGCTTCGGCTTCATGACCCTGGAGCGTACCGGGGCGGCGAGCTGGGAGGTGGGCGTGTGGGACCGCGAAGGCCGGCGCCGCAACCGCTGCACGGTCGAGGGCAGCAAGTCGCGCTGCGAGCTGGCCCAGGTCTCGGGGAAGTAGGCGAAAAAACGTAGTGCATTCGCACAAATGCGATTGCCTTCCTTACACTTTTGCGGCAGTATGGATGGGTGGCGCCGGCCCGCAGCGGCCCGGCGCACGATCAGCTACGGAGCGGATTCGTCCGCTTCTTTCGTCCCCCGCCACGTGCGGGGGCTTTTTTGGCGCTGTCACCGCTGCGTGTGGAATTTGAACTGTCGGGCTCCATCGCAGTCCAACCGTAATCTCACGGACCAGCGGAGCGGCGATGGAAAAGCAGCGCTTTGCCAGTTGGCTGAGGCAAGTTTCCGTACTGACCAGGCGCCAGCGTCTCCAGCTGATGATCGCCCGCGACCGCACCGGCGGCACCCACGATGTTATTACCGGACGGGGCGCCGTCGCCAAGGATCAATTGCACCTGCATCTGCTCCCTGTGCTCGCCCCGATGTCCTGCTGGTGACCGATGGCCACCCGGCTTACCGCTCCTTCGCGCGCGAAGCGGACATTTCTCATGAGTTCGTCAATCTTCGTGGCGGCGAGCGGGTGCGCGGCGCCGTCCACGTGCGGAACGTCCATAGTTATCACCGCCGCTTCCGCCAATGGCCGGCGCGCTTCCATGGCGTCGCTTCACGTTACCTGCCGAACTACCTGGGCTGGCAATGGGCGCTGGATGGAGCCCGCATCGCCACGCCGGAGCGGTTCTTGCGCACGGCGATTGGCGTCTTCAACACGTAACGGGCACAGCGCCGCGTTTTTTTGGCGAATGCCGTTCAGGTGCAAGTCAGAGCTGGGACAGAGGAATCCTGCCGGTGTCGTCGGTGTCCAGCTGCTCGATCAGGACGTCGAGATCCTGCTCCAGGCGCAGCAGGGTCTGTTCGTCGAGACTGGCCAGCGCATCCGGCAGCACGCCGGTAAAGGGCATGGGCGCGCGCGCCAGCACTTCGGCGCCGGCCGGCAGCACGCGCAGCGCGACATTGCGCCGGTCGGTGCTTTCGCGGCTGGCCGCGACGAAGCCGCGCTCGACCAGGCTGCGCACCAGGTTGCTGGCGGTGGACTGGTGGATGTCGAGTTCGCGCGCCAGGTTGGTGGCGCCGATGCCGGGCTGGCGCTCGATCACGGACAAGGCCCACAGCTGGGCGCCGCCCACGCCGGTATCGCGCTCGACCTGGCGGAAGTGGGTTTTGACGGCGTTGAAGACGATGCGGAACTGGCGCAAGACCCGCTGCGGCGGGGTGTCGGAAGGAAGGGAAGGGGTATCTGGTCGCATGCCGCGATGATACCCGAAGCGGGCCGCCGGCGGCGGGACGGCGCCGCACTGGCGTGCATATTTTGCTACGCCGTAACGTCCCGCCGGCTGCAGCGCTTCTTTGCTAGCATCGGGCAATGCGAAGCACGCCAGCGAACCCAACCTTCACGGGGACAGGCGCCCTCTCGCGCGCAGCGGTGGCCACTTTCCTGCTGGGTCTCGCGTTGACCGTGGTGCTGTGTGCCGGCCTGCGGCAAGCCGAGTCCGAGCGGACGCAGGCCGAGTTTGCGCAGCGCGCGGCGGTGCGCGCCGCCGCCGTCACCCGCGCCTTTGACGAGGCGACGGACGCCTTGCGCGCCACGAACCTGTTTTTCCAGGTTGCGGGCGAGGTAGGCCGCGACCAGTTCGACGCCTTCGCCCAACCCCTGATCCGGCGCCACGGCTACCTGCAGGCGCTCGAGTTCCAGCGCTTCGTCAGCGGCCGCGAGCGCGCCGCCTTCGAGTCCGAGCGGGCGCGCCTGTGGCCGGACTTCGCCATCCGCGAGCGCGGCCCCATCGGCCTGGTGCGCGCCGCCCCGCGCGAACGCTATCTGGTTAACGACTATGTGGTACCGATAGTCGGCAACGAGCCGGTGTACGGCTACGATGCCCTGTCCAATCCCGCCCAGCGCGGCTTCAGCATGCGCGCCGTGGATACCGGCGAGCCGGTCGCCAGCCCACTGATCGACCTGGTGCAGGGCGAATGGCAGCGGCGCGGCATCCTGATCGCCATGCCGGTGTACCGGCCGGGTGCGCGCCTCGACGGCGTGGCCGAGCGGCGCGAGGCGGTCCAGGGGCTGACCGTGGTGGTGATCGACGTGGCCCTGCTGGTGGGCGGCAGCCTGGACGCCGTTCACCTGCTGGGCGACCGCGACTTTTCGCTGGCGGTGAACGCGGCGGGCGAGGACGGCGTCATGCTGCGCGTGTTCCGTCACGGAGAGCAGCCCGGCCCGTTGCCCTGGTGGCAGGTGCTGGCCGGCGAATCGGAGTTGCGCCTGGAGCGCGAGTTCCAGGTCGCCGGCTCGCGCTGGCAGCTGGTGGTCGAGCAGCGTCCGCAAGGCATCGCACACCACCTGGCCGAACTGGCGGCCCTGGCCTTCGGCCTGGTCCTGAGTCTGGCGATCGCGGGCCTGGTGCAGCAGCGCAGCGCGCGCACCCGGCGGATCGAAGCCCTGGTCGACGAGCGCACCTCGGCCCTGGACCTGGCGACCAGCTCGCTGCGCTTGTACGAGCGCGCGATCGAGGCCAGCGCGAATCCCATCCTGCTGGTGAGCGCGTTGCGCCCGGGCTTCCCGATCGAATACGCCAATCCGGCCTGCGTGCGCACCTACGGCTACCCGGTCGAGGAGCTGGCCGGGCGGCCGCTGGCGATGCTGGGCGGCGACAATGCCGACGAGCCCGCCATGGAAGAGCTGCGCCAGGCCCTGCGCGAGCGGCGCGAAGGCCATGCGCTGGTGCGCCAGGAGACCCGCGACGGCATGGAGCTGTACAGCGACGTGTACATTGCGCCGGTACGCCGGCCCGGCGGCGTCACCGAGCATTTCGTCGTCACCGTGTACGACGTCACCAAGGCCAAGCGCTACGAGGCCGAGCTCGAGCACCGCGCCCAGTACGACACCCTGACGGGGCTGGCCAACCGCGCGCTGCTGGCCGACCGCATCGAACGCGCCATCGGCACCTCGGGCGACAAGCCGGTGTGGGCGGTGGCGCTCGACATCGACCACTTCAAGCTGATCAATGACACCCTGGGGCGGCGCGCCGGCGACGAGGCGCTGCGCGCGCTGGCGCGCCGCATCGGCACGTCGATGCGGCCGGCCGATACGGCGGCGCGCGTGGGCGGCGACAACTTCATGCTGGTGCTGTGCGGCTGCGCCGACGAGCGCCAGGCCGCGGCGCGCCTGCAGGTGGTGCGCGCCGCCGTGTCCGAGCCGCTCGAGATGGAAGGCCAGATGCTGGTGCTGGGCTGCACCGCCGGGGTGGCCGGCTATCCGGCCGACGGCAAGGACGCCGAGACCCTGGTCAAGCACGCCGAGATCGCGATGTACCGGGCCAAGGAGACGGGGCGCAACGCGGTGCAGTTCTATGCCCCGCACATGAATGCGCGCGCGATCGACCGCCTGGCGCTCGAAGGCGCCTTGCGCCTGGCGGTGCAGGACAACCAGTTCGAACTGCACTTCCAACCCCAGGTGGACCTGGCCAGCGGCTACGTGGTCGGCACCGAGGCCCTGATCCGCTGGCGCCACCCGCAGCTCGGCACCGTGCGCCCGGACCGCTTCATCGGACTGGCCGAGGAGACCGGCCTGATCGTCCCGATCGGCGCCTGGGTGCTGCGCAGCGCCTGCCGCCAGAACCAGCGCTGGCGCCGCGCCGGCCTGGGGCCGCTGCGGGTGGCGGTGAACTTGTCGGCGCGCCAGTTCGCCGAACCCGACCTGGTCGAGACGGTGGCCCGCGCGCTCGAGGAAACCGGCTTGCCGCCCGACTCGCTCGAGATCGAGCTGACCGAGAGCATGATGATGGCCGACGTCGAAACCGCCATCGAGACCATGGGCTGCCTGAAGCGCATGGGGGTCAAGCTCTCGATCGACGACTTCGGCACCGGCTACTCGAGCCTGTCCTACCTGAAGCGCCTGCCGGTGGATGTGCTCAAGATCGACCGCTCCTTCGTCAAGGACATCGTCTCCAGCGCCGACAGCGCCGCCATGGTCGACGCCATCGTCTCGCTGGCCCACGGCCTGCGCATGAACGTGATCGCGGAAGGCGTGGAAACGCTGGAGCAGCTCGACTACCTGCGCAACTGCGGCTGCGACGAGGTGCAGGGCTATGTGTATTGCCAGCCGCAGCCGGTGAAGGACGTCGAGCCGCTGCTGCGCGCCGGGCGGGTGCAGCCGGCGCCCCTCGACGCCTAAGCGCCCTGTGGGCGCTGGCGCACCGTGGACGCGCCAAGGGTCGGCTATACTCCAGCCACGGCGGATCGCGGCGCAAGCCTTCCCCACCCTTTACCCCAGCGCACGAAAGCAGGACGATCAGTGGACCAGGACGAGAAGACGAGCAGGTCGAGCAACCCAGTAGCACGCCATGGAAAGCGCCTGGTGGCGGGCGCGAGCCGGCATGCGCAGGCCGGCATGACACGGGCCAGGGAGCGCCTGCGCGACCGGCCGCTGTGGGAGCAGGTTTCCCTGGTCGCCCTGTGGTCGTTGGCAGGACTCCTGACGATCTTCTTCGTATACCTGCTGGCCCTGGTTCCGCTCACGCCGGGCATCGAGGACCTGAACCAGGCGCGCACCGCGCGCGCCTCCAAGATCCTCTCGTCCGACGGCAAGGAACTCGGCACCTTCGAACAGGGCCTGCAGGAGCGGGTCAAGCTGTCGCAGGTGTCGCCGGAAGTGATCAAGGCCCTGATCTCCACCGAGGACCACCGCTTCTACGAGCACCACGGGGTCGACTTCACGCGCATCGCCGGCGCCATGTGGGCGACCCTGAAGGGCGACGCCCAGGGCGGCTCCACCATCACGCAGCAGCTGGCGCGCAACATGTTCCCCGAGGAGATCGGCCGTGCGCGCAGCATCAGCCGCAAGATGAAGGAGCTGATCACCGCCATCAAGATCGAGAACACCTACAGCAAGACCGAGATCCTCGAAGCCTACCTGAACACCGTGCCCTTCCTGTACAACGCCTACGGCATCGAGATGGCCGCGCGCACCTACTTCAACAAGCCCGCCGCGCGCCTCGACGTGCTGGAAGCGGCGACCCTGGTCGGCATGCTGAAGGGCACCCACTACTACAACCCGGTGACCAACCCGGAGCGTTCGCTCAAGCGCCGCAACGTGGTGCTGTCGCAGATGCGCAAGCATGGCGCCCTGAGCGAGGAGCGCTACCGCCAGCTGTCCAAGCGCCCGCTGCGGGTGCGCTTCGCGCGCTTGCCGGACCGTAGCGGCCGCGACAACCACTTCACCGCCTTCGTGCGCAAGTGGCTGCTCGAATGGGCCGACGAGAACGACTACAACCTGCAGCTCGACGGCCTGGTGGCCGAGACCACGCTCGACCTGGGCCTGCAGGAAGCCGCGGAACGCGCGGTGGAGCGCCAGGCCAGCGCGCTGCAGGCGGTGGCCGACGTCGAATGGTCCCAGGCCAGCCTGGTGCGTTCGACCTCGTCCGGCATGTACCAGTCCATGCGCGGCGACGTGAATCCCTTCGCCTATTACTGGAGTTCGCGCCAGCGCACCCTGGACGCCTTCGTGCGCGAGAGCGGCGACTACCGGCGCGCGGTCGAGGAGGGCGAGGCGCCCGCGGCCGCGCTCAAGCGCCTCAAGGCCGACCGCAAGTTCATGAACGAACTCAAGGCGTCCAAGTCGCGCCTGGAGGCGGGCTTCGTCGCCATCGATCCGGCCAACGGCGAAGTGCGCGCCTGGGTCGGCAGCCGCGACTTCGAGCGCGACCAGTTCGACCACGTGGCCCAGGCCCTGCGCCAGCCGGGTTCGACCTTCAAGCCCTTCGTGTATGCGGCGGCGCTGGAAAAGGGCATCGCCCCGGACCAGACCTACCGCGACGTGGTGCAGGACATCCGCGCCGCCGACGGGACCGTCTGGCGTCCCACCGACATGTCCGGCAACAGCGGGCGCAGCATGACCATGCGCGACGGCCTGGTCTACTCCAAGAACACCATCACCGCCCAGGTGATGCAGGAAGTCGGCCTGCCGCCGATCGTGCGCCTGGCCCAGGGCATGGGCATCCGCCAGAGCAAGCTCTCGGCCGTTCCTTCGCTCGCGCTGGGCACCAGCCCGGTGACCCTGCTGGAGATGGTCAGTTCCTACGCCACCATCGCGGCCCAGGGCGAATACCGCAAACCCGTGTTCGTGCGCCGCATCCTCGACCGCGACGGCCGCGTGGTGGCCGATTTCGGCGCCGCCGTGCCGGAGCGCGCGCTGTCGCAGGAAACCGCCGTGACCCTGATCGACATGCTGCGCGGCGTGGTCACGCGCGGCACCGGCGGCGGGGTGCGCTACCGCTTCGGGATCCAGGGCGACGTGGCCGGCAAGACCGGCACCACCCAGAACAACACCGACGGCTGGTTCATCCTGATGCATCCGAACCTGGTGGCGGGCGCCTGGGTCGGCTTCAACGACAACCGGGTCACGATCCGCAGCACCTACTGGGGCCAGGGCGGCCATAACGCGGCCCTGCTGGTGGGCGACTTCTTCCGCGCCGCCCTCGACAGCGGCAAGCTGGACCGCGAAGCGCTGTTCCCCGGCGGCCGTCCGCAGGCCGCGCCGCGCTACGAGGAAGAGACCGAGGAAGAATTCGAGGAACTGCCGGGCGACATGCCGGTGGAAGTCATGGTGCCCGAGGAAGAGGCGGAGCCGGCGCCCCAGCCTACGCAGGAAGAAATCGACGAGGCCAACGAGGAGCCGCCGGTCGAGGAACGCTCGGTACCGCCAAGCGAAATCGCGCCGCCGCCACCGCCCACCCAGGTGCAGGGCGCGCCCGCGGTAGACGGGTTTTGATCAGTGCGCGGCGGCTTCGCGCTCCGGCGCTGGGCCGCGCAGCAGCGGGTAGGGGTTGAGCGCTCCGCCCGCCGCATAGATTCCATAATGCAGGTGGGGCGGCGTGCCTTTGGCGTTGCCGCTGTCGCCCACGTAGCCGAGCACGCGGCCCGGCGCCACCCGCATGCCGGCGTGCACGTCCGCATAGCCGTCCAGGTGGGCGTAGTAATGACGCTGCCCGGCCGGGCCCAGCACCCAGACCACCAGTCCGCCCAGGCGGTTGGTGCCGACCCGCAGCACGATCCCTTCGGTACTGGACAGCACCGGGGTGCCGCGCTTGGCAAAGATATCGATTCCCTCGTGCCGGCGGCCTGCGCCGCGCGCGGCGTGCCAGGTGTCGCGCAAGCCCTTGGCGCGCACGCCCTGCACCGGCACGGCGAGCGCGGCCGGCGCTGGCATCGCCGCCAGGCGCATCGCATACAGCATGTGCCTGAGCCAGGGCTCGAGCAGGGCGTAGCCCAGGAGCAGGATGGCGGCAAGCAGGAAGCTGCGCAGGAAGGTTCGCATGGCGTCCCCATCGGTTCGTTCCTGTACAGGTATGGGCGGATGGCCCGATTCCCAGGGTGGCGGGCAGCTTCCCGGCGTCAGGCGGCGCTGGTGGCGGGCGCGCTGTCCTCGCCTTGCGGGGCGGTGGTGTCTGGCGCCGGGCAGGCCGGGAAGCTGACGGTGAAGGTACTGCCGCGGCCCTGTCCTTCGCTCTCCACGTGGACGGTGCCGCCGTGCAAGGCCGCCAGCTGCTTGACCAGGGCCAGGCCCAGTCCCAGGCCGCCCTGGGCGCGGTCGATGCTGGTCGGGCCCTGGACCAGGACGTCGAAGATCACCGGCAGCAGCTCGGGCGCGATGCCCACGCCCGTATCGCTGACCTCGACCACGGCGCGGCCCGCGACGCGGCGTCCGCGCACGGCGATGCTGCCGCCCGCCGGGGTATACTTGATGGCGTTGTGCAGCAGGTTGTCGATGATCTGCTCCAGGCGCGTACGGTCGCCGTCGACCCAGGCGTCCTCGACCTCCACGCTCCACTGGTGGTTGCCGGCGTCCACCAGCGACTTGGCCGAGCAGCAGGCGCGCAGCAGCTCGGCCAGGTCGACGCGGGCCTGCTGGAGCACGATCTTGCCGGACAAAATGCGCTGGACGTCGAGCAGGTCGTCGACGATGCGGGTCAGGTGGCGCATCTGGCGGCGGCTGATGGCGCGCGCATTGGCCGCGAGTTCCGGCTTGACGGCCGGCATGTCGAGCACCGCCATGGCGCCCGAGATCGCCGCCAGCGGATTGCGCAGCTCGTGGCCCAGCATGGCCAGGAAATTGTCCTTGGCCCGGCTCTGGGCCTCGGCCAGCCTGCGCGCATGCTGTTCGCTCAGCAGCAACTGCTCGCGCTCGTCCTGCAGCGACTGGCGCACGCCGCTTTCGCGCGCCAGCGCTTCGCTGGTGTGGTGCAGACCGCTCAGGAGGGCGTCGACTTCCTCGACCCGGGTCGGCTCCGGGCGCGGCAGGGCGCGCTGGCCCAGCGAGCGCGCCGCCGCCGCCGCATGGCGCAGCGCGGCCTCGAGCTTGTTGCCGAGGAAGGCGGCCACCGCGAGGGCCAGGCCCATCAGCAGCATCAGGGCCATGGCCGCGTACAGGGTCGCGGTGCGCGCGGCCGCTTCGATCTCGGCGACCGGCACGCCGATCACGACGGTCCAGTTGCTGGTCTGCGAGCGGGTGAAGACCCCATAGACCTCGGCGCCGTCGTGCGTGGTGTGGCGGAACACGCCGCTGCTGGTGGCGCGGGTGGCAGCCAGGAAGTCGGAACGCATCGGCTTGCCGACGATGCTGCCGGCGTGGCGGTTGCGCACCAGGGTGGTGCCGGTGGCGTCGAAGATGCCCACCACCCAGTCGCGCCCGAGCGCGTCGTGGTTCAGGATGCGCTCGAAGTGGCGCACGTCGAAGATCTGGCTGACGATGTAGTGCTTGCCGCCGCCGACCGGCGCCGGCACGTCGACCGACACCGTCGGGCGCTGCGACAGGGTGCCGATGAAGTAGCCGGAGACCCGCGTGCCGCGTTCCGGCGTCACCTGGGCGGCCCAGGCGCCGGCCTTGGCCGGCAGCGGCGTACCGAAGGGAACCAGGGTATTGAACAGGCCCCGGCCCTGCTGGTCGGCCAGCACGGTCCAGGACCACAGGCTGCCCTCGTTGATCGACGTGGCCCAGCGGTGCAAGCGCTCGTAGTCGCTGCTGCGCAGGCTTTCCGAGTGGGCGATGCCGCGCAGCGAGGATTCGGCGGCGGCGATCTCGCGGTCGATCTGGAAGGCCGTGGCGCGCGCCATTTCCTTGACGCTGCCGATGCGCGACTCCCGTTCCCAGTCCAGCAGCATGGACAGCCCGATCCAGAAGGCGATCGCCACTGGAAGCAGGATGGCGGCCGCCATCAGGAACAGGTAAGTACGTGTCTTCATCCGTCGTTGCGTAGTACAGGGAAGCGGGGACGGCAGGGCGCCCGGCAACAATCATTGTACTTGCATTAAGTTTTTCTTGTCAGATATTTGTCGTGAAGGCAACTTTTGCACGCCTCATTCCTTGTTTGGAGCGGCCTGGGGTTCCCATCCGCGGCTGCGCGCGGCCGCTTCGCCCGCCGCATCCAGGGGAGCCCCCGCGATGCGGGCGTCGATCGCGTCCAGCACGGCCGGAGGCAGGGCGCTGCCGGCCTGGCGGTAGCTGCCTTCCGCCTGTGACGGGCTTTCGGCCAGCACCGGAATGCGCCAGGCGCCCCCCTGGCGGCAGGCCAGTCCGGCCGAGGGACCGTAGACGAAGCCGCGGCAATAGCTGCCGTCGCGGGCGGCGAAGCTGATGCCCACCTGGGCCACGCCGGTCCTGGCGCCGCCGGGCTGCCGGTCCAGGGCCTGCGCCAGCTCGCCGTGGGCGGCCAGGATCCCGCCATCGCCGCCGATGGCCGGCTGGCCGCCTCCGCCCGGTCCGTTCTGGCCCAGCAGGATGCCCACCGCCAGGGTCGCGGCCAGTGCGCCCCATTCCGGCCAGGACCAGCGCCGCCGGACGGGCGGCCGGACCTGTTCGGCCGGCTGTACCCGGCGCACACGCGCCGCGTTGAGCTGCACCACCCGCGCCGCCAGGTCTGGCTGCAGCCGTTCCGGAACGGGCTCGTCGAGGATGGCGGCGAAGGCGCCGGCAACGTCGCGGCGCAGGGCGCGGTGGCGTTCCACGGCGGCGGCCAGCGCAGGATCGTCGCGCATGGCCTGCTCAATGGCGGCGCGCCGCGCAGGGTCCAGTTCACCGTCGGCGTAGGCCATCAGGGTTGCGTCGTCGAAAGTCATGATTTCCTCGCCGGTGGGTTGGACAATGGGTCGTCAGCCAATAATTGCTGCAGGGCCTCGCGGGCGCGGGCCAGGCGGCTGGTCAGGGTGCCGACCGGGATCTCGAGCACCTCGGCCGCCTCCTTGTAGGGCAGGCCGTCGACCAGGACCAGGCCGACCACCAGCCGGTGCTCCTCGGACAGCAGGCTGATCGCCTTCTGGACCGCCAGGCGCTGCTGGTGGGCGGCGGCGTGGTTGTCACCCACCTGCTCGCCGTCCTCCTCGGGCGCGAACAGTTCGGCGCGCCGGGTGCGGCTGCGCACCTCGTCGATCCAGGCGTTCTTGATGATCCGGAAGATCCAGCTGTCGAGGCGGGTACCCGGCTCCCACTGTCCGCTGCGGCCGAGCGCGCGCTCCATCGCGATCTGCACCAGGTCGTCGGCGTCTTCGCGGTGGAAGGTCAGCGCACGCGCGAAGCGGCGCATGCGGGGCAGCAGGGCGGCGATCTCGTTGGCCAGCATGGTGTCGTCAGGGTCCGATCTACAGACAGAGAAACAGAGAACGAACGGGAACGGGATTTTCTTCCCTGTCGCGGACGTTCTTCCTTCATTCTTCCAATCATATATGATCGGCGCATGAAGTTCCCTCCTGTAAATACCTGCAAGCTCGTGGCGGTGTTCGCGTTGGCCGCCGCCGGGCCTGCCCACGGCCAGCTGGGCCTGCCGCGCTTGCCCTTGCCCCAGCAGATCGGCCCCGTCGAGCTGGACCGCCTGCGCCGGCCCGCCGAGCAGCTGCTCCAGCGCGCGCCCTTGCCCGAGCTCGGCAGCCTGCGCCTGGACACGGTGCGCGCCTTGCTGCGCCGCCATCCCGCAGTGCTGGAAGCCGATCCGCGCGGCGAGCCGGCCGTACGCGGCGAGATTCTGGCCTGGTCACCCACTACTGCGGCCCTGGAGGCCGCCTCCAGGGCGGGACTGGTGGCCGTGCGCGAGGAAGCCTTGCCGGCCCTCGGCGACAGGCTGGTGGTGCTGCGCGTGCCTGCCGGGGCGGCCACGGCGGATCTGGTCGAACGCCTGCGCGCCCTCGATCCGCAAGGGACCTACGACTTCAATCACGTCTACACCGGCAGCGGCGCCGCGCCGGGCCTGCCGGAAGGGAGCGGGGCCGCGCGCGTGGGCCTGGTCGACGGCGGGGTCGATGCCGCGCATGCCGTGTTCGGCGCCACGCCGATCACGCGCTGGGGCTGCGGCGGCCGCCTCGTACCGGACGCCCATGGCACGGCGGTGGCGGCGCTGATGGTAGGCCGCTCCGAGGTCCTGCGCGGCGCCGCGCCGGAGGCGGCCTTGTACGCGGCCGACGTCTACTGCGGCGACCCGGCCGGCGGCGCCGCCGACCGCATCGCGGCCGCACTGGGCTGGCTGGCCCGGCAGCAGGTCGGGGTGATCAACATCAGCCTCGTCGGTCCGCCCAACGCGCTGCTGGGACGCGCCATCGCCGCCATGCAGGCGCGCGGGCACCTGCTGGTGGCGGCGGTCGGCAACGACGGACCGAATGCGCCGCCGCTGTATCCGGCCGGTTATCCGGGCGTCGTCGGCGTCACCGGCGTGGACCGGCGCGGCAAGCCGCTGCCGGAGGCGGCGCGCGGGCCGCAGGTGATGTTCGCCGCCCCCGGCAGCCAGATGGTCAGCGCCGCGCCGGGCGCGCCGCCCTACCGGCAGGTGCGCGGCACCTCGTTCGCGGCGCCCATCGTGGCGGCCTTGCTGGCGGAGCGCCTGCCGAAGCCGGACCGGGCCGCGGCTGCCGCCGCACTCATGGCGCTGGCGGCGGAGGCGGCGGGCGGCAAGCCGGGAAGCGTCAGTAGCGAGATTGGATACGGCATCGTGGGCGCGCGCCTGCGCACGGATCCATCAGAACTGCGCTGAAATTTTTTTCGAACGAATGGAAGAAATCGCCGACGCCCCTCGTTCTCCTTGCAAGGGCAGCGGATAGTCCGCGCCATCACAAGGAGAACCAACATGAAGATCAAGCACATCGTCAAGTACGCCGCCATCGCCCTCGCCATCGGCCTGGCCCATGGCGCCAATGCCCAGCTGCTCGGCGGCTCGGTGAGCGGCTCGCTCGGAGGTTCATTGGGAGGCATGGCAGGCGGCGCCGGCAGCATCGGACGCATGGGCGGTCTTGACGCCGTCAACGGCATGCGCGGCGACATCCGCGGTACCGGCGGTGCGCAAGGCTCCGCTTCGGGCCGCATCGACGGCAGTGCCGTGAGCGGCGCACTCGCAAGCGCAAGCGGCGCGGCGCGCCAGCAAGCGGACAGTGCACGCGACCAGGCCGCGGCTACGGGAAGCGGAGCTGCGGGCCGTGTGCGCGGCGCCGCGCAGTCGGCGGCCGAGTCGTCCGCGTCGGCCAATGCGGCGGTCTCGTTCGGCGGCAGCGGCGACGCCGGCGGAGCCCGCAACTAGATCTACAGGATCGGCGTTCCGCCCGTGACCGCGATCCGCGCACCCGAGATGTAGCTGGCTTCATCCGAGGCCAGCATCACGAACACGGGCGCCACTTCCTTCGGCTGGCCGGGACGCTTCATGGGCACCTGCTGGCCGAAGGACGCCACCTCGTCCGGCGGCATGGTGGACGGAATCAGGGGCGTCCAGATCGGCCCCGGCGCCACCGAATTGACGCGGATACCCTTGTCCGCCAGCAGCTGGGCCAGGCCCGCCGTGAAGTTGGCGATCGCGCCCTTGGTGGTGGCGTAGGCGAGCAGGGTCGGCTTGGGCTTGTCCGAGTTGATCGAGGTGGTGTTGATGATGGACGAACCCGGCTGCATGTGCTTCACCGCCGCTTTACACAAGTGGAACATGGCCGTGATGTTGACCTTGAAGGTGTAGTCCCATTCCTCGTCCGGAATCTCTTCCAGCGAATCGTGGCTCATCTGGAATGCCGCGTTGTTGACCAGGACGTCGATGCGGCCGAATTCGGCCGCCGCCTTGTCGACGATGGCGCGGCAGTGGGCCGGGTCGGCCAGGTCGCCCGCCATCAGCACCGCCTTGCGCCCCGCCTCCTCGACCAGGCGTGCGGTTTCCTGCGCATCCTCGTGCTCGTTCAGGTAGGCGATCAGGATGTCGGCGCCCTCGCGCGCATAGGCCAGGGCGACCGCGCGCCCGATGCCGCTGTCGCCGCCGGTGATGATGGCGGCCTTGTCCTGCAGGCGTCCGCTGCCGCGGTAGCTGGTTTCGCCGTGGTCGGCGGGCGGGTCGAGGGCGGCTTCGACGCCCGGCGGTTCTTGTTGCTGCTTCGGCTGGTTCATGGGGGCTCCATTGTCGGTCAGGGTGTCAGGTAGCGCGCGGAAACGGCCGGCCGCACGCCGGCGGCGCGCTCCTGGGGCGCCGGCTGGTCCTGCAGTTCCTGCAGCAGCAGGTGCTGCGGCCGCGGCGCGGTCGAGACGCCGAGCTCCTCGAACATGCGCAGCGCGTCCAGGTTGATGGCCTGCTGCGTGTCCATGAAGAGGTTGTAGTCGGCGTCCAGCATGGTGTACACCACCTCGTACTCGATCCAGTTCTGGTCGACCGTCTTGAGGTGGGCGCGGTCGAAGCGCACCTTGTCGTGCCCGCCGATCAGCGCGCCCAGCGCCTGCGGCACGCGCGCAGCGAGCTCGGGCGGCGTGGACGGGTTGATGCGCAGCGCGAACTGGATGCGGCGCGTGCTCATGCGCCGGTAGTTGAAGACCGTGTTGCGCAGCAGTTCGGCGTTGGCGATCACGATCTGCTCGCCGCCCAGGGCGCGGATGCGGGTGGTCTTCAGGCCGACGTGCTCCACCGTCCCCGAGAAATTATTTACCGAGATCGAGTCGCCCACTTCGAAGGGCTTGTCGACCGCGATCGACAGCGAGGCGAACAGGTCGCCCAGGATGTTCTGCACGGCCAGCGCGATCGCGATCCCGCCGATGCCCAGGCTGGCGACGAAGGTGGTGACGTTGATGCCCAGGTTGGACAGCATGGCCAGCACGAAGATCGCCCAGACGCTGGTCTGCAGGACCCAGATCACCAGGGTGTGCGCCACCGTCACCTGCTCGTCCTCGGCGCCGTGGCTGTGGGCGCGGAAGTAGCGCCGTGCCGCGACCTTGATCGCGCGGTGCAGGTAGAGCGCCAGCTGGACGCCGAGCGTAAAGAACCAGAGGTGCCCCAGGCGCGTGTCCCAGGGCTCGGGCAGGTCGAGCACCGACAGGCCGATCAGGACCGAGGTCGCCAGGATCGCCAGGGTGCTGGTGTGGGCGAGGGTCCGGCTGAGCACTTCGGCCACCGGGCGGTGGGCGCGCTCCTCGCTCAGGCGCGACAGGCGCTTGCGCATCAGGAGCAGGGCGCCGTGCATCAGGAAGAAGCTGGCAATGGCGGCGCCCAGGGCGAACAGGGCGTTGGCGGGGGAAATGTCGAGCGAATCAATGAAGGCGGAAATCGTCAAACCGGTCTCCTTTCCGGAATGCGCAGCCAGCGGCGCCATGGCGGGCGCCGGACGACGGGCAACAAGAGAGGGCGGGCGCGGGAGGCCGCGCCGCATGGGCAGCCGGAGCTGTCCCGATAGGTGAGGGGCGCGGGCCTCGCGGGCCCGCGCGGAGGATCAGCGGCGGCCCAGGTGCGCGCGCACGGCGTCCACGCTGGGGCCGACCGCCTTGACGGCGCGCTCCAGTTCTTCGCGGCTCACGCCCAGGGCTTCGGTCCAGTGGCGGACCTCCCATTCCTCGTGCACGTTGATGCGGGAACGGTCTTGCGATCCAGCTTTTTGCAGGTTGTCTGACATGACGGACTCCTTTTTACGTGTCTGATGCCAGAGTGCCATTCATGGCCGCCGTGTTCCGTACGCTGTTTCACGTTGGGGAAAGCGAAGGACATGCCAGGCGCGCGGTTTTCAGGTAGGCTTGCAGTATCGGTATAGCAACAGCAAGGAGACGATCATGGCAGCACCTTATGAAACCGCGCAGCCCGAACGCAGCGCCATCGATGCGACGGCGGGCCTGGTGGCCCTCGACTTCGGCGCCAACTGGTGCGGCTATTGCCGCGCCGCCGAGCCGGCCATCGACCAGGCCCTGGCCGACTACCCGTCGGCCCGCCACATCCGGGTCGAGGACGGCCCCGGCCGCCCGCTCGGCCGCTCGTTCCGTATCAAGCTCTGGCCCACGTTGGTGGTGCTGAAGGACGGCCAGGAAGTGGCGCGCGTGGTGCGCCCGGACAGCGCCGATGAAGTGCGCATGGCCCTGGCCCAGGCAGGCGGCGCATGAGCGTGGCGTCGTCCGCCGCCAGCGCACCGGCCAACAAGCCGCGCACCGTCCTGTTCGCCAGCCTGATCGGCACCACGATCGAGTTCTACGACTTCTACATCTACGCCACGGCCGCGGTGCTGGTGTTCCCGCGCCTGTTCTTCCCGGCCGCCGATCCGGCCGCGGCTACCTTGCAGTCGCTGGCCACCTTCGCCATCGCCTTCTTCGCGCGCCCGGTCGGCTCGGCCGTGTTCGGCCACTTCGGCGACCGCATCGGCCGCAAGGCGACCCTGGTCGCGGCCCTGCTCACCATGGGCTTGTCCACGGTCCTGATCGGCTTGCTGCCCACCTATGCCGCGATCGGCACCCTGGCGCCCCTGCTGCTGGCCCTGTGCCGCTTCGGGCAAGGGCTGGGCCTGGGCGGCGAGTGGGGCGGGGCGGTGCTGCTCGCCACCGAGAACGCGCCGCCGGGCAAGCGCGCCTGGTACGGCATGTTCCCGCAGCTGGGCGCGCCGATCGGCTTCTTCCTGTCCGGCGGCACCTTCCTGCTGCTGGGCGAGGTCCTGAGCGACGCCGAATTCTTCGCCTGGGGCTGGCGCGTGCCCTTCCTGGCCAGCGCGCTGCTGGTCGCGGTCGGCCTTTGGGTGCGCCTGAAGATTACCGAAACCCCGGACTTCCAGAAGGTGCTGGACCGTAACGAGCGGGTCAAGGTGCCGGCGGTGGCCGTATTCGCCAACCATACCCGCGCCCTGGTGCTGGGCACCCTGATCGCGCTGGCCACCTTCGTCGTGTTCTACCTGATGACGGTGTTCGCGCTGAGCTGGGGCACCTCGAAGCTGGGCTTCTCGCGCCAGCAGTTCCTGCTGCTGCAGCTGTTCGCGGTGGTGTTCTTCGCGCTGACGATTCCTCCTTCGGCCCTGCTGGCCGACCGCCATGGCCGGCGCACCGCCATGATCGCGGTGAGCGCCGCCATCGCCGCATTCGGCCTGCTCTATGGGCCGCTGTTCGGCGCCGCGACCCTGTTGTCGGCCGGCGTGTTCATGGTGCTGGGCATGTGCCTGGTGGGCTTTACCTACGGTCCGCTGGGCACGTTGCTGGCCGAGCTGTTCCCGGCCGAGGTGCGCTACACCGGGGCGTCGCTGACCTTCAACTTCGCCGGCATCCTGGGCGCCTCGCTGGCGCCCTATGTGGCGACCTGGCTGGCCACCAACTACGGCCTGGAGTACGTGGGCTACTACCTGAGCGCGGCTGCATTGCTGAGTCTGCTGGCCCTGGTGCTGGCCGGCCCGCAAGGCCGGGCGGGCCGGGCGCAGCCGGCGGCGCATTGAGCACGCGGCGCCCGAGCGCCTTGTCCGCCCGCGCGCCCAGAGATGGCGATCCGGGCGACGCCGCCTTCCTGGCGGCGCTGTACCTGTCCGCGCGCCCCGACCTGGGCGCGCTGCCGGTGCCGGCTAGCGTCATCGAAGGCATCGCCCGCCACCAGCAGGCGCAGCAGCGCGAGGCCTATGCGCGCGCCTGGCCGCATGCCGAGGAATGGATCGTGGAAGACGGGGAGGGGCCGCTGGGCCGCCTGGTGCTCGACCAAGGATTGGAGGCGCTGCGGGTGGTCGACCTGTCGATCGCGCCGCGTGCGCGGCGCCGCGGCCATGCGCGCAGCCTGCTGCTGGCCCTGCAGGACGAGGCGGCGGCCGGCGGCCGGGTCCTGGCGCTGCGGGTCAGGCTGGACAACGCGCCCGCGCGCCGCCTCTACGCCGGACTGGGCTTCGAAGCGCTTTCCAGCGATGGCGTGCACCAGGAACTGCGCTGGCCCAAATCTCCTGCGAAGTAGCCTCAGAAAGAATAGACCATCGTCAGCGAAGTCTGGGTGTCGGTGTTCTTCTTGTCGCTCGGCACATTGGTGTCGTTGCGCACGCTGAAGCCGGCCTTCATCTGCATGGTGCCGTTGATCTTGGTGCTGAGCGAGGTCTCGGACACCGAGTGGGTGTTCGACGTGCCTTTCTCGACGCTGACGCTCTGGGCGAAATAGGCCGAGGGGCTGACGCGCCAGCGGAACTGGGCCGCGCCGCGCACCGTCACGCCGTTCTCGTCCTCGCCCGTGGCGCGCTCGCCGGCGAAATAGCCCGGACCGATTTCCACGTCCAGGGTCTTGTCGGTCTGGTCCAGCCAGCGCGAGCCGTGACCGATACCGATGGTCGAGTAGCGGGTATAGGCGCCGAAGCGGTCGTTGACGTGCGAGCCGAGCACGAAGGCGCGGCGGCCCGGGCCGACCAGCTTGCGCGAGGCCTTGGCCGACGCCGCCCAGCGTTCGGCCGAACGGCTGGTCTGGCGGACGCCCTCGTCATCCTCGTATTCGTCTTCCTTGAAGAAGCCGCTGAGGATGAACTCGTGGCTCCAGTCGACCGTCTCGTGGCGCGCGTCGATCTTGCCGGTCACCGAGGTGCCGGTGGTGTTGCCCGAAGTCGTGATCGCGCCCAGTTCGGCGGAGGTGAACCAGCCGCCTTCGGGAATCTCGAGCGGCTTGGCGACCGTGAGCGGGGCGTGGACGTTGCCGACATCGGGCAGGTCGGGGGCAGCGGCGTGGGCCGGGGCCAGGCTGTGCGCGGTCAGGAGGGACACAAGGAGAGACGCAAGGATCGGAGTTGATTGCATTGGCATCTGTGCGGCGGCCACCGCGGACCCGAAGGCGCGGCGGGCCTGCCGGCCCGTCGTTCGTGGATTGGCGCCGCGCGGCGGGTTTGTCCCGGAATGCGGCAACTTGGCCGACATTGTATCCTAAAGACGGCGCGATGAGATGCTTTGCGGCACGTTGAACGCCTCTCCCATAGGTAAAGTGTGGCGTATTGACGCTTCAAAGTTTGCAATTGCTCATGCGCAATCGGTAGAATTCGGTAGATGACTGGCGGCATGTCGCTCGCCGGCGCCTGAGGAGTGTCGAACCGTCATGCCCAGCCACGAGGCCCCCTCCGGGGCGGAGGTCCTGCCCGGTTTTGCCAGGCTTCCCGGCGCCGCCGGCGACAAGGACTGGAGCACCACGCCGCTCGGCCCGCCCGCCGCCTGGCCGGCCGAGTTGCGCGCAGCCGCCGGCACTTGCATGAGCTCGCAGTTCCCGCTCGCCATCGTCTGGGGCCCGGAGTTCGTCTACCTGTACAACGAGGCGGCGAAGGGGATCTTCGGCGACAAACACCCCTGGGCCATGGGCCGGCGCGCGATCGACGTCTGGCCGGACGCCTGGCCGACCTTCGGGCCAATGCTGGAATCGGTCTACCGCGGCGGCCAGGCGGTGCGCGGCGACGACCTGGAAATGATGCTGGACCCGCACGGACAGCTGGTCGAGGCCTACCTGACCTTTTCCTATAGTCCCATCGTGGGGGCGGACGGCGCCATCGGCGGCGTCTTCGTCGTCTTCATGGAAACCACCGCGCGCATCCTGGCCGAGCGCCGCCAGCGTACCGTGTCCGACCTGGCCACGGCGGTGGCGCGCGGGCGGCGCAGCGACGACCTGGTGACACGGGTGCGCGAGGCGCTCGCGCGCAACCCGCGCGACTTGCCCTTCAGCGCTTTGCTGCGCAGCCAGGCGGGTGGCGGGCTCGAATGCCTGTTCTGCACCGGGCCCGCGCCAGGCGCGGATGCTGGTTCCGCTCCCCCTTCCGCGGCCCTCGCCGACGCGCTTGCCGGAGCGGCGCAGGCCGCGATCGCGACCGGCCAGGTGCAGCTGCTGGACGCCGCGCCGGCGCTTGCCGTGCTGGGCCATTGCGGTCCCTGGCCGGAGGCGCCGCGCCACATGCTGGCGGTGCCGTTCCGGCTCGGCGGCCAGGAGCTGCCGGATGGCGTGCTGCTGGCAGGCGTCAGTGCGCGCAGTCCGCTCGACGCCGCCTACCGGGCCTTTTTCGACCAGGTGGGCGGGCATGTCGCGCACGCCGTGGCGATTGCCGAGGCCGATGCCGCCGAGCGCCGCCGCATGGCGGCGATGGCCGAACTGGAGCGCAGCCGCTCGCACTTCTTCGCCAGCGCCAGCCACGAGCTGCGCACCCCGCTGACCCTCGTGCTGGGGCCGCTTGGCGCGCTGCTCGACGACTCGCCGCGCGCACTGCCGGCCGGCACCCGCGAAGCGGTCGAGATGGCGCACCGTAACGCGCGCCGCCTGCACAAGCTGGTCGAATCGCTGATGGACTTCGCCCGCCTCGAGGCGGGCGCCTTGCCGGTGGTGCTGGAAGCGGTCGATCCCGGCCCGGTCACGACCGAGATCGCGGCCCTGTTCCGGGCGCCGGTCGAGGCGGCGGGGCTGCGCCTGACCCTGAACAACACGCTGCCGCCGGGCGCCGCGCTGCTCGACCGCGACATGTGGGAGAAGATGGTGTTTCACCTGCTGTCGAACGCCTTCAAGTTCACCCTGGAGGGCGGCATCGCGCTGCGCCTTGGCGGCGGCGACGGCTGGATCGAGCTGGAGGTGGCCGACACCGGGATCGGCATCGAGGAAGACGAGACAGGGCGCGTGTTCGACCGCTTCTACCGCAGCCGCAGGGCCGCGGGCCGCAGCGCCGAGGGCAGCGGCGTGGGCCTGTCCCTGGTGCGCGAACTGGCGCGCATGCATGGCGGCGACGTGGCGCTGGAAAGCCGGCGCGGCCTGGGCAGCCGGTTTACCGTGCGGCTTCCATGGCGCCGGCCCGATCCGTCCCAGGCGGGACTGGCCGCGCCGCCCGGCGCTCCGTCCTCGCTGGCGCGGCGCGCGCGCTTTCGCGACGAGCTGCTGCGGTACGGCCTGGGCGCCGCCGAGGGCGCGGATGGCGGCGCGCGGCTGGCGGGCGAGGGGACCCGGGTGCTGGTGGTCGAACGCGACCAGGACGTGGTGCGCTACATCGCGCGCCTGCTCCAGGACGGCTGCCGCGTGGCCTCGGCGCAAAGCGCGGAGGCCGCCATGGCCGCGATCCGCTCGGGCGCGCCCGACCTGGTGCTGGCGGATTCGACCCTGCCCGGGCCGGACGGCCTGGAGCTGGTGCGCCGCATCCGCGCCGACGGCGCGGCCCGCGCGGTGCCGGTGCTGGTGCTGTCCGCGCGCGCGGGCGAAGAGGCGCGCCTGGAGGCGCTCGAGGCGGGCGCCGACGATTTCCTGGCCAAGCCCTTCAGCGGGCGCGAGCTGATCGCGCGGGTGCGCTCGCACGTGCAGATGGCGCGCGTGCGGCGCGCCGCCTTCGAACAGGAAACCGCGCTGCGGCGCGAGATCGCCGGCCTGCGCCACGACCTGGCCACCGTGCTGGACGGCACCCGGGACACGGTCGTCAGCCTCGACCGGGTGCAGCGCGTGGTGGCTCTCAACGACGCCGCCGCGGCGGCGGCCGGCCTGCCCAAGGAACACCTGGTCGGCGCCACCGTGCGGCGTCTGATTCCCGACCTGCCCGGCAGCGAGCTCGAGGCGGCGCTGCGCGGCGCCATCGAGGGGCGCGATACCGCGCCGGTCGAATATTTCCACGGCGCCACGGGACGCTGGTACGAGGTCCGCTGCTACAGCGCCCCGCACGGCGCGCTGCTGTTCGGCACCGACGTCACCGGCCGCAAGCTGGCCGAGCAGGCGCGCCGCCAGGCCCACGCCGAGCTCGAACGCCGGGTCGAGGAACGCACCGAGGCGCTGCGCGCGGCCAACGGCTTGCTGGCCGCGGTGTTCGACCGCGCCCCCGGCGGCATCGCCCTGTCCGATCGCGAGGGCCGTATCGTGCGCGCCAACGACGCCTATGCGGCCCTGGTGGGCCTGGATGCCGCGATGCTGCCGGAACGCAGTCTCGACGAATGGATCGAGGTCGCCGACCTGGCGCGCCTGCGCGACGGCCACGCGCGCCTGCTGGCCGGCGCCTGCGGCAGCTTCGAGATCGAGCTGCGCTACCGCTGTCCCGACGGCCGCCGCCTGTGGGTGGCGCACTTCGTGTCCCTGATCCTGCCTGCCTGGCGCGGCGAACGCTGCTTCGTCACCATCGCGCGCGACGTCACCGCGCGCAAGCGCAGCGAGACCGAGAGCGAGACCGCGCGCCTGGAACTGCGCACCCTGTACGAGCGTCTGCAATCGGTGCGCGAAAACGAGCGCAAGGCGCTGGCGCGGGAGGTGCACGACCAGCTGGGGCAGATCCTGTCGGCGGCCAAGATCGACATCAAGCTGCTCGAGGACGACCTGCGCGACGACGCGCGCCCAATGGTGCGCCCCGCCATCCTGGGCGAACTCGGCTCGGCCAGCGCCACGCTGGAGCGGGCCATCGGCCTGGTGCGCGAGATCGCCACCGAGCTGCGCGCGCCCGAGCTGGACGAGCAGGGACTGTACGCGGCGATCACCTGGCACGTGCACGACTTCGAGCGCCGAACCCGGATCGCCTGCCACGTGACCTTCGAGCCGAGCCGCCCGCATCCTTCGCGGCCGGCGGCGGCGGCGCTGCTGCGCATCCTGCAGGAAGCCATGACCAACGTGCTGCGCCACGCCCAGGCGAGCAAGGTATGGGTCAGCCTGGAGCGGCGCGGCGCCATGCTGGTGCTGCGGGTGCGCGACGACGGCGTCGGCATCGCGCGCGGCAGCCTGCGCCGCGGCGCCTCGCTCGGCCTGCAGGGCATGCGCGAGCGCGCCGAGCTGGTCGACGGCAAGCTGCTGGCCGGCCCCCTCGCGCCGCGCGGCACCCTGGTGTCCGCGCGCGTTCCACTTCATTCGACACGAGGACCCGCTTCATGATCAATCTCGTCATCGCCGACGACCACGAACTATTGCGCGAAGGCGTCAAGAAGATCATCCGCTCGGCGCCGGGCCTGCGCGTGGTGGGCGAGGCGGCCGACCTCGAGCAGGCGCTGAAGCTCCTTGGCGAACACCGGCTCGACTTGCTGGTGCTGGACATTTCGCTGCCCGGCCACGATGGCCTCGAGGGACTGGCTGAGGTGCGGCGCCAATTCCCGGAGCAGCGCGTGCTCATGCTCAGCATGTACGGCGAAGAGCGCTATGCGCTCGCCGCGCTGAAGGCGGGCGCGGCCGGGTACATCACCAAGACCATGGCAGCCGAGGAATTGGTCAAGGCGATCCGCAAGGTCCTGGAAGGCGGGACCTATATCGGCCCGCGGCTGGCGGAACTGCTGGCCCAGGAAGCGCGCGCGCCGGAATCCGGCGCGCCGCACGAACGCCTGACGGCGCGCGAGAGCGAGATCCTGGCCCTGATCGGGGCCGGACTCCAGATCAAGCAGGTCGCCGGCGAACTGGGGATCAGCGTGAGCTCGGTCAACACCTACCGCCTGCGCATCTTCCAGAAGATGGGTTTGCACTCGAATGCCGCCCTGATCCGCTACGCCGTCCAGCACGGACTGGTGGGCTGAGGTCCGGCACGCCAGGGCCCGTCCGCCAGCCGCTGGAACCCGCACGTTCGTTCCTGTAGTTGCTACAAGGCAACAGTATTGACACTTATTTATGTCGTTAAATTTACGACACCGATTGTCAAATCTATGACATTTGTAAAATCGGATAGCCTTATTCTAAGGGAAATTTCCTTATCAAAATCAATAGCTTGAGCTCGCCTACCCATGTCGCATGGGCGCGCGCGTTCGCGCGTGGGGCTGCACACCTCAGGTAACTCCAGTGTTGTGACAGACAGGACTTGGGTAGGATTTCAACGTTAATTGTCTTGCGTCAATGCATGGCGGGTCGTCCTGTCGTGCACCGGCGTCCCTTATGACGAGCCCAGGCAGCATGATGCGACTGATCGAGTTCGAATGCCGCGGCCAGCGCCTCGCGCTGCCGCTCGCCTGCGTGCGGCGCGCGGTGCCGTGCGCAGAACCGGCGCCGCTGCCCGGCGCCGGCGCTATCGTGCTCGGCGTGCTCAACGTCGCCGGCGAAATGGTGGTGGTGGTCGATGTGGGGCGCCGTCTCGGCCTTGCCCCGGCGCCGCTCGACCCGGCGCAGCAGATCCTGGTCGCGGAACTCTCGGGCTTTCTCGCGGGGATCGTGGTCGACCGCATCCACGGTGTCACCGAGCGCGACCCGGCGCAGCTGTTCCCTGGCGAGGTGGGCGCCGCGCCCTACGTGGCGGGCATGGTCCGCCTCGAGGACGGGCTTTGCCTGGTGGTCGAACCGGGCCGCTTCCTGTTCGCGGACGAGTGCGCGAGCCTGTCGGGCGCCCTGGCCGGCGCCGCACATGGAGGCATCCATGCGCCTGCCTGAACCCATCGAGCGCGCCACGTGCCGCATCGAAGCCGAGACCGGCCTGCATTTCGCCGGGGCGCGCCGGCGCGAGCTGCCGGCGGCCTTTGCACGCATGGCCCGGGAAGCCGGCCATCCCGATGCTGAAGCGCTGGCAGGCTGGCTGCTCGAGGGGCCCTGGGACAGCGCCCGGACCGCCCTGTGTGCGCGCCACCTGACCATCGGCGAAACCTATTTCTTCCGCGAGCCGCGCGGACTGGACTTGCTGTGCGAAGTCGCCCGCGCCAAGCTGGCGGCCGATCCCGCAGCCGGACTGCGCGTCTGGAGCGCCGGATGCGCGACCGGCGAGGAACCCTACTCGCTGGCGCTGGCGCTGCGCATCAACGTGCCCCAACTGGCGCCGGAACGGAGCGCGATCCTGGCCACCGACCTGAATCCAGCCAGCCTGGACGTGGCGCGCGCCGCCGTCTACCGTGACTGGTCCTTCCGCCGCACTGCGCCGGTGCTGCGCGCCGCGTGGTTCGCCGAGACGGCGCCAGGACGCTACCTGCTGCGCCCCGAGGTGCGGCGCCAGGTGCGCTTCGCCCAGCTCAACCTGGCGCAAGGACCGTATCCGCCGGACTGCAAGGCCATGGACCTGATCTTCTGCCGCAATGTGCTGATGTATTTTTCGCGCGCGCAGATGCGCGAGGTTGTGGCGCGCCTGCGCGACTGCCTGCTGGAAGGCGGCTGGCTGGTCGTCAATCCCAGCGAAGCCTCGTCCGAGCTGTTCGCCGGTTTCACGCCGCGCTACCACCCCGATGCCGTGCTTTACCGCAAAGACAGCCGGCGTATCGCGGCGGCTGCGCCGCCCAACCCCGGGCC
>NZ_JAGPWC010000019.1 GCF_018119405.1 Massilia sp. ST3 | reverse complement strand
CCCCCCCCGCCCCGCGGGGGCCCCCCTCGCCGCTTCCGGTCTGGGCTTCGGTCATAAAAAATTCGTGTAGGCAATCATTCTGCGAGTACGTGAGTTCCTTCCTACATGCGATCTCGACCCGATCCTATTTCATGCGCCTGCAGCGCTCCGCATGATGAGAGGACCAACCCCAACCCAAGGAGAATGCGATGAAACAATACCAAGGTGTGCTGCTGGGTGGCCTGATGGCCCTGGCCCTGGCGGCTTGCAGCTCCACCGGCGACAACATGGACAGCACCAGCGGCACCAGCAGCAGCGCGACCACGAGCAGCAGCACCGCGCCGAGCACGACGGGTTCCACCAGCGGCAGCAGCTCGACCTGGGGCACCGGCACCTCGTCCGGCACCAGCGCAACCACGCCCCCGCCTGTCGGCGCGTCCAGCACCACCACGACGCCGCCGGCCACCACGCCGCCGACCACGACCGATCCGCAATCGACCGATCCGAACCGCCGCTGAGCGTCCATCGCATTGCCTCTCCTGGCCGGTTTCCGCCGGCCTTCCAGGCCCGGCGCCGGGAGTGCGACCTTCCGCGCCGGGCTTGTTCCATCCAGCACGTCCCACGCGCGCGCCCGGGTTAGAATGGCCCCATGCCATCCGTCCCGACCATTCCCGCCGCACGATGAAGAACTGGCTCGCACGCCTGTTCGGCAACGCTCCCGGCACCGCGCCTGCGGCTGAAACGCGTCCGCCGGCCCCCGCCCTTCCCGCCGCCCCGCCTCCAGGCGGCGCTCCCGCTTCCGAGCCGCTCTCGGGCCGGGCGCTCGACCTGGCCTTCTTCCATTGGCTCGCGGGGCCCTGCGCCCTTCCCGCCCTGCCGGGCGGCGGCCTGGTGCTGGACGAACTGGCACGCCTGCGGGACCAGCCCGAAGCGGCGGCGGAACGTGTGCCGCGGGTGCCGGCCGTGATTCCCCAGCTCCTGCGCAGCCTGCGCGACGAGGCCAGCACGGCCGCCGGCCTGGCGCGCCAGGTGGCGCAGGATCCGGTGCTGGTCGCCGAGGTCATCCGCGAAGTCAACAGCCCGTGGTACCGTCCCGCTACGCCGGTGCGCAATATCGAAGGCGCGCTGCTGCTGCTCGGCCAGAACGGCTTGCGCATGCTGCTGGCGCGGGTCGCCTTCCGGCCCGTGATCGGCATGCAGGCCGGCCAGCTCGCGCGCCAGCTGGCGCCGGCGCTGTGGAGCCAGTCCGAGAAGTGCGCGCTGGCCGCCTCGCTGCTGGCGCCTGCCCATGGCGCCGATCCTTTCGAAGCCTACCTGGCGGGACTGATGCGCAATGTCGGCCTGGTGGTGGCGCTGCGCGTGGCCGACCAGGTGCTGCCCGGCGGCGCGCTGCCGGACGACGATGCCTTCACCGAGGCGCTCCTGGGCGCCGCGCTTCCACTGTCGGCGCGCATCGCCCTGGCCTGGGAGCTGCCGGCCAGCGTCGCCGCCGCGATCGGCGGGATTGATCCGTCCCAGCCGCTGGCGCGCGCGCGGGCCGCGGGCGACCGCCTGGCCAAGCTGCGCCTGCTGGCCGACGCCGCCCAGCCGGGCTTCGTGCGCACCGCCGGCGCCCTGGCCCCGCGCGAGCGCCAGGTATTCGACCAGCTCCAGCCCCCGGAAAACAACTGATGCCCTTTCCCATCGAGCAAAACTGGTGATCCGGGTCGACTCCAGCGCGCTGTTCGACCTGTCCGAATCGCGCCACATCTTCTTTGACCCTCAGCTCACCCACCTCCAGGCGGCGCCGGGCGGCAAGATCCCCATGGTCCACGTGCCTTTCGGCATCGCCAACCGGCGCGCGGGCGCCAAGGGTGCGGGCCCGGCGACCATCGCCGCCTGAACGCCGACCCGCGATTGTCCCGTGGTCCCGGCGCGTCGGTGCGCATGCGCACGGAGCGCGGCGTCGGCACACGCTAGGGTGGCCCCTTCACCTAAGGAGCCGCCATGAGCCAGGACCGAGGAAAGCCCCACACCCACACGCCCAACATGCCCGCCGGGGGCTGGGGCTCGCTCGGCGACGTCGCCACCATCCTGCTCGACCAGGACACGGTGGCGAAGGACAGCGCGCTGCTGCTTAAACAAAACAAGCCGGACGGCTATGCCTGCGTCAGCTGCGCCTGGGCCAAGCCTGCCCATCCCCATCCCTTCGAATTCTGCTCCAGCGGCGCCAAGGCCACCGCCTGGGAAACCACCAGCCGCAGCATCGGCGCCGATTTCTTCGCCCGCCACACCCTGGCCGAGCTGGCCGGCTGGAGCGACCACCAGCTCGAGGACCAGGGCCGCCTGACCGTGCCGCTGCGCTGGGACCCAGGCACCGACACCTACCGCGAGATCCCCTGGGACACCGCCTTCGCCGAGATCGGCGCCGCACTGCGCGGCTTCGCGCGCGACAAGGTGGTGTTCTACAGTTCGGGACGCGCCTCGCTCGAGACGTCCTACATGTACCAGCTGCTGGCGCGCATGTACGGCAACAACAACCTGCCCGACAGCTCCAACATGTGCCACGAAAGCACCTCGGTGGGCCTGCAGAAGACCATCGGCGTGGGCGTGGGTACGGTCGGCCTCGACGACTTCGAACAGACCGACTGCATCTTCTTCTTCGGCCAGAACGTGGGCGTGAACAGTCCGCGCATGCTGCACCAGCTGCAAGCCGCGCGCCGGCGCGGGGTCCCCGTCATTACCTTCAACCCGCTGCGCGAACGCGGGCTGGTGAGCTTCACCAATCCGCAGTCGCCGCTGGAGATGCTGAGCGGGCACGAGACCGTGATCAGCACCCAGTACCACCAGGTGCGGCCGGCCGGCGACAGCGCGGCCATCATGGGCTTGTGCAAGGCGATCCTGGCGGCCGATGAGCAGGCGCCGGTGCTGGACCGCGCCTTCATCGCGCAGCACACGCATGGCTTCGAGGACTTCGCCGCCGCCGTGCGCGCGGCAAGCTGGGACGAGATCGAGCGCGAATCGGGCCTGGCGCGCGCGGCGCTGGAAGCCGCCGCCGAGGTATGGTGCAAGGCGCGCGCCGTGATGGCCGTGTATGGCATGGGCGTCACCCAGCACCGCAACGGCGTACAGAACGTGGGCATGATCGTCAACCTGCTGCTCCTTGGCGGCCATATCGGGCGTCCAGGCGCCGGCGTCTGTCCGGTACGCGGCCACTCCAACGTCCAGGGCCAGCGCACCGTCGGCATCACCGAGAAGCCCGAACTGGCGCCGCTCGACAAGCTGAAGGAACAATACGGCTTCGAACCGCCGCGCAAGCCCGGCATGAACACGGTCGACGCCTGCGAGGCGATCCTGGCGCGCGAGGTCCAGGCTTTCATCGGGCTGGGCGGGAACTTCGTGCGCGCGGTGCCCGAGACAGCCCTGATGGAGGCGGCCTGGCGCGAGATCCCGCTCACCGTGCAGATCGCCACCAAGCTCAATCGCAACCACGTCGTCCACGGCAAGGCTTCCTACCTGCTGCCCTGCCTGGGACGGACCGAGATCGACCGCCAGGCCGGCGGCCAGCAAGCCGTCACGGTGGAGGACAGCACCGCGTGCATGCACGGCTCGCGCGGCATGGCGGAGCCGGCGGCGCCCACCCTGCTGTCGGAACCGGCGATCGTAGCGGGCATCGCCAAGGCCGCCCTCGATCCCAACCCGAAGCTGGACTGGGACGCCTGGGTAGCCGACTACGGCAAGGTGCGCGACGCCATCGAAGCCACCTATCCCGCCATCTTCAGGGATTTCAACGCCCGCATGTGGACGCCCGGGGGCTTTCGCAAACCGCTCGCCGCCGCCGAACGCCAGTGGGAGACCGCCAGCGGCAAGGCCGAGTTCACCGTGCCGGACAGCCTGCGGGGCGATCCCGACCTGCACAGGGAGGCCGCGGGCATGCGCCTGTTCACGATCCGCAGCGACGGCCAGTTCAACACCACCATCTACAGCCACGACGACCGCTTCCGCGGCGTACACGGCAGCCGCATGGTGCTGTTCATGGCGCCCGCCGACATGGCGCGCCTGGGCCTGGGCGAAGGCGACACGGTCGACCTGCGCGGCGCGGCGCGCGACGGCGTGGAGCGCCGCGTCGCGGGCTTGCGCATCGTGCCCTACGACGTGCCGGCCGGCTGCATTGCCGGCTACTACCCGGAATGCAATCCGCTGATCCCGCTCTGGCACCACGCCAGGGAAAGCAAGGTGCCCGCGGCCAAGGCCATCGACGTGATCGTCGAACGCGCCGGGAGCGCGCCATGAACGCGGCGGCGCAACTGGCGGCGGCGCGCTGGCACGGCGACGCCATGCAGGCGGCCAGCGAAACCGTGGCCGAGGAAGTGCCGGTGGCGCTCAGCTACAACGGCATCACCCACGCGGTGATGCTGGCCTCGCCGCTGGACCTGGAGGATTTCGCGGTCGGTTTTTCGCTGGGCGAGCGCATCGTAGCGCAGGCGCGCGAAATCCACGACCTCGAGGTCGAGGAAACGGAGGACGGCATCGCCATCGACATGCGCATCGCGTCAAGCGCCTTCATGCGCTTCAAGGAAGGCCGCCGCGCCCGCACCGGCAAGACCGGCTGCGGCCTGTGCGGCATCGACAGCCTGGCCTGGTTCGGCGACGAGACCCGTTCTCCCGGCCTGGCGGCCAATATGCCGGCGGCGGACGGGCGCCTGGCGCCGGCCGCCCTGCACCGCGCGATGGCCTCCCTGGGCGCACGCCAGGCCCTGCACCGCGCCACCGGGGCGGTGCACGCGGCCGGCTGGGCCGACCCTGAGGGCGAACTGATGTGCGTGCGCGAGGACATCGGCCGCCACAACGCGCTCGACAAGCTGGTCGGCGCCCTGGCCCGCGAGAGGGTGGACACGGCCGGCGGCTTCGCCGTGGTGACCAGCCGCGCCAGCTTCGAGATGGTGCAGAAGGCGGCGCGCGCCGGCCTGCCCTTGCTGGCCGCCATCTCGGCCCCGACCGCGATGGCGGTACGGCTGGCCGAGCGCGCCGGACTGACCCTGGCCGGCTTCGTGCGCGGCGGCCGGCACGTGGTCTACAGCCACCCGGGACGGCTGTCCATGGGTTGCTGAGCCGACAAGAAGCGGACCCGGTGCGCAGCACCCTACGCCCGGCGGCCCCTGGCCGCTTCGACTATAATGGACGACCCATCGTCGCGACTTTCACAGCACGCTGCATGCCCTTCGATCTCAAGAAACATCTCCCCAAACCAGGTCAACGTTTTGCCCTGCCGGCCCTGCACGGCTCCTCGGATGCCTACGCGCTCGCCGTCGCCGCGCTGGCGCTCAAGGCCAGCAAGCAGATGCTCACCGTGATCGTGGCCAACGCCAGCGACGGCCAGCGCCTGCTCGACGAGATCCCCTGGTTTGCCGAGGGCAAGCTGTCCTGCCACTTGCTGCCGGACTGGGAAACCCTGCCCTACGACGCTTTCTCGCCGCACCAGGACCTGGTGTCGGAGCGCCTGGCCACCCTGCACGAGATCCGCAACGACCAGTGCGACGTGCTGGTGGTGCCGGCCACCACCGCGCTGGTGCGCCTGGCGCCGCCCCCCTTTCTGGCCGCCTACACCTTCTTCTTCCGCCAGGGCGAGCACCTGGACGAGGCCAAGCTGAAGGCCCAGCTGACCCTGGCCGGCTACACCCACGTGTCGCAGGTGATGTCGCCGGGGGAGTATTCGGTGCGCGGCGGCCTGATCGACCTGTTCCCGATGGGCTCCGCCCTGCCCTACCGCCTCGACCTGTTCGGCGACGAGATCGAGACCATCCGTACTTTTGACGCCGACACCCAGCGCTCCCTGTATCCGGTCAGGGAAGTGCGCCTCCTGCCGGGGCGCGAGTTCCCGATGGACGAGGCGTCGCGGACCGCCTTCCGCGGCCGCTGGCGCGAACGCTTCGAGGGCGACCCGACCCGCTCGCCGCTGTACCGCGACATCGGCAACGGCATCGCCCCCAGCGGCATCGAATACTACCTGCCGCTGTTCTTCGACGAGACCGCAACCCTGTTCGACTACCTGCCCGAGGACAGCCCGCTGGCCCTGGTGGGCGACATCGACGCCGCCATCCAACGCTTCTGGCTCGATACCGAGTCGCGCTACCGCTTCCTGAAGAGCGACCGCGAACGCCCGCTGCTGGAGCCGCGCGAGCTGTTCCTGGGCGCCGAGCAGTTCTTCACCTGCGCCAAGCCGCACGGACGCTGGGCCATCGCCCGCGAGCCGAACGCGCCGGCCTCCGAACTGAGCGCCCCGATCCCCGACATCGCCGTCAACCGCCGCCTCGACGATCCGCTCACCAACCTGCGTGCATTCCTGGAGCGCAAGGACGCGCGCGTGATGATCTGCGCCGATTCGGCCGGCCGCCGCGAAACCCTGCAGCAGTACTTCGCCGAATACAAGCTGGACCTGGCCGCGGTCGAGGGTTTCGACGGCTTCCGGGCGACCGGTGCGCGCCTGGCGCTGGGCGTGGCGCCGCTGCAGGCCGGCTTCGAGCTGCTGGACGAAGGCAGCGGCCACCTGGTGTTCGTCACCGAGACCGAGCTGTATGCGGGCTCAGGCCGGCGCGCCGGCAAGAAGAAGCAGGAAGCGACCAGCCAGGTCGAATCCATGGTGCGCGACCTGTCGGAGCTGAAGATCGGCGACCCGGTGGTCCACATCAACCACGGCATCGGCCGCTACATGGGCCTGATGAGCATGGATCTGGGCGAAGGCGAAACCGAGTTCCTGCACCTGGAGTACGCCAAGGATTCGAAGCTGTATGTGCCGGTCTCGCAGCTGCACGTGATCTCGCGCTACTCGGGCAGCTCGCCCGAGGACGCGCCCCTGCATTCGCTCGGCTCCGGCCAGTGGGAGAAGGCCAAGCGCAAGGCGGCCGAGCAGGTGCGCGATACCGCGGCCGAGCTGCTCAACCTGTACGCGCGCCGCGCCGCGCGCCAGGGCCACTCCTTCGAATACTCGAGCGTGGATTACGAGAACTTCGCCACCAGCTTCGGCTTCGACGAGACGCCGGACCAGGCCGAAGCGATCCACAACGTCATCAAGGACATGACTTCGGGGCGCCCCATGGACCGCCTGGTGTGCGGCGACGTTGGCTTCGGCAAGACCGAGGTGGCGCTGCGCGCGGCCTTCATCGCCGTCATGGGCGGCAAGCAGGTAGCGATTTTAGCGCCGACCACCCTGCTGGCCGAGCAGCACGCCCAGACCTTCGCCGACCGCTTCGCCGACTGGCCGGTGAAGATCGCCGAGCTGTCGCGCTTCCGCACCGGCAAGGAAGTCAACAACGCGATCAAGGGCATGGCCGACGGCACCGTCGACATCGTGATCGGCACCCACAAGCTGCTCTCGCCGGACGTGAAATTCGAGCGCCTGGGCCTGGTGATCATCGACGAGGAACACCGTTTCGGCGTGCGCCAGAAGGAAGCCCTGAAGGCCTTGCGCGCCGAGGTCGACGTGCTGACCCTGACCGCGACCCCCATCCCGCGCACCCTGGGCATGGCCCTGGAAGGCCTGCGCGACTTCTCGATCATCGCCACCGCGCCCCAGAAGCGCCTGGCGATCAAGACGTTTGTCCGCAGCGAGGACGGTTCCGTGATCCGCGAGGCCTGCCTGCGCGAACTCAAGCGCGGCGGCCAGATCTACTTCCTGCACAACGAGGTCGAGACGATTGAAAACCGTCGATCCATGCTGGAGGAACTGCTGCCCGAGGCGCGCATCGGCGTGGCCCACGGCCAGATGCACGAGCGCGACCTGGAAAAGGTGATGCGCGACTTCGTCTCGCAGCGCTTCAACATCCTGCTGTGCACGACCATCATCGAGACCGGCATCGACGTGCCGACCGCGAACACGATCATCATGCACCGCGCCGACAAGTTCGGCCTGGCCCAGCTGCACCAGCTGCGCGGTCGCGTCGGCCGCTCGCACCACCAGGCTTATGCCTACCTCCTGGTCAACGACGTGATGAGCCTGACCAAGCAGGCGCAGCGCCGCCTGGACGCGATCCAGGCCATGGAAGAACTGGGCAGCGGCTTCTACCTGGCCATGCACGACCTGGAAATCCGCGGCGCCGGCGAAGTGCTGGGCGAGAACCAGTCCGGCGAAATGCTCGAAGTGGGCTTCCAGCTGTACTCGGACATGCTGAACGAGGCGGTACGCTCGCTCAAGGCCGGCAAGGAGCCCGACCTGGCCGCGCCGCTGGCCTCGACCACCGAGATCAACCTGCACGTGCCGGCCCTGCTGCCGGCCGACTACTGCGGCGACGTGCACGAGCGCCTGTCGATCTACAAGCGACTGGCCAACTGCGAGACCCAAAACCGCATCGACGACATGCAGGAAGAATTGATCGACCGCTTCGGCAAGATGCCGGACCCGGTGCGCGCACTGATCGAGACCCACCGCCTGCGCATCGCCGCCAAGACCGTCGGCATCGTCAAGATCGACGCCCACGGCGAAGCGGTGAACATGCAGTTCATGGAAAAGCCGCCGATCGACCCGATCAAGATCATCACCCTGATCCAGAAGAACCGCCACATCAAGCTGGCCGGCCAGGACAAGCTGCGCATCACGGCCGGCATGCCGGACCTGCAGGCGCGCGTGAACCAGGTCAAACAAACCATCAAACAGCTGCTCGCTTAAACCTATGAACATGAACCTGGTGCTCCAGGGGCCGCAGGCCTCTCCCGACACGCTCGCAGCCCTGGCCCGCCTGGCCGGCGGCGCCCGCGCCGTCGCCATCGATGCGCATGCCCTGCGCTGCGAAGACGTCCCCTTCAGCGCCGAACTGAAGGCGGCGGTCGAACAGGCCGCCTTCGAGGCCGGCGTGGACGCCACCTTCATCGAGGCCGGGCGCAGCCTGCGCGACTTCCGCCTGGTGGCCATGGACATGGACTCGACCCTGATCACCATCGAGTGCATCGACGAGATCGCGGACATGCAGGGCCTCAAGCCCCAGGTGGCCGAGATCACCGAGGCCGCGATGCGCGGCGAGCTCGATTTCGCCGCCAGCCTCACGCGCCGCGTGGCCCTGCTCGAAGGCCTGGAAGCCTCCGCGCTGGAGCGCGTCTACGAAGAGCGCCTGCGCATCTCGATGGGCGGCGAAGCCATGCTGCGCGCGGTGCAGGCGGCCGGGCTCAAGACCCTGCTGGTCTCGGGCGGCTTTACCTTCTTCACCGAACGCCTCAAGGCGCGCCTCGGCCTCGACTATGCGCACGCCAATGTGCTGGAAGTGGCGGACGGCAAGCTGACCGGCCGCGTGAGCGGCGGCATCGTCGATGCGGAGGAGAAACAGCGCACCGTCGAGCGCGTGTGTGCGGAACTCGGCATTGCTCCACTACAGGCCATCGTGATGGGCGACGGCGCCAACGACCTGCGCATGATGGGCATCGCCGGCCTCTCGGTGGCTTTCCGCGCCAAGCCGGTGGTGCGCGCCCAGGCCAGCGTGGCGCTCAATTTCAGCGGCCTGGATGGCCTGTTGAAGGTCCTGGCTTAGGGCCTATATAGCTGGGGAAACGAGGGGACGAGGCAGATCAAGGCCCGTCGACGCTCCGGTTGGAAGCGTGGCTTGCGTGGATTAGGGTAACGCTGCGGCCGTGCCGTGGCCGCTCGTCCACCGACAGGAGCCCGTCATGACAAGCCAGGCAAGCCGCCCTTCCCTTTCCAACGATCCTGCCAGCCGGGGCCGCCGCCGCATCTTCGCCGGGCTTCCCGCGCTGGCCGCCGCCCTGGCGCTCCCGGCGCCGCCGGCGCTGGCCCAGACCGCGCGCGGTCTATGGTATGCGACCTGGGGCTGCGCGCCTTCGGGTCCTCCGCCCTTAAGCACCGCTCTTACGCTGAGCGGCCAGACCCTGCGCCTGGTCGTGCGCACCAGCATCGGCGCGGGACGCCTGCGCGTTCGCCTGTCCAACGAGATGGGCAGCGCGCCGCTGCGCATCGGCGCCGCCAGCATCGGCCTGCGCTCCAGCGCCGCCACCGTGTACGCCGGCACCAGCCGCGCGCTCAGTTTCGGGGGGCGCTCTACCATCACCATCCCGGCCGGTACGCCTGCCCTGTCCGATCCGGTCGACTTGTCGGTCGGGCCGTTCGCGGACCTCGCCGTCAGCCTCTACCTGCCCGGACCGGTGACGGTCAACACCATCCACGCCAACGCCTACCAGGCCAATTACCTGTCGACCGGCGGAAACCACACCGCCGCGACCAGCCTGCCGATCCAGCGCACCATCGGGTCCTGGCCTTTCCTGGCCGAGGTCGATTCCGACCGGGTTGCGCCCGTCATCGTCGCCGCGGGCGACTCGCTCACCGATGGCATCGGCACCACCACCAACACCAACCGGCGCTGGCCGGACTGGCTGGCGCGCCGCTTCCAGGCGGAGTTGAGCGGCAGGGGGCCCTTCGCCGTGGTCAACCGTGGCCTCAGCGGCAACCGCCTGCTGCTCGACGACGCCAGCATGCCGCTGGCCGGCCGCGACCTGCTGGAGCGCTTCGACCGCGACGTGCTGGCCACGGCGGGCGTGCGCGCCCTGGCCCTGCTGATCGGCATTAACGACATCCTGTTCAGCCCGGCATTCAGCCCCGTGCCGCGCGAGGACATGGCCGGCGGCTACCTCCAGCTGATCGAGCGCGCCCATGCGCGCGGGATCGCGGTGATGGGCGCCACCCTGCCGCCCTTCGGCGGCAACGTCTACTTCAACCCGCGGCGCGAGGCGGCGCGCCAGGACATCAACGCCTGGCTGCGCAGCGCCGGCGCCTTCGACCTCCTGGCCGATTTCGACCTGGTCCTGCGCGATCCGCAAGCGCCGGAGCGGCTGCGCAGCAGCTACGACTACGGCGACCACCTGCATCCCAACGACGCCGGCTACCAGGCGATGGCGGCCAGCGTGCCGCTCGCGCAGCTGGCGGCGCTGGCCGCCTATTGAATCCGCCCCCCCGGCTCAGTCTCCGGCCTGTGTCGTCGGGGGTGGCTCCGGGTTGGCCTCCATCGACCACACCACGGCGGCGATCTTCCATCCGGCATCGGTGCGCAGCAGCTGCCAGCCTTCCTTGCCCCAGTTCTGCTTGTACCTGCCCTCCATGAAGGCGTAGTCGAACCAGACGTGGGCGACTTCGCCGTCGGTATCGATGCGCACGTTGGAGAAGGTCTCCTCGAGCCGCTGCGGGTCCTTGGCGATGTCCTCGATGAAGCTGCGCGGGTTGCTGCTGAAGAGCTTCGGCGGGCGCGGCCGCCCTGCGGCCTTGCTGCGCGCATGGAAGCGGTCGACACTGGCGTCGGTAAACACCGCGGACCAGGTAATGTCCTCGCGCAGGAACAGCTTCATGAAGCTGTCCTTGTCCTTGTCGATGATGGCCTTGCGGAAGGTCTCGACGATCCGCTCGATCTGCTCGCGGTGTTGGGCCTGGTCCTGGGCCAGGGCGGGAGGGACTGCGGCGAACAACAAGGCGGCAGCCAGCAGCGCGGCGGTCAAGGGTCGTTTCATGGGCTCTCCTCGTGGATGACCCGCCAGTATAGGGAGGCGCCGGCCGCCAAGTCTCACCAATATTCACTTGCCACACCGACAAGGTCGTACAATGCGGAAATTAACTGAGAGAGGCAACCATGGCGCTAGTGGCGAACATCCTGATGGGGCTGGTCCTCATCATCCACGTCTACATCTTCCTGCTCGAGACCGTGCTGTTCCGCAGCCGTGGCCGCAAGGTCTTCCGGCTGAGCGAACAGCAGGCCGAGGTGCTGGCGCCCGCGATGTCGAACCAGGGCTGCTACAACGGTTTCCTGGCGGCCGCCCTGCTGGTGGCCTTCCTGCATTCCGACCCGGGCACGGCGCGCGCCTTCGCCGTATTCGGCCTGGGCTGCGTGGCGGTCGCCGGGATCTGGGGTGCGGTCACCGTGCAGCGGCGCATCCTGCTGATTCAGACCCTGCCGGCCGTGCTGGCCCTGGCCGCGTTGCTGGGAGCCCAGGTGTAACAAAGCGTAATGCCGGCGGCATCCCGGCGCGAGAGCTTTTATCATGGCGGGATCAGGAGGACCGCCATGAAAAAGCTTGCCATCATCATCGCGTCGCTTGCCACGCTGGCAGGTTGCGCCACCCAACCGAATTACGCGACCCGTACCTACGCACCGCCGACCGATCCCAGCCAGTGGCATGTGGTCTCGGTGACGCCGGTCCCGGTCGGCACCGGCGCCCGCGCCGCCGCCAGCGGCCAGGCCTCGGCATTGAGCAGCGGCCCGGCCGTGACCTATTCGACGCCGACCACCGTCTCGCCCGTCTATGCCCCGGCGCCCGTCTATGCCCCGGCGCCGGTCTATGCGCCGCAGCCGGTCTATGTGGAACAGCCGCGTTATTACTATCCGCCGGTATCGATCGGCCTCGGCTTCAATTTCGGCCGCGGCTGGGGCCATCACCGCGGCTGGGGAGGCCACATCGGCACGCGCTTCCCTTACCGCTGGCGCTGAGCCTGCGACAACAAGAAAGCCGGCTCGACGCCGGCTTTTTTGCGTCCGCACGGACGTTCAGTGGCCGTGGCTGCGCTCGTACTCGTCCGCTTCCGCCTTGGTGGCGTGGACGATGCCGTCCGGATGCTCGGGCGGCGTGTACAGCGTGTAGAGGCGCATCGGCTCGGTCTTCGAGGTATTGATGACGTTGTGCTCGGTGCCGGCCGGGATCACGACCGCCACGCCGTCTTCCAGCTTGTGTTCTTCGCCGTCCAGCAGCGCCACGCCCTGGCCTGCTTCCACGCGGATGAACTGGTCATGGCCTTCATGGCGCTCGACGCCGATCTCCTCGCCCGCCTGCAGGGTCATGATGACCAGCTGGCTGCGCTGGGTGGTGTACAAGACCTCGCGGAAATTGTTCCCGGCGAGCGTCTTCTCTTCGATATTGATGCTGTAGCCCGACATGCTGTTCTCCATGGGTTCACGGCGGCCCTTGCCGCCCTGTCATGATTGTATAAGAGCCAAGCGGAGCCTGCCTTGGACCGGTCTGCTGTGCCGTACGTGAACGGCTTCAGGCGGAACCGAAGAGATCGTGGGCGTCGAGGATGGCCCAGGCGATCTCGGGCCGCTCGCCCAGCAGGCGCCGCACCGCCGCCGGCACCGACTTGCGCACCTTTTTGCACAGCCCGGGGCGTTCCTCGAGCACGATCACGATGCCGCGCGTGCTGCGCACCTCGTTGGGGCCGGGTTCGATGCGCAGCTCGGCGCCGATGTTCTTGCGGATCAGTCCCTGCACATGCTGCAGGTCCTGGTAGCTCTCGACCCGCTCGATGCGCTCGATCAGCTTCTGTTCCTGCTGGCGCGTCAGGGCGAGCGGACGGGGATCGGCACCAGGATCCGCCAGCAGGCGCTCGCGCCCGCACACGCAGGCGCCCGGCGGGCATTCCACGCGGACGGGGAAAGGCAAAGGCGGCGATGGCGAAGCAGGCTCGGTCACGCTCAAGGATGGTGGTCGTTTTCCTCAGGCGATTCTACATCGGAGAAGCGCTCCAGTGCATCCGCGCCGGGCCGCGAGACGGCCGCGAGCAGCGCCTGCATGCGCTTGTAGTGCGACCCCTTCCAGTACACGCGCCGGCAGTCGTCGCAGGTGGTGAATTCCTCGTGCTGCTCGCGCACCGAGGCCGGCAGGCGTTCCTCGACATCGGCCTTGGCCACCGCGTGCAGCGGCACATTGCAGTGCAGGCAGAGCGAGAACGGCCGCGCGCCGTCGGCCAGGTCGAGGCGCTCGAACAGCTCGCCCAGCTGTTCCGGCGGATCCAGCGAATGGATATAGCAGCCGTGCGTGATCGAACGGCGCTTGAGCAGTTCGCGGTCGCGCGTGAGCACGATCCGGTCCTCGTCCTGGGCGATGTCCTCGACGTCGTCGTCGTGGTAGTGATTGTCGTACAGGGTGTCGAAGCCGGCCATGCGCAGCAGGCGCGCCAGCCCGCCGAGATGGGCGTCGGCCACGAAGCGCATGCGCGCCAGCGGCCGCTCGCGCAGGCGCTCCAGCGGCGAACGGTATTCCGGCGCCAGGTCGTGCGCCACTTCCAGTACTTCGAAACGGGGATAGACCGAGACCCGGTCGCCGTCCTTGAGCACGCGGTCGAAGCCGCATTCCTGGCCGTTGACCAGCACCGCCTCGACCTCGGTGTGCGGCACGCCCAGTGCTTCGATCATGTGCTTGGTGGTGGCCGATTGCGCGCATTGCGAGGCAAAGGTGCGGCCGCGCCGCTCGCGCGGCAGGAAATCGTTCAGCTCTTCGTGGAAACTAAAAATTGCGGTAACCATGGACTCAGTATGGCACTTTCATGGAATGCCTGCATAAACTATCCGTGCATCAATTCAAGGGCATTCGGCACCGATTCGCCTGCGGCAGTGTTGTCGAAGATGCACCAGCAGGTGCGGCCTTTCGCGATATGCGCGTCGAGGTCGGCGCGCACTTCAGCGATGGTTTCGCGCGGGTAGCGCGAGTAGTAAATGCGCGGCGCGCCGTGCAGGCGCACGTAGACGTTCTCGTCGCTGGTGGGCACGTGCGGGCCGGGCTGCCCAGCCGGCGGATCGGCGATCACGCGGGTGACGCCGCGCTCGCGCAGCAGCTCGGTGGCGGGCTCCGAGAACCAGCTCGGATGGCGCGCCTCGAACGCGACCATGCAACCGAACAGGTCGTTCAGCTGGCCGAAGAAGGTGCGCGCCGGCTCATCGGTAAAACCGAACTTGGGCGGCAGCTGCACCAGCAAGCAGCCGAGCTTGCCACCGAGGCGCCCCGCCTCGCGCGCGAATTTCTCGAGCTGGGGACCGGCGTCCAGCAGGCGGGCGTCGTGCGTGACTGCGCGCGGCACCTTGACCGCGAACCGAAAGGCCTCCGGCACCGAATCGGCCCAGCGTGCATACGTCTCGGGCTTGTGCGGCCGGTAGAAGGACGAGTTGATCTCGACGGCCGGGAATACGGCCGCATAGCGTTCGAGGTGGCTGCCTTTTTCGGGGAAGGGGGCGGCGTGCTCTTTCCAGAGGTTCCAGCCGGCGCAACCTGCCAGCAGGCTGCCGGGTGCTTTGTGCGTCATCGGTCGATCGATAGTCTTGTCGATGCCGATTCTACGGAATGCTCGACAATAGCGGCGCATGGATGGCGTGGCCAGTACACCTTGACCGTCGAGCGCCAGTACTGTACGGCCGTGCAAGGCGCCACTGTGTCTGGACCGCCCGGGCCGGATGCGTAGACTGGCTGCTTTCCCATCAACGAAACGACACCATGCGCGCAGCCATCAAGACCGTCGACGTCTTCACCTCTCTTCCCTTCCGCGGCAATCCGGTCGCCGTCGTGCTCGACGCCGATGGGCTCTCCGCCGAGCGCATGCAGCAGGTCGCGCACTGGATGAACCTGTCGGAAACCACCTTCGTCCTGCCGCCGACGGCGCCGGGCGCCGACTACCGGCTGCGCATCTTCACGCCTGGCGGCGAGCTGCCCTTCGCCGGCCACCCCACCATCGGCAGTGCGCACGCCTTGCTGGAGGCCGGCATCGTCGCGCCACGGGACGGCGTGCTGGTGCAGGAGTGCGGCGCCGGCCTGGTCCGCCTGCAGGTGGAGGATGCGAGCGACGGCGCGCGCTGGATCGCCTTCGACCTGCCACCGGCAACCTTCACGGCGCTGGCGCCAGGCGATGCCGCCGAGCTGGAGGCCATCCTCGGCGTCCCGCCCGCGCACGGGGCCCGCCCCTTCCTGGTCGACGTGGGGGCACGCTGGGTGGTCGCGCAGTTGCCGCACGCGCAGGCGGTGCTCGATTGCCGCCCAGATTTGGCCCGCATGGCGATCCAGGACCGTCGCGGCCGCCATACCGGCGTCGTGATCTTTGGCGCGTACCCGGAGGGAAGCCCCGCGCGTATCGAGACGCGCGCCTTTGCTCCCGCGCACGGCGTGCCCGAGGATCCGGTATGCGGCAGCGGCAACGGGGCCATGGCGGCCTACCTGCGCCATACCGGACAGGCCTCGGCCTTCGAGGGCGAATTCCTTGTGAGCCAAGGCGCGATGGTGGGCCGCGCCGGTGTGCTCAGGCTGTCGATCTCGCAGGATCGGATCCGCGTCGGCGGACAGTGCGTCACCTGCATCGACGGCACGCTCAATCTCTAGATCGCCTTACAATATCCTCACTCGCACCAATCAAGGAGAAACCGATGAGTGACCCGCTCCACGTCGTCTGTCCGCACTGCGATGCCGTGAACCGCATGCCCCAGGCGCGGCTGCAGGATGCGCCCACCTGCGGCAAATGCGCCAAGCCAGTCTTCAGCGCGCGTCCGCTCGATGTCGACAGCGCGCGCTTCGACAGGCACGTCACGCGCAACGACATCCCCGTGCTGGTGGATTTCTGGGCCGAATGGTGCGGCCCTTGCAAGATGATGGCGCCGCATTTCGCCCAGGCCGCCCAGCGCCTGGAACCGAACGTGCGGCTGCTGAAGGTCGACACCGAACGCTCCCAGGACCTGGCGGCGCGCTTCGGCATCCGCAGCATCCCGACGCTGGCGCTGTTCAAGGGCGGGCGCGAAATCGCACGCCAGGCCGGCGCCATGGACGCCGGCCGCCTGGTGGCCTGGGTCGAGGCGCAGGCGCGCAACTAGGCCCGGGCTGCGGCCGGGCCGGTTTGGGTTATCATTCGATCAATTGAACTCACCGTGGAGGACGCCATGTCCCAGGAACTCGTCTTTGAGCAAGGCGTCGAGAACGCCAAGCAGTTCGCGCGCATCCTGTATGTCGTGCACGCGCTGACCTTCTTCTTCTCGGTCGGCACGCTGTCGATCCTGGTACTGATCGTCAACTACGTGAAGCGTCCCGACACCCAGGGCACGATCGTGTACTCGCACCATACCTGGATGATCCGTTCGTTCTGGTGGTACCTGGCGTGGATGATCCTGGGCGGCGTGCTGTGGGTGACCCTGATCGGCATCCCCCTCGCCATGCTGATCTGGGGCGTGGCCTGGCTGTGGATGGCCTACCGCATCATCCGCGGCTTCCTCGACCTCAACAACAACAAGCCGATGCCGGTCTGAGCCGCGATCGGGAGCGGGCCTGCGGGCCCGGCCCGCGTCAAAGCCTGGCGAGGGCCTGCTCGAGGTCGGCGATCAGGTCGGCCGTGTCTTCCAGGCCGATGTTGAAGCGCACCAGGATGCCCTCTTCCATCCACCGGCGGCGCATGCCCTGGATCCGGTAAGGCATCACCAGGCTGTTCGGGCCGCCCCAGCTGTAGCCGAGACCGAACAGCTTCAGGCTGTCGACGAAGCGGTCGGTCTGTTCTTCTGTATAGCGCGGATCGAACAGCACCGAGAACAGGCCGCCGGCGCCGCGGAAGTCGCGCTGCCAGTGCGCGTGGCCGGGGCAATCCTCGAAGGCCGGGTGCAGCACCTTGCCAATTTCCGGACGATCCTTGAGCCATTGCGCCACCGCGCGCGCATTGGCGTCGTGGGCGTCGAAGCGCAGCTTCATGGTCGGCAGGCCGCGCATCACCAGGTAGGCGTCGTCGGCGCCCACGCCCAATCCCAGGCGCATGTGGGCCTGGGCCAGGCGGTCGTTCAGTGCGCGGTCGCGCGTGATCACGGCGCCCATCAAGAGGTCCGCCCCGCCCGACTGGTACTTGGTCAGCGCATGCATGACGATGTCGGCGCCGGCGTCGAAGCCGCGCAGCGCCAGGCCGGCGGCCCAGGTGTTGTCGAGCGCGACCAGCACGCCTTTCTCATGGGCCGCCTTGCAGATGGCCGGGAGGTCCGGCACTTCCATCGACACCGAGCCGGGCGCCTCGGCCCAGACCAGCTTCGTGTTCGGCTGGATCAGTGCCGCGATGCCGGCGCCGATCATGGGGTCGTAGAAACGCGCGCTGACGCCGAAGTCCTGGCTCAGCCAGCGGCCCAGCTCGCGGTTCGGGTTGTAGACGTTATCCGGCAGCAGCACATCGTCGCCGCTCTTGAGCAGCGCGAGGTCGACCATCGCGATCGCGGCCAGGCCGGACGGCGCCAGCAGGCAGTGCGCGCCGCCTTCGATCTCGGCCAGGCGCGCTTCCAGGGTGAAGGTGGTCGGGGTGCCGTGCAGGCCGTAGGTATAGGCGTTCTTGTCCTTCCACTGGCCTGAGCGCATCGCGGCCACGTTCGGGAACAGCACCGTGGACGCATGGTGGATCCCCGGCGGGAAGGCGGCGAAGCCTTCCGGGGCGGCGTAGCCGCTGTGGATCAGGGTGGTCTGGACCGACTTCTGCTTTTCTTTCTCCGTCATGCCCTGCTCCTTGCCCGCTTCAGACCACGGTGGCCCAGAGGTCGTGGGCGTCGGCCTTGGTGACCAGCACCTCGGCGAACTGGCCGACGGCCAGCTTCGGCTTGCCCGGCACCAGCGAGCGCTTGATGTGCACCACGCCGTCGATTTCCGGGGCGTCCGCCCACGAGCGTCCCAGCGCCTCGCGCGGGCCGACCTCGTCCACCAGCACGCGCATGGTCTTGCCGACCTTGGCCTGCAGGCGCTTGAGCGAGATTTCCTCCTGCAGCAGCATGACGCGCGCGCGGCGCTCCTCGCGCACTTCCTGCGGCACCGGGTTGGCCAGTTCGTTGGCGGTGGCGCCTTCGACCGGCGAGTAGGCGAAGCAGCCCAGGCGGTCGATCTGCGCTTCCTTCAGGAAGTCCAGCAGGTACTCGAATTCGGCCTCGGTCTCGCCCGGGAAGCCGGCGATGAAGGTCGAGCGGATGGTCAGGTCCGGATTCATCTTGCGCCAGGCCTGGATGCGGTCCAGGTTCTTTTCGCCGCTGGCCGGGCGCTTCATGCGCTTGAGCACGTCGGGATGGGCGTGCTGCATCGGGATGTCCAGGTAAGGCAGCACGTGGCCGTCGCCCATCAGGGGGATGACCTGGTCGACGTGCGGGTAAGGATAGACGTAGTGCATCCGCACCCAGGCGCCGTACTGGCGCGCCAGCTGGCCCAGCGCTTCGGTCAGCTGGGTCATGTGGGTCTTGATCGGGCGGCCGTTCCAGAAGCCGGTGCGGAACTTGACGTCCACGCCGTAGGCGCTGGTGTCCTGCGAGATCACCAGCAGTTCCTTGACGCCGGCCTTGAACAGGTTTTCGGCCTCGACCAGCACTTCGTGGATCGGGCGCGACACCAGGTCGCCGCGCATCGACGGAATGATGCAGAAGCTGCAGCGGTGGTTGCAGCCCTCGGAAATCTTCAGGTAGGCATAGTGCTTCGGGGTCAGCTTGACGCCGTGGTCCGGCACCAGGTCGATGAAGGGATCGTGGGGCTTGGGCAGGTGCAGGTGGACCGATTCCATCACTTCGGCCACCGCATGCGGGCCGGTCACGGCCAGCACCTTGGGGTGCACCTTGGTGATGATGTCGTCGCCAGCGGCATCCTTCTTGGCGCCCAGGCAGCCGGTGACGATCACCTTGCCATTCTCGGCCAGCGCCTCGCCGATCGCATCGAGCGACTCCTGCACCGCGGCGTCGATGAAGCCGCAGGTGTTGACGATCACCAGGTCGGCGCCGTCGTAGGACTTGGCGGTCTCGTAGCCTTCGGCGCGCAGCTGGGTCAGGATCTGCTCGGAATCGACCAGCGCCTTCGGGCAGCCGAGCGACACGAAACCGACCTTGGGCGCGGCAATGCCGGGCGCCGGCGATGGGATGACCAGCGCAGGTTCGGCAACCGCGACGGCGGCGTCTTCGGTGTTGGCAGGGAGGGAATTGCGGCGAAGTTCAGGCATGGGCGGACGGCAAAGAATCTGGGCAATCCGCGATTGTACCTGAAGCAGGCCTCCCGGTCGAACCCGGAGGCCGGTTGGCGGCCCCTGGCGGGGCCGCAGTGTGGCAGGAAAGTCTTGAAAAAATTACTTTTTGTCGACCGGCATGCCCGGGAAGGGGAAAGCGCCGAACATGGCCTTGCTCTGGCTCTGCATCTGCTCCTGCATCTGCATGAACAGGTTCTTGCTCTGGTCGATGTAGTTGTTCATCATGCCCTGCATCATGGGTCCCTGGACGTTCATGAACTGGGTCCACATTTCCGGGCTGAAGGGCTTGCCTTCCAGGGCGCCGGCGGCGCCGCTGGTGAACTTGTTCTGGATGTCGGTGAAGGCCTGGACGTTCTTTTCCAGGTAGGAACCCATCATGCCCTGCATGGCGTGGCCGTAGTAGCGGATGATCTGGGCCAGCACGGAACTCGAGAACATGGGAATGCCGTTGGCTTCCTCTTCCAGGATGATCTGCAAGAGAATGCTGCGGGTCAGGTCTTCGTTCGTCTTGGCGTCGACCACGGTGAACTCGTCGGCTTCCAGGACCAGCTGCTTGACGTCCGTCAGGGTGATGTAGGAGCTGGTCTGGGTGTCATACAGACGGCGGTTCGGATACTTCTTGATCAGGCGTTCAGCACTCTTCTTTGCACTACTCATCGCAAGTTCCATAGGTTGCGCCGCAGCATAGGCGCGGCGCATTTTGATTGGTTACCAAAAAAACCCTGGTCCGCCGCCCGGTAAAGCTGGGGTATTGCTCTGGGGGACGGACAGGGCACACCTTACCACGCAATCCGCGCAGGTGCAGCAATTATTAGAATTATCACTGACGCTGATTTTTTGTCAACGCAGCCTGTGCTGAGGACCTCAATCCGCGCGCGCCTTGACGTAGCGGCCCGGGGCCGGCTCCAGCGGCGTATAGCGGCCGTTGCCCGCGGCGACCGGCGCAGGCACGTCTTCGCCGCCATACTGCGCCAGGAATTTCGCCCATTCCGGCCACCAGCTGCCCTTGTGCTCTTCGGCGCCTTCCATCCAGGCGGCATCGGTCTTGGGACGCGAGCGCCCGCCCTTGTCGTTCACCCAATAGCTGCGCTTGTTCTTCGAGGCCGGGTTGATCACGCCCGCAATGTGGCCGGAGGCGCCCAGCACGAAGCGGTTGGCCTTCGGATTCTTCGGGTTGAGCAGGTTCATCGAGGCGAAGGCAGCCTGCCAAGGCACGATGTGGTCTTCGCGCGAACCGTAGATGAAGGTCGGGGCCTCGATCGCGCCCAGGTCGACCGGCACGCCGCACACGGTGAGCGCGCCCGGCACCTTCAGCTTGTTCTCGAGGTAGGTGTTGCGCAGGTACCAGCAGAACATCGGGCCCGGCAGGTTGGTGCTGTCGGCGTTCCAGTACAGCAGGTCGAAGGCCGGCGGTTCCTTGCCCTTCAGGTAGTTCTGCTGCACGTAGTTCCACACCAGGTCGTTCGGGCGCAGGGCCGAGAAGGTGGTGGCCAGGTCGCGGCCCGGCATCAGGCCGCCGCTGCCCAGGGTCTGTTCGCGCAGGGCCACCTGGGCCTCGTCGACGAAGACTTCCAGCACGCCGGTATCGCTGAAGTCCAGCAAGGTGGTCAGCAGCGACAGGCTGGCGGCCGGCTGGCGGCCGCGCGCGGCGAGTACGGCCAGCGCGGTGGCGGCAATGGTGCCGCCCACGCAGAAGCCGAACACATGGGCCCTGTCCTGGCCCGAGATCTCGTTCACCACGTCGAGCGCGCGGATCGCGCCTTTCTCGACATAGTCGTCCCAGCTGACGTTGGCCAGGCCACGGTCCGGGTTACGCCAGGACACCATGAATACGGTATTGCCCTGCTCCACCACGTAGCGCACCAGGGAATTTTCCGGCTGCAGATCCAGGATGTAGAACTTGTTGATGCAAGGCGGGATCATCAGCAGCGGCAGCTTGTGCACGGTCGGCGTGGTCGGCGTGTACTGGATCAGCTGGAACAGCTCGTTCTCGTACACGACCTGGCCCGGCGTGGTGCCGACATTGCGGCCGACCTCGAAGGCCGATTCGTCGGACTGCGAGATGCGCCCCTTCTGCAGGTCGCCCAGCATGTTGGCCAGGCCCTTGGTCAGGCTTTCGCCCTTGGTTTCGATCAGGTGCTTCTGCGCTTCCGGGTTGGTGGCGAAGAAGTTCGCCGGCGACATGGCGTCGACCATCTGCTGGACCGCGAAGCGGATCTTCTGGCGCTCGCGCGGGCCGGCCTCGACGGCGTCGGCCAGCGCCAGCATGAACTCGGAATTCAACAGGTAGGAGGCAGCCGAGAAGGCCGACATCGGGTTCTCGGTCCAGGCCGAGCCGGAAAAGCGCTTGTCGTGCAGGACCGGGGCCTTGCCGGACATGAAGTCCTGCCACAGCTGGCCGATCTTCTTGAGGTAGTCGCCGCGCAGCGCTTCCAGCTTGCCTGGGGCGATGCCGGCGCCGAAGTCCTTCAGGATGCCGGCCAGCGGATTGTGGCCGTTCGCCGTCGGGGTCAGGGCCGGCATGGTCATCCAGCTCTGCCAGGCGGAAGGATCGGTGAACTGGGACATCCAGGTGGAGGCAAACGCTTGCGGGTCGGGCATGTTCATGTGGTCGTCCGTTGTTTAGAATCGGGGATTACATCACCAAAGGAAACAAATCATGTGGATCGTGGCCGTCGCCTGGATTTATGTCGTCGTACTCATGGCGGCAACCGAACCGACCGTTACCGGAGGGATTATGACGTTTCTTGCGTATTGCGTGGTGCCTTTGTCCATCCTTTTTTACCTGACAGGATCGAAACGGCGCCGCGCAAAGCGGGAACTCCAGGCCCGGGCGGCGCAAGACAGCGCCGCCGCCGACGGCGATAACTGAGCAGTATCGCCGTCTGGGCCGCCGTCTTAATTGAGCCAGATCAAACTTACCTGGCGGCCAGTCACGCCGTCGCGGCGATAGGAATAGAAGCGTTCCGGCGCGGTGGCCGTGCACAGCGTGCCGCCATGGACGCGGGTGACGCCGTCTTTCGCCAGCATCAGGCGGGCCAACGCGAACATGTCGGCCAGATATTTGCCCTCGCGGCCAGGATAGGGCTGGAAAGCGGGGCGCACATCCGCCCCGGGTAGGGCATTGGTGAACGCTTCCAGCACGTCGGGTCCGACTTCGAAGGCGGTGGCGCCGATGGCCGGGCCCATCCAGGCCGTGATCTCCCCTGCCCCGGCCTTGCGCATGGCGGCCACGGTCGCGCCCAGCACGCCGCCGGCCAGGCCGCGCCAGCCCGCATGTGCCGCGCCCACCACCTTGCCATCGAGATCGGCGAACAGCACCGGCAGGCAGTCGGCGGTCAGGATCGCGCACACCACGCCAGGCGCGCTCGCGATGCTGGCGTCGCCCACGCGCACCGGCTGGTCCGGCCCCACGGTGGCGGCATCGACCACCTCGGCGCCATGCACCTGCGAGATCCAGGCTGGACGGCCGGGCAAGACCTTCTGCAGCAGCGCGCGGTTGGCGCGCACGGCTTCCGGATCGTCGCCCACGTGCAGGCCCAGGTTGAGGCCGCCGCCGCCCTTGCCGTCATCGTAGGGGCCTGTGCTCACCCCGCCGTCGCGGCTGGTCGCCAGCGCGCCGATTGATGGCGGCAGGTCCGGCCAGTCCGGGAACACCAGTGCGCCGCGCTCCATTTACTCCTCGTCCCCGCCGTCGAAGTCGTCGTCCGCGGGCGGATTGTCGTCACCCGGCTCCTCGATGCCCGCGCGCGCGATCAGCTCGGCGAAATCGTCGGCCAGCGGCACGGTCCATTCGCATTGCTCGCCCGTGCCCGGATGCACCAGGCCGAGGCGGCGCGCCTGCAGCGCCTGGCGGTGGAAGACCGGGGTCAGATGGCGCTTGCCGTAGACGTTGTCGCCCACCAGCGCGAAGCCCAGCGACTGCATGTGGACGCGGATCTGGTGGGTGCGGCCGGTTTCCAGCCTGCAGCGCACCAGGCTCACCGGACGGCGGTCCAGTTCGCCCGTGGCGACGCGTTCGTAGTGGGTGATGGCCGGCTTGGCGAAGGGGCTGGTCGACACCGCCATCTTGACGCGGTCGCGCGGGTCGCGGCCCATGCCGGCGTCGATCGTGCCGGACAGGCGCGGCGTGCCCCATACCAGGGCGAAGTATTCGCGCTTGACGGTGCGCGCCTGCAGCTGGCGCACCAGGTCGGTCTGCGAGGCCAGGGTCTTGCCGACCACCATCAGGCCGCTCGTGTCCTTGTCGAGGCGGTGCACGATGCCGGCGCGCGGCACGCCCACCAGCTGCGGGCAATGGTGCAGCAGGCCGTTGAGCATGGTGCCGGTCCAGTTGCCGGCGCCCGGGTGGACCACCAGTCCGGCCGGCTTGTTGATCACCAGGATGTCGTCGTCCTCGTAGACGATGTTCAGGTCCATCGGCTCCGGGGTGAAGGCGGTGTCCTCCGGCGCGGCCTGCGGCTCGATGACGATGACTTCGTCGCCGTAGGCGGTATCCTTGCCGCGCGCCGGCTTGCCGTCCACCTTGATGTGGCCGCCTTCGAACCAGAGCTGCAGGCGGCTGCGCGAGAATTGCGGCACCAGGCCGGCGACGACCTTGTCGAGGCGCTGGCCGCAGGCTTCCGGCGTCAGGTTGAGGGTGATCGGCGACAGGTCGATACCCGAGGCGGCTTCGAAGCCCCCTTCGAGGTCGTCGTCCAGATCGGTGTCCAAAGGCATTTCCGCCGAATTCGGCGCAGGAGTTAATATCACGTGTGTCCCATCAGCTATAATCAGCTGTTCGTTGAATCTCGGTAAACTTCTTGCTTAGAGCTATGCAAAAAAAATTGTCTGTATTGGTCGCTACTTGCGCCCTCGTCGGCCTGTCGGCATGCGGTATTTTGCCGGAACGCGCCGATGAAACCAAAAACTGGTCAGCGGAGAAATTATACGCTGAGGCGCGCGATGAGATGGCCGGCGGGCACTACGAAGCGGCAATCAAGCTGTTCGAACGTCTCGAATCCAACTATCCCTTCGGCACCTACGCATCCCAGGCCCAGATGGAAATCGCCTACGCCCACTACAAGGCGCAGGACCAGGCCGAGGCGCTGGCCGCCGTCGAGCGCTTCATCAAGCTGCACCCGAACCATCCCCAGGTCGACTACATGTACTACCTGCGCGGCCTGATCAACTTCAACGACCAGCTGGGCTTCCTCAGCTTCATCTACGAGCAGGACCCGACCGAGCGCGACCCGAAGGCGACCCGCGAAGCCTTCGCCGCCTTCAAGGCCCTGGTCGACAAGTTCCCGAACAGCAAATATGCGCCGGACTCGATCTCGCGCATGAACTACCTGATCAACGCGATGGCGCAGTACGAAGTGCACGTGGCGAACTACTACTACCGCCGCGGCGCCTACCTGGCCGCCCTGAACCGCGCCCAGGACGCCGTCACCAACTACAGCGACGCCCCGGCGCGCGAGGAAGCGCTGTTCCTGATGATCCGCGCCTACGACAAGCTCGGCATGCCGGTGCTGCGCGACGACGCCCAGCGCGTGTTCACCTTGAACTATCCGAACAGCCGCTTCCTGAACCCGAGCGCCAAGGGCGACGCCCCGTGGTGGCAGTTCTGGTCGAAGGCCACCGCCAAGCCGGCGCCGAAAGACGCCGTGCAGTAATGCCCGTGCCGGCCCGTTGCGACGGGCCGGCGTGCATTCAGTCCGCGATCTTGCGTCGGAACACCCATTCGCGTTCGCCCGACACCGAGGACTCGAAGGCGTAGCCGTCGGCGTCGAAGTCCTTGAGCTGCTCGGCTTCAAGGATGCCGTGCTGCGCCGCATAGCGCGCCATCATGCCGCGCGCGCGCTTGGCGAAGAACGAGATGATCTTGTACTTGCCGTTCTTCCAGTCCTCGAACACAGGATAGATGACCGGCACGGCCAGCTTCTTCGGCTTGACCGCCTTGAAGTATTCTTCCGACGCCAGGTTGACCAGCGCCGCCGAGCCCGTCTCCTGCAGCTGGCGGTTCAGGGCTTCCGTGATCGTCTCGCCCCAGAACGCGTACAAGTCCTTGCCGCGCGGATTGGCCAGCCTGGTGCCCATCTCCAGGCGGTAGGGATGGATCAGGTCGAGCGGACGCAGCAGCCCGTACAGGCCCGACAGGATGCGTACCTGGCGCTGGGTATAGGCCAGCGCTTCGGGCGCCAGCGAGCGGGCGTCGAAACCTGTGTAGACGTCGCCGTTGAAGGCCATGATCGCCTGCCGGCCTTCGCTGTGATCCGGGTGCCAGTGGGCGTAGCGGCCAACGTTCAGCATCGACAATGTGTCCGACAAGGCCATCATCCTGGAAATCTCGGCCGGCGACTGGGTGCGCAGCACCTTGACCAGTTCGGCGGCGCTGTCGATGAAGTCGGGCGTGGTGTGCTGGGACGTGGTGCTCGGGGTGTCGAGGTCGAGGGATTTGGCGGGCGACAGAACAATCAGCATGGAACGAACATCTTCTTCTTTACGTAAACAGCCGACATGATACCTGCTTCCCGGAAACCCATCGTCATCGACACCAATGTGCTGCTCGACCTGTTCGTCTTCCACGACCCGCGCTGGGCCGGCTTGCTGGCGGCGCTCGAAACGGGCGAGGTCGAGGCGGTGACGCGCGCCGACTGCCGCGACGAATACCTGGCCGTGCTGCGCTACCCCCACCTGCCGCTCGACGACGGCAAGCGCGCCCAGGCAGCAAGCCGTTTCGACGCCTTGCTGCGGCTGGTGGCGCCGGATGCCGTGCACGTACGCCTGCCGGTCTGCACCGACCGCGACGACCAGAAATTCCTGGAGCTGGCCCGCGACAGCGGCGCCGAGGTCCTGATCACCAAGGACAAGGCCCTGCTCAAGCTCGGCCGCAAGACGGTGCGCGACGGGATGTTCAAGATCATGCTGCCGGAAGCCTGGATCAAGGCCAGGGCCGCGGCCAGCGCCGCCGCCAGCGCGGCTTCCGGCGCGACGGTAGAATAAGCCGGATCCGTTCTTTCATTACGCCATGACTACCCCAGCCATCGTCTCCCGCCTGCCGCAGGTCGGCACCACCGTGTTCACCCAGATGTCCGCGCTCGCCGCGCAGCACCAGGCCGTCAACCTCGGCCAGGGTTTCCCCGACTTCGATTGCGACCCCAGCCTGGTCGGCTTCGTGGACGAGGCCATGCGCGCGGGCCACAACCAGTATCCCTTCATGACCGGCGTGCCCGCCCTGCGCGAGGCGATCTCGGCCAAGATCGAGGCGCTCTACGGCCGCCGCTACGACGCGGCCCAGGAAATCACCGTGACCGCGGGCGCCACCCAGGGCTTGATGACGGCGATCCTGTGCAGCGTGCACCCGGGCGACGAGGTGGTCGTCATCGAGCCGGCCTACGACAGCTACGCGCCCTCGATCGCGCTGGCCGGCGGCAAGGCGGTGCCCGTGGCGATGCAAGTAGGCGACGCCGGCTACAGCGTGCCCTGGGACCGGGTGGCCGCCGCCGTCACGCCGCGCACCCGCATGATCGTGGTGAACACGCCGCACAACCCGACCGGCAGCATCCTGCGCCAGGCGGACCTGGACGCCCTGGCCGCCATCGTCGAGGGCACGGATATCCTGGTCCTGTCGGACGAGGTCTACGAGCACATGGTCTACGACGGCCAGCCGCACGCCTCGGTGTCGCACCACCCGGTGCTGGCCGAGCGCGCCTTCGTGGTGTCGAGCTTCGGCAAGACCTACCACGTGACCGGCTGGAAGGTCGGCTACGTGGCCGCGCCCGCGGCGCTGTCGGCGGAATTCCGCAAGGTCCACCAGTACAACGTCTTCACCGTCAACACGCCCATGCAGCACGGGATCGCAGCCTACATGCGCGACCCGCAGCCCTACCTGGCGCTGCCCGCCTTCTACCAGCGCAAGCGCGACCTGTTCCGCGAGGGGCTGGCCGGCACCCGCTTCAGCCTGCTGCCCTCCGACGGCACCTACTTCCAGTGCGTACGCTACGAGGCGATCTCCAGCCTGCCGGAAGCGGAGTTCGCGAAGTGGCTGACGGCCGAGGCCAAGGTGGCGGCGATTCCGGTGTCGGCCTTCTACAGCCAGCCGCGCGAGTCGGGCATCGTGCGCTTCTGCTTCGCGAAGAAGGACGAGACCCTGCAGCTGGCGCTCGAACGGCTGGCGCGCCTGTAGGCGCGCCGCCCTTCATTCACGCTGCTTCGGCCAGGTCGGTCGACACGGCCAGCGCCTGCCAGGCGCGCAGTTCGCGCTCGACCGCCAGGTGCTTGGCGCGCACCCGCTCGACCGTATCGCTGCCCAGCTGCAGGCGCAGCGGCGGCCGGGGCGACTCGGCAAGCACCACGATCGCGCTGGCGAGCTTGTGCGGGTCGCCCGGCTGCCGGTGGTTGGCGCCGGCGGCGAACTCGCGCATGGCGCCGACCGTGGCGGCGTAGTCGGTGATGCGCGCCGCAGTCGAGGACAGCGAGCTGGCATCGAGGAAGTCGGTGCGGAAGAATCCCGGCTCGACCACGGTCACGTGCACGCCCAGCGGCTGCAGTTCCTGCGCCAGCGCTTCCGACAAGCCCTCGACCGCGAACTTGGTCGAGCCATACACTCCCCAGCCGTGGTAGGCCGCATAGCCGCCCAGGGACGAGAAGTTGATGACGTGGCCGGCGCGCTGGCGCCGCATCGCCGGCAGCACGGCCCGGGTCACGTTCAGCAGGCCGAACACATTGGTTTCGTAGATGCGGCGCACCTCGTCCGCCGAGGACTCCTCGACCGCGCCCAGCAGGCCGTAGCCGGCGTTATTCACCAGCACGTCGATGCGCCCGAAGCGGGCCAGGGCTTCTCCAGCCGCCGCCACGGCGGCATGCTCGTCGGTGACATCGAGGGCGAGCGCCAGCAGGTCCTCATGGGCGCCGACGGCGTCGATGACGGCTTGCGGCTGGCGGGCGGTGGCGACCACCTTGTCGCCGGCGGCAAGCGCGGCCTTGGCGATGAGCAGGCCGAAACCGCGGGAGGCGCCAGTGATGAACCAGGTTTTCATGATCGTTTCCTTTCGAAGGGGTGGTTGGTGAAAGGAAGTCTAGAGCCCGCCGGCCTGCTACACTAGATAGAGGAAAGCTGTTTGATTTCCACTCTTTGGTTGTAAATCGCATGGACAAGGCCAGAGTCATCTCACTCTTCATCGGCGTGGTGCGCGCCGGCAGCTTCAGCCAGGCGGCGACGGCCGAAGGCTTGTCGGCGCAGGCGGTCAGCAAGGCCATTCGCCAGCTCGAGGACCACGTGGGCGTACGCCTGTTTCACCGCACCACGCGCAGCCTGGCACTGACCGACGAAGGCCAGCGCCTGTACGAGCTGGCGCATCCGGGTCTGCGGCTGCTGGACGAAGCGCTCGACCAGGTCAAGGGCAGCCGCGACGAGGTCGAAGGCCTGATCCGGGTCGCCGCGCCCACCTCGCTGGGCACCCACCTGCTGGCGCCGATCCTGCGCAGCTTCCAGGAACGGCATCCGCGCGCACGCTTCGACCTGCACCTGGCCGACCAGTTCACCGACCTGGTCGCCGCCAGGATCGACCTGGGTTTCCGGGCCGGCAATCCACCCGAGCGCAACCTGGTGGCGCGCCGGGTCGGCGACATCGTGCTGAAGATCTGCGCCGCACCAAGCTACGTGGCGCGCTTCGGGGCGCCGCGCGATGTGGAAGAGCTGCTGGGCCACCGCTGCACCGGCTACCGCCAGGCCAACAGCGGCCGCCTGGTTCCCTGGGAACTGCGCGGCGACGGCGGCACCGTGTACCAGGACGTGCCCTGCGTGGCGAGTTTCAATACGACGGAGAGCGAAGTCGCGGCGGTGCGCGAAGGACTGGGGATCGGCCAGCTGGCGGGCTACCTGGTCGACGAGGAGATCGCCGCCGGCCGCCTGCTGCACCTGCTGCCGCAGCTCGACACCTGCAACGCCGGCATCTACATGTACTACCCGCAGCGCACCCGGATTCCCTCGCGCGTGCGCCTGTTCATCGACCACGCCTGGGAGGCGGCGCGGGCGCGGCTGGGCGGCCCGCCGGCCTAGCGGCCCAGCGGCTTGAGCTTGCGCTCGACGAAGGCCTGCAGCTCGGGCGACAGCGTGCCCGTGGCCAGCGCCCGCTGGAAAGCGCCCGCCGCTTCGGCATCGCGCTTCTCGGCCTGCAGCGACACGCCCAGGCCCATCCACCACACGCCATTCTGCGGTGCGGTGCGCAGCGCCGCCTGGTAGTGCTCGGCCGCTTCGCGGTGGCGCTCCTCGCGCTGCAGCACGCCGGCCAGGAAGGCGTGGTAGTCGCCATTGCCGGCGGCATACGGCAAGGTCCGCATCAGGGTGCCTACCGCGGGGTCGCCGCGCTCGAGCTGCAGGCGCGCCATCAGCATCGCCAGCGCCGGCTGGCGCGCATCGAGCGCCAGCGCGGCCCCGAGCTGGCGCATCGCTTCCTCGGGACGCTTGGCCTCGATCAGCAGCCCCACCAGGGTCTGGCGCGCCGACTCGTGGCGCGGGTCGGCCCTCAGGGAGGCCTGCAGGTTGGCGATCGCCTCGGTCACGCGGCCATCTTCCAGGTTCGCCAGCGCGCGCCGGTAGGCGTTCTCGGCGCGCTGGGCGGTGGTCTCGGTGCGGCCGGCGGCGGACGCGGGCACGGGCTGCGCCGCCACGTCCCGGGCCGGCGCCGGCTTCGGGACCGGCTTCGGCATGGGCCTGGCCGCGGTCTGTGGCGCGGGCTCGGCGCGCGCGACAGGCTGCTTGGGCGCCGGTGCCGCTTCTTCCTTGGCTGTGGCCGGTTCTTCCTTCGCCGGTCCTTCCCTCACGGGCCCCGGGTCGGCCTTGGCAGGCGGCGCCGGAGCACCGGCCGCGCCGAATTCGCCGCGCGTACGGTCGCCCGGCAGCGGCGTCACCGTCATCTGCGTGGCGGCGTGCATCTGTTCCGTCACCGGCACCTCGACCGCCACCGCCGTGTTCTTCATGCGCCAGCCGACATAGCCGGCATACCCGACGGCGCCCAGCAGCGCGACGGTGCCGCCGATTACGGCCACCCGCATCCACGGCAGGCGGCGCTCCGGCGCCATGACCGGCTTGATGCCGGGCGCGACGCCGGGCGCGCCCGGCTCGCCGCCGCGCGCATCGAGGTCCTGCAGCATCTTGTTTATCAGGCTCATCGTGCGAACATCCCCAGCATCCACGCCGCGCCGGCGGACGCGCCGGCGACCGCGGCGCCACCGGCCAGCCAGGCCAGGATGTCGCGCCGCACGCCGATCGTATCACGCGCGGCCGTGGTCACGTGGGCACTGGCGACCTGCTGCCTGCCCTGCCCGAAGCTCAGCATCATCGCCTTGTGCGCCATGATGTTGACCAGGCGCGGCACGCCGCCGCTGGCCTTGTACAGCTGCCGGATCGCGGCGCCGGTGAACAGGCGCGCGCCGGTGTAGCCCGCCACCCGCAGCCGGTGCGCCACGTAGAAATCGAGGTCGTCGCGGCTCATCGGGCCGAGGTGGTAATGGAAGGTGATGCGCTGGGCCAGCTGGCGGATCGATTCGAGCGCCAGCTTCTGGTTCAGCTCGGGCTGGCCGAACAGGACGATCTGCAGCAGCTTGCGCTTCTCGGTCTCGAGGTTGGTCAGCAGGCGGATCGCCTCCAGGCTCTCGACGGGAATCGCCTGGGCCTCGTCCAGGCACAGCACCACGCGCTTGCCGGTCCGAGCCAGGGTCAGCAGCCGGTGCGTGATGGCCTTCAGCAGGCGGTGCTGGTCGACCTCGCGCTCCAGCGGCACCTCGAGCTCCTCGGCCAGGGCCAGCATCAGGGTGCGCGGCTCCAGGTAGGGGTTCGGGATGTAGGCCGTGACGAAACCCTCGCCCAGCGAGGCCATGAACTTGCGGCACAGGAGGGTCTTGCCGGTGCCGACCTCGCCCGTGATCTTGATGAAGCCCTCGCCGGTGCGCGCCGCCACCAGCAGCGTATTCAGGGCTTCCTGCGAGCGCGGGCTGCCGAAGAAGTAGCTGGTGTCGGGCGTGATCCCGAAGGGCAGCTCCCGCAGGCCGAAGTGGGCCGCATACATTACTTGCGCTCCCTCGTCCGCGGGTCGAGTTGTTCGATGCGGCGACCGGCGTCGAGCAGGTCCGCGCTCCAGTCGTTGGCGCCTTCGACGATGGTCGGCTTGATCAGGACCACCAGCTCGCGCTTCTGGGTGACGCGGTTCTTGTTGCGGAACAGCGCGCCCAGCACCGGCACCTTGTCGGCGCCCGGCAGCTGGTCGACGTCGCCGATGGTCGCCTGGCGCATCAGGCCGCCGATCGCGACCACCTGGCCGTTCTGGCCGCGCACGATGCTGTCCAGCTCCGAGGTGCTGGACGCCGCCAGCGGCAGGCGGAAGATGCCCGACGAACCCAGGTCGACGTCCTTGTTGACCGTGCTGACCTGGCTCACCGAAGGGTGCACGTGCAGCAGGATGTTGCCCTTGTCGTCGATCTGCGGCGTCACGTCCAGCACCACGCCCGAGAAGAAGGGCTGCACGGTCACGCTCGGCGTGACGATGGTGCCGTTCTCGGTATTGTTGATGGTGTTGGTGATGCCGGTGACGAAGAACTCGTCGGTGCCGATCTTGAGCACGGCCTTCTGGTTGTTCATCGCCGCCACGCGCGGGCTGGACAGGACGTGCACATTGCCCTGCGATTCCAGGAACGACAGCAGCGCGGCGAAGTTATTGGTCTGGAAGGCGAAACCGAACAGCGAGCCGGCCGCGGTGGCCGCGTTCGACAGCGAGAAGCCGGTACTGGCCGACAGGCCCTGGCCGTTGCCGATGACGGCCGGCTGGCCGCCGTCGCGCGGCAGCGGCGCCAGATTGGCGCCCGGGCCGATCATGCCGGTCGCCACCCGGTTCGGGTGGGAGCTGCTGATCGAGGCGAACGAGGCCCAGTTGATGCCGCTCTGGAAGCGGTCGTTCAGCTCGACCTCGATGATCTTCGCTTCGAGGATCACCTGGCGGTCGACCGACAGCTGGGTTGCCTTCAGGTAGGCGTCGACGTTGCGCAGCTCGTCCGGCATGGCGCGGATCACGAGCACGCCCGACTGCGGGCTGACCACCACGCTGCGCCCGCCTTCGCGCGAACCGACGATAGCGTCGATGGCCGCCTTCAGCTCGCCCCAGAAGTCGTTCTCGGACACCGTGTTGACGTCGGTGCTGTCGAGCTGGACCTGATTGCTGGGGCCGTTCCGGTTATTGTTGTTCTGGTTATTGTTTGGCTGGTTGCCCGCGCCTTGGCCGCCGCTGCCGCCGGACCCGCTGCCGTTGCTGCCGGCATCGGCCACCGAGGTCGAGGTCACGCGCAGGTTCGACATGCCGCGCCGCTTGGCGGTCAGGTAGTTCACCTGGAACATGCGGGTCTGCATCGTCAGCGGACGGATGGTGATGCGGGTGCCGTCGATGCGGTAGTCGTAGCCGTACATCTCGCGGATCGCTTCGAGCGTCTCGGCCAGGGTCACGTCCTTGAGGTTGGCGCTGATGCTGCCGCTGACGTCCGGATGCACCAGCATGTTGTAGCGGGTGCCGGCCACGATCGAGCGGAAGAACTGCTGGGCCGGGACGTTATTGAAGGACACGTTGAAGCGTTCTTCCAGCGCCGGGCGCGCCTTGGGCAGCTGGCTGGCCAGCGCGCTGGCCGGCGGCAGCAGCGCATTGGCGACCGCCTGGTCGACCACCGGCGCGGCGGCCGGCTTGGCGCTGGCCTTGGCCAGTTCCTTCGCGATCACGTCCGAGGCTTCGTTCTTCGGCGCGGTATCGCAGCCGGCCAGCTGCAGCACGCCGGCGGCGGTGGCGCCCAGCAGGAACAGCTTGCTCATCGCGGCGCCACGCTTCATTGGACCGCCCGGGTCATGCCGGCGACGGTCGCGGCGGCGACGTCGAGGCGCAGCACCTGGCGCTCGGCGCCGCGCGCCAGCTCGACCTCGGTCTGGGTCATGCGCACAACGCGGGCGCCGCGGAAGGAATCGCCCAGGCGCACGGTTTCGCCGTCGATCACGGCGACGTGGCGGCCGCCGGCGCGCGGCGAAATCAGCACCGACTGCAGGCGCGGCAAGCCGTCGCCGGGGCCGTCGGCGCGTGCGCCTTCGAGTGCCGCCGGCGGGCGGGTCGGGTCGGTCAGGGCCTGCGCACCGGCAGGCAGGTGGGCGAGCGCGATGCCCGCCAGGGTCGTCAGGATCAGGTTCTTCACAGCTTCATCCATTTCCGGTCCAGGCTCAGGGTGTACAGGGTGAGGGTCAGGCGGGATGCCGGATACTCCTCCACGTCGAGCTGCGCCTTGCCCCAGAACAGCCGGGTGGGCATGGTTTCGAGCGCGCTCATGTAATCGACCATGTCGAGATAATTGCCGCGCACGGTGACTTCGACGCCGTGGCGGTACAGCAGATCGGCTTGCTTGGGCGCAGCGGCTCCCGAGGGCGACGCCCCGGGCGCAGGCGCTGCCGGCGGCAGCACCGCGCCCGGCGTACCCGGCGCAGGCTGTGGCGCGGACGCCGGCGGCGCGGCGGACGGCGCGTTGCCCGCCCCTTCGGCGCCCGACAGCGGCTCCGAGGGCAAGGTGCGCAGCGACACCAGCTTCAGGCGGCCGTTGGCCTTGAGGATGGACTCGACCAGCGGCGCCATGCGTTCCGGCGGCACCAGTCCGTGCTCCATGGCCAGCAGCGCCTCGTTCAGGCGTGCGGTTTCTTCCTTGATCGCGGCCAGCCGGTCGCGCGCGGGCGCATCCGGGTCGACCTGGTAGGCCTGCACCTTGGCGGTGATCTCGCCGTCCAGGCCCATCATGTTGTTGCGCTGCTGGGCGATCTGGTCGCGCAGGGTGTCCTGGTCGCGCAGCAAGGGGCCGAGCGCCAGCGAATGCGCCAGGAAGACGATGACGGCGACGACCGCGGCGAACATCAGCCCGCGTTCGCGCAGGCTCAGGGCGTCGATCTTCGCCGCCAGTTCCATGATCCGCCCCTTCATTGGAGCACCTCTTCGGCCACCGATTGCAGGCTGAACTCCACATATGGCGCCGGGGCGGTGGACGGCTTGCCGTCCGCGCCCGTGGCGGCCACCGGCGCCGCCTGGCCGATCTGCAGGCTGGTGAAGGCCTTGCCCTGCATCAGCGGTTCCCCGGTCAAGCGGTTCAGGTAGCCCGGCACCTTGGCCGGATCCGTCGTGCGGCCCTTGATGCCGATGTCCTTGCCGGCGCCGGCCACCGTCACGCCGGTCAGCCACAGGCCCGGCACGCTCTGGCGCGCCAGCGCGCGGAAGTAGCCGGCATAGCCCCGGGTGTCGCCCAGGTCGCCGCGCTCGATGATGCCGGAAATGCGGCGCAGCGAAGCCAGGTGGGCCTCGGCTTCCAGGATCTCGGCATCGAGCTCGCGGCTTTTCTGGCGCGGCGCGAATTCGCTGTTGACGCTCGCCAGGCGCTCCTGCTTCTGCTTCAGGCGCAGGGCGCCGGCCTCGGCTTCGGCGCGCAGGCTCTCGGTGCGCACCTTGCCATAGGCGAGCAGCGCGCCCAGGCCGGCGACCAGCACGGCCAGGGCGATCGCCATGGTGGTAGCGGTCAGGATCTTCTTCTGCGGCAGGAAGATCGGGTTGAACAGGTTGATCTGCTGGCTCATGCCGCCACCTCCTCGCGCAAGGCGGCGCCCAGCGCCAGGAAGAAGCGCTGCTGGACCGACTTGCCGGCCAGCTCGGGGGTGCGCGAGATGTCGAGCAAGCTGGCCAGGTCCAGGCTTTCGACCGGGGTGTAGAGGTTACTCGACAGGTACTCCTCGAGGCCGCTCACGTCCGAGGGGCCGAGCACCAGCTTGGCCACGCTGATGAAGGAATACTGGCGCTCGAAGTGGTCGAGCGAGCGCTGCAGCTCGAGCGTGATGCGGTCGAAGCTCGCGTGCTTGCGCTCGTGGTCGGGCTCGAGCAACTGTTCGATGGTGACGTCGAAGCGGCGCGACAGGTACAGTTCGCCTTTGTAGGTGACCGTCAGCAGGCCGCCGTCCTCGCCGAACGAGAGCATGGCCACGCCCCGCCCTTCCGGCGCCAGCATGGCCGAGACATTCCGCTGCGCCATCTCGGGGATGTCGATCACGCCCAGGTCGACCTTGGCGTCCAGGAACAGCTTCTGGCGCGGACCGATCACGGTATTGCGCGCCGCGACCACGAACACCGACTGCTGGGCGCGCACGCCGGCATTGGCGTCGACCGGAATGTCGAGCACGTCGATGGTGGCCTGGTCGACCGGGAAGTCGAGGATGTCCTTGAGCCGCCAGCGGATGGCGGTCTTCATCTCTTCCTTCGGCACGTTGGGCGCCTCGACGCTCAGGACCTGGTACTCGCCGCCCGCCAACACGGTGGCGCAGTGGAAGCTGTTGGCCTGGCCTTCCCGCGCGGCTTTTTCGAGCACGGCTGCCGTATCCTGGCCCGGAAGGAATTGCGCAAAGCGCACGAAAGGCTTGCCTTCGGCGACGCGCTTGATGCTGGCGGCAGCAATCCCGTCTCGCTGGACGGCGATGCTCAACCAGCCATCTTTCTTCTTTGCTCTCTTAAAAAAACGCATGCACGCCCGGTGGAGTCGATCGACGAAAAATAAAGGGATTCGGCTACCTCTTGATTATATTCAAGAAGTGCCGAAAACCATCACAAAATCTCACCGATTACCCGCTACGTGTGCGTTTCACGCCGTTTTTGCCCGATTTCGTTATCAATAGACTTCGCGCACGTAGATCACCGGGCTGCGATATTGACCGAAGGTCACTTGCCCGAAGGTGCTGGGCAGCCAGGCCGGACTGGCGAGGTTGACAAACACGCTGCCCTGCCGGTTGGCGCCGATCGGGGCGATCTTGTACTCGGCGCGGCCGCCTGTGAGGGGCAAGGCCCCGGCGCTGGCGGAGTCCAGGGCGATGCAGTTGGCGGTGCCGCTCATGCCGGCGACCTTCAGCGAGCGGGTGCAGCTGGAGAAGCGGACCTGGCTGACGTCGAGGACTGCCGGGTCGGCGTAAGTCGAGGTCGGCGCCCAGGCGGTGCCGGTCCAGAACTGGGCCTGCAGGGGGATGCGGGTATTCAGGCGTTCGGAGCCGAAGACGTTGGCCACCTCGACCCGGCCGGTGACGACCATGATGCCGTCCTCGATCGATTGGTCGATGTCGCTTTGTACCGAGCTCAGAGTCACGCCCTTTACCTTGTTCACGGCGCTATTGTCGCCGCGGAGTTCGCTCGCCTCGGCGCGCAGGTACACGGCGGTCGGGGACGGCCAGCCCGATTTGCTTCGCGCTCCATTCGGAACGAACTGAGGGCCAAGGGTGTAGTCCAGCGGACGGTTCAAGGTCAGGCGTTTATCGAGACTTGGATCAGACAATCCGCCGTTCAGAGGGCGCACGATTTCCGTCCCTGCACCCGGCTTGTTAACGGCTTTCAGGGTGATGTTCGGAACCAGCTCCAAGAACGTTTGCTGGTTGAAGCGCGGGAGATCGGCGCCATCGACATCGTGTGCCTTGATCGTGGTCGTAAACCGCTGCGCCGAATGGGTCGCGCTATCGATGGCGGCCTGGCCCTCGCTCGGACATTGCATGCGTGGCGCGCAAGGGAGGTTTCCGGCAACGGCAGTGGAGAAGTAGGCCGGATAGAAGCGGCCCACGATGTGCGGATCGGCCTCCGGATCGGCGCTCGTGCCCAGGTAATCGATTACCTTGGAACGTAGGGTGAAGCTGCCGATGTCGCTCCAGCTAAACTCCTTGCCGAGGAAAGGACCGGCATCTGGAAACGCTCCTTTCAGCTCAGCCACTTCGTTCGCCGCTACACCTGTAAGGTTATCGGCACGTGCGATCTCCGGCTTGGCATTCGGTCTCAGCGCCACGCCTTCATTGCCGAAACCTGGCAATACCGTCGTATTGTCGCTGGCAAGCGCCAGCAGGGAGATCGTGAATTCTTCACCAGCCATGGCGAACCCTGGCTCAGTCAGCTTCATTTTCGATTGGTTGATATACAGACCCTCGTTGCGGGTCACGATAAATTTCAGCTTGCTCGGCACCGAAGTGATGTCCGCATCGTCCAGGAGCCCCTTGCTGTCCTTCAGAAAGAGCTTCAGTTTGCCGACGTCGAGGTAGGAGAATTTCGTCTCGACCGAGGCGGTATTCGCGGGATAGCTCAAGGTCAGCGATTGCCAGGTTGGGTTGCCGGTAGCCGAGCTGCACTTGTCCAGGTTGATCGCAGTGGTTGCGGTCCCGACCGTGTGACTGTACCTGGCCTGCACCGTCGACGATTGCGGACCATAGCAGCCCAGCGCGAACTGGAGCGGCGCGGCGATGGTCTGGTTGCTGCTGATCGCCTGCGCCTTGCCGTCGGAGACGGCGGTCACCCACACCGAAGCCGTGGTCCCGGCCACAATCCCGTTGGCGGTCTCGTCATACAGCGGACAGGCGCTCGAACCGACCACCGCACCGATGTCGCATTTCTTGCTGGTGAACTTGTAGGCCGCCGCCTGCGGCACCACCGTGGTCGACTTGACGCTCTTGCTGTTGTTGGTGGTATCCGGATCCATCGACCCGGTCACCGTTGCGCTGACCGTCATCTCGCCGGCCTTCGTCACCTTGGTATTGAGCACGAGCGGCGGCGTGACCTCGTTCATGGCCAGCGTCTGCGCGTAGTTGCAGGTCACCACCTGGCCGAAGACCGTGCAGCTCCAGTCGGTGCCTGTAGCCGAGGTATAGGTCTGGCTGGAAGGCAGGGTAATGCGCACCGTGATCGGCCCCTCGTCCGCCGACGGGCCCTTGTTGTTCACCGTGAAGTTGTAGCTGGCCGGGGCGTTTTCCTTCAAGGGCCCGTTCTGGACGATCTCGAGCGCGAGGTCGGCGTCCGGCGCACTGGGCACGGCGAGGACGGCCGTGCTCAGCAGGATCATGTCCTCGGTGGCGCGGAAAGTGGCGCTGGCCAGGTTCTGCTTGGGCGTGAAGGGGCCGATCTCGTAGGTGTCGAAGTCGACGCCGATCGAGGCGCTGTCCTTGTTGACGCTGCTCTGCGAGTTGAACTGGTTGCCGGACGGCGCGTAATAGCCGTTGGTGAGGATCGAGGAGGTGTTGTTACCCGTGAAGTACACCGCTTCGGCGTTGGCGGACAGCGCCTGGTCGCCCTCCCACACGATGTGGCCGAAGCGGCCGCGTTCGGACGTGGTCACGTTGTCCGGGGTGCGGAAATTGGTCATCGTGAAGCGCAGCTCGGCGTAGTACAGGGGCTGGAAGCCCTCGTAGATGTTCAGGTTGCGGTAGGACTCGTTACCGTTCGAGTACACCACCAGCAGCGCGAAGCCGCCCAGCACGGCGTTGCGGTCGCAATGCAGGCTGCCGTTGGACACGCTCAGCCCGCTGAACGTGTAGTCGCCGGTGCCGTAGGACTTGACGATGCTGGTGACGTCGGCCGCGCTGCTGAAGTAAGGGATGCCGTTGGCCACGCTGGCCGTGTAGCTGCGGGTCGAGGATGCGGTGATCGAATAGCCGTTCATCGTCACGGTCCGGTCGGGACTGCTGCCCGAACCGGCCCAGTACAGCTGGGCGGAGACCACGTTCGACAGGAACGGCAGGGTGAGCCTGGCCGTCTCCTTGGTAGTCGGCGACGTCACCTGGCAGGACTTGTTGCCTTCCGCATAGCTGCGCAGGCTGGCCTGCGTGCCGGTGAAGTTGATGTTGCCCGAGTAGGTCTTGTACAGGCGCAGCGCCGTTTGCGCCTGCGCGGACGCGGCCCCGAACACGCCCCACGAAAGGATCGCGAACGCCGCCAGCGTCCGCAGCATCGACATGCATCGTTTCATAACTCGACCTCCACCTGGCGCCGCACATAGTCCGGACTAGTGCTGCTGGGCTGCTGCTCGCAGGCGCCGTTGACCGGCTGGTTGCAGGCGATCGCGCGGATGCGCCAGCGCTGCAGCGGCTGCGGATCGCCGTTGTCGTCTTCCACCTGCAAAGTGGGCAGCAGGGTGCAGCTCACCGTCACCGTATAGCTGGCCAGCACGCTGTCCGGCAGGCGGAACGAGGTCGGCGCCGCGCATTGGCCTGCGCGCAGGCGCTGGAACAGGCCCCATTCGATACCGGCGCGGGCGGCCTGGTAGGCGCGCGCGCCCTCCAGGTCGAGGCTGGCGCTGGCCTGCTGCGAATTGAACAGGCTCACCGCCGCCACGCCCATGCCGGCCAGGACGACCAGCAGGAAGATCGCGGTGACGAGGCCGACGCCGGCGCTGCGCGCCAGGCGGCGTACGGAAAGATGGTAGCGGTTCATGGCGTGTTGTCCACATGGACCTGGTGCACCAGGCGGACGGTCGCATTGCCGCCCTGCGGCACCCGCAGGAGGAGGTTCATGACCACCAGCGCGCTGCGGCGCGAGGCGGCGCTGCCGTAAGCGAACATGCCGGCGCAATTCGCCACGCGCGCGGCGATCACGGCGCGGCGCGGATTGCCCTGCGGCGGGGTCAGCTGGGCCGCGTTGATCGGATAGTCCCAGTAGCGCACCAGCGCATCGCTGCCGTCGCCCTGGCGCTCGCAGACATAGCTGACCGGGAAGTCGACCACCTGGAAGCGGCGGCCCGGCGAGGTCATCGGCGTCACCTGGGTGGCGAAGGTATTGAACTTCAGCCTGACGACCGGATTGTTGGGGTCCGCCATGTTGACCGACTCGACCCGCTCGATATTGCGGTCGGTACCGCCGCTGCGCGCCAGGTAGGCGTCCGAAGGCGCGCTGCCCTCGCCGAGGTTGTACACGACGATGTAGTCATCGGGGTCGATCCTCACGCTGGTGCCGCCGACGACCGTGAAGTCCCTGTTGGTAGCCGGATCCGTATTGTTGAAGTCGAGCGGGGTGCCGCTCAGGCCGAAATCTTCCGCCGCCAGGTAGCGCCCGCCGGTCTTGGTGAGCAGGAACTCGATGGCGTCGCCGTTCGGGTTCACGCGCACGCTGTTGGGCAGCGCCATGCGCAGGTCGCGCGCCACGCGGCGCAGCGCCAGGTCGGCTTCGTCGGTCACGGCGGCGCGCGCGGCCGTGTCGCGGTAGCCCCCGACCGGCCCGCGGATGAAGACCGCGACGATGGCCCCGAGGATGCCGACGATGACGATCACCAGGACCGCCTCGACCAGGGTAAAGCCGCGTGCGCGGCGCAGCAGGCGGCCGGCCGTCATTGGACCAGCGGCGCGTAGCGCGCGCGGTAGCCGTCCAGCACCAGGCGCTGGCCGTCGTAGGCGACCTCCACGCGGATGCGCAGGAGATCGGTATCGGCTGCGGCGCCGGCCGCACCGACACCGTTCATGGCCTGGGGCGTGATCGTCACGGTCGCCGCGTAGCCCTGCACGCCCAGCGGCGCGCCATTGGCGTCCGACAGCACGCCGTTCACGTTGAAGGCGGCGGTTGCCTGGTTGGCGGCGGCGACGTAGTCGTTGACGTTGTCGAACGGCCGGTTCCCGCTTTCCGAGCCCCAGTTCTCCGGCACCAGGCAGCCGGCGCTGCCGGTGACCGTTTCCGGGTTCGGATCGTCGGAGCTGGGGTCGCACCAGGTAAAGCGGGCCAGCCGCACTTCTTCCAGCAGGCCCTCGGCGATCATCAGCGCCTGCTTCTGGCGCAGCGGATCGGCGCTGTTGCGCGACGTATAGTTGAGCACCCCGACCACGGCCGCGAGTGCGATGCCGACGATTACGATGAACAGGATCAGTTCGATCAGGGTCAGGCCGCCCTGGCGCCGCGGCTTACTGGACATAGCCGGTCTCCGGGGTTACCGACACGGTGCGGCTCTGGCCGTCGCCGCCGACCGCGATCGCCAGGCCCGGGAACTCCCCGGCGCCGGCCACCGGGCGGCCCAGGGCGTCGAAGGCGAACTGGGTCATGACGACGGAATAGGAATAGCTGACGCCTTTCGGGCGGCCGATGCAATACCAGGCCGCCGACTGGCAGTAGGTGTCCGTGCCCTCGCCCGTGCTGCGCCCGGACGGGAACTGCACCCGGCTGGCCGCCGGGCAATTGCCGTTCGGCGCCACGTGGCACAGGCCGATGCGGTTGTCGCCCAGTTCGACGAACACCGGGGTGTTGCGGGCGATCGCGGTCTTTTGCGCATAGCGCAGCATGGCGCGGGTCTGCTCGGCGAAGAAGGCGGCGTCGAAGCTGTTGCGATTGAAATAGCGGGCGGCGCCGATGGCGCCCAGGATGCCGATCAGGACCAGTACGACGATCAGCTCGACCATCGTAAAGCCGGACCGGTGCAGCCGCTTTGCAGGGAATGGAATTGCGCCCACTCTGGTCTCGCGAGGCTTAACCGCAGACGAGCGGGTTGGCGGCCTGGCTGAAGACCGGAGGACGGTTGGCGCCGGTCGGCGCGGCGTAAGCGATGAAGCAGGTGGCGGCGGACGGATCGCTGTCCAGCATGCCGGCGGGCGAGATCACCAGCTCGTCCTTGTTGACTTCGATGCGGTAGTCATTCGCGTTCAGGCCGGCCGCGGCGGCGAAGGCCGCGGTCGCGTCCGGATAGCCATTGACGATGCCGACAGCCTGCCCTTCGACCGTCATGCTAGCGGCCGGCTTGATCAGCCACTGGGCGTGGATCATGGCCGCCGAGGAAGTAAGCGCGCCACGCGCGGCCTTCAGCTTGGCCACCTGAGCATCGCCGCTCAGCTTCGCGAACTTCGGCAAGGCCGTGGCTGCGAGGATGCCGAGGACGACGATCACGACGATCAGCTCGATCAGCGTGAAGCCCTGGTGGTGCCGAAGACGACGGATATGCATGACGCTCCCTTGAAAATCAAAAGGCACGGCCGCGAATGCGACCGTGCCCAAAGTATAAGCTGTCAGATCGACAGGCTTATTCGCACTTGGTCAGGTCCTGGGTGTAGGTCGGCGCGGCGTTGGCAGCGGCTTCCGTATAGCGCACGAAGCAGGTGGCTTCCAGGGTAGTCGGCAGGCCCAGCGGAGTCAGCGTGGTGGTCGCGTTGGCGCCGGTGGTGGTGACGACCTTGTAATCCTGGTTGTTGGTGATGCCGGCCAGCGGGGCGATGGTGCCGGCGCTCGGGTAGCCGTTGACCATGGTCACGGCGACACCTTCGATCGACGACACATTCGAATCGATCAGCCACTTGCCGTGCACCATCGATGCCGCCGAGGACATCGAACCGCGTGCAGCCTGCAGGCTGGCCTTGCGCGCATCGCCGCTCAGGCTGGCGAATTTCGGCAGCGCGGTCGCGGCCAGGATGCCCAGGATGACGATCACGACGATCAGTTCGATCAGCGTGAAGCCGCCCTGTGCGCCTTTGTTGAAGCTCTTGTTCATTCAGTTCTCTCCGTTGAGGTGGTGCGGACGTCACGGCCGCGGTGGGTTGATTGGTACTGCCTAATGCTGTTTCAGGTTCAGCGCATCGATTTCCAGCAGCGCCAATCCCCGCGTATCCCCGTCGAGCCGGTCATTCCGGTGCATCCGGGGCGAACGCATGAATTCTACCTTGAACTTCAGCAATTTTGATGTCCCGCGAGAAAAAGTGTCGCGGCTAAACAAATAGTTGATGCTCTTGTCAGTCCGGTCGAAGTACCAGCTTCCCTTGCGCAAGCCCGCCAGGTCGGGCGAATAGTATTCACCCAGGTAGTTCGGTGGCAAGCGGCTCAGCCAGTGCATCGGGTTTTCGCCGGCCAGTTTGGCCAGTTGCGCGTCCTCTTCCATGCGTGCCACGCGCGCCGCCAGCGCAGTCCTGAGCGCCCCCGCCACGTGGTGGGCGGCAGCGCGCTCGGACTCCTCGCGCACATCCAGCAGCCTGATCAGCAGGCCGCCCGCGAGCAGCGCCACCAGCAGCATGCAGACCGCGAATTCGAAGCGGCTTGCCCCGCCCTGCCGCTTCATCACTTGCCGTGCAGCGCCGCCTGGCCCAGGTCCCAGATCGGCATGAAGATGCCCAGCGCCAGGATCAGCACCATGATCCCCAGGAAGGTGATCAGGATCGGCTCGATCTGGCTCGACAGGGTCTTGAGTTCGTAGTCGACCTCGCGCTCGTACATTTGCGCGATCTCGTCCATCAGGTCGTCCAGCGAGCCGGATTCCTCGCCCACGGCGATCATCTGCAGCACGATGGGCGTGAACACGTTGGCCGCCACCGAGGTGCGCAGGATGCTTTCGCCGCGCTCGACGCCGTCGCGCATCTGCTCGATGCGCGAGCTCAGGTAGGCGTTGTCGGCGGTCTGCGACACCACGGTCAAGGCTTGCACGATCGGCACCCCACTGCGCATCGACAGCGCGAAGCTGCGCGCGAAACGGGCCATGGTGGCCTTGTGGATGATCTTGCCGGCGATCGGGATGCGCAGCTTCTTCTGGTCCCACTTGAGGCGTCCGGACGGCGTTTTGGTCCAGGCGCGGAAGCCGAAGATGCCACCCGCCGCCAGCACGGCCAGCGCAGGCCAGTAGGCGACCGTGAATTCGGAGGTATTCAGCAGGATGCGGGTCATCAGCGGCAGCTCGGCGCCGAAGGACTTGAACACCGCGGCGAACTGCGGGATCACGAACACGTTCACGACCGTCATCGCGATCACCATCGCGACCACGACGAAGGTCGGGTAGCGCATCGCGGTCTTGACCCGCTCGCGCATGTCGCGGTCGAACTCCAGGTGGTCGAACAAGCGCAGGAAGACTTCTTCCAGGCGGCCCGTCATTTCGCCCACCTTCACCATCGACAGGTAGAAGGGCGTGAAGCATTCCGGGTGGCGCATCATGGCCGCCGACAGCTCGCGGCCGGAGTCGAGCGATTCGCGCAGGTCCTTGATGACCTTGGCGAAGGATTTGTTGATCGCCGATTCCTGCAGGCCCGCCAGGCCGCGCATGATCGGCACGCCCGACTTGAGCAGGGTGTAGATCTGGCGGCTGAACAGCTGCACGTCCATCGACGTGACCTTCTTTTCGGTGAAGCGGGCCAGCAGGCCGGCGGCGCCTCCGGCGGCCTCGCCCGGCCCCTTCTTCGAAGGCGTGATCTCGATCGGCGTCATGCCGTTGGCGAACAGCAGGTCGGCCACGGCCGAGCTGTCGGCGCCTTCCAGGATGCCCTGGGCCAGCTCGCCGCGCGCGTCGCGGCCTTTGTAGGCGAAGAAGGGCATCAGTCGTCCTGCTGGTTACTGACGCGCATCGCCTCGGCGATGGTGCTGCGCCCGGCCACCGCCAGGGCGACCGCGTGGCGGCGCAGGGTCTGGCCGCCCATCTCGGCGTGGGCCACCTTCAGGAAGTGCGAGGGGTCGGGGTGGTTCACCGCCTCGGTCACGGCGCGGGTCATCTCCAGCAGCTCGTAGACGCCGGTACGGCCGCGGTAGCCGGTGCCGTTGCAGTGCGAGCAGCCCTTGCCATGGAAGAAACGGGTGCTGGCGGCGCGCTCGCCCAGTTCGGAGCGCAGCCAGTTGACTTCGCTCGCTTCCGGCTGGTATTCGGTGGAGCAGCTCTCGCAGATCACGCGCACCAGGCGCTGGGCCAGCACGGCCTGCAGCGAGCCGCCCACCATGTAGCGCGGCACGCCCATGTCCATCAGGCGCAGCGGCGTCGAGGCGGCGTCGTTGGTGTGCAGGGTCGACAAAACCAGGTGACCGGTCATGGCGGCGCGCAGGCCGATCTGGGCGGTTTCCTGGTCGCGCATCTCGCCGACCAGCACGATGTCCGGGTCCTGGCGCAGCGCGGACCGCAGCACGCGCGCGAAAGTCAGCTCGATCTTGTCGTTGACCTGCACCTGGTTGATGCCCTTCATGCGGTATTCGACCGGGTCCTCGACCGTGATCAGCTTCTTCTCCACCGAGTTCAGCTCGGACAGCGCGCTGTACAGGGTAGTGGTCTTGCCGCTGCCCGTGGGGCCGGTGACCAGCACCAGGCCGTTGGGGCGCGCCACGATGTTGCGGAAGCGCTCGACGATGCGCGAGGGCATGCCGATCGCATCCAGGCGCAGGGTGGTGCCGCCCTGGTTCAGCAGACGCATGACCACCGATTCGCCGTACTGGGTCGGCATCGTCGAGATACGGACGTCGACGCGCTGGTTGCGCACCTTGACCGCGAAGCGGCCGTCCTGCGGCAGGCGCTTCTCCGAGATGTCGAGGTCGGCCATCAGCTTGAGGCGCAGCGCCAGCGGGGTGGCGACCTTGAGGTCGGCCTCGGTCTGCAGGTGCAGCACGCCGTCGATACGGAAGCGGATCGCCAGGCGCCCGTCCTGGGGCTCGATGTGGATGTCCGAGGCGCGCACCTGCACCGCGTCGTCGAACACCGACTGCAGCAGCTTGACGATGGGGGCTTCTTCCAGGCCCGGGTTGGCGGCCAGGGCGCCGAAGTCGATCGAGGTGTCGCCCAGGTCGGCCTCGACCTCGCGCGCCAGGCCGGTGATCTCGCCGGTGCGGCGGTAGATGCGGTCGATCGCGGCCAGGACCTCGGTCTCGTTGACCACGGCCAGCTCCACGCCCTTCTTCAGCAGGCGTGCGATCTCGTCATAGGCGAACAGGTCGGTCGGGTCGGACACGCCCACCAGCATGGTCTCGCGGCGGTCTTCCAGCACCAGGGCGCGGAAGCGGCGCGCAGCCGTTTCCGGCAGCTGGCGCACCAGCTCGTCGTTGATGTTGTAGAACTTGAGATTGATATAAGGGATGTTCAGCTGGCGTGCCAGCGCGCCCGAGATCTGCTCCTCGGTCACGTAGCCGCTTTCCACGAACACCCGGCCCAGCTTGCGGCCGGTGCGCTTCTGGTCGGCCAGCGCCTGGTTGAGCTGTTCTTCGCTCAACAGCTTCTGCTGCATCAGCACTTCGCCAAGTCGCACTTTTTCCGGCCTTGCCATACCATCCCTCGAGAGTTGTGTTTCGCGGGCACAATTTTATTCCAGAAAGAACAGTAATTGACGGCTGGCATCGAGATTGCACCGCTATTCTGTCTCGAATACGCCTCGCTCATCCATATGGGCGGTGTAAGATGGCCAATATCCGTGTCTTTTCACTCATGATGGGAGTTTCGATGCACGAGCCTGCGCCGGGCGAGCGCCGCCGCATCTACCTGATGCGCCACGGCAGCGTCACCTATTTCGACGACAGCGGCAAACCCTTCCTGCCCGAGACCGTGGACTTGAACGAGGCCGGCGTCGCCCAGGCCGACGCGGCCGGCCAAGCCTTCTTCGAGGCGGGAGTGCGTTTCGACCGGGTGATCGTCTCCGGCCTGCCGCGCACGGTCCAGACGGCCCGGCGGGTGCTGGCCGCGACCGGCCAGCCGGCCGAGATCGAGGTGTGGCCGGAACTGCACGAAATCCGCGGCGGACGCCTGGCCGATATCCCGGCGGCCGATCTGCGGCGCGCCTTCACCGGCGCCTTCGAGGGCCTGGTGGACGAGCAGCAGCGCTTCCTGGGCGGAGAATCGGTGGGCGAGATGATGGACCGGGTCCACCCGGCGGTCGCCAAGCTGCGCGCCGCGGGCGACTGGGACACGGCCCTGCTGGTGCTGCACGGCGGCGTGAACTGCGCCATCCTGTCGCTGGCCCTGACCGGCCAGCGCCTGTTCCTGGGCGGCCTGTCCCAGGCCGCCGGCTGCATCAATGCCCTCGACGTCGGCCTAGCGCCGCACGACTGGGTGGTCCGCTTCGTCAATCATGTCCCGCCCGGCCCGCTGCAGCCGGGCGCCCGCACCACCACGATGGAACAGTTGTTCGAGCAGTACCGCAAGGGGCGCTGAGAGCATTCTTTCGCCCAAAAATAGAACGTCCGTGCCTTTTGCGGACGCACATCCCACGACCTGGAGACACGATGTTCGAAGACATGATGGGAACCAAACCGGTGTCGGAGCGCCAGCGCTTCGACACCGGCGCGCTCGACGCCTGGATGCGCGCGCACGTGGAAGACTACCCCGGCGGCCCCCTGGCCGCCGATCAGTTCAAGGGCGGCCAGTCCAACCCGACCTTCCTGCTGCGCGCAGCTGGCGGCAAGCGCTATGTGCTGCGCACCAAGCCCGGCCCGGCGGCCAGGCTGCTGCCCTCGGCGCACGCGATCGAGCGCGAATTCCGCGTCATGAACGCCCTGCACGGCGCCGACTTTCCAGCCCCGCGCCAGTACGCGCTATGCACGGATGAAGCGGTGATCGGACGCGCCTTCTTCGTCATGGAGCACATCGAGGGCCGGGTGCTGTGGGATCAGTCCCTGCCCGGCATGACGCCTGAGGAACGCGCCGCCATCTACGACGAGCAGAACCGCGTGATCTCGCGCCTGCACACCATCGACCACGCCGCCATTGGCCTGCACGACTATGGCAAGCCGGGCAATTATTTTGCGCGCCAGATCGAGCGCTGGACCAGGCAATACCAGGCCTCGATCACCGAGCCGATCGAGGCCATGGACCGCCTGATCGACTGGCTGCCGGCCCATATCCCGCCAGGGGACGACACCAGCATCGTGCACGGCGACTACCGCCTCGACAACCTGATCTTCCACCCCAGCGAGCCGCGCATCCTGGCGGTGCTGGACTGGGAGCTGTCGACCCTCGGGCACCCGCTGGCCGATTTTTCCTACCACTGCATGAGCTGGCACATCCCGCCCGGCCAGTTCCGCGGCATCGCGGGCCTGGACCTGGCCGCCCTCGGCATCCCATCGCTGCAAGAATACGTGGCGCGCTACTGCGAACGCACCGGCAAGACCATCCGCGAGGAGGACTTCGACTTCTACCTGGCCTACAACATGTTCCGGCTGGCCGGCATCATGCAGGGCATCATGAAGCGCTATGTCGACGGCACCGCATCCAGCAGCGCCGCCCTGGAAAACGGCAAGGCCGCGCGCCCGATGGCGGAGATGGCCTGGCGCTTCGCTTCGCGCAGCGCGGCGTAAAGAACGACCAACGGAGACACCATGGATTTTGCCTACTCAAGCCGCTGCGAGGAGCTGCGCAACCGCCTGCTCGCCTTCATGGACGAGCACATCTATCCGAACGAAGGCGCCTTTGCCGAGGAAGTCGCCCGCAACGGCGCCAACGGCAGCCGCTGGCAGCCGGTACAGCTGATCGAGCGCCTCAAGCCGCTGGCGCGCCAGGCCGGCCTGTGGAACCTGTTCCTGCCCCGCTCCAGCCGCGCGCCCGAAGGCCTGTCGAACCTCGACTATGCGCCGCTGTGCGAGATCATGGGCCGGGTGCCCTGGGCGCCCGAGGTCTTCAACTGCTCCGCGCCCGACACCGGCAACATGGAAACCATGGAGCGCTACGCCGGCGAGGAACTCAAGGATGCCTGGCTCGAACCCCTGCTGCGCGGCGAGATCCGCTCGGCCTTCGCCATGACCGAGCCCGAGGTCGCTTCCTCGGACGCGACCAACATCGCCACCCGCATCGAGCGCGACGGCGACGGCTATGTGATCAACGGCCGCAAGTGGTGGATCTCGGGCGCCGGGGACCCGCGCTGCCGGGTCTATATCGTGATGGGCAAGAGCGACCCGGGCGCGGAACGGCACCGCCAGCAGTCGATGATCGTGGTGCCGGCCGATACGCCCGGCATCACGGTGGTGCGCCCGCTGCCGGTGTTCGGCTACGACGACGCGCCCCACGGCCATTGCGAGATCCTGTTCGAGAACGTGCGCGTCCCGGCCGCCAACATGCTGCTGGGCGAGGGACGCGGCTTCGAGATCGCCCAGGGCCGCCTGGGCCCGGGCCGGATCCACCACTGCATGCGCGCCATCGGCGTCGCCGAGCGCGCCCTGGCGCTGATGTGCCGGCGCCTGGAGAGCCGCGTCGCCTTCGGCCGCAAGCTGTCCGACCAGGGCGTCTGGCGCGAGCGCATCGCCGAAAGCCGCATCCGCATCGACACCGCGCGCCTGCTGACACTGAAGGCGGCCTACATGATGGACACGGTCGGCAACAAGGTGGCGCAAATGGAAATCGCCATGATCAAGGTGCTGGCGCCCACCGTGGCCCAGGACGTGCTGGACTGGGCGATCCAGGCCCATGGCGCGGCCGGGGTGTCGGAGGAGTTCCCGCTGGCCTACCAGTGGGCGGCCAACCGCACCCTGCGCCTGGCCGACGGCCCGGACGAAGTGCATCGCAACGCTATTGCCAAGCTGGAACTCGGACGCCACGGCTAGGCGGAGCGGCCAAGCCCCCCTAGCAGGGGCCGCGCGCACGATCCGGGACGCCGCTATGCATGGTGACTGAGCTCAGCTACCATGGGGCATCGCGGCGCCCCGCGCCGCATTGCCCGAGGGAGGCCCGTTGCCGTTCAACCGCCCATCGCTGCCGACGATCCGTTCCAAGCTCTACACCCTGGTCCTGGCCTGCGCGCTGCCAATCCTGATCGGCTACATCGCCCTGGCGCGCGACGCCGCGGTGCGCGAGCGCTCGCACGTGTCCGAGGATGCGCAGACCGTGGCCGAGGTGCTGGCCGCGGCGGTCGATCGCGACCTCGACGGCGGCGAGACCGCGGCCCGGGTGCTGGCCAATTCGGCCATGCTGGCCAGCGGCGAGCTGCAAGCCTTCCACGCCGGCGCGCGCCAGCTGCTGCGCCCCGAATTTCCGGCCCAGGGCTTCATGCTCAGCGGCCCCGACGCCCTGCCCCTGCTGCACACCCGGTTCGCCTACGGCGCGCCGCTGCCGCCGCTCGGCAATCCGGACGACATCCGGCGCGTGTTCGCCACCGGCGACACCGTCGCCTCCGGGCTGCACGAGGCCGAAGGCGACCAGCCCTATGCACTCTCGGTCGACGTTCCGGTCTGGATCGAAGGCAAGGTGCGCTATGTGCTGTCGGTGCTGTTGCGCCCGCGCCGCCTGACCGACCTGCTCGAGAGCCAGCACCTGCCGGAAGGCTGGGTGGCCGAGATCTACGACAAGCGCCTGCTGATGGTGTCGCGCAGCAGCGACCCGAGCGCGCACGTGGGCTCGCCCATGGCCCCGGCGCTGGCGGCCGAAGTGGCCAGGCAGGAGCGCGGCATCATCCTGCTGGGCGCCGGCAACGAGGCCGGCTTCGCCGCCTATGCCCGCTCGCCCAAGCACGGCTGGGTGGTGACGATCCGCTATCCGCCGAACGCCGCGCGCGAGCTGCTGGGCCACTCGCTGACGACCACGGTGATCGCGATCTGCGTGCTGCTTGTCATCAGCCTGGGGCTGGCACGGGCCCTGGGCGGCGCCATCGCGCGCGCGGTGCAGGCCCTGGCCGGCCCCGCCGAAAGCCTGGGCCGCGGCGAACCGCTGGCCCTGCCCCCGCCCGAGATCAAGGAAGTCGACAAGGTGGCGCGCGCGCTGCGCCGGGTCGACGCCGAACTGCAGGCCTACCGCACCCGCCTGGAAACCCTGGTTGCCGAGCGCACCGCGGAACTGGAACGCTCCAAGGCCCAGCTCGAGATCGTGTACGCCTCGGCCCCGGTCGGCCTGTGCTTCATGGATACCGGCATGCGCGTGGTGATGATCAACGACTACCTGGCCGAGATCAACGCCCAGCCCGCGCGCGCGCACATCGGGCGCACCCTGCCGGAACTCCTCGGCCCCGTCGGCAGTACCTTCGAGTCGGGCTACCGCCAGGTGCTGGAAACGGGGCGCCCGCTGCTGGAAGTCGAGGACACCGGCGAAGTGCCCTCCACGCCGGGCCAGCCGCGCCACTGGATCTCGAGCTACTACCCGGTGTGGGGTCCCGAGCACCAGCTGATGGGCGTCAACGCGGTGGTGCTCGACATCACCGAGCGCAAGCGCCAGGAACAGCGCAACCGCGACAACGAGGAGATGTTCCGGGTGCTGTTCGAGGGTTCCAGCGACGCCCAGGTGCTGCTGGCCTTCGGCGCCGGCTTCGTCAGCGCCAACCCGGCGGCGGCGGCGCTGTTCGGTTTCTCCAGCCCGGTGCAGCTGCTGAACGAGTCGCCGGTCAGCACCTCGCCGCCGGTCCAGCTGGACGGCCGTCCCAGCGCCGACGCGGCCATGGACTACATGCGGCGCGCGATCGACACCGGGCGCTGCCAGTTCGAATGGCTGCACAAGCGCGTGGACGGGAGCGTGTTCCATGCCGACGTGCTCCTGAGCCGGGTCGACATCGGCGGGGCCGGCATGATGGCGGCCACGATCCGCGACATCAGCGCGCGCGTGGCTTCCGAGAACGCGCTGCGCGCCGCCAGCGAGCAGCTGGCCCAGCGCGAGCGCTTCCTGCGCACCGTGACCGACAACCTGCCGGCGCTGGTCGGCTACTGGGACGCCGAGCGGCGCTGCCGCTTTGCGAACCGGCCCTACCTCGACTGGCTGGGACGCAGCGAGGAGGATGCGCTGGGGCGCACCGCGGCCGAACTGCTGCCGGCCGAGCAGCTGGCCCAGATCAGCCCCTTCCTCGACGGCGTCCTGGCCGGCACCCCCCAGACCTTCGAGCGCACCTTGTCTCGGCCGGGCGGCGCTTCGATCCATGCCCTCAGCAACTTCATTCCCGACATCGACGAGCACGGCGCCGTGCGCGGCTACTACATGCTGCATGCCGACGTGACCGACCTCAAGCAGACCCAGTCGCAGCTGGTCGAGGCCCTGCACCAGGCCGAGGCCGCGAGCCGCGCCAAGGGCGAGTTCCTGGCCAATATGAGCCACGAGCTGCGCACACCCATGAACGCCATCGTCGGCCTGGCGCGCCTGCTCGAGGAAGGCCAGCTGGGGCGGCGCGAACGCGGCTACGTGTCGCGCATGCAGACGGCCGCCCGCTCGCTGCTGGGCATGCTCAGCGACCTGCTCAACTTCTCGCGCATCGAATCCGGCCAGCTGGTGCTGGAACGCACGCCGTTCGCGGTCGACGGCCTGCTGTCCAGCATCGCGGTGCTGACCGCGCCCAACGCCTGGGCCAAGGGTGTGGAACCGGTGTTCGCGGTGGCGCCGGATGTGCCGCCCACCCTGCTGGGCGATCCGATGCGCCTCGAGCAGGTGCTGCTCAACCTGGTGGGTAACGCCGTCAAGTTCACCGAGCGCGGCGAGATTGTGCTGGCCGTGCGCGTGGTGCGGCGCGAGCACGCGCAGGTGGAGCTGGGCTTCTCGGTGCGCGACACCGGCATCGGCATCGCGCCGGAGCAGCAGGCGCGCATGTTCGACGCCTTCTCTCAGGGCGACAGTTCGACCAGCCGCAAGTACGGCGGGGCCGGCCTGGGCCTGGCGATCGCGCGCCGGCTGGTCGAGCTGGCCGGCGGCCGCCTGGGCGTGACCAGCGCCGCCGGCGCCGGCGCCGACTTCCACTTCACCCTGCCCTTCGTGGTGGTGGAGGACGAGCGTCCCCTGCCGCGGGGAGCGGGCCGCCCCTTGCGGGTGCTGGTCGCGGATGACAACGACAGCGCCCGCGCGGCCCTGGCGGCGGCCTGCGCCGCCTTCGGCTGGAGCGTGGACGGCGCCGCCGGCGGCCAGGCAGCCCTGGCGCGCCTGCGCGCGGGACAGGCTTACGACCTGGCCTTCCTGGACGGCGCGATGCCCGACCTGGACGGCGTCGCCGTACTGGCGGCCGCGCGCGCCGAGCAACTGGCCTTGCCGCCCACCTGCCTGCTGGTGGCCGACCCGGACGCCGAACGCCTGTCCGAGCTGGCCGGAGAGCTGCAGTTGGGCGCCGTACTCGGCAAGCCCTTCACCCTGGGCGGCCTGCGCGAGGCGGCCGACCGCCTGCTCGGCGCAGGCCCGGCGGCGGCGCCGGGACATGGCGCGCCCCTGGTCGCGCGCCTGCAAGGGCTGCGCGTGCTGCTGGTCGAAGACAATCCGATCAACCAGGAGGTGGCCGGCTTCATCCTGACCCACGCCGGCGCCAGCGTCGACATCGCCGGCAACGGCCGGGTGGCGGTCAGCATGCTGGGCGAGCGCGCCGACTACGACGTGATCCTGATGGACGTGCAGATGCCGGTCATGAACGGCTACGAGGCGGCGGCGGCGATCCGCCAGGCCGGCCTTTCGATTCCCATCGTGGCGATGACGGCCAATGCCATGGACGAGGACCGAGAACGCTCGCTCGCGGCCGGGATGCAGGCTCATTTGCCGAAGCCGATCGACGTCGACGAGCTGGTGGCCACCCTCGAGCGCATCGCACCGCGCGCGTCCGCAGCACAGGATGGGACCGGCGCGGCGGCGACACCGGCCACCCAGGCGGAAGCATCGAGCCCGGTGCCGATGCACCTGCCCGGCATCGACCTGCAGGCCACCCTGCCCCGCTTCGGCGGCAGCTTCGAGCGCTTCGCCGCCGTGTTTGCGCGCTTCATCGACAGCCGCACGGCCACCCTGGCCGAACTGCGGATGCTGACCGATGCCGGCGACCGCCATGCGGCCCAGGGCGTGACCCACCGCCTGCGCGGCGTCGCCGCCAACCTGGGCGCGGTCGACGTCGCGCGCACGGCGCACGAGCTGGAACTGGCGCTGCGCAACGAGGACCACCCGACCGTGGTGCTGCGCCTGGCGGAGCTGGCGGCCGCGCTGGATATCGCGGCCGCGGGCGCCCGCGAACTCGACGACCCCGAGCGCCAGCGGGCCCTGGCGGCGCCGGCGGAAGGCGACGGCCCGGCCCTGCACGATTCGCTGGCGCGCCTGCTTCAACTCCTGGAGAATAACAACATGAAGGCTCTCACCCAGTTCGATGCGCTGCGCCCGGCGCTGGCGGCGCATGCCGGCCAGGACGCCGCCGCCCGCCTGGCCGACGCCGTCGGCACCCTGCGCTTCGGCGAGGCGGCCGTCCAGGTGCGCGAGCTGCTGCAGCGAAAGACACAGGCATGAGCTGGACCGAAATGGCCCTGAACGGGCGCATCCTGATCGTCGACGACGCCATGGAAAACGTCCAGATCCTTCACGGCGCCCTGCAGGACGAGCAGGAAGTGCTGTTCGCGCTCGACGGCCCGCGGGCCCTGGAGCTGGCACGCACCCAGCACCCCGACCTGATCCTGCTCGACGCCGTGATGCCCGGCATGGACGGCTACGCGGTGTGCGCCGCCCTGCGTGCCATGTCGGAGACCAGCGACATCCCGGTCATGTTCGTCACCGCCCTCACCAGTCCCGAGGACGAGACCCGGGCGCTGGGCGCCGGCGCGGCCGACTTCATCACCAAGCCGGTGAACGCCGCCGTGGTGCGGGCCCGGGTGCGCACCCAATTGACCGTCAAGCGCCAGGCCGACGCCCTGCGCGCCCTGACCCTGACCGATCCGCTGACCGGCGTGGCCAACCGGCGCGCCTTCGACGATCGCCTGGAGGCGGAATGGCGGCGCTGCGCGCGCGCCGGCCTGCCGGTGTCGCTGATCCTGGTCGACGTCGACCACTTCAAGCTCTATAACGATCATTATGGCCACCAGGCCGGCGACGCCTGCCTGGTGCAGGTCGCGGCGGGACTGCGGCGCGCCGCCGGCCGCACCCACGACCTGGTGACGCGCTATGGCGGAGAGGAATTCGCCATCCTGCTGCCACAGCTCGATCCGGCCGGCGCCGAATGCGTGGCGCGCCGCCTGCAAAAGGAACTGGCCCAGCTCGACCTGCCCCACGCGGCCTCGCCCACGGCGCCGCGCCTGACGGTCAGCATGGGCCTCGCGACCCAGGTGCCGGGCGAAGGCCAGGCAGCCGCGGCGCTGCTGGCCGCCGCCGACGCCCAGCTCTACGAAGCCAAGGCCGACGGCCGCAACCAGTACCGCGTGGCCTTGCAGGACTAATTGTCCTCGAGCGACTGACAAAACCCCCAGGCGAAGGCGCATGGCCGACGACAGTACGCCTGTACGGCAAGTCGACACAAGGCAGCGATGAGGGTGTTGTCAGGCGCTCGAAGCGCTTCAGGCGTAGCAGCGCACGAGAAACTCGGCCGTGCACACGGGCCGGCCGCCGCTCTCGGATTCAACCGACGCATTCCAGCGCAGCTGCAGGCCTCCCCGCACGGGCTCCGCCTCCGCCAGCGTCCAGCGCGCCCGCACCCGGCTGCCTGCCGGCAGGGGCGCCACGAAACGGACCTTGTCCAGGCCGCAGTTGACCCCCATGCGCATCCCGCCGATGGAAATCGCGCTCTCCAGCATGGCCGGCAGCAGCGACAGGGTCAGGAAGCCGTGCGCGACCGGGCCGCCGAAAGGCGACTCGCGCCGGCAGCGCTCCGGGTCGACGTGGATCCACTGGCGGTCGTCGGTCGCTTCGGCGAAGGCGTCGATGCGTGCCTGGGCCACCTCGAACCAATCCGACACGGAGACCTCCTGGCCGGCCAGCGCGGCCAGCTCCTCGAACGGGATTGGCCTAGTCATGGCTGCCCTCCCGAGGACGCCGGCCGAACATGCCCATGCCCTCGACGGTGCAGACTTCCTCGCCGTGCTGGTTGGTGGCGATCCACTTCGACCACACCACGCCGCGGTCCGGCTTGGAGGCGGAGGCCTTCACCTGCTGGGTGATGTAGCGCACGCGCAGGGTGTCGCCGGGGTGCAGCGGCCGGATCCAGCGCACCTTTTCCAGGCCCGGCGAGCCCAAGCTCGAAGCGGCGCACATCATGCCGTCGACCACCATGCGCATCATCATCGAGCAGGTGTGCCAGCCGCTGGCGATCACGCCGCCGTAGATCGAGGCCGCGCCGGCCTCACGGTCGACATGGAAGGGCTGCGGGTCGAAGTCGCGCGCGAAGGCGACGATCTCCTCTTCGGTGACGATGCGCTCGCCCAGGTCGATCTCCTGGCCCGGATGGAAGTCCTCGAAATACCATTGCACGCTCATGCGGCCGCCTCCGCGAAGCCCGGCAGCGCCGCGAAGCGCGCCAGGTGATGGTCGCTGTCGCCCAGGGTCAGCTCGATCATGGCCAGGCGCTTGAAGTAGTGCGACGCCGGCAGCTCGTCGGTCACGCCCATGCCGCCGTGCAGCTGGATCGCCTGCTGGCCGATGAAGCGCGCCGCCTGGCCGACACGGTACTTGGCGGCCGACACCGTGCGGCGGCGCTCGTCCGGGTTGCCTTTGGCCAGGCGCACCGCTGCCAGCAAGGCCATCGAACGCGCCTGCTCCAGGTGGATGACCATGTCGGCCATGCGGTGCTGCAGGGCCTGGAATTTCGCGATCGGCACCCCGAACTGCTGGCGCGTCTTGAGGTAGTCCAGGGTCGTGTCGAACAAGGCCTGCATTGCGCCGAGGGCTTCCGCGCACAGCAGGCCGGCGCCGTAGTCGGCCGCCGCCTCCAGGATGGAGCCGCCCTCGCCTTCGCGGCCGATCAGGCTCGACTCCGGAACCACGGCGCCGTCGAAGCGGACATCCGCTGCGCACATGCCGTCCAGAGTGCGGTAGCCGGTGACCGTGACGCCCGGTATATCGGCCGGGACCGCGAACAGGCTGATGCCCGCGGCGTCGCGCTGGCTGCCGCTGCCGCGCGCCGAGACCACCAGCACGCCCGCAGCGGCGCCATGCAGGACCGCCTTCTTTTCGCCGTCCAGGCGCCAGCCGCCGTCCACTCGGGCTGCGCGGGTGGCGATGTCGTTCAGGTCGTGGCGCGACTGGCGCTCGCCCAGCGCACAGGCCAGTTTCAGCTCGCCGCCGGCCACCTTGGCCAGCAGCTCGCCGTGCGCGCCGCCCAGGCGCAGGAACTCCGCGCCCAGCACCGTGGCCAGGTAGGGCTCGACCACCAGGCCGCGGCCCAGCTCCTGCATCACCACGAACATGTCCACCGCATCGCCGCCGAAGCCGCCGTGCTCCTCGGGTACCGGCAGCGCCGTCATCCCGAGCTCGGCCAGGGTGGCCCAGGCGCCGTCGTCGACGCCGCTCTCCGAGCGCACGATCGCGCGGCGCCTCTCGAAGTCGTAGCCGCGCTCCACCCAGCGCCGCAGCGCATCCGCGAACTGGAGCTGTTCTTCCTTGAAATCGAAGTTCATCGTGTCCCCTTACAGCCCCAGGATCATCTGGGTGATGATGTTGCGTTGGATTTCGTTCGACCCGCCGTAGATCGAGGTCTTGCGGTAGTTGAAGTAGTACGGCGCCAGCGGCGCAGCCTCGTCGTCGCCCGCGATGCTGTGCGCGCGTTCGCCCTCGAGGTAGGCAGGGTCGAAAGGCAGGGCCATCGGGCCCGCCGCTTCCAGCATCAGCTCGGTCAGGGCCTGCTGGATGTCGGTGCCCTTCACCTTCAGCACCGAGGCTTCCGGCCCCGGCGCCTGTTCCGCGCGCGCCAGCACCCGCAGCACCGTCATTTCCAGCGCCATCAGCTCGATCTCGACGCCGGCCACCTTGGCCGCGAACAGCGGGTCCTCGATCAGCGGGCGGCCGTTCTTGTGCTCGCGGGCGGCCAGGCGCTTGACGAAGGCCAGCTCGCGCTTGGAACGGCCGACGGCGGCAATGCCGGTACGCTCGTGGCCGAGCAGGTACTTGGCATAGGTCCAGCCGCGGTTCTCCTGGCCCACCAGGTTGGCCACCGGCACCCGCACATTGTCGAAGAAGACTTCGTTCACCTCATGGTCTTCGTCGAGCATGACGATCGGGCGTACCGTGACCCCGGGCGCGTGCATGTCGATCAGGAGGAAGGAAATGCCCTCCTGCTTGCGTACGCCGGAATCGGTGCGCACCAGGCAGAAGATCATGTCGGCGTGCTGGGCCAGGGTGGTCCAGGTCTTCTGGCCGTTGACGATGTAGTGGTCGCCGTCGCGCACGGCGGTGGTCTTGAGCGAAGCCAGGTCGGAGCCGGCGCCGGGCTCGGAATAGCCCTGGCACCACCAGTCCTCGCAGGACAGGATGCGCGGCAGGTAATGGTCTTTCTGGGCCTGGCTCCCGAAGGCCATGATCACGGGCGCGACCATGTTGACGCCGAAGGGCAGGACCGGCGGCGTGCCCGCCAGCGCGCATTCTTCCTCGAACAGGTGGCGCTGCACGGGTGTCCAGCCCGGACCGCCGTATTCCTTCGGCCAGCCAGGGGCAACCCAGCCCTGGGCGGCAAGGATCTTGTGCCAGCGCACGTAGTCGTCCTTGCCCAGGCGGCGATGCTGGCGCACCTTCTCCTGCAAGTCTTTCGGCAGATGGGAATCGAGGAAGGCGCGGACCTGGTCGCGAAAGGCCAGGTCCTCGTCCGTGTAATGCAGATCCATGTCGTCTCCTTGTTATCGTCGCCCGAAAAGCACGATCGTTCACAAGAATTGTACATGAATAAAGATTGCCGCCAAGGGGGATTGCGCACTGGGCGCAGTGCCAGGAACGCAGGGGCGGCGCCTGCGTTCCCGCTTTTTCTTACTGCTTGCGGCGGCGGCCGGCCAGCGAGAAGGCGCCGGCGACACCCGCCAGCATCAGCGCCACGGTCGACGGTTCAGGCACTTCGGCCGGCTGCCCAACTTCGTCGGCGCCCTGGCCAATGTCCGAGCCCTGGCCCGGGCTGGTGTCCTGGCCGGCGCCCGCACCCGGGATGGGACCGACGCCAGGCGCGGTGCCGCTGCCGTTGCCCAGGCCAGGCTTGCCGCCGCCGGCCGGCGGAGTGCTGCCGGTTGCGCCACCGCCCATATCGACACCGACGTCCACGCCGCCGCCCAGGTCGACCTGGCCCGGGTTGGTATCGATGATGGTCACGCCGTCATTGGTGTTGACCACCGACTTGTTGTTGCCCAGGCGGGCCGCCAGGGCGCCGTTGTCCGAGCCGATCAGGTAGCTGCCCTGGATACCGTTTTCGAAACGGAGCTGGGTACCGTTGCCGAGACTGGCGCTGGCTTTGCCGAACAGCACGTCTTCCAGGCTGGCGCTCGCGCCGCCGGTGGTATGCGAGATACCGCCAATCAGGTTCACGTTGCCGCCCAGGGCGCCGGAAGCGATCACGTCGGTTCCGTTACCGGTGGTCCAGTTGGTCAGGAAGCTGGGGGCCGTGACGACTTCTGCGTGGGCAACACCCGCGCTGGCGAGCAGCGCAGCTACTACAAGGCGGCGGATTGACATGACATTAACTCCTTTGAGGTTGATCGGTTATTTTTATTGCAACTATGAAGTCATCGTAGCACAAATAAAAAAAGATCAATCTTTGCAAGGAATAAATTGTGCGTCGCTAATTACTGTTGAGTTGTATTACGCGCATGCCAAGCGAACGTATAGATGAGCATGAACCTGCTTCTGTTCTTGCCAAATGAAGAAACTGAACCGCATCTCCACCTCGTACAACAAAAGAACATTAATTCCGAGCAATACGCCATTGCGATCACAGGCGTTCTTTAGCCGATAGGCACGGGAGCGTCTGTTAGGGATTTAACATACCGCGACATAAAAATGCTTGTCGCACATATATCGTCGTCAGGAAATTTCGTTGAAGAAATAATATCCCTCGGGACAGGCACTGAGCCGGCAAACAAGCCCTGTGGCCCTGCCGCACCAATGAAAAACGGCCGCATCCCGAAGGACGCGGCCGTTGTTTTCAGACAGCGCAGGCGCGCCGGCGGCGGTCAGTTGCCGCGCGTCGAAGCCATGTAGGGCATGGCGCGCGAGGCCATGCGGGTATCGGTCTTCAGCATGCCAACCTCGTCGGCCAGGATGTTGGCTGCCTCCTGCAGCAGCACGTCCTTGGCGTCCTTGGCCGCCTTCTCGGCCGCCAGCTCGGCCTGGAGGTTGCGCTCGTCCGCCTGCAGGCCGTCGTCCTGGCGCGGCTGGCCGCGCAGGGCCACCACCGACTTGGCCGGCTTGGCCGAATCCGGCACCTTGGCGCGGGCTTCCTTGCCGCCCGGCGCACGCGCCGGTTCGTCGGCCACCGTGCCGTTCACGCCGGCCAGGCGCGCTTCACGCAGCTTGGCGCGGGTATCCTGGGCGTCGCGCTCCTTGCGGCGCACGGCTTCGTTCAGCGAGATCGCGTTTTCCTTGCGCAGCTTCAGCACTTCGGAAATGTCTTCCTGCAGGAACTGGAACTCCTTGTCCTTGGCGATGCGCGCCTCGTGGCGCTTCTGCAGCGGGCCGATCAGCTCCTTCAGGTCGCCCGCCGGCAGGTAGGTGGCCGGCTTGATCGCCACCCAGGGCAGCGCGTTGTCATACGAGGACTCGCCGAAGTTCTCCAGGTCGGACAGCACCGGCAGCTTGATGTCCGGGGTCACGCCGCGCAGCTGGGTAGTGCCGCCGTTGATGCGGAAAAACTGTGCGATCGTCATCTTGAGCTCGCCGTAGCGCACCTTCTCGCTCTGCGAGAAGCGGTCCAGGTCGATCAGGGTCTGGACGGTGCCCTTGCCGAAGCTGGGCTCGCCGATCACCAGGCCGCGGCCATAATCCTGGATCGCGGCCGCGAAGATCTCGGACGCCGAGGCCGAACCGCGGTTGATCAAGACGCCCATCGGGCCGTCCCAGGCCAGGCCGGGGGTGGTGTCGCTTTCGACCTCGACACGGCCTTCGGCGGTACGCTGCATCACCACCGGACCCTTGTCGATGAACAAGCCGGTCAGCTCGATCGCTTCGATCAGCGAACCGCCGCCGTTGTTGCGCAGGTCGATCAGGACGTTGTCGACCTTGTCCTTCTTGAGTTCGCCCAGGATGCGCGCCACGTCACGGGTAGCGCTGCGGAAGTCCTTGTCGCCCTTGCGACGCGCCTCGAAGTCCAGGTAGAAGGTCGGCAGCGAAATCACGCCGATGCGGCGCTCGACGCCATTGTCCTTCACCTTGATGATGGATTTCTTGGCAGCCTGCTCTTCCATGGAAATTTTCTTGCGCACCATCGACACGGTCACGTGCTTGGCGTCCGGGCCGCCGTCGCCGGGGATCACGTCGAGGCGGACGGTCGAGCCCTTCTCGCCGCGCACCAGCGCGACCACGTCGTCCAGGCGCCAGCCCAGCACGTCGGTGAAGGGCGCATTACCCTGGGCCACGCCGACGATGCGGTCGCCGACCTTGAGCTTGCCCGACTTGTCGGCCGGGCTGCCCGGCACGATCTCGCGGATCAGGGTGTAGTCGTCGCGCGACTGCAGCACCGCGCCGATGCCTTCGAGCGACAGGCGCATCGAGATGTCGAAGTTGTCCGCCGAGCGCGGGCCCAGGTAGTTGGTATGCGGTTCGATCGCGGTGGCGTAGGCGTTCATGAACATCTGGAACACGTCTTCGTTGTTCAGCTTCTTGATGCGGCTGACGTAGTTCTCGTAGCGCTTGTCCAGGGTTTCGCGAATCGCCTTGTCTTCCTTGCCAGCCAGCTTCAGGCGCAACCAGTCGTTCTTGACGCGCTTGCGCCACAGGTCGCGGATCTCGTCTTCGGTCTTGGCCCAGGGCGCCTTTTCGCGGTCCAGCTGCAAGGTCTCGTCCGTGGTGAAGTCAAACTTGCCTTTCAGCAGCTCACGCGCATAGGCCATGCGTTCGGTGAAGCGCTGCTGGTACATGTTGTAGATCGCAAACGGAACAGCCAGGTTCTCGCTGTTGATCGCGTCGTCGAGCTTGTTGCGCTGGGGCGCGAACTGGTCGACGTCCGCCTGCACGAAGTACAGCTTCTCGCTGTCGAGGGCCTCGAAGTAGTTGTCGAAGATCTTGCTCGACATCGCATCGTCCAGCGGCATGGCCTTGTAGTGGTAGCGGCCGAGCACGCGCGACGCCCATACCGCCGCCTGGGTCTGGGCGGCGACCGGTTTCATCTGCGAGGCGGGAGTGGAAGGGGCGATGGAGGCAACCGTGGGCCCGGTCTTGTCGGGCTGGGCGGTCACCACATGGGCGGACATGGCGAAGGCCAGGGCGGCGATGAACACGTGCTTCTTCATTCTTCGTTTCTCCGAAGGGATACTGTTGCGGTTGCGGTGCGGCCCTGGTGCCTTGGGACGTGCCTGCGGAGCCGGTCAAACCGCGCTTGCGGCCCATTCTACAGGAACGTACTGGCAAGCAGAGCGGCATTGTGCGCGCCAAGAGCCCAGGCTTAAGGCTGGCATAAGCCAAGCATTAGCCTTTGACAAGGGCGAGCAGCTGGCCATGAAAGCAATAGGCTCCGGCGCCCAGCGCCAGCAGCGGCACATAGGGCCAGGACCTGGCCGCCAGGCGCCAGTCCACCGGCGATGGCCAGAACGACAAGAACTGGGGCGCCAGTACGAACATGAGGGCGAGGTCCAGCGGTTCAAAGACCCAATCGTGCCGCGTGCGCCACCAGGCCACGGCAAAAGGCAACAGCAGCACCAGCAGCGGCGCCAGCGCCGCCGGCGCCGCGTTGTACCAGCGCAGGTTGGCGAAGGTGACCGAGCCCAGTTCCCAGTTGTGGCCCTTGCCGGGACGCGGGATGCGGCGCGGCACCACGCTCAGGCCGACCGGTTCGGCATTGGTGAGCAGGCCGGCCGAGAAGTGCGCCAGCTCGTGGCACAGGGTGCCGGCGGCGGTGAACAGGAAGAAGAAGGGATGGGCGCCCGACCCGATCCAGAACAGGAAGGCCAGCGCCGCCGAGGGCGCCAGGTAGAGCAGCACCGCTCCCGGTCCGCCGGGGGCGCACACGGCCGCCGGCAGCCAGGCCTGGCAAGCGCTCAGCAGCGCCATTGCTTCTGCATACGCCTAGTTGGAGTAGAAACAGCGGCCGCAGGCCTGGCGGTAGCTTTCGTTGCCGCCAATGCTGACCTGCTCGCCTTCCTTGATGCGGCGCCCTTCGGCGTCGACCCGGATGTTCATGGTCGCCTTCTTGCCGCAGGTGCAGATGTTCTTGATTTCCTCGATGTCGTCGGCCAGCGCCAGCAGGTAGGCCGAACCCGGGAAAGGCTCGCCGCGGAAGTCGCTGCGCAGGCCGTAGCAGATCACCGGCACGCCGCGCACCTGGGCCAGCTGGTGCAGCTGCTGGACCTGGGCGGTGGACAGGAACTGGGCCTCGTCGACCAGCACGCAGGCCACGGCCGGGGTCTCGTCCAGGAAATTGGTTTCCGGGCCGAAGGTGTCGACCTGGCGCTGGGGCCCCAGGCGCGAAGTGATCAGCCCGACTCCGTAGCGGTCGTCGATGACGGCGGTGTAGAGCTTGACCTTCTGGCCCTGCTCCTCGTAGTTGTGCGCCACCTGCAGCAGTGCCGTCGATTTGCCGGCGTTCATCGCCGAATACCTGAAATAGAGTTTAGCCACTGCGCGGTCCTGCCTGAATCTGCGATGAAGTAGGGGAAACGAAGGATGCGATTATAGCAAGCGAAACTAGCCGGCGGCCAGCTCCTGGGCGGGATTGCCGGCCACGCTGGTGCCCGCCGCCACGTCGTGGGTGACCACGCTGCCGGCGCCAACGATGGCGTCGTCGCCGATCGTGATACCGGGCAGGATGATGGCCCCGCCGCCGATCCAGACATTGCTGCCGATGGTGACCGGACGGCCCGATTCGACGCCGGTGCGGCGCCGCGCCGGGTCGCGCGGATGGTCGGCGGTGTAGATGTGCACGCCGGGGCCGATGCGGGTGTCGTCGCCGATGGCGATGCGAGCGACGTCGAGGAAGACGCAGCCGAAGTTGACGAATACCCGCGCGCCGAGCCGGATGTTCCAGCCGTAGTCGCAATGGAAAGGCGGGCGCAAGATGGCGCCCTGCCCCGCCTGGCCGAAACGCTCGGCCAGCAAGGCTTGCCAGGCCTCGACCGGTTCGGCCAGCGCCGCGTTGTAGCGCGCCAGCCAGGCCGCGGCGGCCGCCTGCTCGGCGCGCAGCTCCGGGTCGCCCGGGTGGTAGGGCCGGCCGGCCAGCATCTTCTGCTTTTCGCTCAGGCCCATCGCCTCACCATCCTCTTATTGGCCCCTCATTGTCCCGGATTGTAACGGCGTTCGAGCGCCTTCTCGATGTCCTCCTTGTAGAACAGGACATCCTTGAACTCCCCGCGGCTGTACATCTCGGCCTGGTCGCTGAAGTGCGGCGAGCGCGGGTCGCCGCTCTGCCCGCCCGCCAGGATACTTTTCGCGCGCACCCGTGGGCCGAACTCGACCGCCGCCACGAAGCTGTTGCCGCGGTCGCCGTAGATGCGCTTGGTCTTCTGCTTGGCGACCATGCCGAACGAGGCCAGCGAACCCCAGTTGGCCGAGGCGAAGGCCACCGGCCAGCTCGGCTTGCTGTCGTCGTATTGCTGGTCGACGGCGCCGCTGATGCGCTGGAAGCGGTTGATCTCGCCCCAGGGCGTGCGCCAGTCGCCGAAGTCGGCCTGCAGCTTGCTGGATGCGCGCGCGAGCGAGGCCAAACGCTCCTCGCCGTTCAGGCTGGACGTGATGTAGTCGACTGCCGGCGTGCCCTGGGCGCGGGCGCGCGCGCCATGCTGGGCCACCATATCCTGGCCCCAGTAGATGGCGAGCGAGGTCGGCACCGAGGCCGCGGCGTAGCGCAGGTCCCAGTTGCGCAGCACCGCCACCTGCTCGCCCAGGCCCGCCTTGCGCGGGTCGTCCGCCGGCAGCGCGTCGTAGTCCTTGAACAGCTGCGGCAGCAGCGGTTCGAAAGCGGTCAGGTGGCTGTCGTAGGCCGCCGCGATCAGGCTGTCGACGGTGAAGTCCTTCGCGTCCTTCAGCACGCGCTCGGCGTGGCGGCCGCGCGCGTTCTCGGGCAGCGACCACATGTAGTCCGGATAGTCCTGGCGCTTCGGGCTGCTCGCGCCTGCGCTGCTGAAAGGCCAGTTGTTGGTGTTCGAGATGTAGCCGCTGGCCGGATTGAACAGGGTGATGGTGTCCTTGATCTCGTGCAGGCCCTGCCACTCGGTGGCCGGGTTGCTGCCGTCCACCGGCTTGCTCCAGTCGAAGCGCGGATCGCGCCTGGGGATGAAGTTGCCGTGGAAGTAGGCGATGTTGCCGTCGGCATCCGCATACACCGTGTTGTTGGACGAATTGGTGCGCAGCTCCATGGCCTTGTAGAAGGCGTCGTAGTTCCTGGCCTTGGTGCGCGTGTACGACTGGGTCAGGGCCTTGAGCGGCTCGTCCATCATCTTCACCGCCACCCACTTGCCGTCCTGGGCGCGCACCACCGGGCCGTGATGGGTAAAGTAGGCCGTGACCGTGCGGCTGGCCATCGCGCCGCTTGCGGTCTTGTAGGGCAGCACGATAGGGACCGCGCGCACCGGGCGCTCGCCGTCGCCGTACTGGTAGACGAACTTGCCGTCGCGCTCGCGCACGGTCTCGAGGTACTCGTCGATCACGTCGCCGCCGCCGGACGTATGCATCCAGCCCAGCCTGTCGTTGAAGCCCTGGTAGATGAAGAACTGGCCCCAGGTCACGGCGCCGTAGGCGTTCAGGCCCTCTTCGCTCACCATGTGCACTTCCGGCCGGAAGTAGAACGAGGTATGGGGGTTGATCATCAGCAGTGCATGGCCGCCCTTGGTCAGCCGGGGTGCGATGGCGAAGCCATTGGAGCCGCGCGGCTCGGGATCGAAGCCCTTGGCCGCGCCGAGCGCAGCCAGCGCCGGCGCGGGGCGCTTGCCGTAGAAGCGCTCCAGCTCCTTGAGATCGATCGACTCGATGTCGCCGCCGATGCTGCCTTCGCTGAAGGCAAGCGCCATCCAGGGCTCGAAACGGGTGATCAGCTTGGGCTTCACCTCGGGATGGGTATGCAGGTACCAGTTCAGGCCATCGGCGAAGGCGTTCATCAGCTGCTGCAGCCATGCCGGGCTGGCCGCGTACTTGGCCTTCATGCTCTCCGGCTGGATGTACATCTTCATGCGCAGGTCGCGCCAGATCTCCTTCTCGCCCTCGATCTCGGCCAGGCGCCCCAGCGCGTTGATGTAATTGAGCTCGACCCGGTTGAAGTCGTCCTCCGCCTGCGCGTAGATCATGCCGAACACCGCATCCGCGTCGGTCTTGCCGAACACGTGGGGGATGCCCCATTTGTCGCGCAGGATGCTGACCCGCTGCGCCGCCTGCTGCCAGCGCGCCACGTCGGCGGCGCCGGCGCCTTGTTTGCCCGTTTGCTTGAGCTCCTGCTTGCCGGTTTCCCTGGCGGCAGCTTCGGCCGGGGCGATGAAACCGGCGGCCAGCAGGCCGGCGCCCAGCAGTATGGGGGTGAAGCGGTAGGGTGCGTGCATGTGGTCTCGTCTCCTGGAGGGATGTTCTTATGCGTCCTGCCCGCCGTGCGCGGCCAGGCGCTGCTTCAGCACTTCGTTCTCGGTGAGCAGGGTCGCCACGCGGTCCTTCAGGGCCGCGACCTCGGCGCGCAGGGCGGCCTTCTCGTCGACCGGTTCTCCTTCCGGCGTTTCCTTGCGCGGCCGGCTGGCGGCCTTCTGCTCGCGCACCTGGCGCGCCGCCTGCTGCAGTTCCTTGCGGCCGCCGGCCACGGCGGCGATCTGGACCGCTTCGGGCAGCTGGGCCACGTTGGCGGCGGCGTTGATCGAGATGGTCCCCTGGCGCACCGCCTCGCGCAGCTGGGGCGTGGCGGCCTTCTGGATACGCTCGATCTGGCTGATGGTATTGCTCGACACCCGGGCCGCCCGCGCGATGTCCTCGCGCGTGTTCCAGGGCGGGCTGGCATCTGGCGCCGGGTCGTTCTTGTCGCCGTCCTCCGCAGCCGGCTTGTCCACCACGCGGGCGGCATGGATTTCCTTCTTGCGCAGGGCGAGCACGCCGCGCTGGAAATCCGACACGCTGCGGCGCGCCAGGTGGTTGTCGATCATCCAGAGCATCACGTCCTCGAGGGAGGTGAACTTGTCGTTCTGGACGGTGCGGAAGTCGATGCCGTGCTTGCGGCAGATCTCGTAGCGGTTGTGGCCGTCGATCAGCACGTCGCCCCATAGCACCAGCGCGTCGCGGCAGCCTTCCGCCAGCAGGCTGCGTTCCAGGGCGGCGTATTCGATAGGGGTAAGCGGGTCGACGAAGGATCGCAGTTCGTCGTTGATCGTGATGTTCAAATGGGGGTCCTCATGCTTGCTGTTCGCCTCGGCGGCGTCGCCGTGCATGCTACACCATCCTTTGCCACCCTTCCAATGTCGGGGCGGGTGTCAATACGCCGGCGGCGCCGACGGTGTCGAGCGCCAGCTACGCTCCGTGTGAGCGGAGTGCTGGCAAGTTCACCAAAGTTGCTGTAATGATCCTAAGGGAACACGCATGTGCTAGAATGCCGCCCGCTGCCCGGATGGTGAAACTGGTAGACACCGGGGACTTAAAATCCCCTGCCAGAAATGGCGTGCCGGTTCGATTCCGGCTCCGGGCACCAGTATACAAACGACCGACGGAAGCAGCTGTGGAGGAGATAACGGCGTTCCTTCCACGCCATGGCGCCTGGATTTCGCATCGATGCCTTTATCTCACTGCCAGCGACGATCTCACGATTGCCCCGACTGAGCAGCACGACCTTCCTCACTCCTTCTCGGCGCCTTCCGTCAGGTCGAGGCAGCGGTCAGCGCATCGGAATGCGATGGCAGAATCCCGACAAATCGGGAAGGCTGAAACGTTTTATGTCCGGGACGCCAGCGAACAGTCTTGGACGGTGTGTTTTCAAATCCGACAAGCGCTTAGCCAATTCCGGTTTCATGCTGTCTACCATCCTCAGGTAACAATCCAGTTCAAGCGTGTCTTCCCGAATAGTGAGGCCAGCAACAACTTGTCCGTCTCTCGACCCTGCAGCGTGACAGTTCATACTGTGACAGAGCAGCCCCGTCGAGCTTGGCCAGATCGCTTCGATTTCCTTGAGCGCTTCCCGTCTCGAGTGAGTCGACCAAACGGTGAACGTTCCCTCGACAATTCGCTCCCACATTGGCGGATGCTTCGGATACGGCAGCCCAAGCCAATACTGGCGCGCCGCGCGTTCCCAGTCCGGTCGTAACGAACCATCGCCCGCGATGATTTCATCAATCCAGTTCGCATCGACTCTGGAGGTTTTTCGCGCCGACACGCCAACATCTGCCATGTACTCGCACTGAAAGTGCCCTCCCCATTTGTCGATCTCCCACAGTTGGGCAATGCTTTCAAGCTCGTCGAATACGAACAGTCCTCGCAATCTTGAAACTTCGTGGGGCGCGACTTGTTTCCGCACCCGCTCTAATTCGAACTCGGCTCGAATCCGGTCGGCTGATGAGTTGCGCAGCATAGAAGCCAGCGCGGTTGAGACGACAAAACCGTCTACCTCGTCGGAAAACATATCTGCAGAGTCGAAGCCGCCGCGGGCAATATTCCATATCACTGGAGGATAATGGTGGTCCAGATAGACATGGGCTTCGAATACCGTTCGATCAGAATAGAGCATGCTGGGCCGGTTAAAGTCGAGGTGTGTTGATGGGTTCGCAAGGCATGCATCCCATCACCTCCGAACAATGCCCGATGTGATGCAGTTGCTGAATAATACAGCGGGTAATCCGGAAAAAAAAAGAGCCGCTGCCCATGTTGCCGGCAGCGGCCGAATCCTCAGCGGAGCTGAGATTGGAGACACAAAGAGAACCGACCACTCGCGCCGGTACGATACCAAGATAGGGCTCGACTTCACCGCTACAAGGGCATTTTTCGGTAATCCATGCCGCGTCAGCACGTAAGTCTAGTCGGACATTAAGCCGACAATACTGCCCGGAAACTCATTCATCCGAGGCCAGGCTTCATCTATCAGGGTCCTTTGACCCATATCAATCGCATTACTGACACGCATCAGGCAAAGGAATACATTGGCATCAGGGTGATCCAAGCAGTCATGGGGCGCCCGGCCAGATTCCTTTGCAGACCCGGCGCGCCGGTCCTATCGGAAAACAGGCCGCACGGGTCCGCCAACCCGTCACGAAAGGAGCGAGCATGTACAAGACCATCGTGGTGCATGTCGACGGCAATCCGGAGGAGGAAGCGCGGCTGCGCGCCGCTGCCAGGCTCGCAGGCGAACACGCGGCCCACCTCGTGGGCAGCGCCGCCACCGGTATTTCCTGGCTCGACTACGCGCTGCTGACCGGCTCGATGGGCGCGCCGATGATGCCCGAATCCGATTTCAACGGCGTGCGCGAGGCGGTCCAGCTGCGCCTGCAGCAGTTCGCCACCACCGCCCATCGCCTCGGCGTCGCTTCCTATGAGACTCGCATGATCGAGGACGACGCGCGCTACGCACTGCTGCTCGAATCGCGCTACGCCGACCTGGTGGTGGTCAGCCGCGCGGCCGAATCCGCGCCCGCGCCCGGCCTGTCGACGCCGGTGCGCGGCCTGCCGGAGTACATTGCCCTGCATGGCGCCCGCCCGGTGCTGGTGGTTCCGCCCGGCTGGCCCGACCTGCCCCTGGACGGCCCCGCGGTAGTCGGCTGGGATGGCAGCGTGCAGGCGATCCGCGCCATCGCCGCCGCCCTGCCCCTGCTCAGGCAGGCGGCGTCGGTCAAGTTGACCCTGGTTAATCCCGAGTCGATGGCCGACCTGCATGGCGAGGAGCCGGGCGCCGACATGGCGCTGCACCTGGCGCGCCATGGGGCCAAGGTCGATGTGGTGCTGGAGCATACCCGCGACAGTCCCGGCGACGCCTTGCTGGCGGTGGCCCGCGGCGCCGGGGCCGGCCTGCTGGTGACCGGCGCCTTCGGCCACAGCCGCTACCGCGAGTTCGTCCTTGGCGGCGTCACCCGGGCATTGCTGGCGCGCAGCAACGTCCCGCTCCTGATCGCGCACTGACATGGCCCCCGATACCGTTCCCGGGGCCCGCCCGGAGTCCGCCGGCACCACGCGGCGCCTGGAAGCCAGTTCCTGGCAAGGCGGCGCGCGGCCCCGCTATCCCGAAGCCGACGTCGGCCATGCGGTGGCCGACCTCATGCTGTCCGCCTGGCTTGGGCGCCTTACCGGCTACCTGTCGCCCGGCGCCCTCGGCGTCGCCTGGTTCGACTGGGCCTGCCACCTGGTGCTGTCGCCGGACAAGCAGCACGAACTTCTCACCCAGGCCGTTTCGAACGCCCAGCGCTGGGTCACCTACGCCAGCGCCGGCGGCGCCGATCCCGTGCGTCCGCTGGAACAGGACAAGCGCTTCGCCGACCCCGCCTGGCAGCAATGGCCCTGGCACCAGCTGAGCCAGGCCTTCCTGCTGACCCAGCAATGGTGGCACCGCGCCACCGCGGGCGTGCGCGGCGTCTCGCCCCACCACTCCGACGTCGTGACCTTCGTTGCGCGCCAGTTGCTCGACTGCGTGGCGCCCTCGAACTTCGTCGCCACCAACCCCGTCGTGCAGCGCGCCGCTGTCGAGAGCGGCGGCCTGAACCTGCTCAACGGCAGCATGCGCGCGGCGCGCGATGCGCGCGAGGCATTCTGCGGCCATGTGCGCACGCCCAGCTTCCGCCCGGGACGCGAAGTGGCGGCCACGCCGGGCCGGGTGGTGATGGCGAACCGGCTGATCGAGCTGCTGCGCTACGATCCCGTCACTCCAGGCGTGTACGAGGTGCCGCTCCTGATCGTGCCGGCCTGGATCATGAAGTACTACATCCTGGACCTGTCTCCGCACAACTCGCTGGTGCGCTACCTCGTCGAACGGGGCCACACCGTCTATATGGTGTCGTGGAAGAACCCGCAGGACGCCGACCGCGAGCTGTCGATGGAGGACTACCGCCGCCTGGGTGTGATGGCCGCCATCGACGCCATCACCGAGCAGACCGGGGCGCCGCAGATCAATGCCGCCGGCTATTGCCTCGGCGGCACCCTGCTGGCGATCGCGGCGGCAGCCATGGCGCGCGACGGCGACCGGCGGCTGGCCAGCATGTCGCTGCTGGCGGCCCAGGTCGACTTCGCGGAACCGGGCGAGTTGTCGCTGTTCATCGACGACAGCCAGGTCAGCTTCCTGGAAGCCACGATGTGGCAGCAGGGCTATCTCGACACGCGCCAGATGGCCGGCGCCTTCCAGTTGCTGCGCTCGAACGACCTGATCTGGTCACGGCGGCTCAGGCACTACCTGCTCGACATCCCGGACCCGGAAACCGACCTCATGTCCTGGAACGCGGACGCCACCCGGATGCCTTACCGCATGCATTCGGAATACCTGCACAAGCTCTTCCTCAGGAACAGCCTGGCCAGCTCGCGCTATCTGGTGGGTGGGCGGCCGGTGGCGCTCACCGACATCACGGCCCCGATCTTCGCGGTGGGCACCCTGACCGACCACGTCGCGCCCTGGCGCTCGGTGTACAAGATCATTCCGCTGAGCGATACCGAAATCACCTTCGCCCTCACCTCGGGCGGACACAATGCGGGCGTGGTCGCTCCACCAGGCAGTCCCAACCGCACTTACCAGATCGGGGTGCATGCCCATGCCGATCCTTATATCGATCCGGACAGCTGGCAGGCGCGCACCGAGCAGCTCGAGGGGAGCTGGTGGCCCGCTTGGGAGCAATGGCTCGCGCGGCGCGCAGGGCCGCGCGTCGATCCTCCCGCGCCCATGCCGGACCGGCCTCCCGCGCCCGGGTCCTATGTCTTGCAGCCGTGATCGCGCGGGCGCCCATGCGATGGTCCCGATAATCCGCCCTCGGCTGCTACTTTGGATAGAGAAAAGTTGCCACTCCCTACCGTACGCACCGCCGCGCGGCCGCTGACTTAGAATCTTCGAGGCTGTTACCGCTATAGGCCGAACAATTGTGCGGGCCCCGGCCCCCTACCGATACGCTGCCGCTACGGGCGGTGCCGTGGTAATAGCCGAATCCCTCATTCAGGGCAAGCTTTTCTGGCGGTTCAGCGCACCGGGAGTCCGCCCGGTTCCTGGAAGCCCCTTCGCCACCACAAAGGAACAGGAGCATGCACGATTTCAGCTACGTCAAGATCAGCCGGCGCAATCTCCTGCTCGCAGGAGCCGCGACCATGTCCAGCGCCGCCATCCCCACTAGCGCCGCTGTTGCCGAGGCCGGCGCCGCCGCGCCGGAACGCCCGCCCAGCATCGCCGGGGTCGGCATGAAGGTGAACGGCAAGCCCGTCACCCTGCAGCTCGACACGCGCACCACCCTGCTCGACGCCCTGCGCGAGCACCTGCGCCTGACCGGCACCAAGAAAGGCTGCGACCAGGGCCAGTGCGGCGCCTGCACCGTCATCGTGGACGGCCGCCGCATCAATTCCTGCCTGAGCCTGGCCGTGATGCACGAAGGCGCCGAGGTCACCACCATCGAGGGCCTCGGCAACAAGGACCGCATGCACCCGATGCAGGCGGCCTTCGTCAAGCATGACGGCTACCAGTGCGGCTACTGTACCCCCGGGCAGATCTGTTCGGCCGTGGCCGTGCTCGACGAGATCCGCCAGGGCGTCCCCAGCCATGTCAGCGCCGACCTGAACGCGCGCCCGCTGTTGTCGGCCGACGAAATCCGCGAACGCATGAGCGGCAATATCTGCCGCTGCGGGGCCTACTCGAACATCCTGGAAGCGATTGCCGAAGTCGGGGGAGCGAAAGCATGAAGGCCTTCACCTACCAGCGCGCCGCCAGCGCCGGCGAAGCGGCCGCCGCGGCCGCCAAGACGCCCGGCGCGCGCTTCATCGCCGGCGGCACCAACCTGCTCGACCTGATGAAGCTCGAGATCGAGACGCCCTCCCACCTCATCGATGTCAACGGCCTGGGCTTCGACAAGATCGAAGCCACGCCCGACGGCGGCCTGCGGGTCGGGGCCTTGGTCCGCAACACCGACCTGGCGGCCGATGCGCGCGTGCGGCGCGACTACGGCGTGCTGTCGCGCGCGCTGGTGTCCGGCGCCTCGGGCCAGCTGCGCAACAAGGCAACGACGGCGGGCAACCTGCTGCAGCGCACGCGCTGCTACTACTTCTACGACACCAACATGCCCTGCAACAAGCGCCAGCCCGGCAGCGGTTGCGGCGCCCTGCAGGGCTTCAGCCGCCACCACGCCGTCGTCGGCGCGAGCGAAGCCTGCATCGCCACCCATCCGAGCGACATGGCGGTGGCCATGCGCTTGCTCGACGCCGAAGTCGAAACCGTGCGCGCGGACGGCAAGACGCGCGTGATTCCCATCGCCGACTTCCACCGCCTGCCGGGCAACACGCCCCACATCGAACACGCCCTGGAACCCGGCGAACTGATTACCGCCGTCAAGCTGCCCAAGCCGGCCGGCGGCGTCCAGGTCTACCGCAAGGTGCGCGACCGCTCGTCCTACGCTTTTGCCCTGGTGTCGGTGGCGGCCGTCGTCCAGCCGGACGGCAGCGGCCGCGTGGCGCTGGGCGGCGTGGCGCACAAGCCCTGGCGGGTCGAGGCCGCCGAAGCCCGCCTGCCGGCCGGCGCCGGCGCCGTGGCCGAGCTGCTGCTGGCAGGCAGCAAGACCACCGAACACAACGCCTTCAAGCTGCCGCTGGTGCAGCGCACCCTGGCCGCCGTGCTGAACGACCTCAAGCGAGTCTGAGCCATGAAATTCACGACACCAGCCACCCGCAACCCCATCGACCAGCTCAAGGTGGTCGGCCGCCCGACGGACCGCATCGACGGACCGCTCAAGTGCACCGGCGCCGCGCCCTATGCCTACGAGCGGCACGACATCGCCCCGCATGCCGCCCACGGCTACATCGTCGGCGCGGGCGTCGCCAAGGGACGTATCGCCTCGATCGACACCGCAGCCGCGCGCCGCGCGCCGGGCGTGCTCGCGGTCGTCACGGCCGCCAGCGCCGGCAAGCTCACCAAGGGCAAGTTCAACACCGCCCACCTGCTGGGCGGACCGGAGATCCAGCACTACCACCAGGCTGTCGCCGTCGTGGTGGCCGAGACCTTCGAACAGGCGCGCGCCGCCGCCGGCCTAGTGCGGGTGCGCTACGCGAAGCAGCCCGGACGCTACGACCTGGCCGCCGCCAAGGCGTCGGCCGGCGTACCCAAGACCGAGGACAAACCGGATACCAGGGTCGGCGACTTCGCCCGCGCCTTCGAGGAGGCGCCGGTCAGGCTGGACGCCACCTACACCACGCCCGACCAGTCGCACGCCATGATGGAGCCGCATGCGACCCTGGCGCTGTGGGAAGGCGGCAAGCTGACGGTCTATACGGCGAACCAGATGGTCAACTGGGGACGCAAGGACCTGGCGCGCACGCTCGGCCTGCCGCCCGCCAATGTGCGCCTGGTGTCGCCCTTCGTCGGCGGCGGCTTCGGCGGCAAGCTGTTCCTGCGCGCCGAGGCCATCTGCGCGGCGCTGGGGGCGCGCGCCGCCAAGCGGCCGGTGAAGGTGGCCCTGCAGCGCGCGCTCATGATCAACAACACCACCCACCGCCCGGCGACCATCCAGCGCATCCGCATCGGCGCGGCGCGCGACGGCAAGATCAGCGCGATCGCCCACGAAAGCTGGTCCGGCGACCTGCCCGGCGGCCAGCCCGAAACCGCCGTCCAGCAGACCCGCCTGCTGTATGCCGGGGCCAACCGCATGACCTCGCTGCGCCTGGCCACGCTCGACCTGCCCGAGGCCAACGCCATGCGCGCGCCGGGCGAGGCGCCGGGCATGATGGCGCTCGAGATCGCGATCGATGAGATGGCGGAGAAGCTGAACATGGATCCGGTCGCCTTCCGCATCCTGAACGACACCAAGGTCGACCCGGAAAAGCCGAGCCGCCCGTTCTCGGAGCGGCGCTTCGCGGAATGCCTGCGCCTGGGCGCCGAACGCTTCGGCTGGAAGAGCCGCAACCCGCGCCCCGGCAAGGTACGCGACGGGCGCTGGCTGGTCGGCCTGGGCATGGCGGCCGCCTTCCGCAACAACTTGGTGATGAAGTCGGGCGCGCGTGTCCGGCTCGAGCGCGACGGCAAGATCGTCGTCGAGACCGACATGACCGACATCGGCACCGGCAGCTATACCATCATCGCCCAGACCGCCGCCGAGATGATGGGCGTGCCGCTCGAGCGGGTGACGGTGCGTCTGGGCGACTCCGACTTCCCCGTGTCCGCGGGTTCAGGCGGCCAATGGGGCGGCAACAGCTCCACCGCGGGCGTCTACGCCGCCTGCGTCAAGCTGCGCGAAGCGATTGCGGCACGCCTGGGCGTGGTCGAGGCCGAAGCCCAGTTCGCGGACGGCGCGGTTAGCGGCGGCGGACGCACGGTGCCGCTGGCCGAGCTGGCGGCCGGCGCCGAACTCGCCGGCGAGGACAGCCTCGAGTACGGCGACCTGGACAAGAAGTTCCAGCAATCGACCTTCGGCGGCCACTTCGTCGAGGTGGCGGTCGACGCCTACACCGGCGAAACACGGGTGCGCCGCATGCTGGCGGTCTGCGCCGCCGGCCGCATCCTCAATCCCAAGTCCGCACGCAGCCAGGTGATCGGCGCCATGACCATGGGCGTGGGCGCGGCCCTGATGGAGGAGCTGGTGGTCGACGGGCGCCACGGCTTCTTCGTGAACCACGACCTGGCCAGCTACGAGGTGCCGGTGCATGCCGACATCCCGCACCAGGACGTGATCTTCCTCGACGAGACCGATCCGGTGTCCTCGCCGATGAAGGCCAAGGGCGTGGGCGAGCTGGGCATCTGCGGGGTGGCGGCGGCGGTGGCGAATGCGATCTATAACGCGACCGGGGTGCGGGTGCGCGATTATCCGATCACGCTGGACAAGCTGATTGCGAAGATGCCGATGCCGGCCTGAGACTTGGTTCGGTGTGACGTCGCAGTTGGCCTACGTTACAGTGTCAGCTTGAAAACCTCATACGCGCCACTGGCGCCTATGACTTCCGGCGAAGGCCGGAATGCAAGTTCTGCATGCGCCGACACAACGCTACGAACTTGGGCCCCGGCCTCCGCCGGGGCGACGGTTTTTCAGCTAACCACGTCATCGCGGTCACGCCCTGTGCCTCGGTCAGGAGCCATCCCCATCGGCCACCACCCGGTTCCGCCCACCGCGCTTGGCCGCATACAAGGCCTTGTCCGCCGCCTCGATCAGCGCCGCCGGTTCATTCAAGCGGTCCTTCTCGAAGCTCGCCACGCCGATACTCAGGGTCACCATCGGATGCACCGCCGCCGGCGCATGCTCCAGGGCCAGCCCCGCCACGTGCTCGCGGATCGCGTTGGCATGGGCGCGCGCCTGCTCGAGCGAGGTGTCCGGCAGGATGGCCGCGAACTCCTCGCCGCCGTAGCGCGCCGCCACGTCCGCCGGGCGTTTCAGCATGCTTGCCAGCGCCTGTGCCACCGTGGTCAGGCAGCTGTCGCCCTGCTGGTGGCCGAAGTGGTCGTTGTAGGCCTTGAAGGAATCGATGTCGACCAGCAGCAGCGACAGGTCGCCGTCCGCGCGCTGGGCGCGGCGCAGCTCGCGTTCCAGCGCCACGTCGAAGTGGCGGCGGTTGGCGATGCCCGTCAGGCCGTCGACATACGAGCGGGCGCGCAGCGATTCCGCATGGTCCATCAGCTTGCGCTCGCGCACCGCCGAGCCACTGACGTCGCGGATCTCGATCATGCAGCAACGCTCGCCGTCATCGCTGAAGGGCGTTACCGAGACCGCCTGCTCGATCAGCGCGCCGTCGAAGCTGCCCGCCTCGCGCAGCGGGAAGGGGGTACGCTCCTGGGACTGGGGGATGGTGGTGGCGATGCCTTCGGTGAGTGCGGCCAGCACCGCCGCCTCGATGCGCGAGCCGCGCAGGGCCGGGAACACGTCGAACAGGGGCTGTCCCTGCACCCGGGCCGCGGAGCGGCCGGAGCGTGGCACCATCCAACTGTTCCACAGGGCGATGTCTTGCTGGCTGTCGACCACGACGATGCCGCTGTCGACCAGGTTCAGGACGCGCGCCGCAAACCCGGCGCCGGCTACAGGCTTCGAAATGAGCACGGACAATAAGAAATAATAGTTAAACAACGGAAACAAGCCGGGTGGATGATACCGGAATTTCAACAGTTTGCGCGAAGTTTGGCAGCCCGCACGCCCATGCGCACGCTTGAACCGCGGTTCCGCAAGGCTGTGCTATGGTTAGCACAAGCACAATATTCTTGCAGACTATGAACACCGACAATGTGTTGGCGTTTGAACGCCGCGCCCCGCCCTCCCCGCCGGCCGACTTCGATGCGGTCCATGCGCTCCGCACCTGCCGTTCCCTGATGCAGAGCCTGGGCCAGTACGACCTGTCCGAGATTGTCTACGAAGCCTGCGTCGCGATGCTGCTGGTGAACCTGCACGACCTGCTGCAGACGGCCAGGGCGATCGGCAAGCCGCTGGTGTTTGCCGAATACCTGGATCCGAAGGAAGACGCGACCAACATCACGGAACTGGTGGCGAAGTGCCGCAACGCGGCCTGCCATGTGTGGACCAAGTCGAGCGCGACCAAGTCGACCGTGTACCGCTTCTACCGGGTGGCCGGTTATTGCCCGCGCGCGACCGTGCTGGACGACAAGCCGCTGGGCTGCGACTACCACGACGACGTCGCCGTGTACTACGGACGCCACCGGCTTTACCTGAAACGGCACGTGCAGCGCGCCATCGACGAGCTGGCGCTGCTCTTCGGGGGCGCTGCGCCGGCGGCGCCGGCGCCCTAGCCGGGTGTGTGGACCATTTGCCAGGCCACCGCCACGCAGACGATGCCGACAAATAGCAGCAGGCCGTAGACGAACCAGCGCATCGAGTTCGCCAGTCCGCTGACGGCGCGGCTCGCTTCGTCGTTGAGCTTGCCGCGCCGGCGCGCCGCGTTCATCAGCATGGAAATGAAGACGAACGAGGTCGCGAGGATCAATACCGCTTTCATGGGTTTCCCGAGCGCGCTAGGTGCGCGCGGCAACCAGGGCCAGCGCCACCAGGGCCAGCACCGACGACACGCCGGTTGCGACGCCCAGCCACAGCATGCGGGTCCGGATCACATCCATCTTGGCGATGAGCTGGGCGTTCTGGTCGGCCAGGTTGGCGATGATCTCGGAGGCCGAGAGCATCTGCCCGCGCAGCTCGCCCACCGTGGTTTCGTTCTTGTCCAGGCGCGCCATGACGATGCCGAACACGTCTTCCTGGGGCTCGATCTCGTCGATGATGGGGCCGGGCGGCGGCATGGTGCCGGACCTGCGCGCCACGGTGTCCCACAGGCGGCGCGCGCCGGTGGCCACTTGCGGCGCGGCGTGGATCACCTCGCTCCACGGCACGGTCTTCAATACCTTCCACCAGCCTGCTGCCATACCTGCTCCTTGTCGTCGTAACCAGCGATGTATACCTGAGCATACCATCGCGGGCCGGGACGGCCAAACGGCGCACGGCTGGCGGACAGCGTGCGTGCCTCCTCCGGCGCTTGCGGTAGGATGGGGCCATGTGTGGACGATTTGACCAGAGCCAGACGGCGCGCTACTACGCCAACGCCTTCGGCTGGGCGGACGCCGTGTACGACAGCGAATCCGACCCGGCCTATAACGTCGCGCCCGGCACCTACCGGCCGGTGATGCACGTGCAGGACGGCGAGCACCGGGTCGACGACGTGTTCTGGAGCTACCAGGCGCGCTGGGCCAAGGACAAGGTTCCCATCTGCATCAACGCACGCATGGAAAAGCTGACCAACCGCTACTGGCGCGCCCTGCTCAAGTCCGGGCGCGGCGTGGTCGCGGCCGACGGCTGGTACGAATGGACCGGCGAGAAAGGCCACAAGCAGCCCTGGCACATCCACCGCAAGGACCGCGCCCCGCTCTACATGCTGGCCCTGGCCAACTTCGGCGGCTTCACCGAGAACCGGGCCGAAGCCGGCTTCGTGCTGATCACCGACGACGCCACCGGCGGCATGCTCGACATCCACGACCGCCGCCCGGTGGTGCTCGACGCGGCCGACGCGGCGCTGTGGCTCGACCCGGCCCTGTCGCCGGACGAAGCGGTGCAACTGGCGCGCCGCGCCGCCCTGCCGCCCGAGGCCTTCGAATGGCACAAGGTCAGCACGGCCGTGAACCGCGCCGGGGCCGACGGGCCGCAGATCGCGCTGCCGATCGACGACTAGGCAGCGAAGGCCGTGCCCCGGTTCATCGTATTGCCGGGGCAATCAGATGCGGTCCGGCCCCGGCCCGGCGGCGACGAAGATACGCGCCGAGCCGGACGCGGCGACGTTCGAGCCCACTGCGGGAGCTGTCAATTCCAGCGCAGCCGGCGGAGCTTGTTCCGCAGGCGCCGGTGCAGCCTGGACGGGAGCCTGCTCGGCCACCGCCTCGGCTTCCACCGGCACCGCCGGCGCGTTCACATCCGGTTCATCGGCAGCGGCCGCACCCGCGACCGGCGCCGCGGCCACCGTCTTGCTGTCGAGGACTTCGGCCGCCGTCTGCGTTACCAAGCCATGCTCGCGCCTTGCTCCATCGTTGCCGCCGCAGCCGGCCAGCATGGATGCGGCGAAGCAGCCCAGCAGCGCATGGGTACGGAGTGTCGAGACGATCGCAGCGAGTTTTGCCATGAGAGCTTCCTTACCTGAGAAGTGAACGTACTCCTTTGAGCGAAGGAAACTGCCCAAGTTCAACTTTTCTGAAAGAAATTCTCTTGAGGTAGCAAAAACGGAGGACGATTTCCTGATAGAAATCAAACGTTTGCATGATCCAGATCGCAAGATCCACGCAACTAAGTGGCGAAGCCGACGGTCGAAACGGACTGCCACCAAACGCGAAGAGGACTCCATGGGCGAATACATGCAAATCCGGGGAATGCTGAAGGAAGGCGAGCATTACGCTGGCCTCATCCTGGGCAAGAACGAACCCGACTATCACCTGATCCTGCTGCCGGACGACGCGGCGGATGTCAGCTGGCCGGCGGCCTGCGACTGGGCCATGCAGAACGGCGGCGCGCTGCCGACGCGGCGCGAACTGGCGCTGCTCTTCGCCAACCTGCGCGAATCCTTCCAGCGCGAATGGTACTGGTCGAGCGAGCCGCACGAAACCCGGGTCCAGCTGGTCTGGGGCCAGAACTTCGCCAGCGGCATCCAGACCATCTACGGGCGCCCCTACCGCGGCCACGCGCGCGCGGTCAGGCGCATTCCGAGCGTCTGATCGCGCGGCCGCGCGCCCCGCTGCGTGTCCGGGCGGATCAGCGCTCGGGCACGCTGGCGCGGCCGATCGGCTGCTCCATGTTGGCCAGGAACCAGGCTGTGGCCGTCATCACCGCGACGTGGCGGCGCAAATGGTCCGGGTCCACCTTGTCCAGTGTATCGGCCGGGGTGTGGTGATAGTCGAAGTAGGCCGAGGTGTCGATCAGCGGCGCAAAGCTGGGCACGCCCGCGCGCTCCAGGCCCGACAAGTCGCCGGTCTGCAAGGCGTCCTGGCGCTGGAACACGCCCGCGCCTAGCGGCTGCAGGGCCGCTTGCAGCGGGCCGAACAGCTTCATGGCCCCCGGCGCGGCGCTGGTGCGCATGCCGAAGGGGCGGCCGACGCCGTTGTCGCTTTCGATCGCGCCGAAATGCTTGCCGACATTGGCCTGCTCGGCAGCCAGGTAGCCGCGCGCACCGCGGGTGCCGTTCTCCTCGTTCATCCAGGCGATCATGCGGATCGTGCGGCGCGGCCGGTAGTCGAGCTTTTTCAGGGTCTCGATCACGGCCATGGCGCTGGCCACACCGCCGGCGTCGTCATGCGCGCCGGTCGCCAGGTCCCAGGAATCCAGGTGGCCCGAGACGATCACGATCTCGTCGGCCTTGTCGGTACCCGGCAGGTCGGCGATCACATTGAAACTGTCGGCGTCCGGCAGCGTCTGGGGCGTGAGCACCAGGCGCATGCTGAGCGGGCCGCGCTTGGCCAGGCGCGCCATCAGCATCGCGTCCTCGGCCGTGACGGCCGCCGCCGGGATGCGCGCGCCATCGGCCAGGCCGGTGCCGCCCGTATGCGGCAGGCGGTAGCTCGCGCCGCCCACCGAGCGCACCAGCACGGCGCTGGCGCCCAGCTCGGCCGCCAGGCGCGGGCCATCGCGGCGGTAGGCCGAACCCTGGCCATAGGCCGGGCCCGCCAGGCCGCGGTCGGCCATGTGCTGGTCGAACGCCACGTCGAACAGCACGATCTTGCCCTTCACCTCGGCCGCGCGCGCCTTGAGCTCGTCGAAATGGCTCAGCACCAGCACCGGCGCCGTCACGCCGGCGGCCGGGGTGGCGCCCGACCCGCCCAGCGCGGTCAGCACGACGCGCTGGGTGATGCCCTTCGGCCGGCCCGTGTACTCGACCAGCTCGCCGGTCTCCACGCCGCGCACCCAGTGCGGCACCTTGACCGGCTGCAGGCTCACCTTGGCGCCCAGCTTGCGCATGGCCTCGGCCACCTGGGTCACGGCCGCGGCGGCGCCCGGCGAGCCCGACAGGCGCGGGCCGATCAGGTCGGTCATGTCGGCCGTGCGTTCCCAGGCATAGTCGCTCGCCATCGCGGCGTCGCGGATCTTCGCCAGCGCCGCCGGATCGTTACCGGGGCTGGCGGCGAAGGCAGGCAGGCTCAACAGGCTGGCGGCAAGGACGCTCAAGAAGGGAAGACAGCAGCAGCGGCGGTTCATGCGTTCGGATCCTCAATCAGGTCAAAGGATGCCAACGATAACGCATCGCGCCGGTTTCTGCAGGGCTTTTGTTGCCGTCTTTACATGATTAGGGCTAGGCCGGCACCAGGCGCACCAGGGTGATCTCGGACGGCGCCCCGAAGCGCTTCGGCGGTCCCCAGTAACCGGTGCCGCGGCTGGTGTAGACCCACATGTCGCGCACCCGTTTCAGGCCGGCCACGAAGGGTTGCTGCAGGGGCACGAACAAATTCCACGGGAAGAACTGGCCGCCATGGGTGTGGCCGGACAGCTGCAGGTCGAAGCCGGCGGCCGCGGCCTCGGGCGCGCTGCGCGGCTGGTGCGCCAGCAGCACCCGCACGTCGACGTCCTGCGGAGCCCCGGCGGCGGCGGCGCGCGGATCGCTGCGGTGGGCCGGGTTGAAATGGTGGGCGGTATAGTCGGCCACGCCGGCGATCATCAGCGCCGCGCCGCCGCGCCGCCGCACCACGTGCTGGTTGAGCAGCACGGTCACGCCCAGGCGCCTGACCTCGGCGATCCACTCTTCCGCGCCGGAATAATATTCATGGTTGCCGGTGACGAAGAAGACGCCGTCCGGCGCCGCCAGGCGCGCCAGCGGCTGGGTATGCAGGGCCAGGCGCTGCACGCTGCCGTCCACCAGGTCGCCGGTGATCGCGATCGCATCCGCGCGCAGGCCGTTGACCTTGTTGACGACGGCGTTCAGGAAGGCGCGCTTGATGGTCGGGCCCACGTGGATGTCCGAGATCTGGGCGATGGCGTAGCCGTCGAGCGCCGGCGGCAGGTTGACGATCGGCACGTCGACCTTGACCACGCGCGCCACCCGCCGGGCGTTGACGAAGCCGACCAGGGTCACCGTCGCCGCCACCAGCGGCACGGCCAGCGCGCTGCCCTGCCTGAACTCCGGACCCAGGGCGCCGGCTGCCAGCAAGCCCAGCAGCACCAGGTCGCGCAGCAGGGTCGTCACCAGCAGCGAGGAAAAGAAGCCCATCGACAACAGGCCGGCCCAGGCCACCAGTTCCGACCAGCGCCGGCGCCGCAGCGAGGCCGACATCAGCCCTACCGGCACCAGCACGGTCAGGAGCACCAGGGCCAGCACCGCCGCGATGCCCCCGGCCAGGCCCAGGGCGAGGTCGGGCAGCAGGCGCATGCCGATGTATACCTGGAGCAGGACGAGCAGGGACAGGAGGATCACGAAGCTGCGGCTGGGTCGCATGGAGGCTGGCTGTGAGGGAAGATGCAGGCTAGATGGGGCGGCGGCGCGCCACTGCAAGGGCGCGGAGCGGTCCGCGGCGCAATGTTACAGTGCCGCCCCAGTTGTAAAAATCTGTATTAACAGATGGCATCCTCCCGGACGGCAACTATAGTGGGCTCATACCCCGCGTCGCAGCGATCATCCGATCACCGCAGGGACGAAAGGAAAAGCCATGTTGAATTCGAAAACCTTTGGTGCGGTCTTGCTGGCGGCCGCCGCCGCTTCGCCGGCGGCCATGGCTGGCGACCGCGGTGTGAACACGGCAGTGGGCGCGGTGCTCGGCGCGGCGATCGGCCACAGCGCCGGCGGTACCGAGGGCGCCATCGTCGGCGGCGTGCTGGGCGCGGCGGTGGGCAATTCGATCTCATCGCGCGACGACCGCCGCCATTACGACAACCGCGGCTACTACGACAATCGCGGCTACTACGACAACCGCGGCTACGTGACCAGCAACTACCGTCCGGCGCCCGTCTATGTCCAGCCGCGTCCGGTGTACGTGCAGCCGCGCCCGGTCTATGTCGAGTCGCGTCCGGTGTATGTCCAGCCGCGTCCGGTCTACGTCCATCCGGGCCGCGGCCATGGCCACGGCCACCGCGACTGGGACCGCCATGACCGCCGCGACCGCTGGGACCGCGACGACCGCGGCTACTACGGCCGCTGATCCGAGAAACCGCCCGCGAGGGCGGTTTTTTGTTGGCGCCGCTATCCCATGCACTGCGCATTGCCACCGCGAAGGAACGGTGCGACTATGTCGTTTTGATATCGCTAACTACTCCCGTATGGGCTACCACCTCACCATCCTGCGCTCCACGTCCGACGGCGTGATCCCCATCGCACTCGGGGAGGCGAAGCTGGCGGCGTCCGGCCTGGGCTGGCGCTTCCACGACGATCCGCCCGGCTTTACCCGCGTCGCGCACGCCGGCAGCTGCACCGTCTGGCACCAGGACGGCGAACTGTGGACATCCAGCCCGGACGAAGCACACCTGCCCCACCTGGTCCTGCTGGCCGAGGTGCTGGGCGCGCGCCTGCGCGGCGACGAATTCGAAACCTACGACAGCAGCGCCGCCACCTATTCCCATCCGCACGACCTGCGCCTGAAGCAGGAAGCCATCGCGGCTTCGGAAGCCTTGCTCGCTCCCTTGCAACGGGAACAGCGCCTGATCCGCAACGGCATCGTCCTGTTCTTCGTCCTGCTGGGCGCCGCCGGCTACTACCTGGCGCGCTGAGCACACAGACCTTTTCACCCTCCCCCCGCTGAGCCACGGCATCGGCGCCGCATGCGCCAGGCTGGGGGACACCATGTACGAAGCAGGCAGCATCGTTGCGCTTTCGGGCGGCCACTACCGGCTGTGCGAGCCGCTGGCGGGCGCCAGCTACGGCGTCGTCTGGCGCGCGGAGGCCGCCAGCGCGCCGGGCGCAGGCGTCGCCCTCAAGCTGGTCAACCTGGAACAGATGGCGCGCGCGCCGCAGGCGCTGCGCGAGCGCTGGCTGGACAGCGCCCGGACCGAACTGGCCTTCCTGCGCACCCTGGCGCCCTGGGACGGCCGCCACATCGTGCGCCTGCTCGACAGCGGCGAGCACCAGGGCATGCCGGCACTGGCGCTGGAGCTGCTCGACGGCGACCTCGCCACCCACCTGGCGGCCGAGCAGGCCGCCGGGCGCCAGGTCGCTCCCCTGCAGGCGCTCGGCTGGGCCGGGCAAGTCAACCAGGCGCTGGAGAAGGTGCATGCCTACGGCTGGCGCTATCTCGACCTCAAGCCCGGCAACCTGCTGTTCGAGCGCGCCACCGGCGCCATCAAGCTGGCCGACTTCGGCACCAACCGCCGGCTCGACGACCTGCGCGCGCATTCCTATGCCGGTACCGCCAACTGGCAGGCCCCCGAACAGTTCTTCCCGGACGGCGACGGCTACCTGACCGGCGCCGCCTGCGATTACTTCGCCCTCGGCGCCCTGCTCTACTACCTGCTCTGCGGCCGCCTGCTGCGCTACAGCGCCGCCTGCGGCCAGGCCTGGCAGCTGCATGGCCGAGAGGCGGCCGCCGCGCTGGCGGAGCACGGCCGCCCGCCCATCCTGCAGGCCGACGAGGCCGCGCTGTTCGCCGAGCGCATCGGGCCGGCGGCCGCGACCCCGGCGCTGACCCTGCTGCGCCGCCTGCTGGCCCACCGTCCCGCCGACCGCCCGCGTCATGCGCTCGAGATCAGCCGCCTGCTGGGCGCCGCGGCGAATGCACTGCGCCAGCCCCCGGTGCGGAGCGCCGCATGATCGCCGCCGTCCGCCGCCGCATCCTGCCGCTTGCGCTGCTCGCGGTGCTGTGCGCGCTCCAGTTGCTGGCCTTGCTGCGCGCGCCGGCGGCCTGGATGCCGGCCGCGATCGAAGTCAGCCTGAGTCCCGGCGCGACGCTCGCACTGGGCGCGCAGGAACTCGCCGCCCCGCGCGCGG
>NZ_JAGPWC010000018.1 GCF_018119405.1 Massilia sp. ST3 | reverse complement strand
GCGCGCCCCCCAGCGGCTCTTCGACCCGCCCCCCCGGCGCGGCGCCGGCGCCGCGCGCCGATTCGCGGATCGCGCGGCGCTCGACCTGGGTCGAACCGCAAGGCACGCAGATGATGATGCGCGGCGACGGGCGGAAGAACTTGGAGTCGTGCACCATGCGGATGAACTGCTTGAGCATCTGCTCGGTGACGGTGAAGTCGGCGATCACGCCGTCCTTCATCGGGCGGATGGCTTCTATGTTGCCCGGCACCTTGCCCAGCATCTGCTTGGCTTCCTTGCCGACCGCCTGGATCGTCTTCTTGCCGTTCGGGCCGCCTTCCTGGCGGATGGCCACGACCGATGGCTCGTCCAGGACGATGCCCAGGCCGCGGACGTAGATCAGCGTGTTGGCGGTGCCGAGGTCAATCGCCAGGTCGTTCGAGAAGTAGCTGCGTAAAAAACCAAACATGTGTGTCCTGATGCGCATCAAGGTGCGCCTAAACATTGATCGGGATGTCCTTGCCGCGCCTGTTCGATCGAGCACCGCGGTCTTTTCATGCGCCGGCCGTGTACTGGGAGCAGCTTTCGGCACGACAACGCATTAGCCCGCCATTCTACCTTATAATTTGACGTTTACATGCCGAATACAGGGGCTTTTACCCCCCAATTCGAGTGCGAGATCGGCGGTGTTTCCAAGCTTTTATCGGCTGTAGCGCGCCGTTGGCTGGTAACTTGCCAACATTCATTATTCGCTCAACCACATTTTGCGCGCGGCCCGCGCCGCGCCCGACATCATGTCCCTGACCCTTTCAGATGTAAAACGCATCGCCAACCTGGCCCAGCTCGATATGGACGAGGCCCACGCCGAGACCATGCTGGGTGAATTGAACGGCATTTTCGCGCTGGCCGAGCAGATGCAGGCGGTCGACACCAGCGGCGTGGCGCCGCTGGCGCAGCCGCTGGCCGCCATCCTCGCGCTGCCGTTGCGCCTGCGCGACGACGTGGTCACCGAGGCCAACCGCCGCGAGGACTACCAGGCGCCGGCGCCGAAGACCCAGGACGGCCTGTACCTGGTGCCGAAGGTCATCGAGTAATCCGCTTTCACGAATCGACACGCACATGCATACCAAGACCATCAAAGAGCTGTCCGCGGCACTGCACGCCAAACAGGTATCGGCCACCGAACTGGCGCGCCACTACCTGGGCCGCATCGAGGCCAGCGGCCACAACGCCTTCCTGCACGTGGATCCGGAGCTGACCCTGGCGCAAGCCGCTAGCGCCGACGAGCGCCTGGCGCAAGGCACGGCCGGCCCGCTGACCGGCGTGCCGATCGCGCACAAGGACATCTTCGTCACCCGCGGCTGGCGCACCACCGCCGGCTCGAAGATCCTGGAAGGCTATGCCAGCCCCTTCGACGCCACCGTGGTCGACCGCTTCAAGGCGGCCGGCATGGTCACCCTGGGCAAGGCCAACCTGGATGAATTCGCGATGGGCTCGGCCAACGAGAACTCGGCCTACGGCGCGGTGAAGAACCCCTGGGACCCGCTGGCCGTGCCGGGCGGCTCCTCGGGCGGCTCGGCCGCCGCGATCGCCGCGCGCCTGGCGCCGGCCGCCACCGCCACCGACACCGGCGGCTCGATCCGCCAGCCGGCCGCCTTCTGCGGCGTCACCGGCATCAAGCCGACCTACGGCCGCGTGTCGCGCTTCGGCATGATCGCCTTCGCCTCCTCGCTCGACCAGGGCGGCCCGATCGCCCAGACCGCCGAGGACTGCGCCCTGCTGCTGAACGAAATGAGCGGCTTCGACGAGCGCGACTCGACCAGCCTCACCCCTGACCAGGGCAATATCGGCGAGGACTACACCCGCGACCTGAACAAGCCCCTGAACGGCCTGCGCATCGGCGTGCCGAAGGAATACTTCGGCGAAGGCCTGGCAAGCGACGTCGAAGGCGCCGTGCGCGCCGCCCTGGACGAATTCGTCAAGCTGGGCGCCAGCCTGGTCGAGATCTCGCTGCCGAAGACGGCGCTGTCGATCCCGACCTACTACATCATCGCCCCGGCCGAAGCGTCGTCCAACCTGTCGCGCTTCGACGGCGTGCGCTATGGCCACCGCGCGGCCGAGTACAAGGATCTGCAGGACATGTACCGCAAAACCCGCGCCGAAGGTTTCGGCCGCGAGGTGCAGCGCCGCATCATGGTCGGCACCTATGTGCTGTGCCATGGCTACTACGACGCCTACTACGTGCAGGCGCAGAAGATCCGCCGCCTGATCGCGGACGACTTCCAGGCCGTGTTCCGCGACCAGTGCGACGTGATCATGGGCCCGGTGGCCCCGACCGTGGCCTGGGACCTGGGCGCCAAGTCGAACGACCCGGTGGCGAACTACCTGGCCGACATCTACACCCTGTCGACCAGCCTGGCCGGCCTGCCGGGCATGTCGGTGCCTTGCGGCTTCGGCGGCGCCGGCGGCAAGCGCCCGGTCGGCCTGCAAATCATCGGCAACTACTTCGGCGAAGCCAGGCTGCTGAACATCGCGCACCAGTACCAGCAGGTCACCGACTGGCACACGCGCGCGCCGGAAGGCGTGTAAGCGTAGGGTGGGGGGGGGGGCCCCCCCCCCCGGGCCCCCCCCCCCCCCGGGCCCGGGGGGGGGCGGGGGGGGGGCCCCCCCCCCCCCCCCAACCCCCACGCCTCTAACGCTTCGAATGCGTACTGGACTTCATCCCCGAACTTGTCGAGGAACATCAGCGCGCGCACGCCCTGCGCCGCGCCGTGATAGTCGCCGGCGTCGAGCTGCCTGCCGACCTGCTCGAGCATCCCCTTGCGCTCGCGCTTGAGCTGCGCATCCAGCCCGTCCAGCGCCGCGGCGTCCTTGCCGGCGCGCGCATCGTCGAGCGCTTCGCGCCATTCCATCTGCTGCATCAGGAAGGCCATCGGCATGGCCGTGTTGGACTCGGTCTGCAGGTCGACGCCGTTGATCTCGCACAGGTACTGGGCGCGCTTCTGCGGATTGCGCAGGGTCTGGTAGGCCTCGTTGGCGCGCGTCGCCCACTGCATCGCCACGCGCTTCTCGGTGTCGGAAGCGTTGACGAAGCGGTCCGGGTGCACCTGGCCCTGCACCTCGCGGTAGGCCGCGTCCAGCGCGTCCATGTCGACGGCGAAGCGGGCCGGCAGGTGGAACAGCTCGAAGTGGTTCTGCATCACGCTCAGATACGGAAGCTCTCGCCGCAACCGCAATTGTCCTTGACGTTGGGGTTGTTGAAGCGGAAGCCTTCGTTCAGTCCTTCGCGGGCGAAATCCAGCTCGGTGCCGTCGATGTAGGGCAGGCTCTTGGGGTCGACGAAGACCTTCACGCCGAAGGACTCGAACACGGTGTCCTCGGGCGACATGTCGTCGACGTACTCGAGCTTGTAGGCCAGGCCGGAGCACCCCGTGGTGCGCACACCGAAGCGCAAGCCGATGCCCTTGCCCCGGCGTTCGAGGTAACGGTTGACGTGCTTGGCGGCTTTTTCGGTCAGGGTGATTGCCATGTGGTTCTCCAGCTTGTTCAACAGTGGTTGTTACGCTGCCTTGTCGGCGTGTTTCGCCTTGTAGTCGGCGACGGCGGCCTTGATCGCGTCTTCGGCCAGGATCGAGCAGTGAATCTTGACCGGCGGCAGTGCCAGTTCTTCGGCGATCTGGGTGTTCTTGATGGCCAGCGCTTCGTCCAGCGACTTGCCCTTGACCCATTCGGTCACCAGCGAGCTCGAGGCGATCGCCGAGCCGCAGCCGTAGGTCTTGAACTTCGCGTCTTCGATCAGGCCCTGGTCGTTGACCTTGATCTGCAGCTTCATCACGTCGCCGCAGGCCGGCGCGCCGACCATGCCGGTGCCGATCGCGTCGTCGCCCTTGTCGAAGGCGCCGACGTTGCGCGGGTTTTCATAGTGGTCGAGAACTTTGTCCGAGTAAGCCATGGTGATACTCCTTGAATACAGTAATTAGTGGGCTGCCCATTGGATCGAGTTGAGGTCGATCCCTTCCTTGAACATGTCCCACAGCGGCGACAGTTCGCGCAGTTTGCCAACCTTCGCTTTCAGCAGGTTGATGGCGAAGTCGACTTCTTCCTCGGTCGTGAAGCGGCCGATGGTGAAGCGGATCGAGCTGTGCGCCAGTTCGTCGCTGCGGCCCAGGGCGCGCAGGACGTAGGATGGTTCCAGCGAAGCCGAGGTGCAGGCCGAGCCGGACGACACGGCGATGTCCTTGATCGCCATGATCAGCGACTCGCCTTCGACGTAGTTGAACGAGACGTTCAGGTTGTGCGGCACGCGGTGTTCCATGTCGCCGTTGACGTAGACTTCCTCGATCTCGAGCAGGCCCTTGGCCAGGCGGTCGCGCAGCGCCTTGATGCGCGCCAGTTCGCTGTCCATCTCTTCCTTGGCGATGCGGAAGGCTTCGCCCATGCCCACGATCTGGTGGGTCGGCAGGGTGCCCGAGCGCAGGCCGCGCTCATGGCCGCCGCCGTGCATCTGCGCTTCCAGGCGCACGCGCGGCCTGCGGCGCACGTACAGGGCGCCGATGCCTTTCGGGCCATAGACCTTATGGGCGGTGAAGGTCATCAGGTCGACCTTCAGCTTTTCCAGGTCGATCTCGACCTTGCCGACGGCTTGCGCGGCGTCGCAGTGGAAGATGATGCCCTTCGAGCGGCACAGCTCGCCGATCTCGGCGATCGGCTGAATGACGCCGATCTCGTTGTTGACCATCATGACCGAGACCAGGATGGTGTCCGGGCGGATCGCCGCTTCCAGCTGCTCGAGGGTGATCAGGCCGTTTTCCTGCGGCTCGAGGTAGGTCGCCTCGAAGCCCTGGCGCTCGAGTTCGCGCACGGTGTCCAGCACGGCCTTGTGCTCGGTCTTGACGGTGACGATGTGCTTGCCCTTGGTCTTGTAGAACTGGGCCGCGCCCTTCAGCGCCAGGTTGTTGCTTTCGGTCGCGCCCGAGGTCCAGATGATCTCGCGCGGATCGGCGCCGACGATGGCCGCGACGTGGCCGCGCGCCTCTTCGACCGCCGCCTCGGCGGTCCAGCCGTACATGTGGCTGCGCGATGCCGGGTTGCCGAACTGCTCGCGCAGGAAGGGAATCATCTTGTCCGCCACGCGCGGATCGATCGGCGTGGTGGCCGAGTAATCCATGTAGATCGGGAAGTGGGGCGCAGTCGCGAAGCTCTGCTCGGTTTTCTTGTCCAAAGGCGCGTTCATCAGTTCACTCCAGTATGCTTCAATTTTGTCCGACGGCGGCGTGGGTGCGGTGCACCACCACGACGTTCTGTTCCTTCTGCTTCTGCTGGTCGACCAGGTCTTGCAGGGAGACCGAATCGAGGTAGTCGACCATCTTCTCGTTCAGCGTGGTCCACAACTCGTGGGTCATGCACCGGGTGCCGCTGGCGGCGTCGGCGCCGTGGCAGTTTTCCTTGCCGCCGCACTGGGTCGCATCGAGCGGCTCGTCGACGGCGATGATGATGTCGGCCACCGTCACCTTTTCCGCCGGACGCGCCAGGCTGTAGCCGCCGCCCGGCCCGCGGATCGATTCGACGATCTCGTGGCGGCGCAGCTTGCCGAACAGTTGCTCCAGGTACGACAACGAAATGGCCTGGCGCTGGCTGATGCCCGACAGCGTGACCGGACCATTGCCCTGGCGCAGGGCAAGATCGATCATCGCGGTAACAGCAAAACGGCCTTTGGTGGTCAGACGCATCACAGCCCCGGTTAGTGTTAAAATATTCCTCTTGCCCAACTTAAATCCGACTGCGTCATCTCTCGATTGCAGCTTGTTAAAAACCGGATTAGTTGAACGATTTAGTCAAGTATAGCAAAACGCAAGCGTCTTGTCTTGGCAGCCCCAAAAACGGCAGCCGCCTCCCCTTCCCCGCCTTCCCCTGATGGTCTATTGCGCTTTTTTCATTGCGCCTCGAGCAGCCGCATGGGGCCGAAGAGTTCCTGCATGCCCTGGTGCTGGATAAAAGACAGGTTATACGGATGCTCGGCCGCGATCTGCGGCAGCCCGGCCGTTTCCGGCAGCTTGCGCAGCTGCTCGGCGATCTTGCCCCACAAGATCAAGGTCGGCCGCTCGGCCCGGGCCGCCAGCGCGGCCAGCACGGTCTGCAGGAAAGGCAGCCAGGCGCGCGCATCGACCGCGGGCGGGACATGGCTGCGGAACACCAGCGAGGCGTTCAGCAGTAAAAAGCCGTTCTGGTGCAGCCGGTCCTGGAGCTGGGCCAGGGTCTGGATCGCCCCGCCGGCGCGGGCGGCCTGGGCCACCGGGACCATGGCGGAGCCGCCGGTGTCGTCCGCCTGCAGCTGGCCTGCGGCGACCAGCAGCATCTTCATGAAGTTGCGCAGCGAGGTGGCGCGGTTGACGGGCTTGGAGAGGCCGGTTTCGCTCCACAATTCCTTGACCGCGCCGTCCATGAAGCAGACGCCGGTGGCGCTCTCGGCGCGCGGGTAAGGGCCTTCGCCGACCAGGACGTAGCGGACCTTGTTCAAGGGCTGGGCGAAGGCGGCGAACAGGCGGTTGTCGGTGGGCAGGTAGTCGTCGCTTGCCAGGGCCGGGAGATAGCCGGGGGTGGCGGCGGCCATGGCGTGCAGGCCCTGCTCCAGGATCGGGCGCCAGGAGGGGGCGGCGAGGGACAAGGCTTGCAGGAGCTGGGTGGGGATGGTCATGGCGGCGGGTACGGTTTGGAGGGGCGGATTGTAGCGTACGGACTGGGGGAGAGGTGCGCGGCCTGCTGGCAAACCTGGGTTCCGGCCTTCGCCGGAACGACGTGCTGAGGTTGTGGTAACGCGATACTCTGCCACCTGCTTGGAGACCGTCGTTCCGGCGAAGGCCGGAATCCAAGTTCGCGGCGCACCACCACCCTCCCCTTGCACCACCCACCCCAGGCATTCCAAGCTTCAATCTAGCGTCCGGCTTTCCCATTTCAGTGCATGATTTTCGCATCCCCTGATGGGACATCGACCAACGCAAGGAGGCAATCATGCAGACAATCCAGGACATCATGACCCCGGACGTACAAACCATTTCGCCGCAAGAAAGCGTGCGCCGCGCGGCGCAGTTGATGGATGAGCTTAACGTGGGGGCGATCCCCGTGTGCGACGGCGACCGCCTGGTCGGGATGATCACCGACCGCGACATCACCGTGCGTTCCACCGCCGCCGGCCAGGCGCCGGACCAGACCTGCGTGGCGGATGTGATGAGCACCGACGTGCGCACCTGCTACAGCACCCAGCAGGTGGACGAGGTGCTGGGCCAGATGGGCGACGTGCAGATCCGCCGCGTGCCCGTCATCGACGAGCAGTCGCACCAGCTGGTGGGCATCGTCTCGCTCGGCGACATCGCCACCAAGCACTCGGCCCAGGTCGACAGCACCCTGGACGAGATCTCGACGCCGTCCGAGCCGGACCGCTCGGTCACCCGGCACTGACGGCGCCACGCACCCGCCGCAGGCGGGTGCTTACTCCGCGTCCGGCTGGCGCGAGGGATGCGCGTCCTTGAAGGCCGGCAGGTCGGTGCACAGCGCATTGATGCGCGCGATGTTCGGGAAGGCCGCGACATCGACGTCGAAGCGCTGCGCATTGAACACCTGCGGCACCAGGTAGCAGTCGGCGATCGTCGGGCGGTCGCCGTGGCAGAACGGGCCCGCGCCCGGGTCGCGCGCCAGGTGCGCCTCGAGCGACTTGAAGCCCTCGATCACCCAGTGGCGGTACCAATCGCCCTTGGCCTGTTCCGACAAGCCCAGCTGCTTGACCAGGTAGCTCAGCACACGCAGGTTGTTGATCGGGTGGATGTCGCAGCCGATGATCTGGGCCAGTTCGCGCACGCGGGCGCGGCCCGGCGCGTCGCCCGGCAGCAGCGGCACTTCAGGGTGCGCCTCTTCCAGGTACTCGATGATCGCCATCGACTGGGTCAAGGTGATCCAGTCGTCCTGGAAAGCCGGCAGCAGGCCGCTCGGGTTGATGCGGCGGTACTCCTCCTGGTGCTGCTCGCCGCCGTTCTTCAGAAGATGCACCGGGACCGCCTGGTAGGTCAAACCCTTCAGGTTCAGCGCGATGCGCACGCGGTATGCGGCCGAGCTGCGGAAGTAGGTATAGAGCTTCATCGGTGCCTCCAGTGGTAATGCGCGACTTCTTGATCGATGGCGCCGAAGATGCTGGCGCCGCTGGCGTCGAGCATTTCGATGCGCACGGTGTCGCCGTAGCGCAGGAAAGGCGTCTGCGGGGCGCCCTGCTCGATCGTTTCGTACATCCGTACTTCGGCCAGGCAGCAGTAGCCCACGCCGCCGTTCTCGACGCTGGAGCCGTGCAGGCTGCCCTGCTTGTTCGACACCGTGCCCGAGCCGATGATGCTGCCGGCGCCCAGCTCGCGGGTCTTGGCGGCGTGCGCCACCAGCTGGGCGAAGCTGAAGGTCATGTCCTCGCCCGCGTTCGGGCGGCCGAAAGGCTTGTCGTTGAGGGTGACCTGCAGCGGCAGGCACAGCTTGCTGTCGCGCCAGGCGTCGCCCAGCTCGTCCGGCGTGACCGCCACCGGCGAGAAGGCGCTGGCCGGCTTCGACTGGAAGAAGCCGAAGCCCTTGGCCAGCTCGTTCGGGATCAGGTTGCGCAGCGAGACGTCGTTGACCAGCATGACCAGGCGGATCGCGGCGGCCGCCTGTTCCGGCGTGGCGCCCATCGGCACGTCGCCGGTGACCACGGCCACCTCGGCTTCGAGGTCGACGCCCCATTCCTCGGACTGGACCATGATCGGGTCGTTCGGGCCGACGAAAGAATCCGAGCCGCCCTGGTACATCAGCGGATCGGTATAGAAGGAGGCAGGGACCTCGGCGTTGCGCGCCTTGCGCACCAGCTCGACGTGGTTGATGTAGGCCGAACCGTCGGCCCACTGGTAGGCGCGCGGCAGCGGCGAATGGCATTCTTCCTCGATGAAGGACTCGGCCTTCTCGGCGGTGCCGGCGTTGAGCTTGTCGTAGACCTTCTGCAGCTGCGGCGCGACGTGTTCCCAATCGTCGAGGGCGCATTGCAGGGTGCGGGCGATCTTGGGGACGGCCTGGCAGGTGACGAGATCGCGGCTGACGACGACCAGGGTGCCGTCGCGGCCGCCCGTTTTGAGGGTGGCGAGTTTCATGGTGTTTCCTTTGCTAAAACTTGTTCTTCGCCATTACAAATCAAAACGTACTATCATACAAACAGTATTTTCCGCCCGATTTATCGGACTATCTTATGAATCCTACTTTACGCCAGATGCGCGCGTTCGTGGCTGTCGCCAAGACAGGCCACTTTACGCTTGCTGCTGAGTACTTACACATTACTCAATCAGCCTTGTCCGGTTTGATCAAAGAACTGGAACAGACCCTCGGCGCCCGCGTCGTCGACCGCAGCACGCGCAAGATCGGGCTCACCGATATCGGCCGCGAACTCTACCCGCTATTTAGCCAGATGATCGATGATCTCGACGGTGCGCTGGCTAACGTGGCGGACCATACGCGCCTCAAAAAAGGCATCGTGCGCATCGCCGCGCCCCAATTGATGTCCTGCACCCTGCTGCCGGAAGCGATGGCCGCCTACCGCGCGCTGCATCCCGACATCCAGGTGCGCCTGGCCGATACGGCGGTGGAGAGCGTGATCGCGCGCGTGCTGTCGGGCGAGGCGGATTTCGGCATCGGACCGGAGCGCGACCCGGCCCCTACCCTGCACGTGCGTACGCTGTTCGAGATGCCCTTCGCCCTGGTCTTCCCCAAGGGCCACGAACTGGAAGCGCAAGCGCGCGTGACCTGGCACGACGTGTCGCGCTATCCCTTCATTTCGCTGCAGGGCCAGTTCACCGAACGCCTGCTGGACGATATGCATGCGTCGTTACGCGAAGTGCCGGTCAAGCCGGCCGGCGAGGTGACCTTCATGACCACCGCGCTGGCGATGGTCGGCGCGGGACTGGGCCTGACGGTCTGCCTGCCGTATGCCGAGCGCCTGGCGACGTCCTACGGCCTGGCGATGCGCCCGATCGAGGAGCCGCAGCTGACGCGCCGCTTCTTCGTCTATACCCGCCCAGGGCGTTCGCTGTCGCCGGCCGCGGAGAGCTTCATCGACTTCCTGTTCGACCATGTGGGACGTACCTATGCCGAGGCAGCGGTGCGCGACACGCCGCCGCGTTAGAATGGCCGGCATCGCTACTTTCCACCCGCCACGATGTCCCACAACACCATCGCGATCAACCAGCGCATGGACAAGTTCGACAGCCATGACAGCGTCTGGCTGTTCGGCTATGGTTCGCTGATCTTCAAGGCCGACTTTCCCTTCCTCGACCGCCGCCCCGCCGCCATCCGCGGATGGTCGCGCCGCTTCTGGCAGGGGTCGCACGACCACCGCGGCACCGAGACCGCGCCAGGGCGGGTAGTGACCCTGGTGCCCGAACCGGGCGCGCATTGCGACGGCATGGCCTACCTGGTGACGCCGGAAGAATTCGCCCACCTCGACTACCGCGAGAAGAACGGCTACCTGCGCCTGGCGACCGACATGCATTTCGACGATGGGTCGAGCGCCGAGGGCATCGTCTACATCGCCACCCACGAGAACGCGGCCTATCTCGGCCCTGCCCCCGAGCGCGACATCGCGCGCCAGATCGCGCTGGCGCGCGGCCCGAGCGGACCGAACGCGGAATACCTGCTGCACCTGGCCCAGGCCCTGCGCGAGATGGGCAAGGCCGATGCGCACGTGTTCGAGATCGAACGCCACCTGGCTGCCTTCGGGATCAAGTCCGGCATCAAGCCGCCAAATCCTCCAGCACCTGCATGACGCGCGCCGCGCGCTGCTCGACCGTTCCCGTCAGGACGGTGAAGGCGATGCCGCGCGCGTCGAGGTCTTTCAACACCAGCTTCTGGATGCGCGTGCGCCAGTCCGCGTGTTCGCGCACGCCCGGTTCTTCTTCGTAGGGAATGTCGTCGGCGCAGACGAAATGGTGGAGGTAGCGCGTGCGGCAGTCAATGGCGTGGCGCAGGAGCGCCGGCGGCGCGGGATCCGGCACCTGGCCGAAGCAGCGGCCGAGCAGCAGGGTCGTGAGCGCGTTGGTATCGACGAATACATACGGGCCCTGCGCCTGCGCCAGGGCGGCGTCCTCGGCGTCGCGGTGGCGCTCGGCGATCTCGACGTAGTCGGCGGCGTCCAGCTGCCCGCGCTTGTCTTCCCAGATAAAGCGGCCGATCTCAGGCACGAATGCCGTGCCGCATTGCCGCGCCAGGTGCAGCGCCAGGGTCGACTTGCCAGTCGACTCGGCGCCGACGAAGACCACCAGTTTGCTGCCGTGCCGCCCTTCCATGCCTGCTTCCATCGCGCTTCCTTCCATCGGGGACCGCCATCCTAGCCGGAAGCGCGCGCAAGCTCAAGCCGCCGGCGCAATGTCCTCCAGCACCAGGTGCAGCGGTGTGGCCGGCCGCAGGGTCACGTTCAGCTGTGGTTGTGGCGCCGGCATGCCCTGCGGGACCGACAGCCTGAAGCGCTGCAGGATCATCGCCGCGATCACCGTCATCTCGGCCAGGGCCAGGTGCTGGCCGAGGCAGACGCGGGGCCCCGCCCCGAAGGGCATGAAGGCGCCGCGCGGCGCGCCCGCGCCATGCTCGAGGAAGCGATCGGGGCGGAAGCGTTCCGGTTCCGGGAACCAGCGGGCGTCGCGCTGCATCAGGCCGAGCGGCACGGTGAGGATGGTGCGCGCCGGCAGCGTCCAGCCGCCCAGGCGGATCGGCTTGAGCGCGCGGCGGCTCATCAGGATCGGCGCGGCCGGGTAGAGGCGCAGGGTTTCCTGCAGGCTGCGACCCAGGTAGCCGAGCGCGGGCAGGTCCTCTGCCGTGGGCGCACGGCCGTCCAGCACCGCCGCCACTTCGCGCCGCGCCGCCTCCTGCGCCTCGGGATGCGAGGCCATGCACCAGGCCCACCAGGTGAGCGTGGCGGCCGTCGTCTCGTGCCCGGCCAGGAAAGCCGTCATGCATTCGTCGCGCACGGCGCCGAGCGGCCAGGCGGCGCTGTCCGCGCGGTGCAGGTCGAGCAGGCGGGTCAGGAGGTCATCGGGCCAAGTCCCGTAGGGCATGCTCAGGCGGGCGGCGACATGGCGCTCGACCAGCGCCTTCAGCGCGCGCTTCATGCGGCGCTGCTCGCGCTTCCAGGGCATCCAGTCGGGCCAGCTGGCGGGCCAGAACATCTCGTCGTTCGCATCGGCGCTCAGCAGGTGGAGGGCGCGCTCGGCCAGGCGGGCATCGTCGCCGATTTCGCTCGAGAACATCATGCGCATGATGACGTCCATGGCCAGCGCCGTCAGTGCACTCTCGACCGGCATCGCAGCCGCGCCGGCCGGCCAGCGCGCCAGCGCCTGGGCGCACGCGGCGGCGATGACGGGCGCGAAGGCCTTGACCGGTTTCGGCGCGAAGGCCGGCTGCAAGGCCTGGCGCTTGGCCTGCCAGCGCTCGCCCTCCTCGATCAGCACGCTGCGCCCGTGCACCTGGGAGAAGATCTGGATACCGCGCTCCCAGCGCACGTGGGCGTCGTGCTGGTTCACCAGCAGCTCGCGCACCAGCTGCGGATCGCTGACGATCACCTGGTGCTCGGGCCAGATGCGCAGGTGCACGACATCGCCATGGGCGCCGCGCCAGTCGGCAAGCGCGGCGGGCATGTCGCGCGCCATGCGCGCCAGCAGGCTCCAGCCGGTGATGCCGGCTCGGGGACCGGGGGGCCACATGCCCGGCGGGTGGAAGTCGGGAGCGGGCGGCATGCCGTCCGCATGGAAGGGGCAGCGGGAGGAAGTGGGCGTCGTCATGTCGGGCATTCTTGTCCATCGCAGAGATCGCGTCTTGAATCCAAACGACATCGACAGCCCGCGGCAAGCTCCTTATACTCGGGCGTCATGGACCTTGCCAACCTGCACATCGCTCCGCCCTGTCCCGACCCGCTGCAGCGCGCCCCCCGTGCGTTCGACAGCGGCGGCGCGCGCGACCGGCTGATGCTGGCGCCGCCCGCGCTGCAGGGCGCGCTGGTGGCCCTGGTCAGCCGCGACATCGCGCACCTGAGGCTCGACGATGCGCAGCGCCTGTCGCACTTCCCTGCTTCTCCCATGGTCACGCTGTCGTGGTACCACGGCGTCGACGCCGGCCTGGTCGACGCGCGCGGCTGGCATGCCTTTGGCGCACGGGTCGTCATCTCGGGCAGCCAGTCGCATCCTACCGTCAGCTGGGCGCCCACGAACGGGCGGGGGCACATGGCCTGCTTCGCGCCGGACGTGGCGCAGCAACTGTTCGGGCTGGACCTGGCCGCGATCCAGGACCGCTTCCTGCCGGCGCACGAGGTGCTCGGCGCCGGATGGACATCTTTCTTCGATGCCCTGCTGGGCGCTGCCGACGACGACGCGATCATGGCGGTGCTGAGCGAATTCCTGGGCGCGCGCTGGCGCCTGGCGCAGGGCCGCGATTCCGACCGCCCTTCGCTGCGCCAGTTCGGGCGGCACTGGGTCGAGAAGCTGGCATGGCAGGCACACGAATGGCGCCGCACCACGGGCGCGCGGCAGGTGGAACGGCGGGTGAAATCCTTCAGCGGACGCTCGCTGCGGCAATGGCAGGCGCTGACGCGCACCGAAGGCCTGTTCTTCGCCGCCCGCGAACGCTTTGAGAGCGGACGCGCATTCGACTGGGCCACGCTGGCGCAGGACGAGGGTTTTGCCGACCAGGCCCATATGAGCCGTGCCGTCAAGCAGATCACGGGTTTTGCGCCGACCGAGTTCACCCAGCGCTTCATCGAGGATGAGTCGTTCTGGATCTACAGGCTGTGGGTGTGAGACGGCCTGAGGAAACGCGCTTCAGCGTCCGGCTTCGGGCCGCGGCTTGTGGTGGAAGATCCGGTCCGGGCGCAGCAGCACCATCAAGCCGCCGATGATGCCAAATACAAGCAGCGCGTCTTCATCGGCAAAAATGCCGTTGAGTACCAAAAACCAGACGGCTGCCGCTGCGACGCCCGCCGACAGCCCTATCCTTTGAATCCACCGCATGTATTCCCCTGCTACCAATCGCCACGCCTGGACGATGTTATTTTGCTTATTCGCCAGTTCCAAGAAGGGGCGTATTCTGACAGGAATTCTTTGGCGAAAATCCTCGGATCGTCACATTTGTGGAGAAAGTGACATGAGATCGGGTCAAATTCGGGGCGAGGAATAGTTGTTGCTCAACTATTAACGTGCTAGGCTGCTTTCCTATGCCGCTATAGAACGGCCGATACGATATGCGAGGAGATTCCCCATGTGGAAACAGACGCTGCTTGGCGCGCTCATGCTGTGCGCGCTGGGCCAGGCCGCGGCGCAGCAAGCCGCAGCCCCACCGCCCCAATACGACAGCGTGCTGGCCAGCTCGCTTGGCGCCGACGAGCGCGGCATGCGGCCTTATGTGTTCGTGATCCTCAAGACCGGTCCCAGCAAGATGCCGGAAGGCGCGGAGCGGACCAAGATGTTCCAGGGGCACTTCTCCAACATGGCGCGTTTGGCTGCCGAAAAGAAGCTGGTGATGGCCGGGCCGCTCGACGGTGTCGAGGGACGCCGGGGCATCTTCATCTTTGCGACGCCGGATATCGACGAGGCGAAGAAGATGGTGGCGACCGATCCAGTGATCATCAACGGCGAGATGGTGGCGGAGTATCACAAGCTGTATGGCTCGGCGGCGTTGATGATGGTGAATGATGTGCATAACAAGATTCGGAAGAAGTAGCCGGCCGGGGTAAGCCAGTGAACCAGCACTGCGAGACGACACCGAACCTGCCCAATGAGAGTCGTCCGATGTCGGCTCACATGAAGTGACTGAAACAGCGGTTCGCCACAACGGCAAACCTTCTTCACCAGGTGAAGCTGATCGCGCTGGCCGCTGCACTAAATGCGCGGTTTGATCGCCGCCGGCGGGCAGACTGCCGCGCGCAAGCGTGGTCTCCCAAGAACAATCTCGACGAATCTTGCTTGCTTGGTAAGCTGAGTCAGCTTTTCCGCAGACGCTTTTGCTGCAGAAGACCTGCTGCTGCCCCTATTGCGAGAAGCCAGAGTGAGGGTGGCACAGGTACCGGTCGAGGAATAGTGCCTGCCGTAAGTGTGCGCGAGTCCAACCAATCGGTTTCGTTCACTCCCGCGCCCCCTCCACCGAGTCCAACTAAGGTCTTGGACCAAAATTCGATTGTGGGCATTTCGTTCGAATTTCCCGAATTCTGCTGATACATACCGAACCAGAACATGCTGGGTTCAAAAACATCATTTTCTTCTTCAAGCGTCATCTCCCAACTTACCCAATCTCCATTGGAACGGTGCAAGTCACCGCGTCCCACCAATGAAAAACTGAGGCCTGGTCGGTTCACCTGGCTGACACTCATCACAAACGACCTGATGGCGCCTCGGAATAAGCCTCTGTTGTTGTCGTGATCTGTATCGGGAATCAAGGGATCGTAAATCAGAGTGAAACTTCCTCTTTCTACGTGGTCGCGATCATCATACTGCTCGAACCCTCCGGTACCCGTGTAGCCGCCGAATGCAATCTCGCCGCTGACCTGCACGAGCGGCATCGGCCCGGCCGAGCTATGGGCTGCGGCAATCGCGAGGATGAGTCCACTGATGTAGCGAAACAATAGAGAGTTCAGCACCATGTTTGGTCTCCTTGGCAGTATTGGGACGGCGACCATTGGTCGTGCAAAATATGTGCCCAAGTAATTTTGACTAACAAATCAGGTGCTTAGTTTAAAGTTGATTCCAGACCGTAAAATATGTCGACAATGGGTCATGTCCGGCTACGACGTAGCCATGCCTAATCCTCTAGCACGGAGATAACCGATAGGTTTTCAAATCATCGGAGATTCGCCGGGGGATTGTGACCGTTGCTTCTTGGCTGGTTGGAGCGTCGGAATAGCTCAGTGCAATCGCACCCTCACTCAGATCAAAACAGATCCAACTGTCCCGCCGCCTTCCCACCATGCTTGCCCGCGGCAGCCGGCACCATCAATGGCCGCCTGAACTGCGAGGTATCCAGCCGCCCGAACCGCCCACGCAATTCGCTCATGCCAAGCCGCTCGACAGTCTTGTAAAAACGCTGACGTATCAGATCCGCCCACACGCCCTCCCCCGCCATGCGCGTGGAAAAATCGCTGTCGTAATCCTTCCCGCCCCGCATGTCGCGAACGCGATTCATCACCCGCTGCGCCCGGTCGGGAAAATGTGCCTGCAGCCATTCCTGGAACAGCGGATTGACCTCGTGCGGCAATCGCAACACCACGTAGTGCGCCCCGCTCGCACCGGCATCGAAGGCCGCCTCCAGGATACGCTCGATCTCCGGCTCGGTGACAAACGGAATGATGGGCGCCACGCTCACGCTCACGGGAATGCCCGCTTCGCTCAGCGTGCGGATCGTGCGCAGGCGCCTTTCCGGCGCCGCCGCACGCGGTTCCAGCGTGCGCGAGATGCGCGGATCGAGCGTGGTCAGCGTCACCGCCGCACAGGCCAGGCGCTGCTCGGCCATGGGCGCGAGGATGTCGATGTCGCGCTCCATCAGCGAGGACTTGCTGATCAGCCCCACCGGATGCCTGCATTCATAAAGCACCTCCAGCACCCGGCGCGTGATCTTCAGCTCGCGCTCGCAGGGCTGGTAGGCGTCGGTGTTGACGCCGAGGGCGATGTTCTCGGGCACGTAGCCCGGCTTGGCCAGCTCGCGGCGCAGCAGCTCGGGTGCGTTGATCTTGGCGAACAGGCGGCTTTCGAAATCCAGCCCCGGCGACAGGCCGAGGTAGGCATGCGTCGGCCGGGCGAAACAATAGATGCAGCCGTGCTCGCAGCCGCGGTAGGGATTCAGCGAGACATTGAAGGGAATGTCGGGCGAAGCGTTGCGCGTAAGGATGCTCTTCGCGACTTCGTCGGTGACGACCGTCTTGAGCGCCGGGGCATCATCCTCGTCGTCGTCCCAGCCGTCGTCGAAGCGTTCGCGGCCGTTGACCTCGTAGCGGCCTTGCAAATTCGACACCGCGCCCCTCCCCTTGCGGGCGGCGGCAGGCAGCGGGCCGAGCATAGTCTGCTCGTCCACGGGCTCGCGGCGAATTGGGGGTTTGGGATCGGACACCTTGGCTCCATACTGTACGTTTATACAGTATGGTACGCCCACATCAGGATCGATTCAAGTGCGGGTCGTAGGCGGCTTGCTGCTGCACAAAGCCGCCAAAGGCTTCCAGCAGCGGCCGGCATGCTTCCGGATCGCCCTCCAGTTGGCCCAGCGCCAGTGCGGCCGCCTCCAGGCTCGACAGCTGGTGCGGCGCATGCGCCTTGCGGATGCGGTAGTTGGAGGGCGCCACATCCATCAGCGCCAGGCGCGGCAGGCGTTGCAGCGCCGGGTTCAGGTAGAGCATCTTGCGGCTCTTGCGCCAGGTGGCGTCCAGCACCACGAGCCGCACCTCGCCTGCCGGCAATCCCTGCCATGCGGGTGGGGCCGGCAGCAGCGGGTCGCCGGCGGTGTCAGGGTACAGCAACACAGGCTTGCGCCCGCCCGCATGCAGCAGCGCCTCCAGCTGCGCCGCGTCGAAGGTCTCGCCCACCGCCAGCTCGCTGCCGGCCACGCTCAGGTGCAGCAGGCGCGCGCTGTTCTTGGCGTTATGGACTTCCAGCGGATGCTGCAGCACCAGCAGCGCCGCCTGGGTCTCTACCGGCGCGATCCAGCGGCAGATGCAGGCGGAGGCGGCGCGCAGGCAGGTGGCGCAGGTCGGGCGTTTGGACGTGGATGGGCTCATGCGGTGATCGAACAGGAAGGCCGGCGATTGTAACGCAGTCGCCGCCTGTCCTCAGGGCGCCGGTATCCAGCCGCCGCCCAGCGCCCGGTACAGGTCCACATGGGCGGCCAGCAGGCTGGCGCGCAGCTGCAGTACGCCCACCTCGGCGCTGAAGGCGTTGCGCTGGGCGTCCAGCTCTTCCAGGTAGGACGCGTAGCCGTTGGCGTAGCGGTTGTGGGCCACGCGCAGCACTTCGCCGGCCGCCACCCGGCGCGCTTCGGCCTCTGCCAGCTGGCGCTGCAGGCCCTGCATGCCGGCCAGGGCGTTCTCGGTTTCGGCGAAGGCCGTGCGCACCACGCTCTCGTAGGCATAAACGGCGCGGTCACGGCCGCTCGCGGCGATCTCGGCCTGGGCGCGCAGGCGTCCCGCATCGAACAGCGGCGCCAGCACGCTGCCGCCGATGCTCCACAAGTCCACCGGCGACTGTAGCAGACCAGGCAGGGACCGCTCCGCCACGCCGACCGAGGCGTTAAAGCGGATCGACGGCAGCAACTGGTCGCGCGCGGCGGCCAGGCCCGCGTCGGCCGCCGCCACCAGTTGTTCGGCCTGGGCGATGTCCGGACGGCGGCGCAGCAGTTCCGAAGGCAGGCCGGGACCGGGCGCCGGCATGCGCAGCGCCGCCAATCCCGCGCCGCGCGCCACCGGGCCGGGGCTGGCGCCCAGCAGCAGGTTCAGGGCCTGCTCCTGCTGGGCGATGGCGCGTTCCAGCTGGGGCACGGCGCCGGCGGTGGCGTGCAGCTCGGCCTCGGCCTGCGACATCTCCAGGCGCGAACTGTAGCCGACCTCGAACTGGTGCCTGGCCAGCGCGAACGAACGCTGGCGCGAAGCCAGGGTCTCGCGCGCCAGCGCCAGCTGGGCGTCCAGGCCGAGCAGGTTGAAGTAGCCGGACGCCGTGCTGGACGCCACCGCCAGCGCGGCGGCATCCAGCGCCGCCTGCTGCGACAGCGCTTCGAAGCGCGCGGCGCGGGTGGTGCTGGCAAGGCGGCCGAACAGGTCGAGCTCATAGCTGGCCTGCACGCTGCCCACCAGCGAAGTCGTTTCGACCGGTTCGCCGAAGGGGCCGATGGCGCGCGCCCGCGTCGGCGAGAACGCCAGGTTCAGCGCAGGCAGGCGCGCGCTGTCGGCCACGCGCACCCGCGCCCCGTATTCCTGCAGGCGGCTGCGTGCGATCTTCAGGTCGCCGTTATTCTCGAGCGCACGCCGCACCAGCGTGTCGAGCGCCGGGTCGCCGAAGGCGCGCCACCAGTCGCGTTCCACCGCTGCGGAGGCAAGTGGGGCGGTGCGCCAGGCCTGTGGCACGACGAGCGACGACTCGGGCGCCGGCTGCGGCTTCATGGCGCAGGCCGAGACCAGCAGCGCCGCAAGCGGCAAGACCAGGTGGCGCCTCCTCATCGCGCTTCCTTGCCGGCCGAGGCGGTGTCGATCGTCGCCACCACCGACATGCCTGGCCGCAGGCGCTGCGCCAGCGGCTGGTTGGCGTCGATGCTGACGCGCACCGGAATGCGCTGGGCGATCTTGACGAAGTTGCCGGTGGCGTTGTCCGGCGCCAGCACCGCGAACTCCGAGCCGGTGGCCGGCGAAATGCGTTCGACGTGACCGCGGAGCCGGGCGTCATTCAGTGCGTCGACCGTGAAGCTGACGGCCTGGCCCAGGCGCACGTCGGCCATCTGGGTCTCCTTCATGTTGGCGATCACCCACAGCTGGTTCGGCACCAGGGCCGTGAGCTGGGCGCCGGCGTTCACGAAGGCGCCCTGGCGCACCGTCACCTGCCCCAGCTGTCCGTCGCGCGGCGCGACAATCCGGGTGTTGGCCAGGTCGATCTCGGCCAGCCTGACGGCCGCCTCGGCGCTTGCCACCGCGGCCTCGAGCGAACCGCGGCTGACGTCGACCGAGCGCTGGTTCTGGCGCGCGATCTCCAGCGCCGCTTTGGCCTGGTCGCGCGCGGCGGCGGCCTGGGCCTGGGCGGCGCGCGCGGCGTCGCGCTCGCGCGCCGACAGCGAACCATCCGCCGCCAGTTCCTCCACGCGGCGCAGGTCGGCCTGGGCCTTGCGCGCCTGGGCTTCGCTCGATGCCAGCGCGGCCCTGCCTTGCTCGATGCTGGCGCGTGCGCTGCCGCGGGTCTGGGCATAGTTCTCCAGCGCCGCGCGGCGGTTGGCCAGTTCGGCCTGGGCCTGCGCCAGGCGCTGCGCCGGGATGCGGTCGTCGATGCGCATCAGGAGCTCTCCCGCGCGCACTTGCTGGAAGTCGGCGACCCGCACCTCGACCACGTAACCCGAGAGCTGCGGGCTGATGATGGTCACCTGCCCGCGTACCAGCGCATTCTCGGTGCTCTGCAGGGCGCTGCGGAAAGGCGGCAGGCGCCAGGCGTAGAGCACCAGTAGGACGCCGACCAGCGCGACCGCGCCGAAGATCAAGGCGCTGAGCAGGATTTTGCGGGGCGAACGGGCGGCGCTGGCGGGGGTAGTCGAGGGTTCTGGCATATCAGTCGGTCACGGGTTCGGGTGGCGGCGCGGCGCCGGGCGGCGGCGCGGGCGGAGCCGTCTTGGGCGCCGGGTAGTAATGCAGCCACACGGCGTGCAGGAAGATCCATGCGGCGCTCACGGTGGCCAGGATGGCAAGGACAAGGAAGACGTCGTTGTAGGCGAGGATGTTGGCTTCGCGCGTGGCACTGCTGGACAGTGCCGCCAGGCCCTGGCGGGTGCGCGCCTGCGGGTCGGCGAGCGCACGCGCGGCCGCGCCGGCGCCCTGCTGGATGCGGCTGGCCACGAGCGGATCGAGCGAACTCAGTTGCTCAACCAGCACCGAGGAATGGAATTTTTCGCGCATCACCTGGAAGGTGCCGGCAATCGCCGAACCGAGCAGGCCGCCCAGGTTCTGGCTCAGGCCGAACAGCACGGAAAAGCTGATCAGGTTGGCGGGGTTGCCGATCACGGTGCCGATCAGCGAGATCACCGAGGGCCCGATGAACAGGGTGCCGCCGAAGGCGAGCAGGCTCTGGCTCAGGTACATCTGCTCGGGCCGGGTCTGACTGGTGGCGTGGGCGTCGAGCCAGGCGCCCAGGGCCATGAACAGCAGCGAGATCACCTGCGGCGCCATCAGGTGGTTGACGTTGACCGTGAGCGCCGATACCGCGATGCCGGCGATGGTGGCGCCCAGCACGATGGCGTACAGGGTCTGCAGCTGGTCGTTGTCCATGCCGACCGCGCGCAGGAAGCCCACCGCGCCCACGCTCTGCTCGGACAGCACGATGCGCACCAGCACCAGCGACAGCAGCAGGCGCGCGATGTTGGCGTTGGTGAGCCAGCGGATGTTGAGGAGCGGATTGGCGCGGTTGTGCTCGACGCAGACGGCGGCCGCCAGCAGCACCAGCGACACCGCCAGCGCCACGCCCAGCCAGGGCTGCTCGAACCACCACAGCACGCGTCCGAAGGTCAGCACCACGCACAGCAGGGCCACGCCCGGCGCGAACAGGGCGAAAGTGACGAAGTCCATGGGCCGGAAAGCCTTGAAGCGGTCGCCCGGCGGCAGCTTGAGCAGCAGCACGGCGGCCAGCGAGACGACCGCCAGGCCCAGCTCGAAGATGTACAGGCCGCGCCACTCGGCGATCTGCAGCAGGTCGTTGGAGAAGATGTAGGCCAGCGGCAGCGCCAGCTGGGCCGCGCCGAGCGACAGCGCGACGCCCTTCAGGCGCCATTCCTTCTTGAAGGCCTGCAGGGTGTAGTAAAGGCCGAGCGGCGTCACCGCCGCGCCCAGCATGCCGTGGGCGGCGCGCACCGCGATCGCCGAGTTCAGGTCGTTGACGAAGAGGTGGGCGAAGGTCACCAGCGCATACAGCACCAGGAAGAATTCGGTAAAAAGGCGCAGACCGAACTGTTGCCGGAATTTCACCAGCAACAGGTTCATCGACGCATTCGTCATGACGTAGGCCACCGGCAGCCAGTTGGTCTCGGTCGAGTAGGCGCCGAGCACGCCCTGCAAATTGACCAGGTTGACGACCACCAGCGCATTGCCGAGGCCGCCCGTGATGGTGACCAGGATGCCGACGAAAAGATAAGCGAAACGCAAGCGGGTCGGGTGGGCCGGCGTGGACGGCGAGCCGGGCAGCATCGGCTTTTCGTCTGGGGCCCACTGGCGCGGAGCGTAGCTGCTCATGCGTTACTCATCCGTTGTATTCCTCGGCTTTTGTTACCCACGCATGATAACCGCTCGAGAAAAAGCGCGTCGGACGCCCATCCGATAACCAAAGGGATAGCTCTTTTTGCCACACGCAAAAATTTAACGCCCGAGTTGCCGAAACGGATATTGCTCTGCCTATTCAGCCTGCCTAGAATCAATTTATTCCATGCGGAAATTGTTCCGTATCGGCAGCTGTCCAGAGTAGATATGTTAAGAGCACGTCCATCTGTCCGTACCCTCTCTTCGCTCTTCGTGGCGGCCCTGGCCATGGCGCCGGGCTTCGCGATCAACCAGGAGTTGCAGCTCGACTACCGGATGAACGAACACATCGTTCAAGTGCCGGCGGGCCCGCAAGACCGGGCAATGCTCGAGACGACCGTGTTCCAGCCGAACGGTCCCGGCCCCTTCCCGCTCATCATCATCAACCACGGCAAGGACCCGGGCCGCCCCAGCCTGCAGCCGCGCGACCGCTTCTATCACATGGCCACCGCCTTCGTGAAGCGCGGCTACGCCGTGATGGTGCCGATGCGCCAGGGCTTCGCCAATTCCACCGGCCGCTATGCCGACCACGGCTGCGACATGACCGCCAACGGCTACAGCCAGGCCGAGGACATCCGCGATACCCTCGACTACGCGCGCCAGCAGCCCTGGATCGACAAGGAACACATCGTGGTCGCCGGCCAGTCGTACGGCGGCCTGGCCACGATCGCCCTGGGCGCCCAGCCGCTGCCGGGCGTGCGCGGCCTGATCAATTTCGCCGGCGGCCTGCGCGACGACAGCGACCGCTGCGCCTGGCGCTCGCAGCTGGTGTCGGCCTTCGCCGAATACGGCGCCAGGAACACCGTCCCGACGCTCTGGATGTACGGCAAGAACGATTCGCTGTTCGGCCCGGAACTGGCCAAGCGCATGCACGCCGCCTTCGAGGGCGCGGGCGGGCGCGGGCGCCTGGTCGAGTTCGAGCCTTTCAAGCGCGACGCCCACGGCATGCTGGCCAGCCGCGATGGCGAGAAGGTATGGCTGGAAGACACCGAGAAGTTCCTGAAGCAGGTCGGGATGCCGACCGAGGTGCTGCACGAGGTGCCGCCGCCGCCCACCCCGGCCAAGACCGATTACGCGCGCGTCGACGATGTCGAGGCCGTGCCCTTCCTGTCCGAGCACGGCAAGCGCGCCTACCAGGAGTACCTGACCAAGATGACGCCGCGCGCCTTCGCGGTGTCGCCGAGCGGCGCCTGGACCTGGGCCGAGGAAGGCGAAGACCCGGACGGCCGGGCACTGGCCACCTGCAGCGCCAAGAGCACCGAGCCTTGCCGCCTGTATTCGGTCGACGACTACGTGGTCTGGACCGGCGAGCGCATCGACGCCGCCGAGAAGGCCGCGGCGACCGCCTCGCTGTCCCCGGCGCCCGCCTCTGCTACGGCATCGGCCCCGACCACCTCGGTGGGCAGCACCACGCGCTGATCCGGCCGGCAGGCTGTCAAGCCTGCCGCGCACTGTTTCCGCGCGTCCAGGCGGCCTGATGCGTTGCCACCCGACGCAGCGCAAACCGTCCCTCCCCGCCTCCTCAGACAATGTGGCTGACGGCTCATCGATTGGAGAATCCCATGTTGCGCCTTTTTCAAGCCTGCGCGGCCGCCCTGCTGGCGGCCTGCGCCTGCTGCGCGCCGGCCTGCGCCGCCAACAACTACCCCGTCATCCTGGTACACGGCGTGCTGGGCTTCGGCCCGGACGAATTCCAGCACAGCGGCTTCAATTACTGGGGCGGCTATGGCGACATCGCGCGCCGCATGCAGGTCTACCACGGCCCGCGCAACGTGTTCGTGGCGGCAGTGGGGCCGATCAGCTCCAACTGGGACCGGGCGGCCGAGCTCTACGCCCAGATCAAGGGCGGCTGCGTCGACTACGGCGCGGCCCACGTGCGCAAACATGGAACGCCGGGCCAGGCGCAAAAGCCCCCCGGTAAATGCTGGGCCGCCGACCCGGCCGACAATCCGCAGGCTTATCCGCCGGCCTTCTATCCGGCCTGGGATGCCCGGCATCCCATCCACCTGATCGGCCACAGCCAGGGCGGCACCACCATCCGCGCCCTGGTCGAACTGCTCGAGCACGGTTCGCCCGAGGACGAGGGCGACGGCGAGCTGTACCGGGGCGGCAAGCTTGGCTGGATCCGCAGCGTGACCACCATCTCGGCCCCGCACAACGGCACCACGCTCAGCGATGCCGTGTTCGACATCGCCCCCAGCCTGCGCACGCCGCTGCGCGAGCTGCTCAGCCACCGTGCGGCGCAGTGGGAACTGGCGCCGGACGGCGCGCGCGAATTCAACCGCTGGGCGCGCACCTCGCCCCAGGTTTATTACTATTCGGTGGGCACCCTGGCCACCGAGGCCGGCAGCTGGTGCTGCAACGACACCGACCGCGTGATCGCCCCCATCCAGACCACGGCCTTCCAGTACCCGCGCGCCGACATGATCCCCTACTTCAAGCTGTTCGCGGGCGAATGGATCGTGCCGTCGCCGCTGCAGCGCGGGATCGGCGGCTACACCCAGGACGCGCCGGGACGGCAGCGCATCGACAGCGACTGGTTCGCCAACGACGGCGTGGTCAATACCGTGAGCATGCGCGCGCCGAGCGGGCATCCGGTGCGGGACTACGACGGGACCTCGGTCAAGGGGAGCTGGAATTACCTGGGGACGTGGCGCGGGTACGACCACTTCGATATCTTGAACTGGCCGAACAAGGGGCCGTCGGCTGATGCGCTGTACGAGAAGATCAGCGATATTATTTTTGGGTTGTAAACGGTGCTAGATCGTCGTCCGGTGGCGGATCAGCGGTCGACTATCACCGCGTGGACGGGGAACCCGTCCACGCGTTCAACGGACGCTTTTCCTGCCTGATACGCAGACACGGCAACGATCAGTGCACGCTCCGCAAGCTGCGCGCCAGGTCCGACAACCTGTACGGCTTGCTGACAAACGCAAACTCCCCCAGCTTGCCACGGTCCAGCTTGAGCGCCGGCTGCGGATACCCCGAGGCCAGCATCACCTTGATGTGCGGGTAGTTCTCGCGCGTGAAGGCCGCCAGGTCGATGCCGTTGATCCCGTCGGGCATGACGACGTCGGTGAACAGGATGTCGACGTCGCGGCTGGCCAGCACGTTCATGGCTTCCTGGCCGCTGGCGGCGGTCACGACGTCGTAGCCCATGCTCATGAACAGCGAGGACGCCACGTCGAGCAGGTCCGGTTCGTCCTCGACGATCAGCACCGTCTCGGTGTCGGCCTTGCGGTAGTCGTGATCTTGCGAGGAGGCGGCCGGCAGGTAGATGGCGATCGTCGTGCCCTCGCCCAGCATGCTGCGGATCGCGATCTCGCCGCCCGATTGCTTGATGAAGCCATACACCTGCGACAGGCCCAGGCCGGTGCCCTTGCCCACCTCCTTGGTGGTGTAGAAGGGTTCGAAGGCGCGCGCCACGGTCTCGGGGTCCATGCCGGTGCCGGTGTCGGTCACGGTCAGGCGCACGTACTCGCCGGCCGGCAGGTTGTCGACCTCGCCGTCGGCCAGGACGGCGTTGGCGGTGGCGATCTCGATCCTGCCGCCCTCGGGCATGGCGTCGCGCGCATTGACCACCAAATTGAGTAGCGCGGATTCGAAGCGCGCCGCGTCGACCACGGTGTTGCGCACCTGCGGGTCGAGCTTGACCTCGAAGGCGATCGAGGTGTTGGCTGCGCGCCGCAGCACCGATTCGAAGCCGGTGATCAGGCGGTTCACGTTGCGCGTCTCGGGCTGCAGCGGCTGCTGGCGTGCGAAGGCCAGCAGCTGCTGGGTGAGTGTGGCGCCGCGGTCGATCGCGCGCCGCATGCTGTCCAGGGTCTTGAGGTCGCTGCCGTGCTGGCGCTGCATGGTCAGCACTTCCAGTCCGCTCGCGATCACCGACAGCAGGTTGTTGAAGTCGTGCGCGATGCCGCCTGTGAGCTGGCCGATCGATTCCATCTTCTGCGACTGGAACAGCGCCGCCTGCGCCTTCTCCAGCGCTTCGGCCGCCTGCTTTTTCTCGGTCAGGTCGCGCGTGATCTTGGCGAAGCCCAGCAGCTCGCCGTTCTCGTCGCGGATGGCGTCGATCACCACGTGGGCCCAGAAGCGGGTGCCGTCCTTGCGCACGCGCCAGCCTTCGGCCTCGTAGCGGCCGACCTGGCCCGCCGTACCCAGGGCGCGCGCCGGCACCCCGGACAGGCGGTCCTGGTCGGTGTAGAAACGCGAGAAATGGCTGCCAATGATCTCGTCATAGGAATAGCCCTTGATGCGCTCGGCCCCCACGTTCCAGTTCGTGACCACGCCTTCGGGCGACAGCATGTAGATCGCATAGTCAGTCACACCCTGCACCAGGATGCGGAAGCGCTGCTCGCTCTCGCGCAGGGCATCCTCGGTCTGCTTGCGCTCGGTGACGTCGCGGGTGATCTTGGCATAGCCCAGCAGGGCGCCGTGCTCGTCGTAGATCGGATCGATCACCACGTGGGCCCAGAAGCGGGTGCCGTCCTTGCGCACGCGCCAGCCCTCGGCCTCGAACTTGCCGTCCTCCAGTGCATGCTTCAGCGCGCGCGCGGGCAGGCCGGTGGCGCGGTCCTCGGGCGTGTAGAAACGCGAAAAATGCTGCCCCAGGATCTCCTGCTCGACATAGCCCTTGAAGCGCTGCGCGCCGGCGTTCCAGCTCGCGACATAGCCCTGCGGATCGAGCATGTAGATCGCGTAATCGCTGATGCCGGAGACCAGGTACTGGAGCCGTTGCTCGTCGGTGATGGATTGCTGGACGGGGGGCGAAATACTGTCCATATGGAGAGTGCTTCCTGAAAAGATGGACCTAAAATGATCCTATCATACTACCGCTCATCTTCGACCGCCCACGCGCCTGGCTGGCCGCGGCGCGTCAATACGGTCCCGCGCCTTTGTAAAAGGGGTCAGCGGTTTCGCGTTACAATACTGTCCTGTTCCCCAAGTTCGTTTCCTCAAGGCACCATGACCCCGGCAGCGCCCGAACAACTCGACCTGACCGCCTGCGATCAAGAGCCGATCCGCACCCCCGGCAGCATCCAGCCGCATGGCTTCATGCTCACCCTGTCGCCCGCCCCCGCGCTCGAGGTCCTGCAGGCCAGCGCCAACCTGGCGCAATGGACCGGCCTCGACGCCGGGCAGGCTGCGGGCAAGCCGATGGCGCGCGTGGTCGGCGAGGCAGCGCATGCGCGCCTGGCCCCGGAACTGTCGCGCGGCGCCCTGGGCGCCCGCCCGCTCTATCTGGGCACCGTCAGCCTGGAGAACGGCGCCCACTTCGACGTGCTGGCCCACCTGTGGGACGGCCTGGTCATCGCCGAGTTCGAACGGGTCGACCGTCCGCAGCCGGCGGATTTCCGCCACCTCTACCCGCTGATCAGCGATTTCCTCGCCAAGGTCAACCAGCATGCCTCGATCCCGGCCCTGACCGACCTGGCCGCGCGCCACGTGCGCTCGGTCACCGGCTTCGGCCGTGTCATGGTGTACCAGTTCGACCCGGACGGCCACGGCCGCGTGGTGGCGGAATCCAAGGCGGACGACTACGATTCCTACCTCGGCCAGTCCTTCCCCGCGAGCGACATCCCGGCCCAGGCGCGCGAGCTGTACACCCTGTCGCCGATCCGCCTGATCCAGGACGCCAACTACCAGCCGGCCGCGCTGGTCCCGGCGCGCAATCCGGTCACTGGCGCCGCCAACGACCTGTCCTTCGCGGCCCTGCGCAGCGTCTCGCCCGTGCACCTGCAATACATGCGCAACATGGGCACGCTGGCCTCGATGTCGGTGTCGCTGATCGTCAAGGGCAAGCTGTGGGGCCTGATCTCCTGCCATAACGCCACGCCCTGCCCGGTGCCGGTCGAGCAGCGCACCGCCTGCGAGCAGCTGGGCCAGATCCTGGCGCTGTGCATCGAATCGCGCGAGGACGCGGCCGAGCTGCAGTTCCGCCTCGACGTGCGGCGCGTGATGGTGGAGCTGATGGGCCACCTGACCAAGGGCAGCGACTTCCTCGAGAACATGAGCCGGGTCTTCCCCGAGCTGCTGCGCTTCGCGCGCGCCGGCGGGGTGGCGATCGTCGCCGACGAGCGCATCATGACCTATGGCGACACCCCGGACGAGGAGGCGATCCGCGCCCTCTCGACCTGGCTCGCCCTGCAGGGTCATACCGAGGTATTCCATACCAGCCACCTGGCGGCCAGCTACCCGCCGGCGCGGGACATGATCCGCAACGCCAGCGGCCTGCTGGCGCTGCCGATCTCGCGCATCCACAAGCACTACCTGCTGTGGTTCCGTCCCGAGCTGGTGCAGGTCATCGAATGGGCCGGCAACCCCTACGAGAAGACCGCCCCGCCAGGGGCCCCGACCCAGCTTTCGCCGCGCCAGAGTTTCGCCGCCTGGCGCGAGACCATCCACGGCCACAGCCTGCCCTGGCACCAGGCCGAGATCGAGCTGACCGTCGAATTCCGCTCCGCCCTGCTGGGCATCGCGCTCGAGCGCGCCGAACAGATGGCCGAACTGGCCGAGGAACTCGGGCGCGCCAACAAGGAACTGGAAGCCTTCTCCTACTCGGTCTCGCACGACCTGCGGGCGCCGCTGCGCCACATCGTCGGCTTCTCCGACCTGCTGCTGGAGTCCAACGGCGCCGAGAATCCGGACCGGCGCCAGCGCTTCCTGAAGAACATCAAGGAATCGGCGCGCCTGGCCGGCAAGCTGGTCGACGACCTGCTGTCCTTCTCGCAGATGGGCCGCGCGGCCCTGCGCCCGACCACGGTCGACATGAACGACCTGGTCTCGGCCTGCATCGACAAGCTGGGAATCGACATGGGCAGCCGCAACGTCGACTGGCACCTCGAGCACCTGCCCGCGGTCTGCGCCGACCCCAGTTTCCTGCACCTGGCGGTCTACAACCTGCTGTCCAACGCGGTCAAGTTCACCGGTGGACGCGACCCGGCCGTGATCCGGATCTGGGCCGACGAAGGCGAGCACGAAACCGTGTTCCACGTCGCCGACAACGGCGCCGGCTTCAACATGGATTACGTGCACAAGCTGTTCGGCGTGTTCCAGCGCCTGCACCGCATGGAAGACTTCCAGGGCACCGGCATCGGCCTGGCCAACGTGCGCCGCATCGTCGAGCGCCATAACGGCCGCGTGTGGGCCGAATCCGTGCAGGGCGAAGGCGCAACCTTCTCGTTCAGCATTCCGAAACAAACCCCAACCCCGTAAGGCCGCATCATGCTCAAGCCCATCCTGCTGGTGGAAGACAACCCCCACGACCTCGAGCTCACGCTCATCGCGCTGTCGAAAAGCCAGCTGGCGAACGAAGTCGTGGTCGTGCGCGACGGCGCCGAGGCGCTCGACTACCTGAACCGGCGCGGCGAGTTCGCCGAGCGCCCGGTCGGTAACCCGGCCGTGATCCTGCTCGACCTGAAGCTGCCGAAAGTGGATGGATTGGAAGTGCTGAAGGCGATCCGCGAGACCGAGCTGCTCAAGCCGATTCCTGTGGTGATGCTGACCTCGTCCAAGGAAGAGCAGGACGTGATCCGCAGCTACGCGCTGGGCGTGAACGCCTACGTGGTCAAGCCGGTGGACTTCAACGAGTTCGTGCGCGCGATCGCCGATCTCGGCATCTTCTGGGCCGTGCTGAACGAGCCGCCGCCGGGATCGCGCCGCTACGTCAAGCCCAAGTGAGCTTCGTCCGCCGCCTTGCCCACGCCCCTGGCTGAAGCGCGCCGCGCGCCGCGGCGCAGCAGGTGGCGGATGCGCGCGCTGAGCGCATCCGGATGATAGGGTTTCTGCAGCAGGTGCACCGAGGCATCCAGCTTGCCCTCGTGCGCCAGCACCCCTTCGGCATAGCCCGAGGTGTACAGGATCTGGGCGCCGGGCAGGCGCTCGCGCACGATCTCTCCCAGTTGCAGGCTGCTCACCGGTCCCGGCATGATCACATCGGTGAACACCAGGTCGATATGGCGGCCGCTGTCGATGATCTCCGCCGCACTGGCGGCGTCGCCCGCCTCCAGCACCTGGTAGCCGAGCGCGGACAGGATGCCGCAGGTCGCGGAGCGCACGTCGTCCTCGTCTTCCACCACCAGGATGGTTTCCAGTCCCCCGGCCAGGAGCGGCGCATGTTCGGGCTCGTCCGCAGCCGGCGCCGCGTCGCTGCGCGGCAGGTAGATCGACACCGTGGTGCCGCGCCCCGGTTCGCTGCGCAGGACGATCTCGCCGCCGGACTGCTTGACGAAGCCATAGGCCATCGCCAGTCCCAGGCCGGTGCCCTGCCCGGTCGGCTTGGTCGTGAAGAAGGGCTCGAAGGCGCGCTGCATCACGTCGGGCGGCATGCCCTTGCCGGTGTCGCTCACTTCCAGCACCACGTAGTCGCCGCGCTGCACTTCTGGAGGCAAGGCGCTGCGGCCGTCGTCGCCGTAGGCGTTGCGCGCCGTGATGGTCAGGGTGCCGCTGCCGGCCACGCTGTCGGACATGGCGTCGCGCGCATTGATCGCCAGGTTCAGCAGCACGTTGCCGAGCTGGTTGGGATCGACCGTCACGCTGCCCAGGTCGGGAGCGATCTCGGTGAGCACGCGGGCGCCCGGCCCCAGGACGCGGCGCATCATGTCGTCCATCTCGCGCAGCAGGCTGCCGGGATCGATCACCACCGACTGCAGCGGCTGGCGCCGCGCGAACGCGAGCAGGTGGGCGGCCAGCTTGGCGCCGCGCTCCACGCCGTTGAGCGCCATCTCGACGCGGGTGCGCCCGGCGTCGCTCATGCCGCCGATCAGCTTGAGCAACTGGAGGTTGCCGCCGATGATCTGCAGGACATTGTTGAAGTCGTGGGCCACGCCCCCGGTCAGCTGGCCGATCGCTTCCATCTTCTGGGCCTGGTGCAGGGCCGACTGGCTGGCGGCCAGCTGTTCCTGGCTCAGGCGCAGCGAGGCGAAGGCCTGGTCGCGCTGGCGCCGCGCGCTGCAGGCGCCGCTGTGGTAGCGCACGCGCGCCACCAGCTCGCGCGCATCGGGCCACTTGACCAGGTAGTCGTTGGCGCCCACGGCGAAGGCCTTGGCCTTGATGTCGGGATCGTCCTCGGACGAGAGCAGGATGACGGGAATGTCTTCGGTCTCGGGATCGGCGCGCAGCCTGGCGGTGACGTCGAAGCCGTCGAGCCCGGGCATGCGCAGATCGACCAGCACCACCGTCGCCTTCAGCTCGCGCGCCACCTCGACGGCGCGCGCCGGGCTCGATTCGTAGCACAGCGTATGCTTGATGCAGCCCTCGAGGCCGTGGGCGATGATGTCCTGCGCAAACGGCTCATCGTCGATCAGCAGCACGGAGCAGGTGGAGGAATCGTCATCGATCATTGCAACGGCATCGCTTTCAGGGCACGGGGTATGCTGGGTGTTACCAGATTCTTACCAAATCTGTTGCAAAATGGTAAGCGTTAATTCTACACCATTAACTTGTCACAAGTACCGGCCCATCCGTGGCGTGCGCGGTATTGACAGGCGCTACCTTGCAAGGCCTGCGGACGCCTCCATCTGGAGGAGGAGCCAACGAGTCGGAGCACGCATGAGCGACGAGCTGTGCCCCTTGTGCGGGAGGCCGCTGGGAACGGAGAACATCGACCGCCACCACCTGGTCCCGAAAACCTTCAAGGGCAAAGAGCAATTCCCGATACACAAGATTTGCCATCGCAAGATTCACTCGGCATTTACCGAGCGGGAACTGTTGAATACATACCATACCTGGGAAGCCTTGCGCGCACACGAGGACATCCGGTCCTTCATCGCCTGGGTGGCGAAGAAGCCGCCGGGCTTCTACACTCGTACCTATACGGCCAACGACAAGAAGCGGCGCCGCTGACGGGACTGCCCGGGAGGACGAGGCATGGACATCGACTGGGAACACTTTACGCCCTGGATGGCGCTGGCCGGAGGCGTCCTGATCGGACTGGCGAGCGCCGCCTTCCTGCTGCTGAACGGGCGCATCGCGGGCATCAGCGGCATCCTGGGCGGCTTGCTGCGCCCCGCCCCGGGCGAGCGCGCCTGGCGCCTGGCCTTCCTGGGCGGGCTGGTGGCCGCGCCCCTGCTCTACGGACTGCTTGCACCGCTGCCGCCCGTTCGGATCGACGCCGGGCTGCCGGCCCTGCTGCTGGCCGGCCTGCTGGTCGGCATCGGCACGCGCTACGCCGCCGGCTGCACCAGCGGCCACGGCATTTGCGGGCTGGCGCGCGGCTCGCCGCGCTCGCTGGCCGCCACCGCCGCCTTTACGGGCGCCGGTTTCGCCACCGTCTACCTGCTGCGCCACATCCTTGGCTGAGGCGCATGAACGCTCTCACCGCATTGTTTTCCGGCCTGGTGTTCGGCCTCGGCCTGGTCGTGTCCGGCCTGAGCAATCCGGCCAAGGTGCTCGGTTTCCTCGACCTGGCCGGCCGCTGGGATCCCTCGCTCCTGTTCACCATGGGCGCCGCCCTGCTGGCGGCGGCCCCGGCCTATGCCCTCGCCAAGCGCCGGCGGCGCAGCCTGCTGGGCGAACCGCTGCGGCTGCCGTCCGCCACCGCCATCAGTCGTCGTCTGGTGCTGGGCAGCCTGGTGTTCGGCATCGGCTGGGGCATCGCCGGCTATTGCCCGGGTCCGGCCCTCGCCTCGCTTGCTACAGGCGGCTGGAAGCCCCTGCTCTTCGTCGCAGCCATGCTGGCGGGCATGGCCGTGTACGAACTGGCCGAACGCAGGAAGCATTAATCGCCGCCCTGGCAGTTTTTCCTTGACAAGGAGAGCGGCAGAATATTTCATCTTGGGCAAGTTCAACTTCGGGGCCCGCTTCCCGGTTCATCATTTGCCCATGCACTTCCACGACTACCTGCGCCATGACGCCACTTCCCTTGCCGCTCTCGTTGCCGAGGGCGCCGTCACGCCGCAGGCGCTGCTGGACACGGCGCTGGCGCGCCACGCCGCCGTCCACGGCAGGCTCAACGCCGTGTGCCGGCTGATGGAGGATGAAGCCCGGGCCCGGCTCCAGGGCCCGCTGGCCGGTCCCTTCGCCGGCGTACCCTTCCTGATCAAGGACGGCCTGCAGGATTACGCGGGACTGCCCACCACCAACGGCAGCCGTTCGATGCGCGGCTACGTGCCGCGCGAGCATGCGGCCGTGGTGCGCCGCTACCTCGATGCCGGCCTGGTCGTGTTCGGCAAGACCAACCTGCCGGAGTTCGCCTTGAAAGGCGTGACCGATCCGCTGCTGTCCGGCCGCACCAGCAATCCCTGGAACCTGGACCATACCCCGGGCGGCTCGAGCGGCGGCGCGGCCGCGGCGGTGGCCGCGGGCATCGTGCCGATGGCGGCCGGGAACGACGGCGGCGGCTCGATCCGCATTCCTGCCGCCTGCTGCGGCCTGTTCGGGCTGCGCCCCTCGCGCGGCAGGGTGTCGGCCGGGCCGCATGCCGGCGAGATCTGGTTCGGCGCCTCGAGCGAAGGGGTGCTCTCGCGCAGCGTGCGCGACAGCGCGCGCGCCCTCGACCTGCTGCAGGGCGCCGAGCCGGGCGATCCCTTCGTGATCGCGCCGCCCGCCGCACCCTACGAGGAACTGATGCGGCGCGCGCCCGGCCGCCTGCGCATCGGCTTCAGCGCCGCCTCGCCGATCGGGGCCGAGGTGCATCCGGAAGCGGTGGCCGCGGTGCGTCACGCGGCCAGGCTGCTGGCCAGCCTGGGCCACGAGGTGGAAGAAGCGGCGCCCGAGATCGACGGCGCGGCCCTGGCCAAGAGCTACCTGCACATCTACTTCGGCCAGGTCCCGGCCATCGTGGCGCGCAACAAGGCCCTCGGCATCGAGGGCGGCGAGGTCGAGCCGATGACCCGCCTGCTGCTGACGCTCGGCAGGGCGACGAACGCGCCCTCGCTGACCGAGCAGCTGGCGCAGTGGAATACCTATGCGCGGGCGCTCGGGCGTTTCCACCAGCGCTACGACATGCTCCTCACGCCGACCCTGGCCCATCCTCCAGTGAAGCATGGCGCGGGCGACCTGCCCGCCTCGCAGCAGGCGATGCTGGGCTTCCTGCAGCGCAGCGGCGTGCTGGGACTGCTGGCGCGCCTCGGCCTGCTGGACGCCACGGTCGACGGCATCGCGCGCGACAACCTGCGCTACGTGCCTTTCACCCAGCTGTCGAATCTCACCGGCACGCCCTCGATGTCGGTGCCCCTGCACTGGACGGCCGACGGCCTGCCGCTGGGCGTGCAGTTCGTCGCGCCTTTCGGACGCGAAGACAGCCTGCTGCAGCTGGCCGCCCAGCTGGAACAGGCCCAACCCTGGTTCGAGCGGCTGCCGGCCATGACCCGGGCATGAGGCAGGCATGACGCATGACCCGGCCTTCGCGCTGCGCTTGCGCGACCTGGCGCGCCTGCGCCGGGTGCGCGACCGCATCGACCGCGACTACATGCAGCCGCTGAACGTCGAGGAGCTGGCGCGCGGCGTCCACATGTCGGCCGGGCACCTGAGCCGCCAGTTCAAGCTTGCCTACGGGGAGTCGCCCTATTCCTACCTGATGACGCGGCGCATCGAGCGCGCCATGGCCCTGCTGCGGCGCGGCGGCATGAATGTCACCGAGGTCTGCTTCGAGGTCGGCTGCTCCTCGCTCGGCACCTTCAGCACCCGCTTCACCGAACTGGTCGGCGTGCCGCCCAGCGTCTACCGCAGCAGCCAGCCGCCCCAGGCCCTGGACGGCATCCCGCCCTGCGTCGCCAAGCAGGTGACGCGACCGATCAGGAATCAAGAAGCGCCGCTTGACCCGCCCGGCTAAGCTGGCGTCTCCATCCACCTGAAAGAGGCTCACACCATGGACATCTCCATCCACTCGACCTTCCTCCCGCACCAGGACGCGGAAACCTCGCTCGCCTTCTACCGCGACGTCCTCGGCTTCGAGGTGCGCAAGGACGTCGCCTACGGCGCCATGCGCTGGATCACCGTCGGCCCCGTCAACCAGCCCGGCACCTCGATCGTGCTGGCGCCGGCCGGCGTGGCGCCGGGCGTCACCGACGAGGAGCGCCGCACCATCGCCGAGATGATGGCCAAGGGGACTTATGCGATGCTGCTGTTCGCCACCCGCGACCTGGACGCCGTGTTCGATCGCCTGCAGGCGCGTGAGGCCGATATCGTCCAGGAGCCGACCGAGCAGCCCTATGGTGTGCGCGACTGCGCGGTGCGCGATCCGGCCGGGAACATGCTGCGCATTCAGCAACTCCGCTGAGCTTGTTGTTGCCAAAATGAACAGTTACACTGGGGCACGACCATTCTTCCGGAGTGCCCCAGATGTCCCTGTACAAACTGCTTCCGATCGCCGCTCTCCTCCTGGCCGGCGCCGCTTCCGCGACCCCGGCCAATGACCCGGCGCACGCCAAGGCGCGCGAGCTGCTGGAGCGCACGGTGAACATCCCGACCACGCCCGGCAGCCCCAAGCTGATCGAGATGGCGAACTACCTGGCGGGCGAATACCGCAAGGCGGGTTTCCCGGAGGCCGACATCAAGGTCATGCCCTACGAGAAGGTGGCGGCCCTGATCGTACGCTGGCGCGCGCCGAACCCGAGCGCGCGGCCGATCATGCTGATGGCCCATATGGACGTGGTCGAGGCGCGCCGCGAGGACTGGGGCGACACGGACCCGTTTGTCTTCACCGAGAAGGACGGCTACTACTATGGCCGCGGCACCAGCGACATCAAGCAGGGCATCGCGGCCACCTCGGCGGCGCTGATGAAGCTCAAGGCCGAAGGCTTCCAGCCGACGCGCGACATCATCGTGTTCTACACCGGCGACGAGGAAACGGTCAGCCATGGCGCTGAACTGGGCGCGACCGAATGGCGCAATCTGCTCGACGTCGAATTCGGCCTCAACGCCGACGGCGGCGGCGGCGCCTTCGCCCCCGACGGACGGCCGCTCGGCTTCTCGCTGCAGTCGGCCGAGAAGACCTACGCCACCTATACCTTCACCGTGCGCAACCGCGGCGGGCACTCGTCCAAGCCGCGCGCCGACAACGCCATCTATGCCCTGGCGAACGCCCTCGCGCGCCTGGAGAAATACCGCTTCACGCCGGTGATGAACGAGACCACCCGCGCCTATTTCGCCGGCCGCGAGAAGACCGAGCGCGGCGCCCTCGGCAACGCGATGCGCGCCTGGCTCAAGAACCCGAAGGACGGCCGCGTCGCCGACCTGATCGAGGCCGACGAAGGCGAGACCGGCCTGACCCGCACGCGCTGCGTGGCCACCCGCCTGGCCGGCGGCCATGCCGACAACGCCCTGCCCCAGCTGGCCACGGCCACCGTCAACTGCCGCATCATGCCGGGCGTCTCGCCCGATGCGATCAAAGTCGAGCTGGAAAAGATCGCGGCCGACAAGAACGTGGCCGTGACCCGCAACGACCAGGCCGTGTCCTCGCTCGACTCGCCGCTGCGCGCCGACGTGGTGAATGCCTACACCGACGCGGTCAAGGCGCGCCACCCGAACTCGCCGGTGTTCCCGGAAATGAGCGCCGGCGCCAGCGACGCCAACCCCTTCCGCATCGCCGGCATCCCGATCTATGGCGTCGACGGCTCCTGGGGCATCGTCCCGACCGACATGCGCGCGCACGGGCGCGACGAACGGCTGCCGGTCAAGGCGCTGGACGACGATGTCGACCACTGGGTGTTCATGCTGCGCCGCCTGGCGGGCAAACCCTGAACCGGTGGCGGACATGGCGCTTGACCTCGACCTAAGTTGAGGTTTTACACTGCCGCCATGTCCATTCCCTGAAGGAGTTCGCACAATGATCGACCTGTCCTGCTACTTCGACCTGATCGGCTACCGCCACGAGGGCAAGCCCGGCATCGCGGCCCTGAAGGCGCTGCAGCTGCGCCATACCCACACGCTGCCCTTCGAGAACCTGAACCCGCTCACCGGCCTGCCGGTCAGGCTGGACATCCCTGCGCTGCTGGACAAGTTCACCCAGGGGCGCGGCGGCTACTGCTACGAGCACAACCTGATGTTCGGGCATGCCCTCGCCAGCCTGGGTTTCGCGACCCGGCCGCTGGTGGCCCGCGTGCGCCTGAACGTGCCGCAAGAGGTGATCACGCCGCGCACCCACATGCTGGTGCTGGTCGAGGCCGAAGGCGAAACCTGGATCGCGGACACGGGCTTCGGCCGCGCCACGCTCACCGCGCCGCTGCGCCTGGCGCCCGGGCTCGCGCAGTCCACGCCGCATGGCGAGTACCGCGTGATGGACGACCCGGCCGGCTACCGCCTGGAAGCCCGGCTCACGGGCGACTGGGAGCCGCTCTACATCTTCGAGATGGCGCCCGCCTACCAGCCGGACTTCGAGATGAGCAACTGGTACGTCTCGACCAACCCGGCCTCGCATTTCACGCGCGACCTGGTGGCCGTGCGCACCACGGCCGGCGGACGCCACGTCATCAACAACACGCGCTACAGCTTCTATGGCCTGGACGGCGCGCCGAGTACCCGCCAGCTCGAGAGCGTGGACGAGATCGTCGGGCTGCTGGAGACGGAATTCGGCATCGTCACCGCGGGCGTTCCCGGCCTGCGCGCGCGCCTCGGCGGCATCGTCGACAAGGCCCGCGCGGCTGGCTGAAAACTAAGCAGGACCCGGGCCACGCGCGGCTCTTTGGCAGGCCGCATTGGCCAGGTCGGCGATGGGCGACAGGATGGCGGGGTCGAATTCCTCGGCCGGTTCGCCCGCGCGCAGGCGGCGCGGCCAGTCGGCGTGCGTCAGCGCGCCGCGGCCCAGCGACACCAGGTCGGCTTCGCCGCCGTCGAGCAAGCCGGCCGCGCGCGCGGGATCGTGCAGCGAACCGTTGGCGATCACGGCCAGCCCGGCATGCCGTTTCGCCAGCGCGGCCAGGCTCGGGCCGCTGCCGAAGGCGCTCTTCCAGGCTTCGAATTCGGTGGTGTGCAGGTAATCGACCGGCAGCCTGCCGAGCGCGCCGAAAATGGCCGCCGCATCGGCTTCCCCGCCGGCCCATTTGTGCTCGAAATCGTTGACCTTGGCCTGCGAAATGCGCACGCCCACCGCGAAATCGTCGCCCACCGCATTGCGCACCGCTCCCGCCACCTCGAGCAGAAGCTGCAGGCGGCGTTCGAGGCTGCCGCCATAGCGGTCCTCGCGCAGGTTGATTCCGTCGCTCAGGAACTGGTCGAGCAGGTAGCCGTTCGCGCCGTGGATCTCGACGCCGTCGAAGCCGGCCTCGCGCGCCCGCGCCGCCGCGTCGGCAAAGCCGCGGATCGCATCCAGGATGTCCGCCTCGGTCATGGCCTGCGGCAGGCGGTAGGGGCCGTTGCCGCGGTAGAAATGCATCTGTTGCCCCTTCGGGCGCACGACGGAGGGGCCGCGCGTCTCGCTGCGGTAGGGATTCCCTTGCGACAGCGCGCCCGCATGCATCAGTTGCGCGACGATGCGCGCCCCGCCCGCGTGCACGGCGCGCACCAGCGGCGCCCAGGCGTCGCGCTGCACGCCGTCGGACAAGCCGGGCTGGTACAGGTAGCCTTGCGAGTAGGCCTTGTCGGTATAGATCCCTTCCGTGATCACCAGGCCGAAGCCGCCTTCCGCGAAGGCGCCGTAGTAGGCCTGCATCTCGGCAGTGGCGGAGCCGTCGGCGGTGGCGCTGACGCGCGTCATCGGCGCCACCGCGAGACGGTTGGGCAGCACCAGGCGGCTAATCGCGAAGGGTTCGAACAATTGCTGGTGCGGCGCGCAGCCGCGCAGGTCGCTTGCACCCATCTCAGCGCTCCCCGCCGGCGCGGACGGCGGCGATGGCCTCGATCTCGATCATCGCCCTGGGATCGTACAAGGCCTTGATCTCGGCGATGGTGTCGGCCGGATAAGGCGCGGAAAAGAAGCGGCGGCGCAGTTCCACGACCTCGCTGAAATTGCCCATGTCGGTCACAAAAATCGTGACCTTGATGACGTCCTTCAGGCTGGACCCGCCCGCTTCGAGCGCGCGGGCCAGGTTGGCGAAAGCCTGTTCGCCCTGGGCGCGAAAACCGCCGTCGACGATCTTGCCGTCGTCGCCCGCGCCGGCCTGGCCGGAGATGAACAGCAAGTCGCCGAATTTGATGCCCTGCGAGAGCAGGAAGGGTTCGTAGTTGTCGGGTTGGGTGATGACGCGCTCAAACATGATGGACTCCTTGGATGAATGCCCCTGGACCTGTCCCATGGGGCGATAGCGGAACGATAGGCCTCGCTCCTCGCGTTGACAAACGCGAAGTTGTCAGGCATAAGCTGAATTTATTTCACCTATCGAGCCATGCGGCGACTTCCTCCCCTCTCGGCATTGCGCGCTTTCGAAGCGGCGGCCCGGCGCGGCAGCTTCAAGCTGGCGGCCGACGAACTGGCGGTGACGCCGACCGCGATCAGCCATCAGATCCGCTCCCTGGAGGAGTACACCGGCCTCGCGCTGTTCGACCGGCAGGTGCGCAAGGTGGTCCTGACCGAGGCCGGCCAGGCGCTCTACCCCGTGCTGCGCGACGGCTTCAATGCCTTCGAGATGGCGCTGCAGGGACTGGACAACAGGAAGGCCCGCCGCGTGGTGACAATCTCGGCGACGAACGCCTTCATGGCGCGCTGGCTGGCGCCGCGGGTAGCGCGCTTCCGCCGCCTGCATCCGGACATCGACCTGGAGCTGCATGCCTCGGACCAGGCGGTCGACCTCGGCGCCGACCACGCCGACCTGGCGATCCGCTACGGACGGGGGCCCTATCCGGGCATGGTGACGGAAGCGCTGTTCACCGACCGCTTCGCGCCGCTGGCCAGCCCCGCGCTGGGCGTGGCCGCGCCGGCGGACCTCGGCGCGCTGCCGCTGATCGATTTCAAGTGGAGCCGCCAGCATCCGCTCAATCCGACCTGGAAGAACTGGTTCGCGGCCGCCGGCCTGCCCTGGCGTGCGCCCAAGGGCGGGCTGCGTTTCTCGGACGAGGGGCACGCGATCCAGGCCGCGCTCGCGGGCCAGGGGATCGCTCTGCTCAGCCTCGAGCTGCTGGCGGACGAGATCGCGGCGGGGCGCCTGGTGCAACCGTTCGGCCCCGCGATCCCCGGCCACACCTACCACCTCGTGCGCAGCGCGGGCCACGCGCCGGCGCCGCAGGTCGAGGCCGCGCTGGACTGGTTGCGTACAGAAGCGGCCGGCCACGGCTGAGCATCTAAGCGCTGTCTGCCGAGCCTGGCCACAGTTAGTCTGATTCGTAGGGTGGACGGCTTCGCCGTCCACGCGGTGATAGGTAGAGGCTCCGCTTTCGTGCGGGATGATCTCGACGCAAACTATCACCGCGTGGACGGGGAACCCGTCCACCCTACGAATCGCGTCAACAATCGAGTTATCGCCTCCGGGTTCGGTCAGACAGACCCTAGGCGTCCGGACGCAGCGCCGCCAGCGCCTCGACGGCGCCGATGATCTCCTCGTTCTGCAGGGCCGCGAAGCCGAGCAGCCAGCCGTCCTGCCTGCGCTCGCCCATGTAAAGCGCCGACAGCGAAGGCGTGGCGATGCCGCGCGCCGCCGCCTGGCGCGTGAGCGCCGCCTCGCTGCCCGCCGGCAGGCGCACCGCCAGCTGCAGGCCGCCGGCGCCTGGCAGCGGCGTCATCCAGTCCATGCCCGCCGCGCCCAGCCGCTCGAGCAGCAGCGCGCGCCGGCTGGCGTACAGCAGCCGCATCTGGCGCAGGTGGCGCGCGAAGTGGCCGTGGGCGATGAACTCCGCCGTCACCGCCTGCGCCAGCTGGGCGCTGTGGCCGTCCATCACCGTGCGCGCCTTCACCGCCGGCTCCACCAGCGCGGGCGGCAACACGGCGTAGGCCAGGCGCAGCGAGGGGAACAGCACCTTCGAGAAGGTGCCCAGGTAGATCACGCGGCCATGGCGGTCCAGGCCCTGCATGGCCGGCAGCGGACGCGCATCGTAGCGGAACTCGCTGTCGTAATCGTCCTCGACGATCCAGCCGCCATCGCGCTGTGCGGCCTCCAGCAGCGCCAGCCGGCGTGCGAGACCGAGCGTGGCGCCGGTCGGATACTGGTGCGAGGGCGTCAGGTAGGTGAGCCGCGCCGCACGCGCCGGGACTGCCATGCCTTCGGCGTCGACCGCGGCCGGCAGCAGCCGGGCACCGGCGCTGGCGAAAGCGTTGCGCGCACCGACATAGCCCGGCTCCTCGATGTGCACCGCGTCGCCCGGATCGAGCAACAGCATGGCCAAGAGCTGCAACGCCTGTTGCGAGCTGGTGAGCACCACCACCTGCCCGGCGTCGCAGCGCACGCCGCGCGACTGCGCCAGGTAGCCGGCGATCGCTTCGCGCAGCGGTGCGTAACCCTGCGGGTCGCCATAGCCCATCAGCGCCTCGCCCTGGCTGCGCAACTGGCGCGCCGTGATCTGGCGCCAGGTCTCGACCGGGAAGGCGCGCAGGTCGGGGCTGCCGGCGCAGAAAGCGCGCGGTACGAGCGGGTCACGGCAGCCGCCGGTCCCGACGATGGCGGCGCCGCGGCGCGACAGCGTTGCCGCTGCTTGTGCAACGCGGGCGGGGGCCTGCCAGCCGGGCGAAGCGATGGAGACGACGGTGCCATGGCCAACGCGACGCGTCACATAGCCTTCGGCCTCCAGTTGCGCATAGGCCGCCTCCGCGGTCACGCGCGAGATCGCCAGGTCGGCCGCCAGCACCCGCGTGGCGGGCAGGCGCGCGCCCTGCCCCAGCTCGCCGCGCCGGATGGCGCCGCGCAGGGCCGCACAGACGCGCTCGCGCAGCGGCAGGCCGGGCTGGTCGTGGCTTTGGAACAGGTTGATCCAGAGGGCGGGCGTAGTCTGGGATTCCGGCATTGGTCTTATCGATGACTGGAAATTGGCATCCGCCATCATGCCATGCGCGCCCTAGAATGACAGCGTCCCCAATACAGGAGCCATCCATGTCCATCCCTTCGCTGGTGCTGCAATTCCCCGCCCCCGATCCCGAGCAGAGCGCCGCCTTCATGCAGGCCAAGCTGGCCTACCACACCGACTCCGCCGACCTGGCGCAAGACCTGCTGAACGGGGTCAACGCCATCGTGGTGATCGACACCCGCAGTCCGGACCTCTATGCGGCCGGCCATATTCCCGGCGCGATCAGCTTCCCGCACCGGACCATGGACGACCACAGCACCTCATCGCTCGAGCGCGGCAAGACCTATGTCGTTTACTGCGACGGCATCGGCTGCAATGGCTCGACCAAGGGCGCGTGGAAGCTGGCGCGACTGGGCTTCAAGGTGAAGGAGCTGCTGGGCGGCCTGGACTTCTGGAAGCGCGACGGCCATCCACTGGCCACCGGCATGGAGCCGGGCCGCCTGGGCGCTTCCGCGCAGTGCGGCTGCTGACGCGGCTCAGGCGCCGGCCACCTGCGCCGCGATCGCGTCGCCCACCTCCACGGTAGGCGCCTGCCCGCCCAGGTCGGCGGTGCGCGGCCCCGCGCGCAAGACCTGCTCGACGGCCGCCAGGATGGCGTCGTGCGCGGCGCGCAGTTCCGCGCCCGCATCCGGCGCGCCGGCCAGGAAGTCCAGCATCATGGCGCCGGACCAGATCATCGCCACCGGGTTGGCGATGCCCTTGCCCGCGATGTCCGGCGCCGAGCCGTGCACCGGTTCGAACAGCGACGGGAAGCGCCGCTCCGGGTTCAGGTTGCCCGATGGCGCCAGGCCAATGGTGCCGGTGCAGGCGGGACCGAGGTCGGACAGGATGTCGCCGAACAGGTTGGACGCGACCACCACGTCGAAGCGGTTCGGCTGCAGCACGAAGCGCGCGGTGAGGATGTCGATGTGCTGCTTGTCGACCGCGACGGCCGGGTAGTCGCTGGCGATCGCGTCGGCGCAGCCGTCCCACCAGGGCATGCTGATGGCGATGCCGTTCGACTTGGTCGCCACCGTCAGGTGCTTGCGCGCGCGGGCGTCGGCCAGCTCGAAGGCGTAGCGCAGCACGCGGTCGGTGCCGTGGCGGGTGAAGACCGATTCCTGGATCACCAGCTCGCGCTCGGTGCCGGGGAACATGACGCCGCCGAGGTTCGTGTATTCGCCCTCGGTATTCTCGCGCACCACGAAAAAGTCGATGTCGCCGGGCTTGCGGCCGGCCAGCGGGCAAGGCACGCCGTCGAACAGACGCACCGGGCGCAGGTTGATGTACTGGTCGAATTCGCGGCGGAACTTCAGGAGCGAGCCCCAGAGCGAGATGTGGTCCGGCACGGTGGCGGGCCAGCCGACGGCGCCGAAGTAAATCGCGTCCATGCCGGCCAGCTGGTCCTTCCAGTCGGGCGGCATCATGTCGCCGGTTTTCAGGTAATAGTCGCAGCTGGCCCATTCGAAGTGGGTGAATTCCAGCTGCAGCTTGAAGCGCCGGGCGGCGGCCTCCAGGACCTTGAGGCCTTCGGGGAGGACTTCCTTGCCGATGCCGTCGCCGGCGATGGCGGCGATCTTGAATGGGCGGGTCATGGGGGCTCCTTTCGAAAAAAGGCATGGTACCGCTATTTCATCCACTACTCTGCGCTCCGTCATCCCCGCGAAGGCGGGGACCCAAGTTTGCGTGCAGGACGACAACGTTGATCCTGGCTGCTCAACGGAATTGGGTCCCCGCCTTCGCGGGGATGACGTGCGAACGGTAGGGGCCAAAAGAAACACCGATACGCAGCCCGCCGCGCCAAAAACAAAAGGGCCGCATTCACATGCGGCCCTTCGAATTCTGGCTCCCCGACCTGGACTCGAACCAGGGACCTGCGGATTAACAGTCCGTCGCTCTACCGACTGAGCTATCAGGGAAAAGAGGCCGCATTATAACGGCTGGTTCCGGGTTTGACCAGTGCCGGCTTTCAATAATCGATGGAGCGATGGAAAGCCCCTCTCCCAGCAGGCTGGGTTGACAGCACGCACATGCTAAATGATAATTATTCTCATTATCATTCGCACTAACAAAAAGAAACCCATGCCCATGCCTGTCATCCCGAAGCGCAGCCTTGCCAGCCTGCTCGTCCTGTCCACCCTGATTCCCGCAACCGCCCAGACCGCTACCGAAGACACCGCCCAGGTGCGCGTCACCGCTACCGGCTACCGCACCACCGGCACCAAGTCCGACCTCAAGCCGCTGGAATCGCCGATGAGCTACGAGGTCTACGACAACGAGCTCCTGAGTTCGCGCCAGGCCGACAGCGTCAACGAAGCGCTGCGCTACGTGCCGGGCGTGACGCCGGAAAGCCGCTCGACCGTCACCATCTTCGACCAGTACACCATCCGCGGCTTCGAAAGCTACCGCAACTACTACGACGGCCTGCCGCTGCAGTACGACGGCTTGTGGAACCTGGTGCCGCAGGTGGACGCCTTCGCCACCGAGAGCGTCGAAGTGCTGAAAGGCCCGGTGTCGGTGCTCTACGGCTCGGCGCCGCCGGGCGGGATGGTCAACCAGACCGCCAAGCAGCCCCGCTCCAAGCAGGAGACCCTGGTGCGCGCCCGCATCGGCACCAATGCCTTGCGCGAACTGGCCCTGGACAGCACCGGTCCGCTCTCGCAGGACGTCGATTACCGCGTGGTCGCGCTGGCGCGCGAGCGCGACGGCCAGCAGGTGACAACCAGGGAAGAACGCCGCCTGTTCGCGCCCTCGCTCACGTGGCGCATCAGCCCCGCGACCCGCCTCAACCTGAACCTCTACTACCAGGATGACCCGGCCCTGGTTCCCTCGACGCCGCTGCCGGCGACCGGCACCCTGCGCGACGCGCCCTACGGCCGCCTGGACGCCGACACCTTCGCCGGCGACGCCGTCTGGTCGGGCATGGAGCGCGAGACGCTGCTCTCGGGCTGGAAGTTCGAGCACGCCTTCAACGACAGCGTGAGCTTCCTGCAGAACTTCCGCTATACCAAGGCCGACGGCTTCCAGCGCAACACTTACAACAACGGCCTGCTGGCCGACAAGCGCACACTGCTGCGCTCGGCCTACTTCACCGACGAATCGATGCGCGGCTACGTGGTCGACAACCAGTTCGCCTTCCGCTTCGCTACCGGCGCCTGGACCCACCGCGTGCTGGCCGGCGCCGACTACCAGAAACTGCGCACCAGCGTGCGCTATGGCGACACGCTGGGCACCGGCACGCCCTCGATCGACCTGGGCAACCCGAACCACCACCTGTTCGACGTGGCTGCCCTGCCCTTCGGCTTCTACACCGAGCGCCACGGCATCCGCCAGTCGCAACTGGGCTTCTACCTGCAGGACGAAGCCAAGCTCGGCCCCCTGACCCTGCTCGGCGGCCTGCGCCGCGACCGCTACCGCAGCGAAGACGCCAAGCAGTCGAGCTACGACGGCTTCCCCTCGAGCGGCGTCACGGCAATCGCCCAGGAACGCACCAGCGGCCGCATCGCCGCGATCTACCAGGTCGGCAACGGCCTGGCGCCCTACCTCAACTACTCGACCTCGTTCGAGCCGGCTTCCGGCGTCGATTCCCTCACCGGCGCGGCCTTCAAGCCGACCACCGCCAAGCAGATGGAAGCCGGCGTAAAGGTCCGCTCGCAGGACGGCCGCACCCAGCTGACCGCGGCCGGATTCGAGATTCGCAAGCAGAACGTGGTGGTCAACACGCCCGACTTCATGCAGTACACCCAGAACGGCGAGGTGCGCTCGACCGGCGTGGAAGTCTCGTGGAACCAGGCTATTAGCGACAAGCTGGACTTTACCCTGGGCCTGACGCGCCTGGACATGGAGGTGACCGAGAACGCCTCCGATCCTTCGCTGGTCGGCAAGACCCCGGTGTGGGTGGCCGGCAAGCAGGCCTCGCTGTGGCTGAACTACCAGCCGATGGATGCGCTCGACCTCAGCGCCGGCGTGCGCTACGTGGGCGAGAGCCAGATGAATGCGGCGAACAGCGCCACCGTGCCTGCCTACACCGTGTTCGACGCGGCCGCGATGCTGCGCCTGAACAAGACGTGGCGCCTGGGCCTCACCGCCAGCAACCTGGGCGACAAGCGCTACGTCGGCGCCTGTCACAGCGCGCAGAACTGCTGGATGGGCGCCGAGCGCAGCGTCGAGCTGACCCTGCACGCCGCATTCTGATTCGGAGGATCGCATGAGTTTTCGCGCCTGGTACGCCGTGCACAAATGGACCAGCCTGATCGCGACGCTGTTCCTGCTGATGCTGTGCCTGACGGGGCTGCCGCTGATCTTCTCGCACGAGATCAGCCACCTGCTGGGCACCAGCGCCGATGCGCCGCAACTCGCTCCTGGACAGTCGGGCCGCGCCAGCATCGACGCCATCGTCGCCGATGCCCAGGCGCGCCGTCCGCGGGACGTGCCGCAGTTCCTGGTGGCCGAGGCGGACGAACCGGACCTGCTCTATGTGCGCATGGCCGACCGCATCGATTCGCCGGGCCTGACGGCCTTCTACACCTACGATGCGCGCACCGGCGACTTCCTGAGCGAATACCCGCTCGGCCAGGGCTTCATGGACGTGATGCTGCGCCTGCACGTCGACATGTACATGGGCATCGGCGGCACCCTGTTCCTGGGCTTGATGGGTTTGCTGCTGGCGGCCTCGATCGTGTCGGGCATCTACGTGTACGGGCCCTACATGAAGAAGCTGCGCTTCGGCAGCATCCGGCGCAACCGCGCCACGCGCCTCAAGTGGCTCGACCAGCATAACCTGCTGGGCATGGTGACCCTGGTGTGGCTGCTGGTGGTCGGTGTGACGGGCACGATCAATGCGCTCAACCAGCCGATCTTCGCGGCCTGGCAGGCGAGCGAACTGAAAGCCCTGGCGGAACCGTTCAAGGGCCAGCCGGCGGTGACGGGGGCCGTGTCCGCCGACGCGGCCGTGAAGGCGGCCTTGAAGGCCGCGCCGGGCAAGACGCTTGGCTTCATGGCCTATCCGGGCAACGACTTCGCCACGCCGCAGCACTTCATGGCCTTCATGCAGGGGAACACGCCGGTGACCTCCAAGCTGCTGTCGATCGTGATGATCGACGCGCGCACGGGCGAGGTGGTGACGACGGGTGAGATGCCGTGGTACGTGTCGACCCTGATGCTGTCGCAGCCGCTGCATTTCGGGGATTATGGCGGGATGGCGCTCAAGGTCCTGTGGCTTGGGCTGGATCTGCTGAGTATCTGGGTGCTGTGGAGCGGCTTGATGCTGTGGTGGAAGCGGCGCTCCGTGACGGCGGAGCAGAAGCAGGCCATGCTTCAAGGCCTTCCCGAGCAGGCCATCGGCTAAGCCGGAGTCCGCCCACCCTCTTGCCGTTTTCCCTGTTAACGTCATCCCGGCGAAGGCCGGGATCCAAGTTTGTTCGCGGACCAACAACCGCATTCCCATGCGGGTTTTTCAGTCTTTGCCTCCTGGGGCATCAAGGCAGGTGCTTCAGTGTCAACTGCAACTGCACGTCCCGTCCCTTGCTGTCCTTGAAGTCGAAGGACTTCCGCTCGTCCAGAGGCAAATCCAGCTTGACGGGAACGGCCAACTGGCCGGCGCACTGGACTTTGCCGGTAATCACATTGACGACACCGGGGGAAGCTCCGTTGAGATCGAGCCTGTAGCCGCAACCAGCCTGCGTCGACGCGGCGTTGAAGCGCACCTCCCCGCCACGCAGAAGCGACACCGTGGATTTTCTCGCTGGTTCGGCCTCGCCATCGACCGTCAGGTTCGCAACGAGTTGATGCTTCTGGCAATCGCCACCACCCGAACCGCGAACCTCTCCGACAGCAGGAAAAATCACATTGGCGAATTTCGCGGCAACGCCGTCTTCCCATCGTTCCTCTTGGGCAGCGGCATGGATGATCCAGGCGGAGTGACGGACCACCGGGACATCCAGTGCCTGCGGCGCGTCGAGAAATGCAAGCTCTTCATCCCCTCCGGAGTGGCAGGTACGATGCTGGCTGGCGTAGTCCAGCCAACTGACGACGCGATGATCGGGCCCTTCGCGCTCGACATGGGAGGTCGAGAACGAGTCCTGCACCGTGTGCAGGAGTGCGCCCAGGGCCATCGCCCGCACCTGGTCCCCGGTCAGGTCGAGCGTCGCGAGCTTCTTGTAGTCCCCGATGTTGGCAAACAGATCCTTGACCGTCCAGCCAGCATTCTTCTTGAGCCCCGCAAAATGGCGCGCGAAGGTGTAATCGGCTTTCAGTCCCGCGAGCCGCGCGCCGGGCCTGATCCTGCCGGTCGCGACATCGTAGGCAAACCGTGCCCAGTCCAGCACATCCATGCGCGTCTCCTCGTATGAACGCGAAGCCGGACTCATTGCGTGCAAAAACTGCAGGTCGCCGTAGTGGCTGCGATGCTGGAGTGGATCGGTCGGTTTCACCTCCATGCCGGCTGCCTGGAACATCCAGAAGAACCAGGTTACATGCTGAAGAGAATGGAAAAAGTTATTCGGATCGTCGTTCCAGTGTACGCCGTCGATGACGGTGTCGACGTCCAGCCCGGCGACCTTGCCGTCTCCCCCTGGTTGGCATGCATGTGCCTCACCAGTAAACTGGGCCGCGCACCGGTAGGCCATACGGCTGATCCGTTCATGAGCAGGAGCCGAAAACCGGTCGACGAAATCCCAGTATTTCCGGTTGTTCTTGCGAACGTCTTCCACAGTCGTGGTCGCCGGATTGATGGGAAACGCGCCGCACTGGGCGGCGGCCATGACGAGCGCCAGCAGCCATATTCTTCTCATGATCCGCCCTCCAAGCGTATTGAAAGATTAATAATATCTTCGAAGACACCCGGAAATCTCACACAAGATCACGCCGCTTCTGGCGCACAAAACGAAAAGGGCCGCATCTTGCGATGCGGCCCTTCGAATTCTGGCTCCCCGACCTGGACTCGAACCAGGGACCTGCGGATTAACAGTCCGTCGCTCTACCGACTGAGCTATCAGGGAAAGGAGGCCGAATTATACCTGCTTCTTCCGGTTTGGCAAATGCCGAGATAACAAAAAGAAATCAGCCCTTCACCTCGGCCCTGGCGCGCGCCACCAGCCGCGTCAAAGCATCCAGCACGAACTCCGGTTCCGACATCTGCGGGAAATGCCCGCTGCCCTTGGCGACGACGCGCTCGCCCAGCGGCGACAAGGCCGCCAGCCCCAGCTGAGTGCGTTCGCGCTCGCGCACCGCCGCGTCCGGCATCAGCCAGCGCGGCAGCCGCTTGCCGCCCGAGATCACCGTGACCGGCACCGCGGGAAACGCCGGCGCCTCCGCGATATCCTTCACCGTCTCCAGTTCATTGCGGATCTCGTCGTTCGGATCGCGTGGCGAGAGCCGGTCCAGGAAGCCCACGAAGGCGCGCTGCAGACGGGACTGGTAACGCTTCATCACCGTGACGTCTTCCGGCGCGGTCGCCTCGAGGAACAGCACTCCGCAGACCTCGTCCGCGAACTCGCGCGCGAACAGGTTGGCGTGCAGCCCGCCGAAGGAATGGCCGACAAGCAGGAAAGGCGGCTTGACCTCCGCCGCCAGCAGCAGCTGGCGCAACTGGGCCACGACGGTCTCGCCATACTGCGGCTCGCGCGGCTTGGCGCTGCCGCCCACGCCGGGGCGGTCGTAGGCGAACACGGTGCCGAGCTGTTCGATAGCGGGATAGAGCTTGTACCAGGAATCCAGCGGCCCGCCTGCGCCGCTCAGCAGCACGATAGAGGGGCTGCCCTGCCCCGAGGCGGAGAAGCGGAGCATCTGGCCCTCGATCAGGGTGGCATGGCTCTTTGGCAAATGTTTCACGCGGCAGTCCTTATTCGACACGATGCGGCGAGGCTACCCGCCCCCTCGCCGCGACGCAACCCGATTCCGATGCATATCATCGGCGCAAAAACAAAAAGGCCGCATCGTGCGATGCGGCCTTTCGAATTCTGGCTCCCCGACCTGGACTCGAACCAGGGACCTGCGGATTAACAGTCCGTCGCTCTACCGACTGAGCTATCAGGGAATAGGTAAGCATTATATGGCTGCCGGATCAGGTCTGTCAAACTCACGCCTGTTTCCGAAACCACATTTGCTGCTCTCCAGAACCGGACAACAGTTCCAGAGAGCCGCGATTTTAGAGAACTTTGGCGATGGCGTCAACGACGCGGTCGATGTTCTTCGAGTTCAGCGCAGCGACGCAGATGCGGCCGGTGTCCACCGCGTAGATCGACTGTTCGCGCAGCTTGCCGACCTGCTCTTTCGTCAAGCCCGAGTACGAGAACATGCCGACCTGCTGGCGCACGAAACCGAAGTCGCTGCCCGGGGCCTTGGCCTTGAGCTTCTCGACCATGGCGCCGCGCATGTCGCGGATGCGCACGCGCATCGCCGCCAGCTCGTCTTCCCACAGCTGGCGCAGTTCCGGGTTCGCCAGCACGGTGGCCACTACCTTGCCGCCATGGGTCGGCGGGTTCGAGTAGTTGGTGCGGACCACGCGTTTCACTTGCGACATCACGCGCGCGGCTTCCTCGGCGCTGGTGGCGACGATCGACAGCGCGCCGACGCGCTCGCCGTACAGCGAGAAGGACTTCGAGAACGAGTTCGAGACCAGCAGCGGCATGCCGGTGTCGGCAAAGCGGCGCACCACGGCGCCGTCTTCGGCGATGCCGTTGGCGAAGCCCTGGTAGGCCATGTCCAGGAACGGCACCAGGCCGTTCTCGCGCACCACCTCGATCACCTGGCCCCACTGGTCCTGGGTCAGGTCGGCGCCGGTCGGGTTGTGGCAGCAGGCGTGCAGCACCACGACCGAGTTCTTCGGCATGGCCTTGAGCGCTTCGAGCATGCCTTCGAAGTTCACGCCGCGGGTGCGCGGGTCGTAATAGGTGTAGTTGTTGACAACGAAGCCGGCGCTTTCGAACAGCGCGCGGTGGTTTTCCCAGCTCGGATCGCTGATGTAGATTTCCGCGCCCGGCACGAAACGCTTGAGGAAATCGGCGCCGATCTTGAGTGCGCCTGTGCCGCCCAGGGCCTGCACGGTAATCGCGCGCTTCTCTTGAATTACGGCGCTGTCGGCCCCAAATACCAGCTCTTGCACGGCCTTGTCGTACGCCGCCAGCCCGTCGATCGGGAGGTAGGTACGCGGCGCCGGCTGTTCCATCAGCTTCGCTTCCGCCTTTTGCACGCACTGCAGCAAAGGCACCTTGCCATTGTCGTCGTAGTACACGCCCACGCCGAGGTTGATCTTCTCGGGGTTCGTGTCGGCGTTGAATGCTTCGGTAATGCCCAGGATCGGGTCGCGCGGGGCCATTTCAATGGCGCCGAAGAGGCTGGCAGAGGCGGTGGAAGTCATCGTGATAAACTGAATTTGGCGGCTGTTCGCAGCGGTTGTATAGACAGCGACACTACTGCAAGATACGTGCTGCAGTGCCGCAAGCGGACTCCCATTCTAGCAAAGGTCTGAAAGTATGGCTGATCTATCCATCGCAACTTCTCCCGAACCCACCGTCATCACCTACCCTGGTTCGCCGTTCAAGCTGCACCAGCCCTTCCCGCCGGCGGGCGACCAGCCGACCGCGATCGAAGGCCTGGTCGAAGGCATCAACGACGGCCTGATGTACCAGACGCTGCTTGGCGTGACGGGCTCGGGCAAGACCTACACGATGGCCAACGTGATCGCGCGCGCCGGCCGTCCCGCGATCGTGTTCGCACCGAACAAGACCCTGGCGGCCCAGCTGTATGCGGAGTTCCGCGAATTCTTCCCGCAGAACGCGGTCGAGTATTTCGTCTCCTACTACGACTACTACCAGCCGGAAGCCTATGTGCCGCAGCGCGACCTGTTCATCGAGAAGGACTCGTCGATCAACGAGCATATCGAGCAGATGCGCCTGTCGTGCACCAAGTCGCTGATGGAGCGGCGCGACGTGGTCATCGTGGCCACCGTGTCGGCGATCTACGGTATCGGTAATCCGAACGAATACCACAAGATGATCCTGACCCTGCGCCACAAGGACAAGGTGGCGCAGCGCGACATCATCGCGCGCCTGATCCAGATGCAGTACACGCGCAACGAGATGGACTTCTCGCGCGGCTCCTTCCGCGTGCGCGGCGACACCATCGACATCTTCCCGGCGGAGCACGCCGAGCTGGCGATCCGCGTCGAGATGTTCGACGACGAGATCGAGTCGCTGCAGCTGTTCGACCCGCTGACAGGCCGCGTGCGCCAGAAGATCCCACGCTTCACGGTCTATCCCGGCTCGCACTACGTGACGCCGCGCAGCACCGTGATCCGCGCCGTGGAATCGATCAAGGCCGAGCTGCGCGACCGCCTCGAGTACTTCCGCAACGAGAACAAGCTGATCGAGGAACAGCGCCTCGAGCAGCGCACCCGCTTCGACCTCGAGATGCTGGCCGAGATCGGCTTCACGAAAGGCATCGAGAACTATTCGCGCCACCTGTCCGGCGCCATGCCAGGCGAGCCGCCGCCGACCCTGATCGACTACCTGCCCAAGGACGCGCTGATGTTCATGGACGAGTCGCACGTGATGATCGGCCAGCTCAACGCGATGTACAACGGCGACCGTTCGCGCAAGACCAACCTGGTCGACTACGGCTTCCGCCTGCCGTCCGCGCTCGACAACCGGCCGCTCAAGTTCTCCGAGTTCGAGGGCAAGATGCGCCAGACGATCTTTGTCTCCGCGACGCCGGCCGAGTACGAGAAGGAGCACGCCGACAACGTGGTCGAGCAGGTGGTGCGCCCGACCGGCCTGGTGGACCCGAAGGTCATCGTGAAACCCGCGCTGTCGCAGGTGGACGATTTGATGAGCGAGATCACCGACCGCATCGCCAAGGACGAGCGCGTGCTGGTCACCACGCTGACCAAGCGCATGGCCGAGCAGCTCACCGAATACCTGAGCGACCACGGCATCAAGGTGCGCTACCTGCACAGCGACATCGAGACCGTGGAGCGCGTCGAGATCCTGCGCGACCTGCGCCTGGGCACCTTCGACGTGGTGGTCGGCATCAACCTGCTGCGCGAAGGCCTGGACTTGCCGGAGGTGTCGCTGGTGGCGGTGCTGGACGCGGACAAGGAAGGCTTCCTGCGTTCCGAGCGTTCTCTGATCCAGACCATCGGCCGCGCGGCGCGTAACCTGAACGGCGTGGCGATCCTGTACGCGGACCAGATGACCGATTCGATGAAGCGCGCCATCGACGAAACCGAACGCCGCCGCGCCAAGCAGATCGCCTTCAACGAGGCGAACGGCATCACGCCGAAGGGTGTGCAGAAGAAGATCAAGGAAATGATCGACGGCGTGTACAGCAACGCCGCGCAACGGGCCATGGTCGAGGGCGTGCACGAGGATGCGGCGACCGCCAAGGTCGAATCGATGAGCGAGAAGCAGATCAGCAAGGAGATCAAGCGCCTCGAGAAGCTCATGGTGGACCACGCCAAGAACCTCGAGTTCGAGAAGGCGGCACAGGTGCGGGATCAGCTGCATGTGCTCAAGCAGCAGGCGTTTGGGGCGCCGGGGGCGGATAATGTGGTGTCGATGTTGGGCAAGTAAGCGGTTCGGCAAATCGCTTCATTTGTCAGCTTAAAAAGCGTCATCCCCGCCTGCGCGGGGATGACGTTTACGCGTTGCGGGCCGAAGGAGTTACCGCATCAGCACTTCGCCGGCCTCCCGAACATCCTCGGATCAAACCCGAACGACCGCGCGATACTCAGCTCCACCCGTCCATACGCCGGATGCTCCGGATTGATCACCAGGTTCCACCCTTCCCGCACGATCACCGACGGCACCCGCATGTAAAGGAACTCGCAGTCCTTCAAGAAGTTCGTCCCGAAGTTCGCCGCACTCCCCGCATCCTCGAGATCGTCCCAGCCATTCGGCAGCCGTTCGGGCGGCATATCGACACCCAGGCCCGGATCATCGGGCAGGTCGACCGCCACCAGCACCAGGTCCGGCTCGTCGCCTTCGCTGTGCACGAATTTCTCGAGCACCGCCAGCTCCGCCGTCATCGCGCTGTACAGCGCCGCGCAGCCTTCGTCGTGCCAGTGCCCGCCGCTCTTCTTGGCGCCCTCGCACGAACGATCGAGGGCCGCGCCTTCGTTGGCAATTCTCCAGGTTCTCATGGGATCCAATCGGTTTTCGCTTTCGGAACCAGCATACAACGAGGCCTGCGGCCCGGCGCGCACGGATGGTGCACCGGCGGAGAGTCAGCGGCGCGCTTCCTTCACCTCGCCCAGCAGTTCGAGCAGCCGCGCCAGGTCGGCCGGCTTGACCATGTGGTGGTCGAAGCCGGCGTCGCGCGCGCGTTTCTGGTCCTCTGGTTGGCCGTAGCCGGTCAGCGCGATCATCACCGTGCCCGCCATCTCCGGCATCGCGCGCAGCTTGCGCGCGAGCTCGTGGCCGTCCATGTCGGGCAGGCCGATGTCGAGCAGGGTGACCTCCGGACGATCCTTGGCGACGTGTTCCAGCGCGCCCTTGCCGTCGTACTCGATGCTCACGTGGTGGCCGTGCATCTCGAGCAGGGTCGCCAGCATCTGCGCGGCGTCGACGTTGTCGTCCACCACCAGCACGCGCAGGCCGTCGTCGGTGTTCACGGGTTCCGGCTCGGGCGCGGCTTGCAGCACCATGGGGGTGGACAGGAGCGGCAAGTGCACGATGAACTCGCTGCCGCGCCCCACGCCCTCGCTGCGCGCCTCGACGCGGCCGCCGTGCAGCAGCACCAGGCTCTTGACCAGCGCCAGGCCGATGCCGAGGCCGCCCTGGGATCGGTCGGGCGTGCGCTCGGCCTGGATGAACAGGTCGAAGATGTAGGGCAGCACCTGCCGGTCGATGCCCTGACCGTTGTCGCACACCGCGATCACCACGCCCTCGGCATCGCGCCGGACGCGCAGCACGAGCAGGCCGCCCGGCGCGGTGTACTTGGCGGCATTATTCAAGATGTTGGAGAGCACCTGGATCAGGCGCGTGCGGTCGCCCGCCACGTGCAGCGCGACGTTCTCGATCTCGGTGCGCAGCTCGTGGCGGCGGGCGTCGATCAGGGGCCGTACCTGCTCCACCGCTTCCGCCAGGATGTCGTGCAGGTCGAGGTCTTCCTGTTCGATGCTCACCAGGCCGCGCGTCACGCGCGACACGTCCAGCAGGTCGTTCACCAGGTCGGTCATGTGCTCGGCCTGGCGCGCGATGATGTTGCTGGCGTTGCGGATCCCCTGGGCATCGAGCTGGCCGCTTTGCAGGAGCTGGGCCGCCGTGGTGATCGGCGCCAGCGGATTACGCAGCTCGTGGGCCAGCATGGCCAGGAACTGGTCTTTCTGGCGGTTGGCGGCGCGCAGCTCGTCCTCCACGCGCTTGCGCGCGGTGACGTCGCTGCCTTCGACGAAAATCCCTTCCACGTCGCCCTTGGCGTCGCGGAAGGGCTGGTAGACGAAGTCGATGTAGCGTTCTTCCAGCGGCGCGTTGGCTTCGCGCTGGATACGCACCGGCAGGTCGTGGCCGACGAAGGGCTGGCCCGACCGGTAGACCTCGTCGAGCAGCTCGAAGAAGCCCTGCCCCGCCACCTCGGGCAGCGCCTCGCGCGCCGGCTTGCCGACCAGCTCGCGCTGGCCGATCAGCTCCAGGTAGGAGTGGTTGGTGAGTTCGAACACGTGGTTCGGGCCGCGCAGCACGGCGATGATGCCCGGCGCCTGCTCGAACAAGGCCATCAGGCGCTGGTTCTCCGCCTCGCGGTAGCGCTCGGCCAGGACCTCGGCCGTGGCCTCCACGCAGGCGCAATACATGCCGGCCACGGTACCGCCTTCGTCGCGCACTGGCGAATAGGAAAAGGTGAACCAGGTGTCCTCGTCGTAGCCGTGGCGGTGCATCCGCAGCGGCAGCCGGTCCATGTAGGTCGACTCGCCCCGCAGCGCGCGCACGATGAGGGGATGGATGTCGTCCCAGATCTCGCCCCAGATGTCGTGGAAGCGCATGCCCAGCGAGGCCGGATGCTTTTCACCGAGGATCGGCACGTAGGAGTCGTTGTACAGGAAACCGAGCTCGGGTCCCCAGGCGACGAACATGGGGAACTTCGAGTTGAGCATGAGGCCGACGACCGTGCGCAGCGCCTGCGGCCAGTCGCGCGGATGACCCAGCGGCGAGCCGGACCAATCGTGCGAGCGCATCATGGCGCCCATCATGCCGCCGCCACTCAGGAAGGGCAGCCATTCGGAAGGTATCGCGTGTTCCTGTTTCATTCTCGGTGGGAGCAGGTAAAAGACGCGTCGTGGACGCGTCAGGCGTCTATCGCAGTGTGCCAGAATTGTCCGGCATCCTTCCGCACGGCTGACCGGCTTACAGCGTCTTGACGAACTCGCGGATACCGCCGAGCAGCATTTCGATCGACATCGCCGTGAGGATCAGGCCCATCAGGCGCTCGAAGGCCGTCATGACCTGCGGCCCCAGCTTCTGCTGCAGGCGCTCGGCGCTCAGGAACACGGCCAGCCACACGATGCCCACCGCCGCCAGCGCGGCGACATGGACCATGGTTTCGGAGAAACTGGTCGAGCTGAACAGCAGCACGGTGGCCAGGGCCGACGGGCCGGCCAGCGCCGGGATCGCCAGCGGCACGATGAAGGGCTCGCCATGTTCGCTGCGGCCCAGCACGCCGTCCGGATGCGGGAAGATCATGCGGATCGCGATCATCAGGAGAATGACGGCGCCGCCGATGCGCAGCGAGACCGGGCTCAGGTGCAGCGCTTCGAGGAAGTGCTGGCCGAAGAACATGAACACCAGCAGCAGCAGGAAGGCGATCGCGCATTCGCGCACCACGATGCGCGGACGGCGCTGCGGAGCCACGTCCTTGAGAGCGGCGGCGAACAAGGGAACGTTGCCGAAGGGGTCGGTGACGAGGATCAGGAGGATGAAGGTCTGGAAGAAGCTTTGGGTCATGGGATTCTTGTTGTTGGATTACCCGAAAGTAACGAATGAGAGCATCTTAACATCCCGCACGCCTGCGCCGCGATTCGCGCAGGGTCGGCGGATTTCCGCCGACGCGTGATCGTTGGCATATGAAATTCCTCGACCGTGCCGGCGCTGGGTGAACGCGTCGCGGCGAAGCCGCCAACCCTACGATAGTGCCAAAGAAAAAGGCAGGAAAAGGCTTCCGCCCTTCCCTGCCCCATTCGGTATGCCTACCGAAGAATTACTTCTCGAACTTCTTCATCCAGGCCGCCAGCTGGTGCGGACGCAGGCCGTCGTAGTCCTCGAACGGCTGGTGGATCCACGGGTTGTGCGGCAGGTCTTCCAGGTGGTAGTCCGGCTTGAAGCTTGACGTGCCCTTGACCCAGATGACGGCCGATTTCACTTCCGAGACGTCCGGGTAGTTGGTCTGCAGGTGCTCGCGCACCTTTTGCAGGGTCACGCCGGAGTCGGCCAGGTCGTCGACCAGCAGGATGCGGCCGGCCAGCGGGCCCTTGGTCATGGTCATGTACTTGGCGATGTCCAGGTTGCCCTGCTTGGTGCCGGCTTCTTCGCGGTAGGAGCTGGTCGACAGGATCGCCAGCGGCACGTCGAAGATGCGCGAGATCACGTCACCGGGACGCACGCCGCCGCGCGCCAGGCACAGCACCATGTCGAACTTCCAGTTCGATTCGTAGACTTGCAGCGCGAGGCGCTCGACCAGGCGGTTGTACTCGTCCCAGGAAACCCAGAGGTCCTTTTCGGTCGATGCAGGGGTGTTCATGTTCAGGCTATTCCTATTTTTATAATTTGAATCAGGCTGCGAACGGGTGGCGCAGCACGATGGTTTCTTCGCGGTCCGGGCCGGTCGACACCATGTCGATCGGGATGCCGACCAGTTCTTCGATGCGCTTGATGTAGGCGCGCGCATTGGCCGGCAGGTCTTCCATCGACTTGGCGCCGACGGTCGATTCGGTCCAGCCCGGCATTTCTTCGTAGACCGGCTGGCACAGGGCGGCTTCTTCGGCGCCGACCGGGAAGATGTCCACGTCGCGGCCGTCGATCTTGTAGCCGGTGCACAGCTTGAGCGACTCCAGGCCGTCCAGCACGTCCAGCTTGGTCAGGCACATGCCGGTCACGCCGTTGATCTGGACCGAGCGGCGCAGCAGCGCGGCGTCGAACCAGCCGCAGCGGCGCGCACGGCCGGTCACGGTGCCGAACTCGTGGCCCACGCGCGACAGGTGCTCGCCGACGCCCTGGTCGGTCGGCAGTTCGGCCGGGAACGGGCCCGAACCGACGCGGGTGGTGTACGCCTTGGTGATGCCCATGATGTAGTGCAGCATGCCCGGGCCCACGCCGGCGCCTGCGGCGGCGTTGCCGGCCACGCAGTTGGACGAGGTGACGAACGGGTAGGTGCCGTGGTCGACGTCGAGCAGCGAGCCTTGCGCGCCTTCGAACAGCAGGCTGCCGCCAGCCTTGTGGGCGGCGTACAGGGCCGACGAGACGTCGCCGACCATCGGGCGCAGGCGCGGCACCAGGGCCATCGCGTCGTCGAAGGTCTGCTGGAAGTCGATCGCCTCGCCGCCCAGGTAGTTCACCAGGACGAAGTTGTGGTACTCAAGGTTTTCCTTCAGCTTCTCGGCGAAGCGCTCTTCGTTGAGCATGTCGGCGATGCGGATCGCGCGGCGCGCCACCTTGTCTTCGTAGGCCGGGCCGATGCCCTTGCCGGTGGTGCCGATCTTGTTCTCGCCGCGCTTGGCTTCGCGCGCCTTGTCGATGGCGACGTGGTAAGGCAGGATGACCGGGCAGGCTTCCGAGATCTTCAGGCGCGACACGACTTCGACACCGGCCGCGGCCAGCTTGTCGATCTCGCGCAGGACGTCCGGCACCGAGACCACGACGCCGTTGCCGATGTAGCAGGCCACGCCTTCGCGCATGATGCCCGAGGGGATCAGCTGCAGCGCGGTCTTCTGGCCCTTGATCACGAGGGTGTGACCCGCGTTATGGCCGCCCTGGAAGCGCACCACGCCGGCGGCGTGGTCGGTCAGCCAGTCGACGATCTTCCCCTTGCCTTCGTCGCCCCATTGGGTGCCGATGACGACGACGTTCTTTGCCACGTTAGTATTTGACATCACTTAACCTAAGTTTTTGAGAATCCAATTTCCGTTTTCGAGGACGAGCACGCGGTCGCACTCGAACTCGTCCTGAACATTGTCGTGACCCGGCATGCTCTGGATCACGACTTCGCCTGCCTTGCGCAGGTCAGCGATTTTTTCCCGCAGTTCCGGGGCGTTGCCCCAGGGCGCGCGGATGGAATGCTTGCGCTCGGCGGTCGGCAGCAGGCGCGCCAGCTCGCGCAGGTCGAGCGAGAAGCCGGTCGCGGGACGCGCACGGCCGAAGGCCTCGCCTACGTGGTCGTAGCGGCCGCCGCGCGCCACCGCGTTCGGCAGGCCCGGCACGTAGAGCGCGAACATGGCGCCGCTTTCGTACTGGTAGCCGCGCAGGTCGGCCAGGTCGACCGCCACGTCGGCGCGGCCGATGGCCGAACCCGCCAGCGCGGCCAGTTCGGCCAGCGCGCGGGTGATGCCCGGCAGGGCCGGCAGCATTTCCTTGGCGCGCGCCAGCACGTCGATGTCGCCGTACAGCTGGGGCAGCGCCAGCAGGGCCTGGCGGGTCTGCGGGTAGTAGTTCTTCGAGATCTCGTCCAGGCTGGCGGCATCCTTGGCGCGCAGCAGGCAGTAGATCTGGGTTTCGTCGCGCCGCGCCGCCGGGTCTTCCGCCAGCAGGGCGCGCAGCACCCCGACGTGGGACAGGTCCAGGCGCACGTCGGTGAAGCCGGCCAGGGCCAGCGAGCCGAGGGCCAGTTCCTGGATCTCGGCATCGGCCTCGAGGCCGGCGTGGCCGTAGATCTCGGCGCCGATCTGCACCGGCTCGCGGGTCGCGTGCAGGCCCGACGGACGGGTATGCAGCACCGAGCCGGCGTAGCACAGTCGGGTGACGGAATCGCGGTTCAGCAGGTGGGCGTCGATGCGGGCGACCTGGGTGGTCATGTCAGCGCGCAGGCCGAGCAGGCGGCCGGTGAGCGGGTCCACCACCTTGAAGGTCTTGAGTTCGGTGTCCTGTCCGGCGCCGGCCAGCAGCGAGTCGGTGTACTCGAGCAGCGGCGGCATCACCAGTTCGTAGCCGTACAGCCGGAAATTATCCAGCATCAGGCGGCGCAGTTCCTCGATCTTGCGCGCTTCGGACGGCAAGACATCGGCAATATTCTCAGGCAATAGCCAATTCGGCATGGGCAACAGCGGTTGGGTGATGGATTTTAAAGAGAGCAACGACGTGACGGCAACAGACGTGCCGACGCGCGGCGCGAGCGCCGAATCGGTGATTTTAACCGAAAACGGCGGTTAACTGGCGGGGAATGCTTGTTTGACAGGATGCGGGTTGGCAAATTGCCACGATAGACAAGTTGCTTATTTCTGTCATTCAGGGTGCGAAGGGCGTTCGTGGTGCGCAAGGAACTTGGGTCCCCGCCTTCGCAGGGATGACGTTCGGAGGGAGCGGGTGCAAGGCGACGAAGCCTTCAGCACAACTGACCTCCAAACCGTCATCCCTGCGAAGACGGGGACCCAAGTTTGTATGATCTGCCACCCTGCCCGCCCTCACCCCAAGTGTGAGCGGACAGAACAAGCATTACTTCGAGCCCGGCTGCTTGAAGTACTTGAAGAACTCCGAATTCGGATCCATCACCAGCACATCGTTCCGGTCCTTGAAGCTGGCGCGATACGCCTCCAGCGAGCGGTAGAACTTGGCGAACTCCGGATTCTTGCCAAACGCTTCGGCATAGATCACCGACGCCTTCGCATCGCCGTCACCCTTGATCTTCTCGGCCTCGCGGAAGGCTTCGGCGATGATCACGGTGCGCTGGCGGTCTGCATCGGCGCGGATCTGCTCGGACTCGGCGGCGCCGGTCGAACGCAGCTCGTTGGCGACGCGGACGCGCTCGGCGCGCATGCGTTCGTACACCGAGTTGTTGATCTGCTCGATGTAGTCCACGCGCTTCAGGCGCACGTCGACGATGCCGACGCCGATTTCCTTGGCCTCGGCCACCACCTTCTGCTGCACCGCCGCCATCACGGCGCCGCGTTCGCCCGAGATCACTTCGCGCACGGTGCGCTTGGTGATCTCGTCGTTCAGGGCCGCCTTGATGATCTGCGACATGCGGTCGCGGGCGCGGCTTTCGTCGCCGGTGAAGCTGATGTAGTACAGGCGCGGGTCGACGATGCGCCACTTGACGAAGGCATCCACCAGGATGTTCTTCTTCTCGGCCGTGATGAAGCGGTCGGCGTCGGGCGTGTCGAGCGTCAGGATGCGCTTGTCCAGGTAGATCACGTTCTGGAACGGCGGCGGCAGCTTGAAATGCAGGCCCGGCTCGGTGATCACGTCGCGCACCTGGCCCAGGGCGAAGACGATGGCGAAGCGGCGCTGGTCGACCACGAACACGGTGGACGACAACAGCATCAGGGCAATAAAGCCCGCCACGAAAAAGGTTACGAGGCGGTTCATCAGCGGCTCTCCCGGTCACGTGAGGAATCGCGGCTGCGCTCGTCGCGCTGGCGCACCGAATCCATGGCTTGCGTTACTTCCGGCGTCGGCTGGGACTGGGGTACCTGCACCGGGCCGGACTTGTTGCCGACGGCGGAATCGTTGGCGGCGCTCTGCGCGAGCAGCTTGTCGAGCGGCAGGTAGATCATGCCGCTGTTGTTGCGCGTATCGACCATCACCTTGGTGGTGCTGGTGAAGATCTGCTGCATGGTGTCGATGTACATGCGGTCGCGCGTCACGCCCGGGGCCTTGCCGTAGGCGGCCACCACCTGGTTGAAGCGGGCGGCGTTACCGGTCGCGTTCTCCACCACCATCGAGCGGTAGGCTTCGGCGTCCTGCTGCAGGCGGAAGGCCTGGCCGCGCGCCTGCGGGATCACCTGGTTGGCATAGGCCTCGCCCTCGTTCCTGGCGCGGGCGCGGTCCTGGCCGGCGCGCACGGCGTCGTCGAAGGCGGTCTGCACCTGCTCCGGCGGCTGCACCGCCTGCATGGTCACGTTGGTGATCAGGGCGCCCAGCGCGTAGCGGTCGACCATCTGCTGCAGGATCGCATGCACGTCGGCGGCCACCTTCTCGCGGCCTTCGTAGAGGACGAAGTCCATCTTGTTCTTGCCGACCACTTCTCGGATGGCGGTCTCGGCGACCTGGCGCACGGTGTCGTCCTGGTCGCGGTTGTTGAACAGCCACTGGACCGGGTCCTTCAGCGTGTACTGCACCGCGAACTGGATGTCGATGATGTTCTCGTCGTCGGTGAGCATCAGCGACTCTTGCGGCTGCTTGTTGCGGACGTTGGCGCGGTAGCCGATCTCGGCGGTGCGGATCTGCGAGACATTGACCGTCTCGTGCGCCTGGAAGGGATAAGGCCAGCGCCAGTTGAAACCGGCCGAGGTGGTGTGGCTCAGCTTGCCGAAGGTCGTGACGACCCCGGTCTGGCCTTCCTGCACGATGAAGGCGCCGCTGGCCAGCCAGATCAGGCCGACGATGACGGCGACCACGCCGGCGGTGACGCTGGCGCCGCGCATGTCGCCGCGGCCGGGTCCGCCATTATTGCCGTCGCCGCCATTGCCGCGGTTGCCGAACATGCGGTTCAGGCGGGCGTTGAAGTCGCGCCAGAGCTGGTCGAGGTCGGGCGGACCTTCACCCGGACGGCGGCCCTCCTGGGCCTTGCGGTCATCGTCGGGATTGCGGCCCCAACGCGGATCGTTCAGCGACATTTTGATGCCGAAACGTTTTAGTAAAGAAACAAGCATAGGCTAGTGTGGCCCGTGATGGGTGGAAGTTGGCATATTGTCGGCAGGACCGCCCAGCGAACCGCCCACCGAGGGTTCGTCCAGTGCGAAATCGAGTACGGAGTCCTGCGCTTCGTTTTGTTGCTGCCCGGGTTCGGCCAGGGCCGCTTCGACGATCGCGCCGCGCAGCAGGTCCAGGCCGGCGCCACTATGGGCGCTGATGAAAACGCGGCTGATCTTATCATATTCATCACGCTCGACCCCGGGCTCCAGCCCGGCCGCGTCGATCTTGTTCCAGACCAGGATCTGGGGCACATGATCGGCGCCGATCTCGCGCAATACCTCGTTGACCTGCTCGATCTGCTCCATGCGCACCGGTGAGTTGCCGTCGACCACGTGCAGCAGCAGGTCGGCGTGGATGGTTTCCTCGAGGGTGGCGCGGAAAGCCGCGACCAGCTGGTGGGGCAGTTCGCGCACGAAGCCGACGGTGTCGCTCATGACGACGCTGCCGACCTCGTCGCCGAGGTAGAGGCGGCGGCTGGTGGTGTCCAGGGTCGCGAACAGCTGGTTCGCGACATAGACGCCGGCCTTGGTGAGGGTATTGAACAGGGTCGACTTGCCGGCGTTGGTATAGCCGACCAGCGACACCGAGAAAGTCTGGTTGCGTCCGCGCGCGCGGCGCTGGGTCTCGTGCTGCTTGCGCAGCTTGGTCAGGCGGGCGCGCAGCATCTTGACGCGTTCGCCGATCAGGCGGCGGTCGGTCTCGAGCTGGGTTTCACCTGGGCCGCGCAGGCCGATACCGCCCTTCTGGCGCTCCAGGTGGGTCCAGCCGCGGATCAGGCGCGTGGCCAGGTGCTGCAGCTGGGCCAGTTCCACCTGCAGCTTGCCCTCGTGGCTCTTGGCGCGCTGGGCGAAGATGTCGAGGATCAGGCTGGTGCGGTCGACCACCCGGATTTCCAGGCGGCGTTCCAGGTTGCGCTGCTGGGCCGGCGACAGCGCGTGGTTGAAGATGACGATGTCGATGCGCTCGGCCTTGCAGGCCATCGCGATTTCGTCGGCCTTGCCGCTGCCGACGAAGTGGGCGGGATCGGGACTGGCGCGCTTGGCCGTGATCGTGGTGATCGGCTCCGCGCCGGCGGAGCGCGCAAGCAGCGACAGCTCTTCCAGGCTGGCGGCAAAGTCGCCAGCGCCAAAATCGATGCCGACCAGCGCTGCGCGCATGGAAGGCGTGCCGGGGGCGTCAGCCATCGGCCTTACTCGGCTTCGGAGTCGAGGTTGAGGTTGACGGCGCGGGCCGGCACAACGGTGGAAATGGCGTGCTTGTAGACCATCTGGGTCACGGTATTACGAAGCAGGACGACGTACTGGTCGAAGGACTCGATATGGCCCTGCAGCTTGATGCCGTTGACCAGGTAGATGGAGACGGGGACGTGCTCCTTGCGCAAGGCGTTCAGGAATGGGTCTTGTAACAGTTGCCCTTTGTTGCTCATAACAGCTCCGTAATGTTGTTGTAGTTTAAAAATTGTGGCGATTTGCCGGATTTCAAGTGTCAAGGCGACATTCCGCTGTAGCGAATGAAAGCCCTAAGCTACTGTAACCTGTTTTGCCACTTTTTGTCGTACTGCTACGGCTATTTCTGTTCCTTGGCAAACGGGTTCTTCCCGCTCTTCAGTTCGATGCGCAGCGGGGTGCCGACGAGGTTGAACGTATCGCGGAAATGTTTCTCCAGGTAACGTTTGTACGGCTCGGTGATTCCCTCCAGCGCATTGCCGTGGATGACGATGATCGGCGGATTCTGGCCGCCCTGGTGCGCATAGCGCATCTTGGGACGGATGCTGCCCTTGCGCTTGGGCTCCTGCTTTTCCACGGCTTCCTGCAGGGCGCGGGTGAGCTTGGGCGTCGACAGGTTGGTGGTGGCGGCCTTGTAGGCCGACTCGACCGACTTCATCATCTGCGGAATGCCGGTGCCCTTCAGCGCCGAGATGAAGTGGGTCTTGGCGAAGCCCAGGAAGTCCAGCTTGCGGTCGAGGTCGATCTTGACCTGGTCGCGCTGGTGCGACTGCAGGCCGTCCCACTTGTTGACCACGACCACGAGCGCCCTGCCCGCTTCCAGGATGAAGCCGGCGATGTGGGCATCTTGCTCGGAAATGTCCTGCTGCGCATCCAGCAGAAGGATGACCACGTTGGCGTCCGAGATCGACTGCATCGTCTTGACCACCGAGAATTTCTCGATGGCTTCGAAAATCTTGCCGCGGCGGCGGATGCCGGCGGTGTCGATCAGGGTGTATTTCTTGCCGTCGCGCTCGAACGGCACTTCGATCGAGTCGCGGGTGGTGCCCGGCATGTCGAAGGCGATCACGCGCTGCTCGCCGACCAGGGTATTGATCAGGGTCGACTTGCCCACGTTCGGGCGGCCGACGATGGCGATCTTGATCCCGTGGTCCGGGTGCTCCGGCTCGTCCTCTTCGTCGGGACGGTCGGCGAAGGCGATGTCCAGGGCTTCGCGCACCAGGTCGTGCACGCCGTCGCCGTGGGCGGCGGAGATGACATAGGGGTCGCCCAGGCCCAGCTCGTAGAAGTCGGCGGTCACGGAGGTGTACTTCATGCCCTCCGACTTGTTGACCACGAGCATGACCTTGCGGCCGGCCTTGCGCAGGTAGTCGGTGATGGTCTTGTCGTGCGGAGTCAGGCCCTGGCGGCCGTCCACGATGAACACGACCACGTCGGCTTCGGCCACGGCCTGGCGCGTCTGCAGCGCCATTTCGTGCATGATGCCTTCCTTGGCGACCGGTTCGAAACCACCCGTGTCGATGACCAGGAACGGACGTTCGCCGATCCGGCCTTCGCCGTAGTGGCGGTCGCGGGTGAGACCAGGGAGGTCTGCCACGAGCGCGTCGCGCGAACGGGTCAGGCGATTGAACAGGGTCGATTTCCCGACGTTGGGACGACCTACGAGTGCGATTACCGGCTTCATGTACTTATTCTATTCGACCGCGATGGCGGTCACAGTTCCATTTTGTGTTTGAAAGATCAGGTTCGAGCCGGCAACCAATGGCGTGCCCACGATGGGGCTGCCGTCGGTGGCGGCGCGCGCCAGGAAGGAGCCGTCCTCGCGCGACAGGAAGTGCACGATGCCTTCCAGGTCGCCGACCGCGACCGCACGGCCGTAGGACAGCGGGGTCGAGAGGCGGCGGAAGGACAGCTTGTCGTTTTTCCAGCTCGAGGAGCCGGTGTCGCGGGTGAAGGCGTGCAGCGCGCCCTTGTCGTCGGCGGCGAAGACGAAGCGCTGGTCGACCGCCACGCCCACTTCGGACGAGAGGTCGCGGGTCCAGCGCGCGGCGCCGGTGGTGACGTCGAAGCAGCCCACGCGGCCCTGGTAGGACACGGCGCAGACGTCGTTCTCGAACAGCACCGGGGCGCCGCCGATGTCGGTCACGCGTTCCAGTTCGGTGGCGCCGCGCGCCACGCCGACCTCGACGTCCCAGCGCGGGGCGCCGGTCGCAAGGATCAGCGAGGACAGCTTGCCGCCCGGCTGGGCGACGATGACGTCGCTGCCGGACACGATCATGCCCGGCGCGTTGCGCAGGGTCAGCGGCGGCGCGACCTTCTGCACGGTCCATTTCTTGGCGCCGGTCTGGGCGTCGACGCCGACGATGCGGTTGTCGAGCGAGCGCGCCACCACCACGCCCTGGCTCACGACCGGAGGCGACAGCAGTTCGCTCGAGAGCTGGGTCTTCCACATGGCCTTGCCGTCCATGTCGAAGGCCAGCAGCATGCCGTCCTCGCCGCCGACCACGATCAGGTTGCCGTCGGTGCCCACGCCCGCGGTCAGGTCGCTGCCGGCCTTGATGCGCCACACGACGCGGCCGCTGGCCGCCTCGACGCGCGCGATGTCGCCGCCGCCGCCCGCCACCACCACGCTGTTGCCGGTCAGGGCCGGCGAGAACTGGTAGCCCTGGGCCTTGCCGATGTCGAGCTTCCATGCGGTGCGCACGGCCATGGAACCCTTCAGTTCCACCAGCTTGGCCGGCTGGTCGCCCTTCGGCTTGGAGGCGAAGGGATTCAGCGAATTAATGGTCGAGCAACCCGTCATCAGGGCCAGCACACCAACACCAACGAGCTTCCTGCTAATACGCATATTCTTTTACCTTGTTCCTAGACAATAGACGCAAAGCCCGCGCGCACCCTGAAGGCGCGCGCGGGCCTCTTGAAACATGGCCTTAGGCGGCCGCTTTCTGTTCCGCCGCTTTCGGCTCGGCCGGGACGGTGCCGCCGATGGCTTCGAGCTTGACCTGGACCAGCTGGCGGCCCGGGTTGTTCTTGTCCATGGCGGCCAGGGCCGCGACATAGGCCTGGCGTGCTTCGGCCAGCTTGTTCTGCGCGACCAGCACGTCGCCCTTGCGGTCGTTCACTTCGGCGGCGAACTGCGGCAGGAACTCGGTGCCGAGCAGCTTGAGCGCCTCGTCGTAGGCCTTCTCGTCGAGCAGCACGCCCGCCAGGCGCAGCTTGGCGATCGACTTGTATTCGTCATTGCCGTGGTCCACCGCCCATTGCAGCTGGGTCTTGGCGGTCTTCAGGTCCTTGGCCTCGAAGGCCGCCTTGGCGCCGGCCAGCGCGGCCATCGGGGCGTAGGCGGTGCCCTCGTACTTCGACTGGATGTCGCCCACCACGCGCTGCACCTTGGCGTTGTCGTTGGCGGTCAGCGAGGCCTGCAGCTCGTCGTACAGGGCCGAGGCTTCGACGGCCTGCTTCTGCTTGTGGCTGTTCCAGAAGTTATAGGCGGCGTAGGAGCCGAGCGCCAGGATCAGCACCCAGGTGATGATGTTGCCGTACTTGGCCCAGAATGCCTTGAAGGTCGCTATCTGTTCCTGTTCTTCGAGATCGTATGCCATTGTCTTGTCTGTTTTTCTGGTGGGTGGATCGGGTGCTGCTTACGCTTGCTTATGGGTGGTAGTGCACGTGGTCGTGATCGTGGTCGCCGACGATCTGGTCGACCACGTAGTCGACCACTTCCTCGAACGGCACGCTGGCCTGCTGCTGCTCGCCGGACTCGCCGCGCATCGCCTTGACCGCCGCCTTGCTGCTCGCGACCTCGTCCTCGCCGATGATCACGGCGAAGGCCGCGCCGCTGCCGTCGGCCTTCTTCATCTGGCTCTTGAAGCTGCCCGCGCCCGCCGGCGTTGCGCAATGTAACACAACATCCAGGCCGGCATCGCGAAGGCGCTCGGCCAGGATGAAGGCTTGCGCCTGGGCTTCCTCGCCCTGGTGGACCATGTAGACGTCGCACTGGTTCGGGGCGGCGGCTTCGCCCAGGCCCTTCATCAGCTCGATGATGCGCTCCATGCCCATGGCGAAACCGACCGCCGGGGTGGCCTTGCCGCCGAAGGTCTCGATCAGCGGATCGTAGCGGCCGCCGGCGCAGATGGTGCCCTGCGAACCCAGTTCGTCGGTGACCCACTCGAACACGGTGCGGTTGTAGTAGTCCAGGCCGCGCACCAGGCGCGGGTTGATGGTGTACTGCACCGCGTTGCGGTCGAGGATCTTCTTCAGGCCCTCGAGGTGGGCCAGCGACTCCTCGCCCAGGTAGTCGAGCAGCTTGGGCGCCGCGTTGACCATGTCCTGCATGGCCGGGTTCTTGGTGTCCAGGATGCGCAGCGGGTTGCTGTGCAGGCGGCGCTTGGCCTCGGCGTCGAGGATGTCCTCGTGCTTCTCGAGGTAGGCGATCAGGTCGGCGCGGTGGCGCAGGCGCTCGTCGGCGTTGCCGATCGAGTTCAGCTCCAGGCGCACGTTCTGGATGCCCAGGTCGTCCCACAGGCGGCGGCACATCATGATCAGTTCCGCATCGATGTCCGGGCCCGAGAAGCCCACGGCTTCGGCGCCGAACTGGAAGAACTGGCGGTAGCGGCCGCGCTGCGGACGCTCGTGGCGGAACATCGGGCCCTTGTACCACAGGCGCTTGGGGCCGTCGTAGACCAGGTTATGCTCGAGCACCGCGCGCACCACGCCGGCCGTGCCTTCCGGGCGCAGGGTCAGCTTGTCGCCATTCATCGAGTCTTCGAAGGAGTACATTTCCTTCTCGACGATGTCGGTGACGGCGCCGATGGCGCGCGCGAACAGGCCGGTTTCCTCGACGATCGGGGTGACGATCTTCTGGTAGCCGTAGCTTTTCAGGATCGTTTCGGTGGTGTTCTCGAACAGCTCCCACAGCGGTGCGTTTGTCGGGAGGATGTCGTTCATGCCTTTGATGGCGACGATTTTTTCTGGTTTGGACATATTGTTGGCTCTCTTTATCGTAGGGTGGGCGGGTTCCCCGCCCACGCGTTCAAGCGGCGCATGCACTGGTCGAACGCGTGGGCAGGAGACCTGCCCACCCTACAAATTTATTCTGTGACGGCTTCCCTGCCGTAATTCTTCTTCACGTAATCCAGCACGATGGTCTTGAACTCGTCGACGATGCGCTCGCCGCGCAGGGTGGCGAACTTCTGGCCGTCGACGAACACCGGCGCGGCCGGCGATTCGCCCGTGCCCGGCAGGCTGATGCCGATGTTGGCGTGCTTCGATTCGCCCGGCCCGTTGACGATGCAGCCCATCACGGCCACGTTCATCGCCTCCACGCCCGGATAGGTCTTCTTCCACTCCGGCATCTGCTCGCGCAGGAAGGTCTGGATGTTGTCGGCCAGCTCCTGGAACACGGTGGACGTCGTACGGCCGCAGCCCGGGCAAGCGATCACCATCGGGGTGAACTTGCGCAGGCCCATGGTCTGCAGGATCTCCTGGCCGACCACCACTTCCTTGGTGCGGTCGCCGCCCGGTTCCGGGGTCAGCGAAATGCGGATGGTGTCGCCGATGCCTTCCTGCAGCAGCACCGACAGCGCGGCGGTCGAGGCCACGATGCCCTTGCTGCCCATGCCGGCCTCGGTCAGGCCAAGGTGCAGCGGGTAGTCGCAGCGGCGCGCCAGTTCGCGGTAGACCGCGATCAGGTCCTGCACGCCCGACACCTTGCAGCTCAGGATGATCTTGTCGCGCGCCAGGCCCACTTCTTCCGCGCGCACGGCGTTCTCGATCGCCGAGGTGATCAGGGCTTCGTACATCACGGCCTGGGCGCTCCACGGGTTCGCGCGCGCCGCGTTCTCGTCCATGATGCGGGCCAGCAGCGACTGGTCCAGGCTGCCCCAGTTGACGCCGATGCGCACCGGCTTGTCGTACCTGGCGGCGATTTCGATCATCTGGGCGAACTGGGTGTCGCGCTTGGCGCCCTGCCCCACGTTGCCCGGGTTGATGCGGTACTTCGACAGCGCCTGCGCGCACTCGGGATAGTCGCGCAGCAGCAGGTGGCCGTTGTAGTGGAAGTCGCCCACGAGCGGCACGTCGACTTCCATGCGGTCGAGCTGCTCGCGGATGGCCGGCACGGCGGCGGCGGCTTCCGGGGTGTTCACGGTGATGCGCACGATCTCGGAACCGGCGCGCGCGAGCTCCTTCACCTGGATCGCGGTGCCGATCACGTCGGCGGTGTCGGTGTTGGTCATCGACTGCACCACCACCGGAGCGTCGCCGCCCATCCAGACCTGGCGGGCGCCATGGGCGACCAGCACCTTGCGGCTGGCGCGGCGCGCCAGCGGGCCGGATGGAATCGGGTCCTGGATGCAGGGTTCGTTCAGCGAAGTCATGGAATTCCGGTTTCGATTATTTCAGGGACACGCGCGCGATGGTCTTGCCCGGCACCTGGGGCAGCGCGACGCTGGCGCCGCGCAGGGTCGCGCTCACGCCCGAGGGCGCGCCGACCACCAGGTTCACCGGCTGGGTGAGCTCCAGGGTCTCGGTGCTGCCGGCCTTCACCAGGCGCGACAGCAGCGGGCGGCCGCCGCCGGCCGGGCGCACTTCGATCCACGAATCCTCGCGCACGTTCAGCACCAGCGTGTTCGCGCCGGCCGCGGCGGCAGGTGCGGCGGCGGCAGGGGCAGCGGCAGGGGCCGCGGGCGGAACGGTTGCCGGAGCGGGCGCGGCGCCCGCCGGTGCGGTCGTCACCGGCGCGTTGACCGGCGCGTTGGTCGGCGTAGTGGCCGGCGGGGCGGTGGGCGCGGTCACGCCGGGCGTGGCGCCGGTGGCGGCAGGCGCCGTACCTTCGGCGGCCGGGGCCGGCACCGAGATCAGCGGCACCGACGGGTTGTTCAGCGGGGCCTGGATGGCGCCGTTGGTGGCGGGCGCGGCCACGCCCGGGGTGGCGACGCCCGGGGTCTCGAGCACCACGCCGTCGGCCGGATTGGCGTCGGCCGCCGGACGGCTGCCCGGGATCACGCCCAGCTGCCAGGCCGCGGCGGCGACGCCACCGACCACCAGTACGGCGGCGATCCAGCCGAGCGGCAGGCGGGTACGCTTGCCGCCGATCGGGAAGCGGGTCTCGTTGAAGGCGGCCGGACGCTGCTCGCGGCGCGCCATCGGAGCGCCCGCCTGGGCCTGCGGCGGCATGTTCAGTTCGATCATCGACACCAGCGGCGCGGCGTCGATCTTGAGGAGCTTGGCGTAGGCGCGCACGAAGCCGCGCGTCACGGCCGGGCTCGGCAGCGAGGCGAAGTCGCCCGCTTCCAGCGCCACCACCTGGCGCGGCGCCAGCTTGAGCTGGTCGGCCACCTGCTCCACGGTCCAGCCCATCGCTTCGCGCTGGGTCTGGAGGGTCTTGCCCGGGTTGCCCGACGGGTTGTCCGGGGCGCCCGGCTGGTCTGCGTGCTCGTTCATGTTCTGTGTCTCACTCATCAAAGGCCCCGCGCTCGAACGCGGCGTACTCCGGCGAACCCGGGAAGCGCTTGCGCAGCTGCGCGGCCAGGCTGGCTTCGTGGGTCCGGTCGCCCAGCTTGCGCTGTACCCGCATCGCCAGCCACAGGGTATCGGCCGGCAGCGTGTCGAGTTTCGCGGTATCGATCAGGCGGTTAATGAAAAAACCGGCGCGCTGGTAGTCGCGCCGCTCGAAGTAGACCCGCGCCAGGCCGGCATTCGTGGCCTGCAGATCGGGATTCAGACGCAAGGCGTCGAGCAGGTAGCGCTCGGCCGCGTCGATATTGCGGTTCTTGATGCTGCACACGCCCGCGTTCACCAGGGCGCGCACCGGCGTGGCGTAGGCCGGGTTCTTGAGGGCGGTATCGAAATGGCGCATCGCCTCGGCCGGCTTGTTCAGCGACTGGCACAGGAAGGAGCCGTAGTTGTTCGACAGGGCCGGATTGCCGGGCGCGATGCGCAGGGCGTGCTGGTAGTTCTCGTCGGCCAGGGCCAGCTGGCCCATCTCGGTATAGATCAAGGCGCGCAGGCCGTAGGCTTCGGCGTACTCGGGATAGACGGCGATCGCCTGCTTGACCTCGTCGAGGGCGATGTCGTACTTGCCTTCCTGGTAGTAGCCGACCGCAAGCTGCACGCGGATCTGCGCGCGCTTCTCGACCGCCGTCACGTCGGACGCGGTCTTGAGTTCGCCGCCGGCGGACGCGCCGCCCGGGCCGGCGCAGGCGGCCAGCAGCGTGAGGAGCAAGGCGGCGGCGACGCGGCCGGCGGCGCGCATCAAGAAGGAATCTCCACGATGCGCCCGAAGTCGGCGCCGAATTTCTTCTGGTATTCGGCCATCTTTTCCATGCGCTCGGCGACGCGGGTGCGGTCCTGCACCTCGCCGGCCAGCTGGCCGCAGGCGGCGTCGATGTCGTCGCCGCGCGTCTTGCGCACGGTGGTCACGATGCCGGCGTCCATCAGCACCTGGGCGAAGGCCTTGATGCGCGGGTTCTTGGAGCGGGTCAGGCCGGATTCCGGGAAGGGATTGAAGGGAATCAGGTTGAACTTGCAGTTCACGCCCACCACCGGGTCGTTGACCAGCGCGATCAGTTCGCGCGCATGCTCGTCGCTGTCGTTGTAGCCGTCGAGCATGCAGTATTCGAAGGTGATGAAGTCGCGCGGGGCGAACTCCAGGTAGCGCTTGCACGAGGCCAGCAGCTCGCGCAGCGGGTATTTCTTGTTCAGCGGCACCAGCGCGTCGCGCAGGGCGTCGTTCGACGCGTGCAGCGACACGGCCAGGGCCACCGGCACGTCCTGGGACAGCTTGTCGATGTTCGGCACCACACCCGAGGTCGACAGGGTCACGCGGCGGCGCGACAGGCCGTAGGCGTTATCGTCAAGCATCATCTTGAGCGCGGTGACGGTTGGCTCGTAGTTCAGCAGCGGCTCGCCCATGCCCATCATCACCACGTTGGTGATCTGGCGCTCGCCCTTGGGACCGGGCTCGATGCCCTTGGTACGGCGCAGCTCGAACTCGGCCATCCACAGCTGGCCGATGATCTCGGCCACGGTGAGGTTGCGGTTGAAGCCCTGCTTGCCGGTGGAGCAGAAACGGCAGTTGACGGCGCAGCCGGCCTGGGTCGAGATGCACAGGGTGCCGCGGTTCTCTTCCGGGATGAACACGGTCTCGACCGCGTTGCCGTTGCCGACGTCGACCAGCCACTTGCGGGTGCCGTCGCTGGAGGTGTGGTCGCTGATGATGCCGGGGGCGCGCACTTCGGCGCGGGTCTTGAGCTTTTCGCGCAGCGACTTGGCCAGGTCGGTCATGCTGTCGAAGTCCGATGCGCCGAACTGGTGGATCCAGCGCTGCAGCTGCTTGGCGCGGAACGGCTTCTCACCCAGCTCGGCGCAGTAAGCCACGAGTTGCGCGGGATCGAAGTCCAGCAGATTGGTGAGAGTCGTCATGATGTTCAATACCTAAAAAATGATGCATTCCCCGCTCGCCGGGCCCGAGGCATCGGGCGAGCGGTTCTTATTGCTTGAAACCGATTACTTCAGCTCTGGGAAGAAGTAAGCGATTTCGACTTTTGCAGCTTCGACAGCGTCCGAACCGTGCACCGCGTTGGCGTCGATCGAATCGGCGAAATCGGCGCGGATGGTGCCTTTTTCAGCTTTCTTCGGATCGGTCGCGCCCATCAGGTCGCGGTGCGCCAGGACGGCGTTTTCGCCTTCCAGAACCTGGATCATGACCGGGCCCGAGACCATGAAGCTGACCAGGTCGTTGAAGAAGCCGCGCTCTTTGTGAGCGGCGTAGAAACCTTCAGCCTGCTCGCGGGTCAGCTGGGTCATGCGCGCTGCAACGATCTTCAGGCCAGCGTTTTCGAAGCGGGTGTAGATTTGGCCGATCACGTTTTTTGCAACTGCGTCAGGCTTGATGATGGACAGGGTGCGTTCGATTGCCATTGTAAAAACTCCAATAAAAAGAAAGGTTAGAATCGAGAAATTCGTTAGAACTTTGGAACTCAATCAACCTTTAATTTTACCATATATCCCCCATATAGAGGCTATTGCGGCCAAGGCAAGCGGAGTGTTACAGTGACGGCGAAAAACCGTCGCGCTCCACCCCGCCCCTTTCAGGCCAGATTAAGCCGGCTCGAGTAGACTGAGCGTGACGTACCTTTTATCCAACCGGAGGCATTATGTTCCCTAGTACGCAACAGCATCGTACCGTCGACCTGACCAAGGGTGGCCAGGTAGCAACGCGCAACAAGGTGTTGCGCAACACGTACTGGCTGCTCGCGCTGTCGATGATCCCGACCGTCCTGGGCGCCTATGTCGGCGTGTCCCTGCAGCTGCCGATGTTCAGCGGCTTCATGGGCTTCATCGTCTTCATGGCGATCGCCTTCGGCTTCATGTTCGCCATCGAGAAGACCAAGAACTCGGCGGCCGGCGTGGCCTTCCTGCTCGGCTTCACCTTCTTCATGGGCCTGATGCTGACCCCGCTCCTGCGCCACACCCTGGGCTATTCCAATGGCGGCAGCCTGATCATGACCGCCTTCGGCGGCACCGCCTGCGTGTTCGCGGTAATGGCCAGCATCGCCACCACCAGCGAGCGCGATTTCTCGGGCATGGGCAGCTGGCTGATGGCCGGCGTGGTCGTCCTGATCCTGGCGGCCGTGGCCAACATCTTCCTGCACATCCCGGCGCTGACCATCGTGATCTCGGTGCTGGCGATCGCCATCTTCTCGGCCTTCATCCTGTTCGACGTGCAGCGCATCGTCAACGGCGGCGAGACCAACTACATCACCGCGACCCTGGCGATCTACCTGGACGTGTACAACATCTTCACCAGCCTGCTGCGCCTGCTGGGCATCGTGGGCGGGGATGACTGATTGTTGTGGGTATGATAAAAAACCGGCCTGAGGGCCGGTTTTTTTATGGGTGCGTGGTGCACGGGTGAGCTAACAATGTGCGACCAACTTGGGTCCCCGCCTTCGCGGGGATGAGGGATCAAGCGTTATTGACAACTTCAAACGCAGCCATCGCCTTCAAGGCCGTCACCCCCGCGAAGGCGGGGGCCCAAGTTTCACGAACAGTCGAGACGCTTACTGCTCGCCACCCTGTTCCGCGACGACGACAGCACCCGCATCGAAATCCGCCCCCGACACCGGCTTCGGCCCCAGCTCGAACACCCCCACCGACTCCACGTGCGAGGTATGCGGGAACATGTTCACCACGCCCGCCTTCTTCATCACATAGCCCGCCTTGTGCACCAGGATGCCCGCGTCGCGCGCCAGGGTCGACGGGCTGCAGGACACGTAGACGATCCGCTGCGGCATCAGGTGCTCGTGGGTCTCGCGCAGGTCGGCCAGCGCCAGCGACAGGGCCATGGCGCCGTCGCGCGGCGGGTCGATCAGCATGCGGTCGAACTTGCCCAGGGCGACCAGGTCGTCCTTGGTGACTTCGAACAGGTTGCGGGTGTAGAAGGTGGTCTTCTCCGCCACGCCGTTGGCCTTGGCGTTGTCCAGGGCGCGCGTGGTCAGCGCAGTGCTGCCCTCGATGCCCACGACTTCGCGCGCCTTGGTGGCCAGCGGCAGGGTGAAGTTGCCCAGGCCGCAGAACAGGTCGGCCACGCGCTCGTCCGGCTGCACGTCCAGCAGGCGCAGCGCCTTCGACACCAGCACCCGGTTGATGTGGTGGTTCACCTGGGTGAAGTCGGTCGGCTTGAACGGCATCCGGATGCCGAACTCGGGCAGCGTGTAGTACAGCTCCTTGCCTTCCGGGTAGTAGGGATAAGCGGTGTCCGGGCCTTTCGGCTGCAGCCACCACTGGATGTTCCACTGGTCGGCGAAGGCCTTCACCAGGGTCTCGTCGGCCGGGGTCAGCGGCGCCATGATGCGCAGCACCAGCACCGTGGTCTCTTCGCCGATCGCCACCTCGATCTGCGGCATCTGGTTGTAGATCGAGAGCGCGCCGACCAGCTCGCGCAGCGGCACCAGCATCCTGGCGACGTGGTCCGGCAGGATCTCGCAGGTGGTGATGTCGGCCACGTAGGACGAGCTGCGCTCGTGGAAGCCGACCAGCACCCCACCCTTCTTGGCCACGTAGCGCACCGACAGGCGCGCGCGGTAGCGGTAGTCCCAAGTCGGGCCGTACATCGGGCGCATGATGGTCTCGGCCTTCACTTTTCCGAGGTGCCACAGGTTGTCCTCGAGGACGCGCTGCTTCATGGCGACCTGGGCCGACGGCTCCAGGTGCTGCATCGAGCAGCCGCCGCAGTAGCCGAAGTGCTGGCACTTGGGCTCCACGCGCATCGACGAGGCGCGCTGCAGGGTGACCAGGCGGCCGGATTCCCAGTTCTTTTTCTTGCGCAGGGTCTCGAAGCTGACACGCTCGCCCGGCAGCGCGCCTTCGACGAAGATCACCTTGCCCGGCGTGCCGTCCTCGTTTTCCAGGTGACCGACGCCGCGCGCGTCGCCGTCAAGGGCTTTGATGTCGATGAAAGTTTCTTGCATGATGAAAGCGAAATGGGAAGGGGCGCAGGACAGGCTGCGCAAGGAGTCACAAACAAAAAATGGCCGAAAACGGCCCGGCGGGCATCATAGCAAGGAATTGGGGTGGGCGCTACCGGGGGGGTTATTGCTATGCCATGTGACGGGCTGTGCGGCTGTTCGGACGGTGCAGAACTTGGGTTCCCGCCTTCGCGGGAATGACGGTCTTTGAGCAGGAGGTACTGCTTGCTTTAGCCCTATCGCATGAGCCGTCGTTCCGGCGAAGGCCGGAACAATGCCACTGACATTATTCCCCTAAGTTTGCATGCATACCACCAGCTCAAACGACGCTACAACAACGAATCCCTCAACACCCCCCGCGCCGCCATCGCCCGCTTGAGCTTGACCAGCGCCTCCTGCTGGATCTGCCTCACCCGCTCGCGCGTCACCCCCATCTCCTCCGCCAGGGTCTCGAGCGTGGCCGGGTCGTCGTTGTCCAGCCCGAAGCGCCGCGTCACCACCAGGCGCTGCTTGTCCGGCAGCCGGGCCAGCCAGTCGCGCACCAGCACCGTCATCTCGTGCTGCTCGGCGCGCAGGTCCGGGCTGTCCTCGGCTTCGTCGGGCAGCATGTCCATCAGGCTCGATTGGGGATCGTTGTCCAGCGGCGCATCGAGCGAGGCCGCGTGCTCGGACAGGGTCAGGATGTCCTGCACCTCCTCCACCGGCCGCCCGACCAGGCTGGCGATGTCCTCGGCCGAGGCGTCCTTGCCGTCGTGCTTTTGTGCCTCGAGGTGGTACTTGGCGCGCAGCACCTGGTTCAGCTCGCGCACCATGTGCACCGGCAGGCGCACGGTGCGCGCCTGGTTCATGATGGCGCGCTCGATGCTTTGGCGGATCCACCAGGTGGCGTAGGTCGAGAAACGGAAACCGCGCTCGGGCTCGAACTTGTCGATGGCGCGCATGAGGCCGATGTTGCCCTCCTCGATGAGGTCGAGCAGCACCACGCCGCGGTTGATGTAGTGCTTGGCGATCGAGACGACCAGGCGCAGGTTGTGCTCGATCATCTTCTGGCGCGCGGCGAAGTCGCCGGCCTTGGCGAGGGTAGCTGTGTGGGTTTCCTCGCTCGGCGTCAGCAGCGGCCGCGCGCCGATCTGGTTGAGGTAGTGCTGGGTGGTGTCGGTCGCGAGCTCGGCCTGCAAGACCTTGCGCAGCTCGTCGACCGTGTCCACTGCGGATTCGATCTCGGGCGCGCCGGGGAGCATGCCCTCGGCGCTGTTGCCGTCAGCCGCAAGCGCGCCCTCGCTTTCCGGTTCGTCCGGAAACTCGTCCGTAACATCCTGGTCTGGCGAGTGCGGCGATTGCGTCATACCCTTCCTATCGGCCGGGCAAGAACCTCGAAGGATCGACGGGTTTGCCCTGCTGGCGGATCTCGAAATGCAACTTGACCAGTTCCGCGTCGGAATCGCCCATTTCGGCGATTACCTGTCCCTTGGCCACGTTGTCGCCTTCCTTGACGACGATCTTGCGGTTGTGGGCGTAGGCCGACAACAGGCTGTTGCTGTGCTTGACGATCACGAGGTTACCATAACCCCGGATGCCGCTGCCAGCATACATTACCTTGCCCGCGCCGGCGGCGACCACCTGCTGGCCCATGCGGCCGGCGATGTCGATGCCCTTGTTGCGGCCTTCGTCGAAAGTGGCAATGATGCGGCCCTCGGACGGCCACATCCAGCTCAGTCTCTCGTCGCCGCTGGCGCCGGCGGGGGTGCCCGCAGGCACGGCCGGGGCCGGCTGCGGCGCCGGTTCCACGCGCGGCGCCTGGTCTTTCTGCGCCTCGGCGACCGTGGTCTCACTGTACGGCTTCTTGTCGGCGCGCGGCGCAGTCTTGCGCGGCGGCTGGCTGGCCGGCGGCGGCATCGGCACCGGCGAGGTGGTCACTGCGGTCTTCTGGCCTTCCGGCTGCGCCACGCGCAGCACCTGGCCGACCTTGATGTCGTCCGGATCGCGCAGGTTGTTCCAGGCGACCAGGTCGCGGTAGTTCTCGCCATGGTCGAGGGCGATGCGCAGCAGGGTATCGCCCTTGCGCACGGTGTACATGCCCTTCTCGTCCTTCGGCTCCTCGGCGCGCGCCGGCGCCGGACGGGTCTGGGTGGCCGGGGTGCGCTCGACGATCGGCGCCTGGCGGGTGGTGGAAGTACAACCGGCCACGAGGCCGAGGACAATCGTCAGAAGGGCTAAACGAGGTGCTTGTTTCATTGTCATTCTAGGTTCTGGTCGACAGACGGCGCGGCGCCGTTACACGGTGCCTGGGCGCAGCGGCACGAAGTGGCAGGCTTCCAGCGTTTCGCTGGTCCACTCGGATTTGCCGGTGCGGGTGATGCGGTGCAGGTGCTGGACCTGCCCGCCGACAGGGGCGACGAGGTGCGCCCCGATGGCCAGCTGCTCGAGCAGTGCGCGGGGCACCTCGAGACCGGCAGCCGCCAGGATGATGCCATCGAAAGGCGCCACCTGGGGCATGCCCAGCATGCCATCGCCGTACTGCAGACGAAGGTTGGAAATACGCAAGGGCCGCAAGTTGGTCTTCGCGAGCTCGTGCAAGGGCTTGATGCGCTCGATGGAATACACCTCCTTCGCGACGAAGGACAAAACCGCGGCCTGGTAGCCGCAGCCGGTGCCGATCTCGAGCACACGTCCCAGCTGTCCGCCGGCGCGCATCGCTTCGATCATGCGCGCGACGATGTAGGGCTGGGAGATCGTCTGGTTGTGGCCGATCGGCAGCGACGCATCGATGTACGCCTGGGCCGACAGGGCCGGTTCGATGAACAGGTGGCGCGGCACCGTTTCCATGGCGGCCAGCACCTTGGGATCGAGCACGCCCTGGCGCGCGACCCGCGCCACCATGGCGCGGCGCACCGCCTCGCTGGCGGCCAGCTCGGAACGCTGGGCCGCCGGCGCGCTCGGCGCGGCCTGGGCATAGCCCGGCGCACGCGGCGACGGACCCGGCGCGGGCGGCGGCGCAGGTCTGCCTTGGCCATGGGCCGCGGTGCGCGCCGCGTTCTGGGTCGCGGTCTGTGGTGTGGCCACCGGCGCCGGCGTGCCCGGCTTGCGGGTGGTGCCGGTCACCGACGACAGCGGGAGCGGGAAGGTGCTGCGCTGGTCTTTCATGCGATTCCCTGTGCCAGCAGTTCCAGCTGGGATTGATGGGTCAGGTCGATCTGCAGCGGCGTGATCGACACGCGGCCTTGTTGCGTGGCATGGAAGTCGGTGCCCTCGCCCGCATCGCGGCAAGCGCCAGGCGCGCCGATCCAGTAGATGTCGCGTCCGCGCGGATCCTGGGCGCGGATGACCGGCTCGGCCTGGTGCCGGCGGCCGAGCCGGGTCGGGGTCAGCGGACCGAGTTCCTCGTAGGGCAGGTTCGGAATGTTGACGTTCAGCAGGAAGGGCGAGGTGAGCATCTCGAAGCGCCGCTCGACGATGTCGCGCGCCACGCGGGCCGCGGATTCGACGTGGGCCCAGCCGTGGTTCACCTGCGAAAACGCGATTGCCGGAATGCCGAACAGGAAGGCTTCGGTGGCGGCGGCGACGGTGCCCGAATACAAGGTGTCGTCGCCCATGTTCTGGCCATTGTTGATGCCGGAAACGACCAGGTCGGGCGGCGCATCGAGCATCGCCGTCAGTGCGATGTGGACGCAATCGGTCGGCGTGCCATTGACGAAATAGAAACCATTACCAGCGCGCTGGACCGACAGGGGACGGTCCAGGGTCAGGGAATTCGACGCGCCCGAGCGGTTGCTATCGGGGGCCACGACCACGATCTCGGCGATCGGCGCGAGCGCTTCCGCCAGCGCAATGATGCCTGGCGCAAGGTAGCCGTCGTCGTTACTGATAAGGATTCGCATGTACGGGATTTTACCTGAAGCAACGCTCTTGTCGCTCGCTTCGGGCCTTAATTTCACATTTTAAGATGCTTTCCGACACGATTTCACACATTTCTTGCCGTATTTACATCGTGCTCCGTGAACCACGCGTCAAGGGTTTTAGCAGGCTTTGCAACACACCGTCCCGGCTTGCAACGCCCTCTTCTTTCTTTGCCAATACCGACCCGCCGTGGCCTTGCGCTTGTGTTAGCATCGAGCGGATCGTTGCCTCGATGACATCTTCAGCGTCGAGGCGCGTCATGGCGCATTCCGCGCCTGTGCAAGGATTTCCTGTTTTGACAACTGCTATCGCCACTTATCGCGGTCCATGGCGCATGCCGCTTGCGCTGTCGGTGTCCCTGCTGGTGCACGCCCTGCTGCTGAGCCTGAGCCTGGGCGGCGCCGGCATGGGCCTGCCGGGGTTCCAGCTGCCGTGGAAGGAACGGCGCCTGGAGGCGGACGCCTTGCGCATCCTGCTCACGCAGGCGCGGCCTGCGGTTGCGGCTCCGGCCGCGGCGGAGCCGAAGCCCGCCGCCCCGCCCGCCCTGCCCGCTGCACCTTTGCCCCTGGAGCAAGGTCCCGCCGTTCCGGTGGCGACGGCGCCCACCCCACCATCGGGCAGCGCCCGCGCCGAAGGAAGCTTCGTCGCAGTTCCGGCGCCGGCCACGCTTCCTGGACCGGCTGACGACCCGGTGGATCCTGCGCCGCGGCACGCCGAACAGGATACCCAGCGCAGGACAGCCGAACAGGCCGACGAACGCTCGCGGCAAGCGGAACTGGCGGCCAGGCAGGCGGCGGCGCTGCAGGAGGCCGGGCGCCTGGAGGCGCAGCGGGAAGAACAGGCCCGGCAGGAGGCCGCGCGGCTGCAACTGGAACGGGCGGAATCGGCGCGCAAGGAAAGCGAGCGCCTGGACATGGCGAGGCAGGAGCGCGAACGGAACGAGGCGGCGCAGCGGGAGGCCGTGCGTTCCGAAGCCGTGCGGCAAGAGCAGGCAAGGCTGGCGCAACTGGAAGCGGCGAGAAAGGAAGCGGAGGGCCAGGAACGCGCACGGCAGGAGCTGGCACAGGCCGAGGCCGCCCGCCAGGAAGCGGCGCGTCAGGAAGCCTTGCGGCAGGAGCAGGCCAGGCTGGCGCAACAGGAAGCCGACCGGCAGGAGGCCGCGCGCAGGGACGTCGCGAGGCAGGAAGCGGTGCGCCAGGAAGCCGCGAGACAAGAAGCCGCCAAGGCGGAACTCGCCCGGCAGGAAGCGGTGAAACAGGAAGCTGCCAGACAAGAAGTTGCACGGCAAGCAGCTGCACGGCAGGAAATCGCCCGGCAGGAAGCGGCACGGCAAGAGGCTGCGCGCCAGGAAAGCGCCAGGCAGGAAGCTGCGAGGAACGAAGCCGCGAGACAAGAAGCTGCACGACAAGAAGCTGCACGACAAGAAGCTGCACGACAAGAGGCTGCACGACAAGAAGCTGCACGACAAGAGGCTGCACGACAAGAAGCTGCCCGGCAAGAAGCTGCCCGGCAAGAAGCCGCGAAGCAGGAGGCTGCCCGGCAGGAAAGCGCACGCCGGGAACTGGCGCAGCGCGAGAAGGCCGAGCAGGAGGCGCAGCGCGAGGAGCGCCTGCGCGCGATCGGCAGGCAGCTGGCGGAGGAAGCCGCGCAGCGCAAGGCCGCGCCGAATCCCGCCGCCAGCCCTTCCCTGCCGGCGGCAAGCAGCCTGCGCCGCGGCTGGATGTTCGGCCGCGCCGACCCGAATGCCGACCTGGTCCAGTACGCGGCGGCCATGAGCCGCAAGATCGAAATGAACATGACCTTCGACATGGTGCGCGACGCGGTGAAACAGGCGCATGCCCGCCCGGTCGTGACGGTCGCCGTGCGCGCCGACGGCTCGGTCGAGAAAATCACCTTCGTGGTATCCAGCGGCGTGGCCGCCATCGACAAGCTGATACGCGAGGTGGTGGCCAGCCAGGCGCCTTATGGCGCCTTTCCGCCCGCGCTGGCGCGCCAGTACGATGTGATCGAGATCCGCCGCACCTGGATCTTCGACATGGCGATCCGTCTGGAATAAGGGCGGAATCCAAAGACAGCGCCAATGCGGGAGCAGTATGATGGCGGCACCAGTCCACCTTCTTTTGGAGCGGCCATGTCCACCCGACTTGCCTCTTGCAGTTGCGGCCAGCTGTCGGCACGGGTCGAGGGCGATCCTGTGCGCATCTCGATCTGCCACTGCCTGGCCTGCCAGCGCCGCACCGGCGGCCCCTTCGCCGAGCAGGCCCGGTTCCCGCGCGAGAACGTGACGGTTGCGGGCCAGTCGACGGCCTTCGTGCGCGTCGGCGGCTCAGGCTCGCGTGCCACCTTCCACTTCTGCCCGCACTGCGGCGCCACCGTCTACTACACGGCTGAAGGGCTGGAAGCCTACGTGACGATCCCGGTCGGCGCCTTCGCCGATCCAGGCTTTCCCGCGCCGACGGTGTCGGTCTACGAGGAGCGAATGCACAGCTGGGTGGTGCCGCCTCCCGAGGCCGAGCATTTTCCCTAGAACGCCTTGGGAACGCCGGGCGCGGAGCGCGCCGCGCCCTCCTGGCGCCCGGTCACGCGTTCCCGGCGGTCAGCGGCGCCACCACCTGGGCGCCTTTCGGCTTGCGGCTTCCATTGAGCAGCACCCCGACGATGGTGTGGCGCACCAGGAGCTGGTAAGTGAGCAGGCACACGGCGGTCGTCGCCGCGACGTTCAGCAGCATCTTGGACATCACGCCCAGCGGCAGGCTGTAGACCATGGCGCCAAAGCCGATCGTGCCGAGCATGTGCACCAGGAACACCCAGTATGAACTCTCGGAGATATAGCGCAGCACGCGGTTCTGGCTTGGCAGATAGCGCAGGAACAGGCCGATCAGGGCGAAACTCCACAGCCAGCTGGTGAGGTTATACAAGTAGGCGATGCCCGCTTCGATATGGGGAATGCGGGTCGGATCGCTGGTGAAGACGACGAAGGCGCAGACGACGGCGACGAAGACCGCCAGGCCGGCGATGGCCTTGTGCCAGCAGGTCTTCACGAGAAGCGGGAACAGCGCATCCTGGTGCCGGTGTGCGAGCAGCCCGGCGACGAAGAACAGGCCGTTGTGCACGATCTCCGGCAGCTGCGGGATGAAGGAGCCGCTCGACGCCATCACGCCGGCGCGGTAGAACGAGCCGACGATCGCCAGCGGAATGGTAAGGAAGAACACGCCCCACCAGCGCGTGGCGAGTGCGCGGAAAGCCGCGTCGACTGCACGGTGCACCCGCGCCGGCAGCGCGGCCCAAGCTGGCGCCAGCAATGCGGTCAGGACGCAGAACCAGATCAGGTAGTACAGGAACCACATGTGCATCGTGTTGAATGGCGAGGCGCCGGCGCTTTTCTTCGCCAGCAGCGTAATGTCGATGCCCACCGTGCCGCGCGCCATGATATGCACGTACACGAGCATCAGCACCGTGGTGCAGACGATGAGCACGGGCCAGAAGATGGCGAAAGGCAGCGCCAGGCGTCGCATGCGGTGCTTCAGCATCGCGCGCGGCCCGCGCCGCGCGACGAGCAAGGCAACGAAGAAGCCGGCCAGGATGAAGAACACCGGCATGCGGAAAGCGTGGATGAAAATGAGGATCAGGTCGGCGATGGGCGAGGTCTGCGCGTCGCGCCACGGCAGCGGCGACGGACCGGTGGTGTGGTTGATGGCGACGTGCAGCAAGATGCCGAGCCACATCATCACGGCGCGTAGGTTGTCGAATGCGTGGAGGCGGCCAGGCTGGTCCATGTGTCGGCTTTCTTGTCCCTGTTTGATGGAGGCGGCCGTGTTGCCGGCCGCTCTTGATTTTAAGTGATGCGCCTGCACTAGTTGCCGTCGATATTGCCGGCATCAAGGCAGTTGCGTCACTTTATGTGGGATAGGTAGGCCTGCGTGGTCGATGCCGGCAGCCCGGGCGTTTCCACGGCGCGCTTGCATATGGCTCGCACGCTCCCGCCGCGCTCCGCCTCGCCCTCGCCTGGCCTAGTCGCGCGCCGTGCGCCACTCCTGCCGCTTGGCCGGTTCCTCATGCTCGGGGCAATTGGTGAGCCTGATCTTGCCGTGCTTTTCGATCATGTCGATGCTGGTGGTCGGCGCGCGTTCGGTGATGCAGTAGGTGCCGTTGCCGGTGATGACGCGTGTGCGGCGCGCGCCGTCGCCCGTGTTGTTCACCAGTTCCTCGACCTTGGGCGCTTCCCACAGGCGCGGCGGCGCCATGGCATGCGCGTGTTCCATGCCTTTGCGCAGGCGGATCTGCGGGCTGTCCGGCGGCGCGACGATGAGAGGCCGGTTTTGCTTGCGCAGCTCGCGGTCGATGCTGCCGATGCTGCGCCTTGCGTTGTCCATGATCGATCCGGTCACCGGGGAAGCCGGCGCCGGCGCTGCGGGCGCTGGGTCGGAAGCCGACGGCTGCGAAGAGGACGCGACCCCAGGGTCCGCAGCGGGAGTGGCCGATGAAACCGCAGCCGGTCCAGGATGGGAGGAGTGCTCTCGCGCCGGCCACGAACGCATGCGTACATCACCGGCGCGCGGGCGGCCACGTGCAACGTCGACCTGGACGGAGCCTGCCGCCTGGGCGCGCGGCGCGGAAACCTGCGTGTGGATCCACTGGACCGCAATGCTGGTCTCTTCCTGCTGCTGCGGAGGCGGCACGCGCGTCATTTGCCAGAGCAGGACCAGGACCCCATGGACCAGGACCGTGGCCAGGGCGCCGGCCAGGCGGCGGTCCTGGCCGGGAGCGGCCGGTCCGCGCCAGGCTGGGAAGGAGTTGTCCATGGTGCGACAGTATAGCGATCCGCACCAGTTCGCTTACTCACCAATTTACGCACCAACCCATTCGCCAACTCATTCGCCGAAGCACTCACCAAAGCACTCACCAACTGAGTCGCCAACCGAGGCGCCAACCGGGGCGCCGAGCCGCTCACCAATTACCCGCCTTGCCACCCGCATGGCGCGTCCAGGCGCCCTCGCGCCGCGGGACTGTTCGCCCTCAGCGCAGGGGCAAGGGATGGTCGCGCGCCGCTTCGATCAGCGCTCCCTCGAGCGACGAGACTTCGTCCTGGGTGAAGGACAGCAGCGCATCCTTGTCGCCATCCTGCAGGTAGACCTGCTTGATCATGGCCGCGCCGCGCCTGCGCAGCGGGTCGGCCACGCTGGGCTTCAGCACGGCATGGCGCAAGCTGTCCGCCAGCAGCCGCGCTTCGCGCGGACTGCGGCTGTCGATCAAGTTCTGCAGCTGGGCCAGCTTGTGACCCAGGCTGTCCGAGACCGGTGCGCCGTCCCCGGCCTTCCTCTCCCGCGCCAGGCTGGGCTGCGGCCCGTGCCGGCCGTCGTCCCTGGCGCCCGCCGGGTCGTCTCCTTCGGCCTGCTCCAGGTGCCGGCGCAGTTCGGCGACCTGTTCGCGCAGGCGCCGCGCCGCTTCGGTCTCGCCCTGCTGGCCAAGGGTCGAAGCCAGCCGCAGCTGCATGTCGAGGGTCTCCGGATGCCCGGCGCCCAGATGGCGCTCACGCGTGCGCGCCAGCGATTCCTGGATGCTGCGTACGGCCGCCAGGTCGCCCTGGGCGGCCAGGATTTCGGCCAGCGCCTCGCGCGCGGCCAGGGTGCCGGCGGCGTCCGCGCCGTCATGGCGCTCGCGGGCGCGCAGCACGGCCTCCAGCAGGCGGCGGGCATTGCCGAGTTCGCCCATCTCGCCGAGCAGCTGGGCCAGGCGCTGGCCGCAGCGCAGCGTGTCCTCGTGCTCTGCGCCGAGCTGGCGGCGGCGCGCGTCCAGCACCCGTTCGCAGACGATGCGGGCGCGCCCGGCCTCGTGCTGCTGCGCAAGGCTGAGGGCCAGGTCTTCGAGGCTGTCCAGTGTGGCCGGGTGCTCGTCTCCCAGCGCCCGCTCGCAGGCGGCCACCACCTGCTCGTGCAGCGCCAGCGCGCGCTCGGCCTCGCCCAGGCCGGCCAGCACGCGCGCCAGGCGCGAACGCGCGGACAGGGTTTCGGGGTCGTCGGCGCCGACACTGCGTGCGCAGGACTGGACCAGCAGCTCGTACTGGCGGCGCGCCTCGTGCAGCACGCCGGTGTCGAGCAGCAGTTCGGCGACACCGGCGCGCGCGGTGCGCAGGGATGCGTGGTCCTCGCCGAAGGCGCGCTCGCGCAGGGCCAGGCATTCCTCGAGGCAGGCGCGCGCCTCGTCGTAGCGGGCCTCGCGGCGGCACAGGGCGCC
>NZ_JAGPWC010000017.1 GCF_018119405.1 Massilia sp. ST3 | reverse complement strand
CGGCCTCGGCCAGCGCCTGCGCCGCCTGGGTTTCGCCGCGCTGCAGCTTCTCGGTTTCCTGGTGCCAGCGCAGTTCCTGCTCCAGCACCGCCTGGCGCGCTTCCAGCGCCTGCAGGGCCAGGTCGGCGGTGGCGCGTTCTGCGTCGAGGGCGGCCCTGGCCTCGGGCGCCAGCGGCGCCTGGTTCGCCAGCCTGGCGGTGAGCGACTGGGTGCGGGCCTGTTCCGCCTTGTAGCGCTCGAAGGCGCGGCGCGAGATCTCGCTGTAGATGGTGGTGCCGGTCAGCGTTTCCAGCAGCTCGCCGCGCTCGTTCTCATCGGTCTTGAGGAAGGCCGAGAATTCGTTCTGGGCCAGCAGCACGGCCCGGGTGAACTGTTCGAAGGACAGGCCGATGCGTTGCACGATCTCCAGCGCCACCTCGGTCTTGGTGCCGCCGATGGCGACCAGGTCGGGCAGGCGGTGCAGGGTCATCTTCGACGGCTGCAGCGCGCCGCCCGGCTTGCCGTAGGCGCGGCGCACGCTCCAGCGCGCGCGGTAGCGGCCTTCGTCGCTGCCGACGAAGTCGACCTCGGACCAGGCTTCGGCCGCGCCGCGCCGCAGCAGGGTGCGCGGGTCGAGCGCGGACACCGTGTCGCCGCCCACGTCCGGCAGCTGGCTGCCGGCGCGCTTGAGCAGGCGCGGGGTGGCGTCGTATAGCGCCAGGCACAGCGCGTCGAGCAGGGTGCTCTTGCCGGCGCCGGTGGGGCCGCTGATGGCGAACAGGCCGCTGGAGGCCAGCGGTTCCTGCTCGAAGTCGACCGTGAATTCATGGGCCAGCGAGGCCAGATTCTTGCCGCTGATGCGCAGGATCCTCATGCGTCCTTCCCATCCGTCGCGTTGGCCAGTTCCGCGAAGGCGCTCAGCAAGTCGGGCGGCGCGTCGGCCCCGAAGCGCTGCTGCCACAGGCGGCGGAAGATGTCGTCCGGCTGCAGGCGCGCCAGCTGATCGAGCGTGAGCACGTCGGCGCCTTCGCTGACGGTGGTGAACTTGCGGGTCGGCTCGATCTTGGCCAGGCGCACCGGCTTGCCTTCGAGCGCCGCTTCGACCCGCGCGCGCAGGCCCGGCTCGGGCCCGTCGAGCAGCACCCGCACTTCCAGATAGGGATGGGCCTGGGGCGGCAGATCTTCCAGTTCCAGCGCGGCGAGCGCGGCCAGCACTTCGTCCAGTGGGGCCGGACTGGCGGGCACGCGCAGCAGCTGCACCGGGCGCGGCACGAAGACCGGCGTGATGGAAGCCGTCCTGGCGCCTTCCAGCTCGATGCACAGCACCTGATGCTGGTAGCCGACTTCGGAGAACGACAAGGGCAGTGGGCTGCCGCAGTAGCGCACATGCTCCTGCTTGCCCACGCGCTGGGCCAGGTGCAGGTGGCCCAGGGCCACGTAGGCGAGTTCGGGATCGAACATGCTGGTCGGCAGGGCCTCGGTGCCGCCGATCACGATGCGGCGCTCGGAATCTTGCGAGGACAGGCCGTCCACCATGTGGCAGTGGCCCATGGCGACGATGGCCTGGTCCGCGCCGCAGCGCTCCTTCGCCAGCGCGTAGGCCCTATTGTAGAGCAGGGTGGTGCCGTGCAGGTAAGGATCGGGAGAAGGCTCGTCCTTGTCCGCGGCGGCCTTGTCCAGGCGCGGCACGTCGCCCGGGCGCAGGAAGGGCACCGCCAGGCACCAGGCGCGGGTGGCGCCCTCGCGGTCGCGCAGGGGCAGCACCAGGCGCTCGATGTCGATCTCGCCGTCGCTTGTGCGCACCACGTGGCCGACCACGAAGATGCCGTAGGCTTCCAGCAGCGGCGTCGGCGCTTCCAGCCGGCCCGGCGAATCGTGGTTGCCGGCGATGACCACCACCTGCAGGTGCGGCACCGCGGCCTTGGCGCGCTGCAGGAAGCGGTACAGCTGGCGGTGCGCGAAGGCCGAGGGATTGGCGTTGTCGAACACGTCCCCCGCGATCAAGAGCACGTCGATGCGCTCGGCCACGAGCGTCTCGACCAGCCAGTCGAGGAAGCACTGGTGTTCGTAGATCCGGTCGAAATTGTGCAGGGTCTGGCCGAGGTGCCAGTCGGAAGTGTGCAGCAGCCGCATGGGAAGAAAAAACGTGAAGTCGGGTCGGCGCCAACTATAACGCATCGGCGCTCCGGCCGTCCCCCCGGTTTCAGTGAGCATGTCGAAACATTATTACAATGACTGCATGAGCGAACTCATTCTATCGGCCGGCGCCGCGCGCGCCCTGCACCTGGCGGCCCAGGGGCTGGACAGCGCGCGCCGCCGCCGCGCCACCAAGGCGGACGTGCTGGACGCGATCCGGCGCATGGAGATGCTGCAGATCGACACCATCAGCGTGGTGGCGCGCAGCCCCTACCTGGTGCTGTGGAGCCGCCTGGGCGACTACGACCCCTGCTGGCTCGACGAGCTGCTGGCCGAGGGCAGCCTGTTCGAATACTGGGCCCACGAAGCCTGCTTCCTGCCGATCGAGGACTACGGCCTGTACCGCCACCGCATGCTGGAGCCGGAGAAGATGGGATGGAAGTACTCGGCGCGCTGGATGCGCGAGCATGCCGAGGTGGTCGAGCGCTTGCTGGCGCACGTGCGCGAGCATGGCCCGGTGCGCGCCGCGGACTTCGAGCGCAAGGACGGCAAAGGCGGCGGCTGGTGGGAATGGAAGCCCGAGAAGCGCGCGCTGGAAGTCCTGTTCACGGCCGGCCGCCTGATGATCGCGCGCCGCCACAACTTCCACCGCATCTACGACCTGGCCGAACGCGTCCACCCCGCGTGGGACGACAGCCGCCTGCCGCCGGAGGACGCGGTGCGGCGCGAATTCGCCCTGCGCACCGTGCGCGCGCTGGGCCTGGCCAAGGCCGCCTGGATCCCCGACTACCACCGTACGCGCCGGCCCCACGTCGACCCGGCGCAGCTGGCGGAAGAGGGCTTGCTGCTGCGGGCGCGGGTGGAGGGCTGGCGCGAGCCGGTCTACCTGCATCCCGCGCACCTGGAGCGCGCCCGGACCGCGATCGAGGGCGGCCTGAATCCCGGCCTGACGACCCTGCTGTCGCCCTTCGATCCGGTGGTCTGGGACCGGCGCCGCGCGCTGGAGCTGTTCGGCTTCGACTACCGGCTCGAATGCTATACGCCGGCCGAGAAGCGCCGCTACGGCTACTTCACCCTGCCGCTGCTGCGGCGCGGCGCGCTGGTGGGACGGGTCGACGCCAAGGCGCACCGCAAGGCGGGCATCTTCGAGCTCAAGAGCGTGGCGCTGGAGCCCGGGGTGCGCCTGAGCGCGCGCTTCACCGCCGACGTGGCCGGGGCGGTGCGGCGCTGCGCGCGCTGGCATGGCTGTGCGCACGTGACGGTGGGCCACGCGGACCCGGCTCCCTTCGCGGCCCAGCTCGCCGGCGTCCTGGAAGAAGACGCCCGTGCAGCGGCATGAGCTTATATGGTTCCCGCCGAGGTGTTTGAGCCACCTCAAGCCTGAGCCTGTCCTTCTCTCTACACTTTGAATTCCTGCCGGCCGGCGACAACAACATAAAAGAAGCGCCGGCGGCCCTGACAAAGCATCCCCAGCCCTGCATCCAGGCCGCGCACGGTCATGCTGCCATGCTGGCGGAGCCATTCTGAGAGGAGACACGATGTTGACGTCAACCTATACGCTGGTCGCCCTATCCGTCGAGCAAGCACGCGCGCGGGTCGAGGTGCAGGCGCTCATGGAGCGCTGGCGCCCGGATACCTGGTGGGGCGAAGGTCCCCACCAATGGACCGTGCGCCAGTTCGAGCAAGCCTGCGAGGCGCTGCGCCGCGTGTACGAGAGCTGCCACTGGCGCAAGCTCGACCGCTTCGTGCTGCCGGCCCTGCACCGGGCCGGGGCGGCCGCCGAAGCGCTGCTGGTCCGGCTCGAGGGGCTGAGCCGGCGCGCGCTCGACGCACGGGTGCTGGCCCAGGCCAAGGCAGCCCAGGGCAGCCCCGATTGCCTGCGCGCGGTCGAACATTGCTGCAGCCTGCTGCTCGAGCGCCTCGAGCTGGAGGAACGCGAGCTGTTCCCGCTGGCGCGCACCCTGATCTCGGGCGAATCCTGGTTCGCCATCGCCAACCAGATGCTGGCCTACCAGGCCAACCAGGTGGAGTCGCGCCCCGCGGCCGGCTACGCGGCCACGGGCGCCGCAGGGCCCGAATATGCTAACCGGCAAGGCTCCACATTGCCCCTCGTTCACTGATTCGGAACAGAAGGGGGAGTGGGCCATCGAGGCCATGGTTCTTTGCTATGATGGGGGTTTTGGAAGTGCGCTCATCATGTTCGAATTCCTATTCAAGCGGCAGGGTGGAGACAAGGCGGGAGCCAAGCCCGACGCCGCTGCGCCGGACGCACGGGCGTCCGGCCAGGCGTCCGGGCAGGGAGCCGCGCACGACGCTGCGCCACAGGCGCCGGGAGGGCGGGGCGCCACCCAGCACTCGCGCGAGCAGCAGGCCGCACGGCTCAAGCAACTGGACGGCGACGAAGCCGCCGCAGTCGACTTCATCCTCGCTTCCGATTTTTCCGAACTGCGCCTGGCCGCCGCCGAGCTGGTCCATAGCCGCGAGGGGCTCGAGCGCGTCCATGCGGCGATGCGCAACCTCGACCGCCGTGTCGCCAAGCTCACCCAGTCGCGCCTGGACGCGATCCGCCACCACGACGCCGAGCTGCGCCGCGGCCAGGAAGCCCTGGCGCAAGCGCGCACCTTGCTGGGCGACCACCTGCTGACCCCGAACCACGTTGCCGAGCTCGACCGCAAATGGGCGATCACCAAGGCCCCCGAGCTGGCCCCCGAATTCGATGAAGTGCGCGCCCAGCTGGCGCAGCGCCTGGAAGCGCAGGTGCAGCTGCAGCGCGCCATGATCGACCGCCTGGCGGCCTTGCGCCAGCTCGAGGGCGCCGGCCTGGACGCGGACGCGCTGTCGGCGCGCCTGGCGGGCCTGCAGCAGGAACAGGAAGCAGCCCTGGTCGCCCCCGAACACGCTTCGCTGCCGCGCGCCCTGGTGGCCGAATTCGCGAGCGAGCATGCGCGCCTGAGCGCCGGCCTGGCCACGATCGAACAGGACCAGGCCGCGCTGGCCGCGCGCGCGGCGGCCCTGGCCGAATGGCAGGGCAAGCCCCAGGCCGAACTCAAGCCGGAGCAGTTGCGCAAGGACTGGCAGCGCCTGCCCGTGCTGCCCGCGAATGCCGCCGGCGCCGGCCTGCGCGAGCGCTTCGAGGCCCTGCTGGCTTCACTTCCGCAGGAAGCGCCGAAGGAAGCGCGCAAGCCCAGGCCGAAGGCCGAGCAGGCCAGTCCCGGTGCGGCGCCGGCGGCCCGCGAGCAGGGCGGCCAGAAGGAAGGGCAGAAGGGCGGCGGGCGCGGCGCCGACCAGCAATTCATCGACAACATGGATGCGCTGGAAGCTGCCCTGCAGCAGGGCTCGCTCGGCAGCGCCGCCGAACTCGACAAGGCGCTGAAGGACAGCAAGGACAAGGGCATGCGCCTGACGCCGGCCCAGGCCGACCGCCTGGCCCATTTGCGCGCCGAGCTCAAGCGCCTGTCGGACTGGGCGCGCTGGGGCGGCAACGTCTCGCGCGAGGAACTGATCAAGACCGTGGAAGCGCTGCCCACCCAGAACCTGGCGATGAGCGAGCTGGCCAAGAAGGTCGGCAGCATGCGCGACCGCTGGAAGGCCCTGGACAGCCTGTCGGGCGCCGCGCCGCGCAGCCTGTGGGAGCGTTTCGACGCCGCCTGCACCGCCGCCTATGCGCCGGCCGCGGCCCACTTCCGCCAGTTGGCCGACGAGCGCCACGCCAACGCGGCGCGCGGCCAGGCCCTGGTCGAGGAAGCCCAGGCCGAGATCGCCCGCCTGCAATCCGGCGAAGCCGACTGGAAGCATGTCTCCGGCACCGTGCAGCGTCTGCGCACGGCCTGGAGCCACCTGGGCGCCATCGACCGCAAGGACAAGAAGCGCCTCGACCAGCTGTTTTCCGAGGCCCTTACCACCCTGCAAAAACCCCTCGAGACCCAGCGCCAGGTCGAGATGGGCGTGCGCGAGCAGCTGATCGAGGAAGCCCAGGCGCTCGATCCGCACGACCGCCATGCGGTCGACCTGCTGCGCGAGCTGCAGCACCGCTGGCAGGAACACGCGCGCGCCTTGCCGCTCGAACGCAAGGCCGAGCAGGCGCTGTGGCAGCGCTTCCGCGCCGCATGCGACGCGCTGTTCGCCGCGCGCAAGGAACACGCCCACGCGGCCGATTCCGAGCGCCGCGCCCACGAAAGCGCCAAGGAAGCCTTGTGCGCGCGCCTGGAAGCCGCCGCACCCGAGGCGACCCCGGCGACGGCCGGCAAGCTGCTGCGCGAGGCGGCCGCCGAATGGCAGGCGATCGGCCCGGTGCCGCGCGCCCATGAAGCGCGCATCGAGAAGCGCTACAACGCCGCCGTAGCCCAGGTGCAGCACCACGCCGACGTGGCGCGCCGCGCCGCCGGGATGGCGCTGGCCGGCGCCGTGCGCGACAAGCTGCGCCTGATCCAGGCGCTGGAAAACGCCCTGGTCAACCCGGACGCCCACACCCATGCGGGCGACTGGCGCCAGCGCTGGGACGCCATGCTGCCGCTCGACGGCGTCTACGAGAACGTGCTGCGCGCCCGCTTCGACGCTGCGCTGGCCGCCCTGGAGGGCGAGCGCGCGGCCTACGCGCGCCAGCTCGAAGCCAACCGCGAGCGCCTGCTGCACGAGCTGCTCAAGCTCGAGATCGCGGCCGGCATCGACAGCGGCGCCGAATTCGCGCGCGAGCGCCTCAAGCTGCAGGTCGAAGTGCTGCAAAGCTCGCTCAAGTCCGGCCGCAAGCCGGGCGCCCACGGCGACGAACTGCGCCAGCTCCTCAGCCTGCCGGCGCTGGCGGATGCGCGCACCGAGACGCGCATCGAACAGCTGCTGCTGCGCCAGGCCAAGGAGGGCAAATGAAGGAAGGCGTGACGGAAGTGCGGGTGCAGCCCGGCGACTTCGACCTGGGCCGGGAGATCGCGCGTCTGCGCGAGGGCGACGCGCGGGTCGGCGCGGTGGTGAGCTTCGTCGGCACGGTGCGCGACCTGAACGACGGCGCCCAGGTGGCCGAACTGGAACTGGAGCACTATCCCGGCATGACGGAGAAATCGCTGGAAGACATCGTGGTCCAGGCGCGTGCGCGCTGGCCGCTGTACGGCGCCCTGGTGATCCACCGCATCGGCCCGCTGAAGCCGCTCGACCAGATCGTGCTGGTGGCCTGCACCGCCGCGCACCGCGGCGAGGCCTTCGCCGCCTGCGAGTTCATCATGGACTATCTCAAGACCGACGCCCCGTTCTGGAAGAAGGAGCAGACCCCGGAAGGCGCGCGCTGGGTCGATGCGCGCAGCAGCGACGACAGCGCCAAGGCGCGCTGGACCACCACTTGAGCTGGCTGGCGGTCGGCGCCGGCGCCGCGCTGGGCGCCTGGCTGCGCTGGGGATTCGGATTGTGGCTGGGCGGCTTGCATGCCTTCGTCCAGGCCGGGACCCTGGCGGCCAACCTGCTGGGCGGCTTCCTGGTCGGAATCGCACTCAGCATCTTTTCCGCTTATCCGCAGCTGGCGCCCGAATGGCGGCTGTTCCTCGTCACCGGCTTCCTGGGCGGGCTGACGACCTTCTCGAGCTTTTCCGGCGAATCGGTGACCCTCCTGCAGCGGGGCGAATATGGCTGGGCGCTGGCGCACACGGCGCTGCACCTGTTCGGTTCGCTGGTGCTGTGCGCGGCGGGCTTTGCGGCCTGGCGGGCGTTGCGGAGCTGAGCCGGCTCAGGCGTCGGGTTATTGCTGTCACGCATCAACTGCTGCCGATTGATGGCATGGCACAGTCGCTCCAGCACACCCTGGACAACTTCTGGAGCCCGCCATGTACCATGCCCATCGACCCACTCCTGCCTTTGTCGGCGCCTCCTGGGCCGCCCTGCTGACCGGCGCCACCGGTTATTTGCTCGGCCTATGGAATGCGGACATGCAGCTCAACGAGAAGGGTTACTACCTGACCCTGCTGCTGTACGGCCTGTTCGCCGCCATCTCCCTGCAGAAAACCGTGCGCGACCGGGCCGAGAACCTGCCCGTGACCGGCTTGTACGTGGGCCTGTGCTGGCTGTCGCTGGCCAGCGCTGCGCTCCTGATGACGGCGGGGCTCTGGAACGCCACGCTGGCCCGCAGCGAAAAAGGGTTTTATGCGATCGCCTATGTCATGGCGCTGTTCGCCGTGATCGCGGTCCAGAAAAATGTACGCGATCTCAAGGCCGCCGGCCCGGTCCCGGAAACCTATTCTTCGCAGCCCGCCCAGTCCTGAGATCCGTCCTCGTCACGGCTGAGTGTTGCGCATCTTGAAAAGCAGTCAGCCGTCCCTATTTTTCTCCTTAGTCAAAGAACACCACTAGGGAGCAATACCATGCGGCAAGACAAATTGACGACCAAGCTCCAGGAAGCGCTGGCGGATGCCCAGAGCCTGGCAGTCGGCAACGATAACCAGTACATCGAACCTCTCCACCTGCTGGCGGCCCTGCTGAACCAGGACGACGGCGGCGCGCGCTCGCTGCTGCAGCGCGCCGGCGTCAACGTCGGCGGCCTGGCGAATGCCCTGAAATTGGCCTTCGAGCGCCTGCCCAAGGTCTCGGGCACGGGCGGCGACGTCCAGGTCGGGCGCGAGCTGGTGTCCCTGCTGAATCTCGCGGACCGCGAGTCGCAGAAGCGCGGCGACCAGTTCCTGTCGTCCGAAATGGTGCTGCTGGCCCTCACCGAGGACAAGTCGGACGCGGGCCGGCTGGCGCGCGAACACGGGCTGGCGCGCAAGGCGCTGGAGTCGGCGATCCAGGCGGTGCGCGGCGGCGAAGCGGTGAATTCGCAGGACGCCGAAGGCCAGCGCGAGGCGCTGAAGAAATACACCCTCGACCTGACCGAGCGTGCCCGGATGGGCAAGCTCGACCCGGTGATCGGCCGCGACGACGAGATCCGCCGCGCGATCCAGGTGCTGCAGCGGCGCAGCAAGAACAACCCGGTGCTGATCGGCGAGCCGGGTGTCGGCAAGACCGCCATCGTCGAAGGCCTCGCCCAGCGCATCGTCAACGGCGAGGTGCCGGATTCGCTCAAGGGCAAGCGCGTGCTGTCGCTCGACATGGCGGCCCTGCTGGCGGGCGCCAAGTACCGCGGCGAATTCGAGGAAAGGCTGAAAACCGTCCTGAAGGAGCTGGCCCAGGACGAGGGCCAGACCATCGTCTTCATCGACGAGCTCCATACCATGGTCGGCGCCGGCAAGGCGGAAGGCGCGATGGACGCGGGGAACATGCTGAAACCCGCGCTGGCGCGCGGCGAGCTGCACTGCGTGGGCGCGACCACCCTGGACGAATACCGCAAGTACGTCGAGAAGGACGCCGCGCTGGAGCGCCGCTTCCAGAAGATCATGGTCGACGAGCCGAGCGTGGAGGCGACCATCGCCATCCTGCGCGGCCTGCAGGAAAAATACGAGCTGCACCACAAGGTGGAGATCACCGACCCGGCCATCATCGCCGCGGCAGAGCTCTCGCACCGCTACATCAGCGACCGCTTCCTGCCCGACAAGGCGATCGACCTGATCGACGAGGCCGCGGCCAAGATCAAGATCGAGATCGACTCCAAGCCGGAAGTCATGGACCGCCTCGAGCGCCGCCTGATCCAGCTGAAGATCGAGCGCGAAGCCGTGCGCAAGGAAACCGACGAGGCCTCGCAGCGCCGTCTCGAGCTGCTGAACGACGAGATCGCCCGGCTGGAGCGCGAGTACAACGACTACGAGGAGATCCTCAAGTCCGAGAAGGCGGCGGTGCAGGGCACCACCCACATCAAGGAAGAGATCGAGCGCATCCGCCACCAGATGGAGGAAGCCAAGCGCCAGAGCAACTGGCAGCAGGTCTCGGAGCTGCAGTACGGCCGCCTGCCGGAACTGGAAGCCCAGCTGAAGAAGGCCGAGGAAGCCGCGGGCACCGAAGCCGAAAGCGCCCAGCCGAAGCTGCTGCGCACCCAGGTCGGGGCCGAGGAGATCGCCGAAGTGGTCTCGCGCGCGACCGGCATTCCGGTGTCGCGCATGATGCAGGGCGAGCGTGACAAGCTGCTGCACATCGAGGAAAAGCTGCACGAGCGCGTGGTGGGCCAGGACGAGGCGATCGAAGCCGTGTCCGACGCCATCCGCCGTTCCCGCGCCGGCCTGGCCGATCCGAACAAGCCGTATGGGTCCTTCATGTTCCTGGGCCCGACCGGCGTCGGCAAGACCGAGCTGTGCAAGGCGCTGGCCGCCTTCCTGTTCGATACCGAGGAAGCCCTGATCCGCATCGACATGAGCGAATTCATGGAGAAGCATTCGGTCGCCAGATTGATCGGCGCGCCGCCGGGCTATGTGGGCTACGAGGAGGGCGGCTATCTCACCGAAGCCGTACGCCGCAAGCCTTACAGCGTGATCCTGCTGGACGAGATCGAGAAGGCGCACCCGGACGTGTTCAACGTCCTGCTGCAGGCCCTCGACGACGGCCGCATGACGGACGGGCAGGGGCGCACCGTGGACTTCAAGAACACGGTGATCGTGATGACCTCGAACCTGGGTTCGCACAAGATCCAGTCGATGGACAGCGACGACCCGGCGGTGGTGAAGCTGGCCGTGATGGCCGAGGTGCGCGGCCACTTCCGCCCCGAGTTCATCAACCGGATCGACGAGATCGTGGTGTTCCATGCGCTCGACGAGAAGAACATCGGCGCGATCGCGAAGATCCAGCTGCACAACCTGGAAGAACGCCTGGCCAAGATGGACATGGCGCTCGACATCGACGAGGAGGCGCTGCAGAAGATCGCCGAGGCGGGCTACGATCCGGTGTACGGCGCGCGTCCGCTCAAGCGCGCGATCCAGCAGCAGATCGAGAACCCGCTGTCGAAAGCCATCCTGGCCGGCAGGTTCGGGCCGAAGGACACCATCCCCGTGCGCGTGCGGGGCGGGCAGCTGGTGTTCGGGGAGCAGCAGACTGTCGAACTGGCCAAATGAGAAAAGGCGCCGCAAGGCGCCTTTTTTCTTCGCGCGACCGCACCGCCGGCGTAGGGTGGACGGGTTCCCCGTCCACGCGTCCAGGCGGCTTCCGTTTCGCTGCACGGCATGCCGGAGCCCGTTGAACGCGTGGACGGCAAAGCCGTCCACCCTACGAACTATTTCCTCCGCCGGCGCGCCATGAACCCCAGCAGCGCCAGGCCGCCGCCCAGCATCGCATAGGTCTGCGGCTCCGGCACCGGCGCGATTGCCTGCGACAGCAGGCTGCCCACCTTGCGGTCGCCCTCGCCGAAGAAGTCCACCTTCAGGTGCGGCGCGTCCAGGCTGGGCGCGCCGCCGGCAAACGTAAACTGGAACACCATGTCGTCGCTCAGCGCCACGTTGGCGCCCGAGTAGCACAGGCCGAAGCCGGGATGCGCGCCGCCCGCGCAGCCGTTCGCATTCAGCTCGTTGGACGACAGCGCCCAGCTGCCGGCCGCGCCCGGCGCCGAGCTCAGGGTGACGTCCGTGAAGCTGCCGATGTCCTTCAGCTGCAGCGCGCCGAGCGACGTCGCGCCGGCCCAGTCGCCGGTCGGGTTGGCGGCGTCGATCTCCAGGGTCAGCACGTTCTCCGACCAGGAAGAGGTGAAGGTCACGCCCTGGTAGGTGAGGGATCCGGCGCTCGCCGGCAGGATGGCGCCCGCGGCCAGCAGGACGGCAGCTGCTTTGATGAGTGTGGTTTTCAAATGCTCTCCTCGTTAGGTGACAGTCCCCGCCTTCGCGTCCTGCGAACGGCTTGGACCGGCGTACTGTCGAGTACGCTGGGCTCAGCCTATTGCGTTTGGGAAGGCGGTTCTGTTAGCTGAATCACGGATGGCTCAGTTAGCGCCATCCAAACGGATGAGCAGCGGGTAATCTGTTTGCCGTCGGAAATTCAGCAGGAGGAGTTGACAATAAAATAAAAAACGGGCCCTTGCGGGCCCGTTCCGGGGAGGCGGCGTCGCCGGCGTCAGGCGCGCGGCTTGCGGCGGCGCGCCCAGGCCAGTCCCGCCAGGCCAAGCGCCAGCAGGCCCAGCGATGCAGGTTCCGGCACCGCGGCGTGGGGCTGCTCGCCCGATTCGTCCGCGGCCGGCAGGGAGTCGCCCTGGCCGGCCGATCCCGGCTGCAGGTCCTTGTCGATGCCGATCTCTTCCACCGACCCCGGGTCGCCCTTGTCGCCGCCCGCGCCGGTATTGGTACCGGTACCGGTATCCGCGCTGAAGACGAAGTCGTCCGACAGCAGGCTGCCTTCCTTCTTGCCGCGCGCGTCCAGGAAGCGCACCTTCAGGTGCGGCGTATCCAGGTTCAGGCTGTCGCCACTCAGGGTAAAGGCGAAGACCATGTCGTCCTCGAGCGCGATCCCTTCGCCCTCGAAGCACAGCCTGTCGTACGTGGCGGGCGCAGCCGCGGCGTTCGCCGCCCGACGGGCGCCGCGTCCATTGCTGTTGCTCGGCCTGCTTGCGCCCTGGGCGCTGCGGCAACCGCTGGCGTTCAGCTCGGTGCCGCTCATCGTCCACTGGATGCCGCTCGGCGTGCTCAGGCTGACGCCCGAGACGGGGCCCAGGCCCTTGATCGCAAGGGCGTCGATCACGAGGGCATCGGCCCAGCCGCCGGTGCGTTTGCCGGCGTCGATCTCGATTTTCAATACATTGCCGCTGTAGCTGCTGGTGAAGGTGACACCTTCGTCCGTGGTGATGACGCTGGCGCAGGCCGAGCCGGCGAGCGAAGCCAGGAAGAGGGAAAGCGCCGTCCGGCGCAGGGGAGAAGACATGCTGATCCTTGTTGGCCCGTAGGCGGTTCTCGTTGTAAAGACGAGGCGATCATGATGGTTTGTTTTCATGTAGTCAACACAAAGTTCTCAAATACAACATATGTGAATTGAATAAGCTTGCCTGGGGGGCGGTTATGCCACACATTCATTTCCGTGTGGAAATCTGGCACACGTGTTTTCATGATGCGAAAGACCGCTTTCGCAATACGAGATAGTGAGCAAGGCCGGGCTTGGCCGAAGTCTCATTGGAAGAAAATGCTTTCCGTATCATGGAAAGCGACCGTCAAGGCGTTGATTATCAAGGCTAAAAAATTCATTTGATGTCTTATATAAGACTAATTGTGCGCTGCGCAATCCACGCTATGATTTCTTCAACGGATTCACTTTTACCAACCCATTGGTTTTATCTTCAGGAGAAACAGCATGGCAACCCGTGAACAGCAGATCAGCCAATTGCAACAGGACTGGGACAGCAATCCACGCTGGAAAGGCGTGACCCGGAATTACACGGCGGCCGACGTGGTGCGCCTGCGCGGCTCGCTGCAGGTCGAGCACACCCTGGCCAGGCGCGGAGCGGAAAAACTCTGGGACCTGGTCAACAACGAAGCCTACGTGCACGCCCTGGGCGCGCTGACCGGCAACCAGGCCATGCAGCAGGTGAAGGCGGGCCTGAAGGCGATCTACCTGTCGGGCTGGCAAGTCGCCGGCGACGCCAACCTGGCCGGCGAGATGTATCCGGACCAGTCGCTGTACCCGGCCAACTCGGTGCCGACCGTGGTCCGCCGCATCAACAACACCTTCCAGCGCGCCGACCAGATCCAGTGGTCCGAAGGCAAGGACGAGATCGACTACTTCGCCCCCATCGTGGCCGATGCCGAGGCGGGCTTCGGCGGCGTGCTGAACGCCTTCGAGCTGATGAAATCGATGATCGAGGCGGGCGCCGCCGGCGTGCACTTCGAAGACCAGCTGGCCTCGGTCAAGAAATGCGGCCACATGGGTGGCAAGGTGCTGGTCCCCACCCGCGAAGCGGTCGAGAAGCTCAACGCCGCGCGCCTGGCCGCCGACGTGATGGGCACGCCCACCCTGGTCATCGCCCGCACCGATGCCGAGGCGGCCGACCTCCTGACCTCCGACGTGGACGACAACGACCGTCCGTTCTGCACCGGCGAACGCACCGTCGAAGGCTTCTTCCGCGTGCGCCCGGGCCTGGAGCAGGCGGTCTCGCGCGGCCTGGCCTATGCCCCGTACGCCGACCTGGTCTGGTGCGAGACCGGCAAGCCGGACCTGAACTACGCCAAGCAGTTCGCCGAAGCCATCCGCGCCAGGTTCCCGGGCAAGATGCTGGCTTATAACTGCTCGCCGTCCTTCAACTGGAAGAAGAACCTGGACGACGCCACCATCGCCAAGTTCCAGCGTGAGCTGGGCGCGATGGGCTACAAGTTCCAGTTCATCACCCTGGCCGGCTTCCACGCCCTGAACTACGGCATGTTCAACCTGGCGCACGGCTATGCGCGGCGCGGCATGTCGGCCTTCGTCGAGCTGCAGGAGGCGGAATTCGCCGCCGCCGAACGCGGCTTCACCGCGGTCAAGCACCAGCGCGAGGTCGGCACCGGCTACTTCGACGCGGTCACCCAGACCATCCAGCAGAACCAGAGCTCGACCACCGCCTTGCACGGCTCGACCGAAGATGAGCAATTCTTCGACGAAAAGAAAGTTGCATGAGCTCTAGTTTTTAGAACGTTTGTGCTCCTGACAAAACGCGCACTACAGTGCGCGTTTTTTTCGATGTATCAAAGGGGCAACAGGTGTTGATTTTGATGCTATAGGCATGTACATTGCGCTTCTGCAAGCAAATTGTCTGTTTGTAATATCCCTTCGCCAACCATTGGTGATCAAGCATTGGCTTCATAACCACGGTCCCGCAATGACGGGGCTGGATTCCAAAACCACTCGATCCTGAAAACCATGAAAAAAATCTCCGCCCTGCTGTTCGCACTCGTCCTCACCGCTTGCGCAAGCGCACCGCACATCGCCGCTCCGAACCTGATCCAGGCCCCGACCCCGATCGTGGGCAACAGCGGCAAGTACATGTCGCCGTACACCGAAGACGGCACCGTCGCCGCCTGGGTGGAGAAGGGCCGCAACGCCAGCACCGGCGCCAGCATCGGCGGCTTCCTGGGCGCCCAGGCCGGCCAGAAAGTGGCTGAAAACATCCCGTTCATCGGCGGCATCCTGGGCCAGGCAGTCGGCGAGTCCGCCGGCCGCGCCATCGCCCTGAAGATGGTCGGCGGCGAAGAGTTCATCCGCGCCAACTCGGACATCTCGTTCAACTCGGTCAACGACCTGGCCGTTTACATGTACGCCAAGAACTCGACCCACAAGGATTTCGCCGAAGCCCTGAAGCTGACCCAGGAAATCTATCCGGAGCTGAAGACCGCCTATTACCAGGCCATCATCAACGCCTCGGCCGGCAAGTAAGGATCTGGCAATGAAATCGACGACTATCGCCGTGCTGGCCGGCGCACTGGCGCTGACCGGCTGCGCCACCCCGAACCTGAACAACACCCCGGGCCGCCCGGTGGTCTACCAGGACGTGAACACCACCTCGACCCGCGTCGCCGGCGTCGGCGTGGAAGCCCAGGACATCGTGTCGAGCACCGATCGCATGGTGCGCGACATCCTGTCGAACCCGGCCATCGCCGGCCGTTCGACCCCGCCGCGCATCGTGGTGGACTCGGAGTTCTTCAAGAACGAAAGCTCCTCGCGCATCAACAAGAACCTGATCACCAACCGCCTGCGCGTCGAACTCAACCGCGCCGCCCAGGGCCGCCTGGTGTTCGTCGCCCAGCACTACGGCGACATGGTCGACAAGCAGCGCGAAGCCAAGCGCAGCGGCGAGACCGACCGCGGCACCATCCGCACCGCCAAGGCCAAGGCCGGCGTCGACTTCCAGTTGGGCGGCAGCATCAACTCGCTGGACGCCCACTCGGCGAACACCGGCACGATGTCGCGCTACCACCAGATCACCTTCGAGCTGGTCGACGTCGAGTACGGCACCATCGCCTGGACCGGCATGTTCGAGTTCAAGAAGGAAGCCCAGGATGACGTCCTGTACCGCTAAGCGGAACAGTGTCCTGGCGGCGGCCCTGGCGCTGGCGTTCGCGCTGGCGCCGGGCGCCGCCCGTGCCGACTACGCGGCCGAGGCCGCGCGCCTGAAGAACGCGCCGGCCAAGGACGCCACCATGCACGTCCTGCAGACGGGCGTGGCGGCCATGGCCGAAGGCAAGACCGCCGACGCCACCGGCCTGTTCGACAGCGCGCTGGACAGCATCGAGGGCATGTTCGCCAACACCGAGAACGCCGCCAAGGCGCGCTCGCTGTGGTACGAGGAGGGCGCCAAGGACTACAAGGGCGAACCCTACGAGCGCGCCATGGCCTATTACTACCGCGGCCTGCTGTACCTGGCCGAGGGCGACTACGAGAACGCGCGCGCATCCTTCCGCGGCGGCATCCTGCAGGACGCTTTCGCCGAGGAGCAGCAGTTCCGCAGCGACTTCGCGGCGCTGATGATCCTGGAAGGCTGGAGCAGCCAGCTCAACGGCGACAAGGACCTGGCCAGGGAAACCTATGCCGAAGTGGCGCGCCTCCGTCCGCAGTGGGCCGCGCCGGCTGCCGGCGCCAACCTGCTGGTGGTCGCCGAACTCGGCGGCGCGCCGCGCAAGGTCGGCGACGGCATCGGTAATCACGAGATCGTCTACCGCCCGGCCAAGCGCATGCCGGAACGCAGCCTGAAGATCGAATTCGACGGCAAGCCGCAGCAGGTGGCCCTGGCCGAGGACGTGTTCTACCAGGCCAGCACCCGCGGCGGGCGCCCGGTCGACCGCCTGATCGAAGGCAAGGTGGCTTTCCAGAACACCACCGGCGCCATCGGCGAAGCGCTCGGCACCATCGCGTCGGACGGCAGCGTCTACGCGGCGGCGGCCGGCGGCGGCGGCGGACGGGCATTGGGCGCCGTGGCCGCGGTCGGGGCGATCTTCTCGATGGTCTCGGTGAACGTCAAGCCGCGCGCCGACGTGCGCTACTGGAACAACCTGCCGGAAACGCTGCACATCGGCGCCGTCAACTACCAGGGCCTGCCGGGCAACGTGAACGTCACGCTGTTCGACGACAAGGGCCAGCAAGTCCCCGCCGACACCCTGCGCATCCAGAAATGGATCGACAAGAAGGGCAACGGCGTGGTCTGGATCAAGACTAGGAATAACTGAATGAAAAATTGCATCAACATCGCCGCGGCCGCCATGGCCGCCGTGCTCCTGACGGGCTGCCCGAGCGTGTCGCCGGAAGGCGCCCAGATGGGCGTGCGCGTCAACGACGCCATGGCGCCGACCGCGCGCATCATGCACGACCAGGTCGTCATCATCGACAAGGTCCTGCAAAACCAGAAGAACGGCAAGATCGCCATCGAAAGCCAGGGCGCGCGCCGCAATGCGACCGGCACCCTGAACGTGATCGTGCAGATCCGCAACCGGACCGACTACCCGCAAGTCATCGAAGCGCGCACCAGCTTCTTCGACAACGGCTTCGCACCGATCGAGAAGGCTTCGGGCTGGACCCGCGTCCACCTCGACGGCAACGGCATCGGCACCTACCAGGAGTCCTCGCTGGGCGCCGCGCAAGTGGCGCACTACTACGTCGAAGTGCGGGAGGCCCGCTGATGCGCAGCATGATCTTCGCCGCGCTGGTGGCGCTGGCGGGCGCCGCGGGCGCGCAGAACCTGACGGCGCCGGCCACCTTGCCACCGGCCCAGGGCCAGGTCCAGGGCTATACCGATCCTGCGCCGGCCGGCATGATCGCCGAGACCCCGGGCGCGGGCAGCTTCCAGCAGTGGTACGTCGGCCAGCGCCGCCCGGCCATGGTCGTGTACTTCGACCGCAAGCTGGAGCAGCTGCCGCCGGGCTGGCAGGGCCGTGACCGCCTGCTGGTCGAGGAGACCACCAAGGCCCAGGGCAAGGAAGAGAACCGCCGCCTGACCGTCGGCTTCGAGCGCAATACGGCCCAGGCTGCGCGCCCGGTGTCGCAGTTCGCCCAGCTGTTCCAGAACGCGCTGGAAGCGGAACTCAAGCGCCAGAGCCTGCGCGTGCTGGACGGCAAGGTCCTGCACCGCAAGGAAGCGGCCGGCGGCCGCGGCGGCGACATCGAGTACAGCTCGCTCAAGGGCGCGGCCCGCTTCGTGTTCGAAGTCGAGCTGCTGGTGCTGAACGGGGAATGGGAGCTGGTGGGGGTTCTGAAAGACATCCGCAACGGCGACCTGACCGCCAGCGTGCGTCTGCCGGTCGAGAACCTGGGCAACCACGCCGCCATCGAACGCGCCGCGCGTTCGCTGGTGCGCCGGCTGATGCATTACTCGGTGGCTTAAGCGACACCGTCCCCTGCGGGGATGGGAAGAGGCCGTGGCCATGCGCCACGGCCTTTTATTTTGCCGCTAGGGTTGGCGGCTCCGCCGCCAACGCGTCCGAGCGCATATTGATTTGCCGCGCATCGTCCGTTCGACGCCGGTTGAACGCGTCGGCAGGAAACCTGCCGACCCTACGGCTCATCCAATTCGCCGTGCTTGTACCGTTTGTAGTGGATAATGGCGCCCATCACGCCGTTCTCCACCACGCGGCGCCATCATTCTCGAGGAATTCCAGCCTATGCTGAGCTATCGCCACGCCTTCCATGCGGGCAACCACGCCGACGTCCTGAAGCACTTCGTCCAGGTCCAGCTGCACCTGTACATGAACCAGAAGGACGCCGCCTACACCTATATCGACACCCACTCCGGCGCCGGCGTCTACGCGCTCGACAGCGCCCAGGCCACCAAGAACGCGGAATTCGACACCGGGATCGGCCCGCTCTGGACCTGCACCGACCTGCCGGCGCCGCTGGTGCCCTACATGGACCTGGTCAAGGGCATGAACCCGAGCGGCAAGATGCGCTACTACCCCGGCTCGCCCTACGTGGCCGAGCAGGTGTCGCGCGAACAGGACCGGCTGCGCCTGTTCGAGCTCCACCCGTCCGACTGCCGCATCCTGGCCGAGAACTTCCGCAAGGTGGAAGCGCACAAGGCCGAGCAGGGCGAGCGTTCGCGCGGCAGCCGCGTGATCATCGAGCATGGCGACGGCTTCAACAGCCTCAAGGCGCTGCTGCCGCCGCCTTCGCGCCGCGCCCTGGTGCTGATCGACCCGCCCTACGAGATCAAGGACGACTACCGCCGCGTGCGCGACGCCCTCGACGAGGCCTTGGGTAAATTCCCGAGCGGTATCTACGCGGTCTGGTATCCGGTGCTGCAGCGCATGGAGTCGCGCCAGTTCGCCGACCGCCTCAAGCGCCTGCCGGCCAAGGAGTGGCTGAACGTCACCCTGACCACGCGCACCCCGACCCCGGACGGCCATGGCCTGCACAGCAGCGGCATGTTCATCCTGAACCCGCCCTACACACTGGAACCGATGCTGCGCGAAGTGATGCCCTACCTGGTGCGCGTGCTGGGCAAGGACGCGGGCGCCCGCTTCACGATCGAGAAGGGCACCCAGGTGACGGGCGCCGCCGCCGGCCGCCTGGTCGGCGACGCGCCGCGCGCACCGGTCGGCAATGCGCGCCGCGCCAGCCCGCTGTCGGGCAAGGGCAGCCTGCGCCTGCCGGGCCAGAGCATGCCGGGCCGCGAAGAGAATCCGGGCCGTCCGGCGCGCGCCGCCGGTGGCGAGCGCACTCCTGCAGCCGAGGGACGTCGTCCCCAGGGCGCCGGGGCCCGTCCGGCGAAGGGCGATGGCCCGCGCGCCGCGGCGCCCGGCGCACGCAAGGGCCCGCGTTCCGGCGGCGGTCGCGGATAACGGTAACATCTTGATGCGATGTCGAAATGCTAATGTTAGTGTTTTTGTAGTATAGTCAAGATAGGCGGACCGTGCGACCCTCCGCCCCGCGCGGCGCATCGCGCCGCAAAGTTACCCAGGAGTATTAGATGCATGTCGATCCGACGGCAGCGGTGTCCGTGCCGTCCAACGATTTTTTCCTCGCCCGCCAGCCCATCCTCGGCCGTGACCAGCACCTGGTTGCCTTCGAGCTCTTGTTTCGCGCGGCCGGCGAGGATGACGACGCCAAGCTGACCGATGGCGCGGCGGCGACTGCCGCCGTGATTTCCCACGCCTCCCAGCTCGGCATGGAGCAGGTGGTGGGCGAGCAGCTGGCCTTCGTCAACGTCGACGAAGTGGTCCTGATGAGCGACTTCGTCCGTTTCCTGCCGGCCCACAAGGTCATCCTCGAGATCCTCGAAACGGTGCAGCCGTCCGAGAAGCTGCTGGCGCGCGTCGCCGAGCTCAAGGAGCTGGGCTTCAAGTTCGCGGTCGACGACGTGATCGAGCATTCGGCCGAGCTCGACAAGCTGGTGGCCCTGGTCGACGTGATCAAGGTCGACGTCAAGGGCATGCCGCCCGAGGCGCTGGCGCGCCTGGCCGATTCGCTCAAAGGCACCGGCAAGAAGCTGCTGGCGGAGAAGGTCGAAACCCTGGATGAGTTCCGCCTGTGCATGGAGCTGGGCTTCGAATACTTCCAGGGCTATTATTTTGCCCGTCCCGTGATCCTGACCGGCAAGAAGATCACGCCGTCGGAAATGGGCATCCTGCGCCTGCTGGAGCTGGTCAACTCGAACGCCGACAGCCAGGCGATCGAATCGGCGGTCAAGCGCGACGCCCTGATCAGCCTAAACCTGCTGCGCCTGGTGAACAGCCGCGCCGCCCCGGGCCCGCAGATCGAGTCGCTGTCGCAGGCGCTGACCCAGCTCGGGCGGCGCCAGCTGTCGCGCTGGCTGCAGATCCTGGTCTACACCTCGGCCGGGGCCCGGGCCGACCTTGATTCGCCCCTGCTGCAGCTGGCCACGACGCGCGGCAAGCTGCTCGAGATGATGACCCAGCACGTGCGCCCCGGCGACACGGCCAGCGCCGACCGCGCTTTCACGGTGGGCATCATGTCGCTGGCGGATGCGCTGTTCTCGGTGCCGATGGTGGACATCCTCGACAATGTCGAGGTGGCCCACGACGTGCGCGCAGCGCTGCTGGACCGGGAAGGGGATTTCGGCCTCATGCTGCACGTTGCCGAGTTGCTGGAGGCGGCGGATTGCGGGCGCAAGCTGGCGACGGCGCTGAGGAGGGTGGGGCTGACGGTGACCGAGATCCGGGAGATCGAGCTGGCGGCGTTCAATTGGGTGCGGGAGCTGACGCACGATGTGCACTAGTAACTGGTCCGCTGGCAAACCTGGTTCCCCGCCTCCGCGGGGATGGCGTGCATGAGCTTGCCACTTACGGTTGAGTCGTCATCCCCGCGAAGGCGGGGACCCAAGTTTGCTCCGCAGCTACCAGCTTGATTACTGCCCCAACAACAAAAACACCGTCGGCTTCTTATGAAACTCCGGCGCCTTCCCTGAAGCCAGCTGCGCCTTCCACTTCGCCGCCGTGAGCGTCTTCACCGATTCGCTGGCAAGCGTCAGATCGGTCGCCACACAAATGAGCGTCCCCGGCTGGCAGGCCGCCACCAGCGCCTCCAGCATCGCCCCGTTGCGGTAGGGCGTCTCGATGAACAGCTGGGTCTGCTTCTCGCTGCGCGAGCGCCCCTCCAGCTGCTGGATGCGCTTGCTGCGCTGCCCCGCATCGGTCGGCAGGTAGCCGTTGAACGCGAAGCTCTGCCCATTCAGCCCGCTGGCCATCACGGCCAGCAGCAGCGAGGACGGCCCCACCAGCGGCCGCACCGGAATCCCGTGCTGGTGGGCCAGGCGCACCAGGTCGGCGCCCGGATCGGCCACCGCCGGCACGCCCGCCTCGGACACCAGGCCGGCGTCGCGTCCGGCCAGCAGCGGCGCCAGCAGCTGGTTCAGAGCCTGGGCCGGGGTGTTGACGTTCAGCTCGGCGATCTCGATTTCCTGCAGCGGTTTCGCCAGCGGATGGTCGATCGCCACCAGTTTCAGGAAGGCGCGCGCCGTCTTGGCGTTTTCGGCCACGAAATAGTCGAGTTGCGAGGTCACGGCCTGGACCTGGGTCGGGAGCAGGGCGGAAAGGGCGCCGGAAACCGGTTCGACCGGGCCAAGGGTGTTCGGAATCAGGAAAAGCGTGCCAGCCATAAATACACTATATATAAGTCAGGTACCACTCAGGTACCAAAAAAGCGAACCCCCGCGCGCCGCAGCATGCCGGTAAGGGCGATCAGGGGCAGGCCGGTGAGGGCGGTGGGGTCGGAAGAGTCGATCCGTTCGATCAGGGCGATGCCCAGGCCTTCGTTCTTGGCGCTGCCCGCGCAATCGTAGGGCTGCTCGATGCGCAGGTAGGCGTCCAGCTCGGCATCCGGCAGGTCGCGGAAGTGCACGAACACCTGCACGTTCTCCAGCTGCGCGGCGCGGGCGGGGTTGGCCACGCGCCCGTCCCACAGGCACAGGGCCGTATGGAACACCACCTGGCGCCCGCGCATCAGCTGGAGCTGGGCCAGGGCGCGCGCATGGTCGCCCGGCTTGCCGATTTGTAAACCGTCGAGGGTGGCGACCTGGTCCGAGCCGATCACGAGCGCGCCGGGATGCAGGGCGGCGATGGCCGCGGCCTTTTCGCGCGCCAGGCGCAGGGCGGTGTCCTGCGGGGCTTCGCCGGGCAGCGGGGTCTCGTCGATGTGGGGCGCGACGGCCTCGAAGGGCAGGCCCAGGCGGGCCAGCAGCTCACGCCGGTAGGCGGAGCTGGAAGCAAGGATTAGACGCGCGGGCGGGGAACTTGGTATCATGTCGGCCGGGTAGGGAAAACCATAGGTAAAACAACTAGATAGCTGCTTCCCGACAAGCAAGTCCGATGAATATCGAGCTTGCCGCAACAGCGCAGCGCCCGGCGCCCAAAAAACAGCGCAAGTTTTTGACTCTGCAGCGAGAAGCCTGTTATTATCGCAGGTTTTCCGGGGAACCTTCCAAATGAGCGCTTTTGTCATTGACGCTTTTGAGTTTTGTCGGAATGGCGGGCAGCGTGAAGGTACGACGCCCGTGGCTGAAATGCCCCGGCTGGCTGCCGATTGCGCCGACCGGAGCGGCGAGATCCGCTGGTCCATCGAGGGCGGGCAGACCCGCCAGGGCTACCCTTCGATGACCCTGTCGGTGGCTGGTCCCGTGCAGCTGGTATGCCAGCGTTGCCTGCAGCCCTTTGCTTATGAAATCGATTCGTCCACCATGCTGGTGCTCGGCAAGGACGACGAGGAAGCCGACCAGATCGAGGAAATCCTCGACGACGAGAGCATCGACGTGATCGTCGGCAGCCATGCCTGCGACATCCGCGAGCTGCTCGAGGACGAAGCCCTGCTGGCCCTGCCGCAGGCACCGAAACACGATGTCTGTCCGGACACCAAGCTCCTGGACAGCCTGAAGACCGACAAGGTTTCGCCGTTCGCCGGCCTCAAGAATCTCAAGTCAGAGTAATCAGTACAAAATTTGTAGTACCGCAGTGGCAGTCCAAGACGGTAGTACGCAAAGAACGTGTCAAACGCGTGCAGCAGTCGAGTATGGCAGTAGGCAGTAGATGTAGGCAGCGTTAAAACATGTCGGCATTCATGGAGCATCATTCTAAGAATTGCCGGTGGGATACTCGATGCGCATGTATTTGCAAGTCGAATGTGTTAGAATTTTAGAACTTATGTATTAGGAGTCATCATGGCAGTTCAACAGAATAAGAAGTCCCCTTCGAAGCGCGGCATGCACCGTTCGCACGATTTCCTGACCGCGCCGAACCTGGCAGTCGAGCCGACCACCGGCGAGACCCACCTGCGTCACCACATCAGCCCGAACGGCTTCTACCGTGGTCGCAAAGTCCTGAAGACCAAGAACGACGAGTAATCGCCGTCTTGTCTTTCAGTACCATGAAAGCGGTGCAACGTAGGTTAACTTCGTGGCGCCGCTTTTTCTTTGCGTGTTACCCCGTGTTCGGCTGCAATTCAAGCTTGCACACCGTCATTTACACTCGCGCGGACTCCGGCCGGCCTTGCGCCACGCCCCGATCCCATCTTGCCGCCCGCTGTGCGTAACTTGCGGCAACTTCCCGACAAATGACAATTAAAATTTCCATTGACTGCATGGGCGGCGATCACGGCCCCTCAGTTACTATTCCGGCAGCCCTTTCCTTTCTAAAAAAGCAAGCTGACGCCGAACTGATCCTGGTCGGCGCAGAAGAGGTGCTGCGCGCCGAACTCAAGAAATGCCGCGCGGAGACCCATCCGCGCATCTCGATCAAGAACGCGACCGAAGTGGTGGCCATGGACGACCCGGTCGAAGTGGCCCTGCGCCGCAAGAAGGACTCGTCGATGCGCGTCGCCATCGAACTGGTCAAGGACGGCAGCGCCACCGCCTGCGTCTCGGCCGGCAACACCGGCGCCCTGATGGCCGTTTCGCGCTATGTGCTCAAGACCATGGCCGGCGTCGACCGCCCGGCGATCTGCTCGATCATGCCGAACGAAAAGAACGGCCCCACCTACATGCTCGACCTCGGCGCCAACGTCGATTGCGGCCCCGACCACCTGCACCAGTTCGCCATCATGGGCTCGGTGCTGTGCTCGGCCATCGAAGGCATCGAGCGCCCCACCATCGGCCTGCTCAACGTGGGCACCGAGGACATCAAGGGCAACGACGTGGTCAAGGCAACCGGACTCTTGCTGCGCGCCGACCACGAGCGCGGTAAACTCAATTTCTTCGGCAATGTCGAAGGCAACGACATCTTCAAGGGTACGGTCGACGTGGTGGTGTGCGACGGCTTCGTCGGCAACGTCACCCTGAAGGCGGCCGAAGGCCTGTCGCGCTTCGTCAAGTCGGTGTTCAAGCAAAGCGTGTTGTCGATGGCGGGCGCGCTGCTGGCGCGCGGCGCCCTCAAGAAACTGAATCCCGAGCGCTATAACGGCGCCGGGCTGCTGGGCCTGAAAGGCCTGGTGTTCAAGAGCCATGGCGGCGCCAACGCCTATGCTTTCGAATGGGCGCTCAAGCGTGCTTACGAGGCCGCTGCCCACAATGTACAAGAGCAGCTGTCGGCCCTGATCGCCGAACTGATGCCGTCTCCGGACCCCGAGCGCCAGGCTTGATTCGGCCTCGCTCAATCAATTAGCAGGATGGTGGAGCAATGACTGTATATAGCAAAATCACCGGCACCGGCAGCTACCTGCCGGCCAAGCGCGTGACCAACGACGAACTCGCGGCCCAGCTGGCCGAGAAGGGCATCGAGACCTCGCACGAGTGGATCGTGACCCGCAGCGGCATCGAGGCGCGCCACTATGCGGACGCCACCGAGAACTCGTCCGACCTGGCCGTCAAGGCCGCGCGCAAGGCGCTCGAGATGGCCGGCAAGCAGCCGTCCGACATCGACCTGGTGATCGTCGCCAGCTCCACCCCCGACTTCCACGGCAGCTTCCCGAGCACCGCCTGCATCGTGCAGCAGAAGCTGGGCATGGAGAACAACAGCGCCGCCTTCGACGTGCAGGCCGTGTGCAGCGGCTTCGTCTACGCGGTCTCGACCGCCGACGCCTTCATCCGCTCGGGCATGCACAAGACCGTGCTGGTGATCGGCGCCGAGATCTTCTCGCGCATCCTCGACTTCTCGGACCGCACCACCTGCGTGCTGTTCGGCGACGGCGCCGGCGCCATCGTCATGGAAGCTTCCAGCGAGCCGGGCGTGCTGGCCTCCAAGCTGCACGCCGACGGCCGCCACTCGCACATCCTGTCGGTCCCGGGCAACCTGGCCCAGGGCGCGATCGCCGGCAGCGGCTTCCTCTACATGGACGGCCCGGCGGTGTTCAAGCTGGCCGTCACCGTGCTCGAGGAAGTGGCGCACGAGGTGCTCGGCATGGCGCAGATGCGTCCTTCCGACATCGACTGGCTGGTGCCGCACCAGGCCAACCTGCGCATCATGAAGGGCACCGCCAAGAAGCTCGATCTCCCGATCGAGAAGATGGTCGTGACCGTCGGCGAGCACGGCAACACCTCGGCCGCCTCGATCCCGCTGGCGCTGGACCAGGCCGTGCGCGACGGCCGCATCAAGAAGGGCCAGAACGTGCTGATGGAAGGCGTGGGCGGCGGCTTCACCTGGGGCGCGGCCCTGGTGCGCATGTAACCAGGCCACTGCGCTGCGCGATTCGGAACAACCCAACAAGGACAATAACAAGATGAGCAAATTCGCATTCCTGTTCACGGGCCAGGGCGCCCAGGCCGTCGGCATGCTGAACGGCTTCGCCGGCAACCCGGTGGTCGAGCAGACCGTCGCCGAGGCATCCGATGCCCTGGGCTTCGACCTGGCCCGCCTGATCGCCGAAGGTCCGAAGGAAGACCTCGACCTCACCACCAACACCCAGCCGGTCATGCTGACCGCCGCCGTCGCCGTCTACCGCGCCTGGATCGCGGCCGGCGGCCCGGCGCCATCGGTGGTGGCCGGCCATAGCCTGGGCGAGTACTCGGCCCTGGTCGCCGCGGGCGTGATCCCGTTCAAGGACGCCGTGCCGCTGGTGCGCTTCCGCGCGCAATCGATGCAGGACGCGGTGCCGGTCGGGCAGGGCGGCATGGCCGTCATCCTCGGCCTGCAGGCCGAGGACGTGCGCGCAGTCTGCGCCGACGCCGCCCAGGGCGAAGTGGTCGAGGCCGTGAACTTCAACGAGCCGACCCAGATCGTCATCGCCGGCCATACCGCGGCCGTCGAGCGCGCCTGCGAGCTCGCCAAGGCCAAGGGCGCCAAGCGCGCCATGAAGCTGGCGGTGTCGGCGCCTTTCCACTCGTCGCTGCTCAAGCCCGCCTCGGACCGCCTGCGCGACTACATGGCCAAGCTCAGCTTCGCCGCGCCGCAGATCGCCGTCATCAACAACGTCGACGTGGCCGTCCTGAACGATCCGGAACAGATCAAGGACGCCCTGGTGCGCCAGGCCGCCGGCCCGGTGCGCTGGGTCGAGACCATGCAGAAGATGGCGCTTGACGGTGTCACGCAAGTGATCGAATGCGCCCCGAGCAAGACCCTGATCGGCATGGCCAAGCGCATCGACCCGGTGCTCGTCGGTGAAGCCCTGGTCGACCAGGCTTCGCTCGAGCGCGTGCTGGCGCTGGTGCAGCAGGGCTGAAGATTAATTCATAAGAAGAGGATGAAGAGATGAATCTGGAAAACCAAGTCGCCCTCGTCACCGGCGCATCGCGCGGCATCGGCAAGGCCATCGCGCTCGAGCTGGCGCGCCAGGGCGCGAAAGTGGTCGGCACCGCCACCACCGAAGCCGGCGCGCAGGCCATCACCGAATACCTGAGCGAATTCGGCGGCAAGGGCGTGGTCCTGAACGTCACCGACGCCGCCCGCTGCGGCGAAGTGGTGGATGAAGTACAGAAGGGCTTCGGCAGCCTGTCCATCCTGGTCAACAACGCCGGCATCACCCAGGACAACCTGGCCATGCGCATGAAGGACGAGGAGTGGGACAGCGTGGTCGCCACCAACCTGACTTCGGTCGGCCGCCTGTCGCGCCTGGTGCTGCGCGGGATGATGAAGGCCAAGCACGGCCGCATCATCAACATCACCTCGGTGGTGGGCGCCTCGGGCAACCCGGGCCAGATGAACTACGCCGCCGCCAAGGCCGGCGTGGCCGGCATGACCCGCGCCCTTGCGCGCGAGATCGGCAGCCGCAACATCACCGTCAACTGCGTGGCGCCGGGCTTCATCGACACCGACATGACCAAGGCGCTGGGCGACGACCAGCACGCCGCGCTGCTGGGCCAGATCCCGCTGGGCCGCCTGGGCAAGCCGGAAGACATCGCGCACGCCGTGGCCTTCCTGGCCGGTCCGCAAGCCGCTTATATCACCGGCACCGAGCTGCACGTGAACGGCGGCATGTTCATGAACTGATGGGATAATGACCGGCTTTAAGAATCGCTTGTAAAAAGCCGGTCCAATCCCATCTTTTAGCAGGAAATTCGGACGAATTAGCAGCAATCGCCGAAAATAGTTTTTCAAGGCGCAAACCTGATAAAATGCGCGCACTTTCCGCAACACATACCTTAATGGAGCCAAAACATGTCGGATATCGAACAACGCGTTAAAAAAATCGTCGCTGAGCAACTGGGCGTTGCCGAAGCAGACATCAAAATCGAATCCTCGTTCGTTGACGACCTCGGCGCTGACTCGCTGGACACCGTGGAACTGGTGATGGCACTGGAAGACGAGTTCGAAATGGAAATCCCTGACGAACAGGCTGAGAAGATCACCACCGTCAAGCAGGCAATCGACTACGCAACCGCGCACGTCAAGGCCTAAGCTGCTTTAAAGTTTTTGGGAGAATCGCTTGAGCCGTTCACGCAACCGCCGTGTCGTCGTTACTGGCCTGGGCTGTATTTCACCGATCGGCAACACCATTGCCGAGGCGTGGAGCGCGGCCCTGGCAGGTAAGTCGGGCATTGCCAACATCACCAAGTTCGACGCGACGCCGTTCACGACCCACTTTGCCGGCGAAGTGAAGAACTTCAACGTCGAAGACTACCTGCCGGGCAAGGAAGGCCGCCATATGGATAGCTTTATCCATTACGGCATGGCGGCCGGCATCCAGGCCCTGCAGGATTCGGGCCTGGAAATCACCGAAGAGAACGCGGACCGTATCGGCGTGACCATCGGTTCGGGTATCGGCGGCCTGCCGATGATCGAAGCAACCAAGGAAGAGTACACGGCCCGCGGCCCGCGCCGCATCTCGCCGTTCTTCGTGCCGGCCTCGATCATCAACATGATCTCGGGCGATCTCTCGATCAAATTCGGCCTGCGCGGCCCGAACCTGGCCATCGTGACGGCCTGCACCACCGGCCTGCACTGCATCGGCGCGGCGGCGCGCCTGATCGAGTACGGCGATGCCGACGTGATGGTCGCCGGCGGCGCCGAATCGACCGTCTCGCCGCTGGGCCTGGGCGGCTTCGCCTCGGCGCGCGCGCTGTCGACCCGCAACGACGATCCGACCACCGCATCCCGTCCCTGGGACAAGGACCGCGACGGCTTCGTACTGGGCGAAGGCGCCGGCGTCATGGTGCTGGAAGAGTACGAGCACGCCGTCAAGCGCGGCGCCAGGATCTATGCTGAAGTCATCGGCTTCGGCATGAGCGCGGACGCCAACCACATCACCTCGCCGGTCGAGGATGGCAGTGGTGCGGCCCGTTGCATGGTTGCAGCCCTGAAGAACGCCGAGTTGAACACGGACCAGGTCCAGTACGTCAACGCGCACGGCACCTCGACCCCGGCCGGCGACGTGGCGGAAGTGCGCGGCATCAAGCGCGTCTTCGGCGACCATGCCAATCGCCTGGTCGTGAACTCGACCAAGTCGATGACCGGCCACCTGCTGGGTGGTGCGGGCGGCCTGGAATCGGTGTTCACCGTGCTGGCCATCCACAACCAGATCTCGCCGCCGACGATCAACATCTTCAACCAGGATCCGGAATGCGACCTGGACTTCTGCGCCAACAAGGCGCGCGAGATGAAGATCGACTACGCGGTCAAGAACTCGTTCGGTTTCGGCGGTACCAACGGTACCCTCGTGTTCGCTAAAGTCTAAGCTGAACTAAAAAACGCCCATCCCTATCTAAGGGGATGGGCGCCTGCCTTATCCCGTCCTGGCCATCCCGGCCTGTGCTCAGCGGGCGCTGTTTTCCCTCCTTACCCCATGCCGATTACGGTGACAGCCGTCGTCGCGCCGTCGCGCCGCCTGCGCGTGCTTCAGGCTGCCTTCTGCGCGTCCCTGCTCGCGGCTTCCTTCGCCGTGTGCTTCGTGCTGCCCGCGCGTTTTGCGGCACCTGCCTGGCTGCCCTTGTTGCTCGCCGGATGCGCCGTCGGCCATGCCTGGCGCGCCGGCGGCGCGGACCTGCGCCGGATTGATTTTTCTGGAGTCGGGAGAGTACGCCTGACGGTACAACGGAATACGCGCTCGCCGTTGACGACCACGGTGTCCGCGACCGTGTTGCCCGGGGCCACGGTCTGGCCTTGCTGCATGCTGCTGCGCCTGCGCGCCGACGACACCGGCGCCGTGCGGCGCCTCGTGCTGCTGCCGGACAGCATGGCCCCCGGCGCCTACCGCGAACTGGCGGTCGCACTGCGCGCCTTGGGTGCCGGAGTCAGCGCAAAAATACTTTGAACTTATTGCAGTGGGCCAACTCTTAAGCAAGGGGGCCGGCTGCAGCCGATGGGGCAGGGGCCGTGACGACAGAACGCGAGTGTGATCAGCTGCTGGTGGAGCGCGTCCAGGCCGGGGACCGGCAGGCGTTCGACCTCCTTGTGGCCAAGTACCAGCGCCGCCTGATGCGGCTGGTGTCGCGCCTAGTGCACGACCCGGCAGAAGCGGAAGACGTGGTGCAGGAAACCTTCATCAAGGCGTTCCGGGCGCTGCGCCATTTTCGCGGCGAGTCGGCCTTCTATACCTGGCTTTACCGAATAGGAATCAACACTGCAAAAAACTTTGTTGTAACCCAGGGCCGTAGGGCGCCGACCTCGACAGAGACGGATGCCGAGCGTGCCGAAGGGTTCGACGACGCAGAGAGCCTGCGCGACATCAACACACCGGAATCGGTGCTCGCCAGCAAGCAGATCGCTCACACGGTCAATGCCGCGATGGAAGCACTGCCACTGGAGTTGCGCACAGCAATCATTCTGCGGGAAATCGAAGGACTGAGCTACGAGGAAATTTCCGAAGTGATGGCGTGTCCCATAGGTACCGTGCGCAGCCGGATCTTCCGCGCGCGCGAAGTCATCGCCGAGAAATTGCGCCCCTTGCTCGATTTCCCGGTTGACAAACGTCGCTAGGTAGCGAGATCGTACACAAACGCAGCACATCTTGAACATACCGACAGCGACACACCGATGGACACCGACAAAAAAATCCGCGAACACATCTCCGCCCTGGGCGACGGCGAACTGCCCGAGGCCGACGTGGAGCTGGCGGTCGCCGCCCTGCACGAGCCCGGTGGGCGCGAAGCCTGGGACCTGTACCACCGCATCGGCGACGTGCTGCGCGCGCAGCCGGTGCCCGATTTGTCGCCGGCGTTCTCGGCACGGCTGGCCAGCAGGCTGGCGGATGAGCCCATGCCCGTGAAGCGGGCGGTGGCGGCCGGGGATGCCACAGAAGCCATATCCGCACCTGTGCTGTCGAATCCCGCGTCGTCGTAGGGGCGGCGGGTTTTCCGCCGACGCGGGGATAGTTAGCCACAATTCATCCGTAGGGTGGACGGGGTAATTCAGGCCAGCGGCCTGAATTACAAACGTCCACGCGTCCAACAATCGTCCGCCGGACCGCGCACGGCATCGTAGACGGTAACGATCGCCGCGTGGGCGGGAGACCCGTCTACCCTACGATCCGCGCTGCGTTTATCGGGGGGGCACCCGGGCTCATTTCCGCCAGCCATCCCCGCGTCGGCGGCATAGCCGCCAACCCTACCGCGCGCCGCGACAAAGCGCCGTTTTTGCCTTACCATTCAGTCAATCTCAGCCCTGTCCATCGACGCTCCATGCCCAGCAAAACCGCCACCCTGATCCTGTCGGCACTGCTCGTGTCCGGCTCCTCCTTCCTTGCCACACTGCCGGCCCACGCCACCGGCGCCGCGCCAGTCCCGACCCCGGTGGTCACCGGGCTGCCGGACTTCACCGACCTGGTCGACAAGGTCAGCCCGGCCGTGGTCAACATCCGCACCACCGAGCGCGTGCGCGCCGGCGGCGGGGTGCCGGGCGAGGAGGAGATGCAGGAATTCCTGCGCCGCTTCTTCGGCGGCCAGATTCCCCGTGGCGGCGGCCGCCGCGGGCCCCAGCAGGCGCCCGAGGAGCAGGAAGTCCAGCGCGGCGTCGGCTCCGGCTTCATCATCTCGGACGACGGCTTCGTGCTGACCAATGCCCACGTGGTCGAAGGCGCCGACGAAGTCACCGTCACCCTCAACGACCGGCGCGAATTCAAGGCCAAGGTGCTGGGCGCCGACCGCCGTTCCGACGTGGCCCTGCTCAAGCTGGCCGCCGGCAACCTGCCTTACCTGCGCACCGGCGACTCGAGCAAGATCCGGGTCGGCGAATGGGTGGTGGCGATCGGCTCGCCCTTCAACCTCGACAACACCGTCACGGCCGGCATCATCTCGGCCAAGTCGCGTGACACGGGCGAATACCTGCCCCTGATCCAGAGCGACGTGGCGGTCAACCCGGGCAATTCGGGCGGCCCCTTGATCAACATGCGCGGCGAGGTGATCGGCATCAATTCGCAGATCGCGACCCTGTCCGGCGCGTATAACGGCATTTCCTTCGCCGTGCCGATCGACGAGGTGATGCGTGTGGCCGACCAGCTCAAGAAGACCGGGCGCGTCACCCGCGGCCGCCTGGGCGTGCAGATCAGCGAAGTCACGCGCGACGTCGCCGAGTCGCTCGGCCTGGGCAAGGCGCGCGGCGCCGAGGTGTCGATGGTCGAGCAGGGCGGTCCGGCGGAGAAGGGCGGCATCAAGGTCGGCGACATCATCCTCAAGTTCAACGGCCAGCCGATCGAGACCACGCGCGACCTGCCGCGCCTGGTGGGCGCGTCGAAAGTCGGCAGCCGCGCCACCGTCACCGTGTGGCGCCGCGGCGCCCAGCTCGAGGTGCCGGTCACCATCGTCGAACTGCAGGACGAGAAATCGGCGCCGGCGCGCCCCGCGCCCAAGAAGCTGGCGCCGGGCGCCGCGCCGAACGCCCTGGGCCTGAACGTGTCCGGCCTCAGCGCCGAGCAGCACCGTGAGCTCGGTGTCGAAGGCGGGGTGCTGGTCGAGGAGGCGCAGGGCAATGCCGCCACCGCCGGCATCCGCCCGGGCGACGTCATCCTGCAGGTGAACAACACACCGGTGACGAGCGAAGCCCAGTTCAACGCCCTGGTCGGCAAGCTCGATCCCAAGAAACAGGTGGCCCTGCTGGTGCGGCGCGACACCGTCACCCAGTTCCTCGTGATCAAACCGCGCCAGTGATGGAGGCGATTCCGTTCACCCTGTACTCCCGGGTCTGGTGCCATTTGTGCGAGGACATGCTGGCGGCCCTCAAGGCCCTGGAGCAGCCCGGGCGGCCGTTCGCGATCACCGTGCTCGACGTGGATGCCGACCCGGCGCTGGAAGCCCGCTTCGACGAGCTGGTGCCGGTGCTGTACGGCGATCCGGACGGCGAAGAACTCTGCCATTACTTTCTCGATCGGGAGAAGGTCGAAGCCTATATTGCCGCGCAGATCGCCGAGGCGTAGGGTCGGCGGCTGCACCGCCGACGCGGTGATGGCTGCCGGCGAGATCATCCGGCGCGGTATCGAAGCCGCCACCTATCACCGCGTCGGCGGCAAAGCCGCCAACCCTACGCCTTGTTTCATGGGTTTCGGCCCGCAGATATCCCCGTCAGCGCCCCGGAAACCGGGCTTTCTGCCTCGAAATCCGGTAAAATGCCGGGTCGGAAAGCTTCTGCCCATGTGAGAACTGCTTTTCCCGCTTTCGATCAGGCGCTCGCCTGGGGACCGAACCGGCCCCGACGCGGCGCTTTTTTCCTATTCCGCTGCTTGATGGCAGCGCCCGGATGCCGGCCTTGTGCGGCCCTTTTGGTTTTGAGCTTTGTTAATGAACAACATACGTAACTTTTCCATCATCGCCCACATCGACCACGGCAAATCGACCCTGGCGGACCGCATCATCCAGCTGTGCGGTGGCCTGTCGGAGCGCGAGATGGACGCGCAGGTGCTCGACTCGATGGACCTGGAACGCGAGCGCGGCATCACCATCAAGGCCCAGACCGCGGCGCTGCAGTACAAGGCGCGCGACGGCCAGACCTACAACCTGAACCTGATCGACACCCCCGGCCACGTCGACTTCAGCTACGAAGTCTCGCGCTCGCTGTCGGCCTGCGAAGGCGCGCTGCTGGTGGTCGACGCCAGCCAGGGCGTGGAAGCCCAGACCGTGGCCAACTGCTACACCGCGCTCGACCTGGGCGTTGAAGTGGTGCCGATCCTGAACAAGATCGACCTGCCGCACGCCGACCCGGACAACGCCAAGAAGGAAATCGAGGACGTGATCGGCATCGACGCGTCCGACGCCACCACCTGCTCGGCCAAGACCGGCCTGGGCGTGGAAGACGTGCTCGAGACCCTGATCGCCAAGGTGCCGCCTCCCAAGGGCGACCCGGACGCGCCGCTGCAGGCCCTGATCGTCGACTCCTGGTATGACCCCTATGTGGGCGTCGTGATGCTGGTGCGCGTGGTCAACGGCACCCTGCGTCCGAAGGACAAGATCCTGCTGATGGCGACCGGTTCCGTGAACCTGGTCGAGAACATCGGCGTGTTCACCCCGCGCTCGGTCTCGCTGCCGGAACTGTCGGCCGGCCAGGTGGGCTTCATCATCGCCGGCATCAAGGAACTGACCGCCGCCAAGGTGGGCGACACCGTGACCCTGGCGAGCAAGCCGGCGCCCGCGCCGCTGCCGGGCTTCAAGGAAGTCCAGCCCCAGGTCTTCGCCGGCCTGTTCCCGGTCGAGGCCAACCAGTACGACGCGCTGCGCGACTCGCTCGAAAAGCTGAAGCTGAACGACGCCGCCCTGATGTACGAGCCGGAAGTCTCGCAGGCGCTGGGCTTCGGCTTCCGCTGCGGCTTCCTGGGCCTGCTGCACATGGAGATCGTGCAGGAACGCCTCGAGCGCGAGTTCGACATGGACCTGATCACCACCGCCCCGACCGTGGTTTACGAGGTCGAGATGCGCGACGGCTCGATCGTGCGCGTCGACAACCCGTCCAAGATGCCGGAGCCGTCCAAGATCAACGAAGTGCGCGAACCGATCGTCGACGTCAACCTGTACATGCCCCAGGAATACGTGGGCTCGGTGATGACCCTGTGTAACGGCAAGCGCGGCGTGCAGATGGATATGGCCTACCACGGCCGCCAGGTCAAGCTGCACTACGAGATCCCGATGGCCGAGATCGTGCTGGACTTCTTCGACCGCCTGAAGTCGACCTCGCGCGGCTACGCCTCGATGGACTACGAGTTCAAGGAAAACCGCGCCGCCGACGTGGTCAAGGTCGACATGCTGATCAACAGCGAGAAGGTCGATGCGCTGGCGATCATCGTGCACCGCGCCAACGCGCCTTACCGCGGCCGCCAGGTGGCCGCCAAGATGCGCGAACTGATCCCGCGCCAGATGTTCGACGTCGCGATCCAGGCCGCGATCGGCGCCACCATCATCTCGCGCGAGAACGTCAAGGCGCTGCGCAAGAACGTGCTGGCCAAGTGCTACGGCGGCGACGTCAGCCGCAAGAAGAAACTGCTCGAGAAGCAGAAGGCCGGTAAGAAACGCATGAAACAGGTCGGTTCCGTGGAGATTCCGCAGGAAGCCTTCCTTGCCATTCTCCAGGTGGAAGAAAAATAATGAACCTGCAACCCATCCTGGGCAACTTTGCCCTGATCCTGTTCGTCGCGATGGTCATCACGGGCGTTATCTGGTGCCTGGATGTGTTCTACCTGGCCAAGCAGCGCCGCCGCAAGGCTGACGCCGCCCTGGCCGAATACGATGCCCGCACCGCCAAGCTGGTGGCGGACGGCATCAAGGTCGACAGCAACGGCAGCCGCCACGCGATCGAGCAGGGCATCCTGCGCCAGCCGACCTGGATCGAGTACTCGGGCAGCTTCTTCCCGGTGATCGCCCTGGTCTTCGTGCTGCGCTCTTTCCTGTGGGAGCCGTTCAAGATCCCGTCCTCGTCGATGGTGCCGACCCTGCTGGTGGGCGACTTCATCCTGGTGAACAAGTACACCTATGGCATCCGCCTGCCGATCATTAACAAGAAGATTATCCAGATCAATGATCCCCAGCGTGGCGACGTGATGGTGTTCAAGTATCCGAAGGACATGAGCCAGGATTACATCAAACGCGTCGTTGGCGTGCCGGGTGATAAAATCACCTACGAGAACAAGCGCTTGACGGTGAACGGCAAGCCGGTCGAGTACACGCCGCTGGACGACTACCTGGACGACCAGCACCCGGTCTACCACAAGCAATTGGTGGAAAAGCTCCCGGGCAAGGAAGGCGAGACCGCGCACCGCATCCTGAACACCGAAAACCGGCCTACGCTCGATCTCGGCAATGTCGAGAACTTCCCGCATCGCGAAGCCTGTGACTATTCCTACGATAAATTTACCTGTATCGTACCGGAAGGCAACTATTTGATGTTGGGCGATAACCGAGACAACAGCCAGGACAGCCGCTACTGGGGCTTCGTTCCTGACAAGAACATCGTTGGCAAGGCGATCGTCGTTTGGATGAACTTCAGCCAGCCGAGCCGGGTTGGCGGCATCCGTTGACGCGGGGAGCGCAAACATGCAGGTAAGCAAGGTAAGCAGCAAGCAGTATGTCGTGGGCGCCGAGCGGGGCGTGTCCCTGACCGGCCTGATCCTGGTACTGGTCGTGATCGGCATCGTGGCGGTCTTCGCCCTCAAGTTGATCCCGGCTTATCTTGAATACAACGCGGTCAAGGACGCCATCGTCAAGGCCAAGGAAGCGGGCGGCACGGTGCGCGAGATGCAGGCGGCCTTCGACCGCAACGCCGGCATCAATGACGTCGACGCCGTGCGCGGCCGCGACCTGGTGATCACGCGCGACGGCGGCGAGCCGGAAGTCAGCTTTGCCTACGAAAAGCGGGTGCCGCTGGCGGGCAATGTCAGCCTCGTGATCGACTTCGCCGGGACCACCGACCCAAGCGGCGTGGCGGCGGCAGCCGACGCGCCCCAGTAAAAACACGAAAGGACCCGGCGCAGGCCGGGCGAGAGACGGCATCGACAATGAATCTTCAGTTATTGCAAACACGCTTGGGGTATACGTTTCGGGATGCCGGGCTGCTTCAGCAAGCCCTGACCCACCGTAGCCACAGCAGTTTGCATAACGAGCGCCTGGAATTCCTGGGCGACTCGATCCTGAACTGCGTCGTGGCATCGATCCTGTACGAACGCTTCACCACCCTCGACGAAGGCGATTTGTCGCGCCTGCGCGCCAACCTCGTCAAGCAGCAGGCGCTGTTCGAGATCGCCCAGAAACTGGAACTGTCGCAGTTCCTGCGCCTGGGCGAGGGCGAGCTCAAGTCGGGCGGCTTCCGCCGCCCATCGATCCTGGCCGACACCCTGGAAGCGCTGCTGGGCGCGATCTTCCTCGATACCGGCTTCGACGCCGCGCGCGACGTGATCCGCGCCTTCTACATTCCGCTGCTGGAAACGGTCGATCCGTCCACCCTGGGCAAGGACGCCAAGACCCTGCTGCAGGAATTTTTGCAGAGCAAGAAGATCTCGCTGCCGACCTATAACGTGGTCGCCACCCATGGCGCCGCCCACAGCCAGGAATTCGAAGTCGAATGCCTGGTGCCCAAGCTGAACATCCAGGTCTTCGGCCGCGGCGGCAGCCGCCGCGCCGGCGAGCAGGCCGCCGCGCGCCTCGCCCTCGAAGTCGCCCAGCAGGCCCTGAACAAGCCGGCCGGCGGCCGCAAGACCAAACCCCGCGCCGCCCAGCTCAAGCTGGCGGGCATCGCGACCGTCCAGAGCGACAGCCCGGCGCAAGCCGCGGCGCCACCAGAACAACCAGGAACCACCTCATGAGCAGCACCCAAGAAGCTTTCCGCTGTGGCTACATCGCCATCGTCGGCCGCCCCAACGTCGGCAAGTCGACCCTGATGAACGTGCTGATCGGCGCCAAGGTGTCGATCACCTCGCGCAAGGCGCAGACCACGCGCCACCGCATCACCGGCATCCAGACCCGCGACGACGCCCAGTACATCTACGTCGACACCCCGGGCTTCCAGACCCGCCATGCCAACGCCCTGAACAAGACGCTCAACAAGACCGTCTCGAACACGCTGACTTCGTCCGACGTGATCCTGTTCCTGGTCGAAGCCGGCACCTTCGGCCCGGCCGACGAGCAGGTGCTGAACCTCCTGCCGAAGAACGTGCCGGTGGTCCTGGTGATCAACAAGTCCGACCGCATCAAGGACAAGGCGGTGCTGATGCCCTTCGCGCAGAAGATCGCGGCGCTGCGCGACTTCGCCGCCGTGGTGCCGGTCTCGGCCAAGCTGCGCTTCCAGGTCGACGCCCTCGAAAACGAGATCAAGCGCCACCTGCCGGAGAACGAGCCGATCTTCGGGCCGGACGACATCACCGACCGCAGCGAGAAATTCCTGGCCGCCGAGATCGTGCGCGAAAAGGTGTTCCGCCTGCTGGGCGACGAGCTGCCCTATACCAGCACGGTCCTGATCGAACAGTTCGAGCAGGAAGGCAACCTGCGCCGCATCTTCGCCGCCATCCTGGTCGAGCGCGACACGCACAAGTCCATGATCATCGGTAACAAGGGCGCCCGCCTGAAGGAGATCTCGACCCAGTCGCGCCTGGACATGGAAAAGCTGTTCGGCGGCCCCGTGTACCTGGAGATCTGGGTCAAGGTCAAGTCCGGCTGGGCCGACAACGAAGCGGGCCTGCGCGCCTACGGCTACGAGTAAGCGCCGCAGGGGGACCGCCACGCACCCATGCCCACCAACGACGACCTCGACGACGCGCACGAACTGATGGCGCCGCCCGCGGCGGACGCACCTGTGCCCGCAGGACAGCCTGCGGCACAGACCGCCCAGCAGCCGGACCGGCGCATCAAGCCGCGCACCCCGGTGCGCGAGGGCAGGGTGGCGGGCCAGCCCGGCTTCGTGCTTCACAGCTATCCCTACAAGGAAACCAGCCTCATCGTCGACATGTTCACGCGCGACCACGGCCGCGTGGGCCTGGTGGCCAAGGGCGCCAAACGCCCGCTGTCGAAGCTGCGCGGCGTCCTGCAGACCTTCCAGCCGCTCTCGGTCTCCTTCAGCGGCAAGTCCGAGCTGCGCACCCTGATCGACGCCGAATGGGTGGGCGGCATGCTGCCCCTGGAAAAGACCGCGCTGCTGTGCGGCTTCTACCTGAACGAACTATTGGTCAAGCTGCTGGCGCGCGACGACAAGCATCCGGCCCTGTTCGACCACTACGTTTCTACCCTGAACCAGCTGGCCCACGGCGAACCCGCGCAAATCGTCTTGCGAAAGTTCGAAAGGGCCTTACTTAAGGAAACTGGCGTCGCCGCCGACCTGGGCCGTTGCACGACCACGCGCGCGCCGGTCGAGCCGGCCGGAAGCTACGTGATCGACCCCGAACGCGGTCCGCGCTCCGCGCTTGTCAGCGACGTCTGGCCCGTGGTGAGCGGAAAATGCCTGCTCGACATGGAGCGCGAAGACTACGAGGACCCGGCCACCCAGGCGCAAAGCAAGCAGCTGATGCGCTTCCTGCTGGCGCACCACCTGGGCGGGCAGCCGCTCAATACGCGCCAGATTTTGATCGATTTGATGCAGTTATAAACAATACTATGAGCTTCCTGCACCCCGCCGGCCCGGTAATCGACCTGGGCGTGAACATCGACCACATCGCCACCGTGCGCAATGCCCGCGGCACCGTGTATCCGGACCCGATCCGCGCCGCGCTGCTGGCCGAGCAGGCGGGCGCCGACCTGATCACCCTGCACCTGCGCGAGGACCGCCGCCACATCAAGGACGCCGACGTGCTGGCCCTGCGCCCGCAGCTGGCCACCCGCATGAACCTGGAAGCGGCGGTGACGCGCGAGATGATCGACTTCGCCTGCCAGGTGAAGCCCCAGGACGTCTGCCTGGTGCCGGAGCGGCGCGAGGAAGTCACCACCGAAGGCGGCCTGGACGTGGTGCGCCACTATAAGGAAGTCGAGGCGGCCGTCCGGCAGCTCAAGGCGGAAGGCATCCGCGTCTCGCTCTTCATCGACGCCGACGAACAGCAGATCGAGGCCTCGCGCGCGGTCGGCGCCACCGTGATCGAGCTGCACACCGGCCGCTATGCCGAAGCGGAGGGCGAGGAAGCCCTGCGCGAACTGGAGCGCATCAAGGCGGGCGTGCACGCCGGCGTCACGCGCGGCCTGCGCGTGAACGCGGGCCACGGCCTGCATTACACCAATGTGCAGCCGGTGGCCGCGATCCGCGACATCCACGAGCTGAACATCGGCCACGCGATCGTCGCTCACGCCCTGTTCGCGGGTTGGGAGAACGCGGTGCGCGAGATGAAGGCGATCATGGTCGCCGCCCGCCTCGGTGTTCAATATGCGGGAAAAGCGGGAGCCTGACGTGATCTACGGCATCGGCACCGACATCGTCCAGATCTCGCGTGTCGAGGCCGCCCTCGCACGCAGCGGCCCGCGCTTCGCCGAGAAGATCCTCGGCCCGCAGGAACTGGAAAAATACCACGCGCGCAGCGCCAAGAACGCCGTGCGCGGCCTGCGCTTCCTGGCCACCCGGTTCTCGGCCAAGGAAGCGTTCTCGAAAGCCATCGGCCTGGGCATGCGCATGCCCATGACCTGGCGCTCGATGCAGATGCTGAACGCCCCGAGCGGCAAGCCGATGATCGTCTGCAGCGGCGCCCTGGAAGAATTCATGCGCGCCAACCGCCTCAGCGCCCAGGTCTCGATCAGCGACGAAGCCGACTACGGCGTCGCCTTCGTGATCGTGACCCAGGCCCCAACCGAGTAGAACGCAAGTGACCAAGGAAGTACAGCCCCCAGTCCCGCCGGAGCAGCCGGCGCCATCCAAGGAAGTAGCGGAAGCGCCGGTCGCCTATGCGGCCGCCTCGGGCGCGGCCATGCCGGCCGTCCCCGCCAAGCCCGCACGCGCCGGCAAGGCCAAGGCCAAGGACGCCTCGGCGCCGCGCGTGCGTCCCGACGCATGGCAGGCGCGCAAGGAAGAAATGGCCGCCACCATCAGCAAGGACGCCAGCGAGGGCGTGCAGCCCAGCGCCTCGGCGCGCGAGCAGGTGCTGGCGACGGTCGCCAAGCTGCCAGACCTGCCGGGCGTCTACCGCTATCTCGACGCCAACCAGGGGGTGCTCTACGTCGGCAAGGCGCGCAACCTCAAGAAACGGGTGTCGAGCTACTTCCAGAAGACCCTGTCGAGCCCGCGCATCGCGATGATGGTGTCGCAGATCGCGAACCTGGAAACGACGGTGACCAGCAGCGAGGCCGAGGCCCTGATCCTGGAAAACAACCTGATCAAGACCCTCAAGCCGCGCTACAACATCCTGTTCCGCGACGATAAGTCCTACCCCTACATCAAGATCTCCGGCGGGGACGCGCCGCGCATGTCCTACTACCGCGGCGCGCTGGACAAGAAGAACCAGTACTTCGGGCCGTTCCCGAGCGGCTGGGCGGCCAAGGAATCGATGCAGCTGCTGCAGAAGGTGTTCATGCTGCGCACCTGCGAGGACAGCGTCTACAGCAACCGCACGCGTCCCTGCCTGCTGCACCAGATCGGCCGCTGCAGCGCGCCCTGCGTCAACCTGGTCGCCCCCGAGGACTACAAGCGCGACGTCGACAACGCCGCGCGCTTCCTGCGCGGGCGCCAGACCGAGGTGCTGCAGGACCTGGAGCAGAAGATGCAGGGCTTCGCCATGGAGCTCAAGTTCGAGAAGGCGGCCGCGATCCGCAACCAGATCCAGGCCTTGTCGAAGGTGCTGCACGCCCAGAGCATGGAGACTACCGGCGACGCCGACGTCGACGTGATCGCCGTCACCGTGCAGGGCGGCCGCGCGTGCGTCAACCTGGCCATGGTGCGCGGAGGACGCCACCTGGGCGACCGCGCCTACTTCCCGACCCATGTCGGCGAGTCGCTCGGGGAATGCCCGATCGAGGTCGAGGTGCTGTGCGCCTTCCTGGCCCAGCACTACGCGGGCCAGTTCATCCCCGGCACCCTGATCCTGAACATCGAGTTCGACCAGCCGGAGCTGATCATGGCCCTGGCCGAGCAGTGCGGGCACCGCATCAACCTGGTGTTCCAGCCGCAGGGCCAGCGCCGCCAGTGGCTGGAGATGGCCTGCAAGGGCGCCGAGATCGCACTGGCGCGGCTGCTGTCGGAACAAGGTTCGCAGCAGGCCCGCACCACGGCCCTGGCCGACGTGCTGGAAATCGAGAACGAGGACCTGGAAGCCCTGCGCATCGAATGCTTCGACATCAGCCACACGGCGGGCGAGGCGACCCAGGCCTCGTGCGTGGTGTTCCACCACCACCAGATGCAGAACGGCGAATATCGCCGCTTCAACATCAACGGCATCACCCCGGGCGACGACTACGCCGCGATGCGCCAGGTGCTCACCCGCCGCTATGAGCGCGTGGCCAACGGCGAGGGCGTGATGCCCGACATCGTGCTGGTGGACGGCGGCAAGGGCCAGGTCGAGATGGCGCGCCAGGTGTTCGAGGAGCTGGGCCTGGACATCTCGATGATCGTCGGCGTGGCGAAAGGGGAGGGCCGCCGCGTGGGCCTGGAGACCCTGATCTTCGCCGACGGCCGCGCGCCCAAGGAGCTGGGCAAGGAATCGGCCGCGCTGATGCTGGTGGCCATGATCCGCGACGAGGCGCACCGCTTCGCGATCACCGGCATGCGCGCCAAGCGCGCCAAGGCCCGCCAGGCTTCGCGCCTGGAAGAGATCGAAGGCATCGGCGCCAAGCGCCGCCAGAAGCTGCTGGCGCGCTTCGGCGGGCTGCGCGGGGTGATCGACGCCAGCGTGGAGGACCTGATGACTGTGGAGGGGATCTCGAGCACGCTGGCGGAGGAGATTTACCGGCAGCTGCATTGATGTCGGGGACCGGGGCGTATGCCCCGGTTTTTATTTGTCGGCTGCGCGACTAACCTGGGTCCCCGCCTGCGCGGGGATGACGGTTTCTAAGCTGTGGGCATGTACTACGTCCGTAGTCCGCTGCGTTCAAACGTCATCCCCGCGCAGGCGGGGACCCAGGTTTGCCAGCCCACCCACCCCGCATCCTTCCACCCCATACAGACGAGCTACCTAGTCCAACAAGCAATACCCATGTAGACTAGCGGCGCAAGCACTTTTCGCGGTATTCAGCCGTTACCATATGCCTTTCAACATCCCGATCCTCCTGACCTGGTTACGCGTCGCGCTCATTCCCCTGGTTGTTGGTGTCTACTACCTGCCCACCCACTGGCTGCCGCTGGCCGACCGCAACCTGGCCGCGACCCTGGTCTTCATCGTGGCCGCCGTCACCGACTGGTTCGACGGCTACCTGGCGCGCCGCTGGAACCAGACCTCGGCCTTCGGCGCCTTCCTCGACCCGGTGGCCGACAAGCTGATGGTGGCCGGTGCGCTGCTGGTGCTGGTCCAGCTGGACCGGGTCAACGCCATCATTGCCTTCATCATCATCGGCCGCGAGATCACCATCTCGGCCCTGCGCGAATGGATGGCCGAGATCGGCGCCCGCAAATCGGTGGCCGTCAGCTCGCTCGGCAAGATCAAGACCGCCGCGCAGATGACCGCCATCCCGATGCTGCTGTTCCACGACCGCCTGCTCGACACGCTCGACACCCACTACTGGGGCGAGTACCTGCTGTGGATCGCCGGCGTGCTGACGGTCTGGTCGATGCTGTACTACCTGCGCCGCGCCTGGCCCCTGATCAAGGAAAAAGCGGGGACCATGTAATTTGTTCCGTGGCATCCTTGACGTACAGAATAGAATCTCTATAATGCCTGCCTGTTGCGACAACATCGCAGCAGACGAAAGACAAAGCGGGAGTAGCTCAGTTGGTAGAGCGCAACCTTGCCAAGGTTGAGGTCGAGAGTTCGAGACTCTTCTCCCGCTCCAGATTGCAGAAGGCAGCAATCTTGAATAAATGTCAAAAGTCTGCGATAATCGGTGTCTTGTACGCGGGAGTAGCTCAGTTGGTAGAGCGCAACCTTGCCAAGGTTGAGGTCGAGAGTTCGAGACTCTTCTCCCGCTCCAGTTCAGGCTGGCGCTGCAATACAGTAAGACTCCAATGCGGGAGTAGCTCAGTTGGTAGAGCGCAACCTTGCCAAGGTTGAGGTCGAGAGTTCGAGACTCTTCTCCCGCTCCAAAGGTTTTACAAAAATACGTTGTACTCCTAAGCGGGAGTAGCTCAGTTGGTAGAGCGCAACCTTGCCAAGGTTGAGGTCGAGAGTTCGAGACTCTTCTCCCGCTCCAGAATTCCGAGAAGACTTTCACTTCTCCTGTTGATGCGGCACATAACCCGCCAGCTCAGCAGATCTACACTATCTTCTGGCGAGGTAGCAAAGCGGTTATGCAGCGGCCTGCAAAGCCGTCTAGACGGGTTCGACTCCCGTCCTCGCCTCCAGTTTAAACACATCCAGCTATTGGATGTTGATCCAAATCAGAATGAACAAATTGCCGGCTAATGCCGGCAATTTGCATTTCCGCTCCGGTATTTGAGTGCTGCTTATCCTCATGAATAGCAAAAGTCAGAGCGTCTGGGGAGCCGTCGCAATGATTGGCACTCAGCGTGAAGGTCGCTAGAACTTCGGTAGGACCGATCAGCCTGCTTCGCTTACGGTCAGAGTTTGTCCGGTGGCACCAGATTTTCAGGAACATTTCGCCCGCGCCGATGCTCGAGCGCCGAGGCCGAGCCGGCGGCCGGGGCAGGGACGACGCTTACCTGCGCGAACCGCAGGTTCTCATAGGTCTTGATCCGTCGCTTCAGTGGCCACCAGTCGTAGAGGAAGATCTGCACCGGGCGCCACATCGCCACCCAGCCGATGATGGTGAGGCTTTCGCGCGCAATCTTCCCGCCATGGCCGGGCACCAGGCCGGTGATCAGCTCGGCCAGCAGCAGGCAGGACGCGACGAAGCCGACGCCGATCGCGAGACTGGTCCGCCCCTGGCGCAGCAGCTGCCCAAGCTCACCTTGGACCAGTCCGATCTTGTAGGTGTAATAGTTATGCACGGCATCAGCGACCATCTCGCCGGCATCGTGCGGCAGGTCCGGATTCTCGACATGGATCGCCAGGCGCAGGTGGCTGTCGAGCGGCAGCGGCAGCGCCCAGCTCTCGATGAAGGCTTCGCACAGATGATCGAGGTCGCGGTTCAGGAAGGGTGCGGGATCGAGCGAATTGAACAGCTGCGCGAGCTCGCGCACGCGCAGGTCGAGCGTATGGGTGGGGTGCTGGGTGATGTGCATCGCTCAGGTCCAGCCGTGCGCCATGCTCGGCGGTCCCGCCGCTTAATGCGCCATCCAGAGCGGGATGGTCGAGGTCGCCAGGAGCGAGCGCGTCATCCCGCCGAGCATGATCTCGCTGAAGCGCGAGCGACCGTAAGCGCCCATGACGATCAGGTCCGCCTCCTTGGCGGCGGCAAAGGCTAGCAGCGCCCTGTCCTCGTCGCGTCCGGCCCCGGTGACGGTGACCTCGACCCGCAGGCCATGCTGCGCCAGGTAGGTGGCCATGTCCGCTCCCGGTTCCTGTCCATGCGCTCCGCGCGTGCTGACGGGATCGAACACGACCAGGTCGACCTGGCGCGCCTGTCGCAGGACGGGGAGGGAGCTTGCGATTGCCCTCGCCGCTTCCTTGCTGCCATTCCACGCCACCACCACCCGCGTGCCGGGAACGGCTCCGCTCCAGGCGCCCGGGAGGACCAGCACCGGCCCGACGGCGTTCAGCACCACGTAGTCGGGAAAGTCGCTGCGCTGGCGCGGCAGGAATTCATCGAGGGAGGCTTGGCTGATGACAACCAGGTCGCTGTAGCGCGACTGCAGGCTGATGGCGATGCCCGCATCCTCGTCCAAGCAGCGCCGTTCGACCGCGGTCACGCCCGCGCGCCGCGCCGCGGCCTCGAACAGGTCGAGCGAGCGTTCTGCCTGGCTGCGCACCTCTTCCAGCGGTACGATGTCCAGGGGGCCCGCGGCCACCATGCCGTCGGTGGGAAACAGATAGGCGGGAATCCCGGTCGTGGCGACGCCGATCAGCCGGGCATCGCTGGCCAGCGCCATGGCCGCTGCCACCTCGGTGCGCTGCGCCGAGCGGGCGGTTTCGTCGACGTGAACCAATATTGTCTTGTACATGGACTTCCTTTCTGTTGTGAAAGTGACGTCTGGACTGTACTTTGAGCGCCGCTGCGCAGTAATTGATGTGGATCAATTTAGGATCGCATCGGCCGCCGCATGCGTCAAGCCGCATGGCCCTCAATCGGCGCGCAGGGCCCGGATCAGCGGCTGGTCCAGTCCATAGATGTCGTCGGCGAACAAGGCGCGCCCGTCGCGGTCTGCGAGCGCGGTCGCGTAGAACAGGACCACCGACACCGGTGCGCGCAGCCTCACCGTGCGAGTCGGTCCCGGGCGCATCGCGTCGGCCACGCGCTCCGCGCTCCACTGTTCCGGATCGGCGAGTACGAATTGCGCCAGTTCCGCCGGACGCTCCACGCGGATGCAGCCGTGGCTCAGGTCGCGGCGTGTGCGGGCGAACAGCTCCTTCGAGGAGGTCGAATGCAGATAGATGTTCATCGGGTTCGGCATGGCGAACTTGACCTCCCCGAGCACGTTCGACGGGCCCGGGCGCTGCCTGGTGCGGGCGGTGCCGGCGCGCAGGCGGGCGAGCGCTTGGCTGCCCGCCGCCGGCAGCACCTGGCCGTCGGCCCCCACCAGCTCCATGTCGTGCTGTTCCAGGTAGGCTGGATTGCGCGCCAGCTTGGGGATGATTTCGCCAAGCTCTATGCTGCGCGGCACATTCCAGTAAGGGTTGAACTCGAGATAGCGCATCTGGCCGATGAACAGCGGGGTCGGCGTCCTGGCAGCCTTGCCGACGATGACCCGCATTTCGAGCGGGGCCGTCCAGGAGCGGCTGCCTAGGTCGAAGGCCCACAGGCGGTAGGCGGGCAGGTTGACCGCCACCAGCCGGCCGTCAGGCGGCGGCGGCATCCAGCGCAGGCGTTCCAGGGTCAGGCTAAGCTGGGCGACGCGGTGGGTGAGCGGCACCGACAAGGCGGCAAGGGTGCCCGGGCCCAGCACGCCGTCCTCGACCAGTCCGTGGCGCGACTGGAAACGCCGGACCGCGGCCGCAAGCGCGGGTGTGTAGGTCTGCTCGCCGTCGGGGGCGTCGTCCTCGCCGAGGTCGCCCAGCAGCTGCAGGCGTTCGCGCAGCAGCGCGCTGCCGGCGTAGGCGCTGCCGGCAGCGATACCTGCCTGGCCGGCGGGCGGCAGCGATGGCCATTCCGGATACAGCCGCGCCAGTTCCCGGTACTGTGCCAGCACCGACCTGACCCTGGCGTACAAGGGGATCGCCGGCGCGGCCTGGTCGACCGCCTGCGCCAGGCGCTTGGCGTCCAGCGCAAGGTGCAGCTGCAAGGCGGGGTCGAAGGCGGCCGCGGCGCCCGACGCGGGACGGTAGGGCGAGGCGGTGCGGCCGGCATGCAGGTCCGCCAGGTAGCGGCCCATTGCGGCGCCAAGGTCGCGCTCGAACGCCGTGGTGCCGGCGGAATCCTCCAGCATTTCCAGTGCGCCCAGCCTGCGCGTCAATGCGTCGGCGTCATAGTGCGCCGGGTCGAGGCCGTGCGAGGCGGCATCCAGCAGCAGGCGCAGCGCCTGGCGCGCCTGCTCCTGCCCGTTCGCCAGCCAGGGCAGCGGCAGGGCGGCGGCCGCGGCATGGATCAGCGAGAACAGGATGCCGCAAGCGATACGGCGGAAAGAGAAAGATGGCCGGGCCGAAGAAATGGAAAGCATGATACTGAGCAATCGTTGACGTCACTGCACGATAGAGGAGCGGTCCGCGCGCCGTCCTTGACCTAGGTCAAACCAGGGCGGAATCCTCCCGGAATGCCACCGGCTCCGTGCCGTCGCGGTCGCCGGCGACCCTGACACAGTTCCGGCCCGACTGCTTGGCGGCGTAGAGCGCCTCGTCCGCTTGCTTCAGCACCTCCTCCCATGTGGCGTGCGCGTCCTGCATGCGCGCCAGGCCGATACTGATGGTGACGCGCACAGTGCCGTCCTGGGCCGGGACTTCGAGCGCGGCGATGGCTTGCCGGATGCGTTCGGCGCAAAGGCGCGCGCTGGCGTCGGACGTCTGGGGGAAGATGCAGAAGAACTCCTCGCCGCCGAACCTGCCGGCATGATCGGTCTCGCGCAGGGCGCCCTGGATGGTGCGCGCCACGGCCTTCAAGACTTCATCGCCGGTCTGATGGCCGTAGGTGTCGTTGACGCGCTTGAAATGGTCGATGTCCAGCATGGCGAAGGCCAGCTCCGTCCTGTAGCGCCGGGACGACGAGAACGCCAGCGCAGCCGCTTGGCTGAGCCAGGCGCGGTTATGGATGCCGGTGAGCGGGTCGTGGCTGGCTTCCTGGACCAGCCTGGATTCGACCGCCAGCGCGTGGCGGCGGAGCGCGGCGGCGATGTGCATCTGCACGAAGGCCACGGCCAGCGCCGACGCGTACAGCAGGATGCCGCGCAGCAGTTCCGGCAGGGTGCAGGCAAGGGCGCTGCACGCCACGAACAGCAGGGCCGGGGGCGATACGATCTTGGCGAAGTGCGCGCTGCCGTTCGCGATGAAGGGCACCAGGAACAGGCCGATCACGATGCCGCCCACGCCCTGCACCAGACCGCCGTCGAGCTGGGCGCTGGCCAGGATGACACCGCTGGACAGCATCCAGTGCGCCCATGCCGCCCGCTGGTGCGCCGAGCAGTTGGGGACGGCGGGCCAGAAGGCGATGGCGGCCAGCGCGGCGAACGCCACCCGGGTCATGCCGGATTGCAGGACGTGTGCCGGGTCCAGCAGGAAGTCCCATGCCGTGTACACGATGAGCATGGCCGCCAGCACCGGGCCGACGCGCGGGAGCAGATGGCGCAGGTCGGCCTCGGCGCGCGCATGCAGGGTGAGCACGGAGGAAGGAGGGTTCGCGGGCGCTGGATTCATGGGCGGGCAAGCGCGCGGCGGCGCTCAGGGGCGGCCGCTTCCCAGCGCGCAAGCGCCGCTTCGTCCTGCTCGCGCGCCTCGACCCAGCGCGTGCCGGCCGCGCCGCATTCCTTCTTCCAGAACGGCGCGCGGGTCTTCAGGTAGTCCATGACGAATTCGCAGGCCGCGAAGGCGTCGCTGCGGTGCGGGGCCGCCACGGCTGCCAGCACGATCTGCTCGCGTGCCTGCAGGGCGCCGATGCGGTGCACGACCAGCACGTCCGTGACCGGCCAGCGGCGCATCGCCAGCGCGGCGATGCCTTCCAGTGCCGCTTCAGTCATGCCGGGGTAGTGCTCGAGCTCCATCAGCGTGACCACGCCGCCGGCTCCCAAGTCCCTGACCGTGCCCACGAAAGCGACCACGGCGCCGATTTCCGGGCGGCCGGCACGCAGCCGCTCCAGTTCGGCGTTCAGGTCAAAGTCTTCGTGCTGGAGACGTACCGGCATCGCTAGCCTCCCGTCACTGGCGGGAATACCGCCAGCTCGGCGCCGTCGTGGATGGCGCTGGCGAGGCCGCCCATGCGCTGGTCGACGGCGATCCGGTAGGCGCGCTCCGGCCCGAGCGCGGCGTCCCATGGGCTCCCGCGCCGGCGCAGCAGCGCCAGCACGTCGCCGGCCGTGGCGAGGTGCTGCGGTACCTGGATGCGCTCGCCCGACGTGCCCAGGGCTTCGCGCAAGCTTGCGAAGAAACGAAGTTGAATATGCATGGTGCGGTCCCGTAGTCGATGCTGGCGCCATTGTAAAGACGGCAAGCGGCGGGCGCAGTCGGCACGACGGACTAGAGAGACTAGGCATTCGGTACTAGATCGTCGGGAGGGCGGACGGCGCCGGCCGCGCTGTCTATACTCGGAGGGCGGCGACGTCGCCGCCAGGCAAAGGAAGAACCTATGCAAGACCCTCGCACCTCCCACGCGCTGCTTGCGCACCTGGCCGCGCGCCGCAACACGCTTCCGCGGCGCCTGGCGGCGCCCGGGCCGGACCAGGACGACCTGCACCGTATCCTGGAGGCGGCGGCCTGCGCCCCCGACCATGGGCGCCTGCTGCCATGGCGTTTCATCCTCATTCCGGACCACAAGCGCGCCGAGCTCGGCGCCGTGTTCGCCGCGGCGCTGGCCGAGCGCGACCCGGATTGCGGCGACGAGGCCCTCGCCGCCGCCCGCCAGCGCGCTTTCCACGCTCCCTGCCTGATAGCGGCGGTACTGGTCGATGATCCTGCCGCCGGAGCGCCTCCGCGTGCGGAAAAGCTGGTGTCGCTGGGCTGCGCGATCCAGAACATGCTGCTCGCCGCCCAGTGCCTGGACTTCGCCAGCGGCCTGGCCAGCGGAGGCGCGATGCACCACGCCGCGATGCGCGCATTGCTGGGCCTTGCATGCCATGAGGAAGCGGTGTGCTTTATCGCCTTCGGCACTCCGGCAACGGCAAAGGCCGCACCCGCAAGGGCGCAGCCGGGGCAATTCTATTCGGTCCTGTAAGGTCTAGTGCCCGCCGCACGAACCACAGCACCCGCCGCCTGAGTGCGGCGCGCTCGCAAGCAGCGGGAAACCCGAGCGGCTGACGCTGGTGCGGATCTCCTGCGCCGAGGTCAGGCTATCGTCGAACTGCACATAGACCCGGCTGCTGCCGGCCGTGGCTTCGACCGCGCGCACGCCCGGGACCGAGCGCAGGGTCTGAAACATTTTTTCCACGCCCGGATGGTCGAGCGTCGCGGAGAGTTGCAGGCTGTGTTCCATGTTGTTTCCTTGAGAAGTGAGGAGGAGCGATGGATTCATCTTAGCCGGACCGCGCGCCGCTTTCCTTGAACCAGTTTCAGGTTTCGGCAAGCGGCGCAGGAAGGGCGTCAGCCGCAGCTGCCGATGTAGTGGCATTCGGCGCAGCGCGCGCAGGCGTCGACCTTGTGCAGCGTCCTGGCTCCGCATTCGGGGCATTTTGCGGCGCTGCCGGCGTTAGGTCCTGGCACGGGCTGGGGCTCCGGCTGGTGCTGGACAGGCCCCTGGCCGCGCAGCGCGAGCTGCCGGTCCAGCTGCTGTACTGGGACCTGGTTGCCCCAGGCGTCGAGGAAGCCGCGCCGGATCAGGACACGCTGCAGCATGAAGGCGATCGCCGCGACTTCCGAGTCGTGGTAGACCGGGACCTGGACGCCGTCCTCGCGGGTCAGGAAGCCGCAGCGCACCGGGCCTTTTTCCCAGACTACTTCGCGCATGTCGGCCAGCGCCTTGGCGATCGAGCTGCCGGCGCGCGCGGCCAGCGACAACAGGCGCATGGTCGAGGTGATCCACTGCTGCCCGTCGCTGCGCTGGTTGGCCGGCATGAAGAACTCGAACGGCCGCTCGATCGCGACTTCGCGTCCGTCCAGTACCCCTTCGGCGCGGATGAAGCTGATGGTCAGGTAGACCGCTTTCTTGCCTTCCTGGGTCGTGTATTCAACCTTGGACGTCACCGACTCGAGTTCACCCAGGGGACGGCTCTCGAAGCGCTTGCGTAGCGGATCGACGTCGCCTGCAGCCGCGGGCTCTGGCGCCACGCTCAGCACGCTGCCGGTGACGCTGTTGGGGCGGTAGGTCGCCAGGCCCTTGAGGCCGGCGCGCCAGGCGTCGGTGTAGAGATCCTTGAACTGCTCGTAGGGATAGTCGGCGGGAACGTTGACGGTCTTCGAGATCGCGGTGTCGACGTAGGGCTGGACCGCCTCCATCATGCGCAGGTGGTCGTGGGCCGACATCGCGAGCGCGGTGACGAACTGCGGCGGCAGCGCGGCGTCGTCGCTCACGTCATGGCCGAGCTGGCGGTACAGGCGCCAGGCGTGGTCGGCCACTTCGTAGCTCCGCAGGCTGTCGTCCGGCATGCGCTTCTTGCGCTGGTAAACCCAGGAAAAGGCCGGCTCGATGCCGTTCGAGGCATTGTCGGCGAAGGCCAGCGAGATGGTGCCGGTCGGAGCGATCGACAGCAGGTGCGAGTTGCGGATGCCGTGGCGCGCGATCGCCGCGCGCAGCTCCTCGGGCAGGCGGCGCACGAACTGGCCCGCCAGGTAGGCGTCGGCGTCGAACAGCGGAAAGGCCCCTTTTTCCTGCGCCAGCGCGACCGAGGCGGCGTAGGCCGCATCGCGCAGTTCCTCGGCAATGCGGGCGGCCAACTGGCGGCCTTCATCGCTGTCGTAGCGCACCCCCAACATCACAAGGGCGCTGCCGAGTCCCATGAAACCGAGGCCGACGCGGCGCTTGCTGCGTCCTTCCTGTTCCTGCTGCGGCAGCGGCCATTGGGTGGCGTCCAGTGCCAGGTCGAGCATGCGCACTCCGATGCCCGCGACTTCGCGCATGGTGGCGAAATCGAAGTAGGCGCCCGGCGTGAAGGGCTCGCGCACGCAGCGCGTGAGGTTCACGGAACCGAGGTCGCAGCATCCGTAAGGCGGCAGCGGCTGCTCGCCGCAGGGATTGGTGGCGCACAAGCGCTCGGCGTAATAGAGGTTGTTCTCCGCGTTCATGCGGTCGACGAACAGCACGCCGGGCTCGGCATGGTCGTAGGTCGAGCGCATCACCTTGTCCCACAGGGCGCGCGCGCCTGTGCGGCGGTAGACCCACGTGCCGTCCTCGCGGCGCTCGGCGCCGGCGGCCAGCAGTTCCTCGCCCGGCTCGGCCTGGTGCCACAGCTCGACTTCAGCGTCGCCCAGCACGGCGTGCATGAAGTGGTCGGTGACACCGACCGACAGGTTGAAGTTGCTGAAGGCGCCGCCGTCCTTGGCGGCGATGAAGCGTTCGATGTCGGGGTGGTCGATGCGCAGCACGCCCATCTGCGCGCCGCGCCGCGCGCCGGCCGACTCCACCGTACGGCAGGAGGCGTCGAACACTTCCATGTAGGACACCGGTCCCGAAGCGCGCGAGCGGGTGCCCCGCACGGCGCTGCCGGCCGGCCGGATCGGACTGAAGTCGTAGCCGACCCCGCCGCCGCGGCGCATGGTTTCGGCTGCCTCGGCCACGGCGGTGTAGATGCCCGGCAGGCCGTCGTGCGCGCCGGTGATCGAATCGCCCACCGGCTGCACGAAGCAGTTCATCAGGGTCGCCTTGATGCCCAGGCCGGCGGCGGAATTGATGCGTCCGGCGGGTACGAAGCCGTGCTCCTGGGCCCACAGGAAGCGCTGCTCCATCTCGGCGCGCAACCCTTCGGGCTCGTAGGCGGCGAGGGCGCGCGCGACGCGGGCGCGCACCTCGGCGATAGTGGTCTCGTTTCCTTTCGCGTACTTCTCGCGCAGCACGTCGACGGATACCTCTTGCGCCGGCATCGTGGCTGCGAACATCTGGTCGTTTGCGTTCATGGTTCTCGGGTCAGAGGATCGCGTGGATCCGGTTGGGGAATGGTCTCGCCACTATCCGCCGGGTGCGGCGCGGGCGCATTAAACTGGTTCAAGCAAGCACGGTGCGAGGGCGGCGACACCCTCGGCCACCACATCCACCATCGCTTGCGCCTGCTCAGCCTCGAACCCCGCGTGATAGCGCTTGCGCACGCCGTGTTCGCCCAGCTGCCAGTGCAGGGTGGGGGCCACGCCGTGGCGCGCCAGGCAGCTCCTGGCGCACACCAGCGGGCAGCCGTCCACGACGACGACGGGACGTCCGGATTTCGCCAGCTTGACCAGCGAGGGCACGTCGCCGCCGACGCCGGCCACGCAGGACATCTCGGCCACGCCGAGGCGGTCCAGCTCGAGGGCGACGTGGTTCGCCATCTGGGCCGCGCTGGAGCAGCCAGAGCATGAATACACCAGGGGGAAACTGCTGCGGTCCTTGGCCACGGGGTCCTCCTTCAATGCCCGGTGGATGGGCGGCCGGGGCGGCGCGGCGGGAACAGCTTGCCGAGCACCCTGCGCGGCGCCAGCGCGGCCGGGTCGAACAGGGGCGCGTCGACCGCGTCCAGGGTGTTCTTGACCAGCAGGCCCAGCTCGGTGTCGCCTTCCATTACCAGGCGCCGGCTGAAGAACAGCGTGTCCGGATCCTCCTTGCGCCGGGCCAGCAGGGAAAAGTCGTGGGCACTGGCGCTGATGGTCAGGTCGGCGCCGGCGCCCGGCTTGACGGGACGGAAGGCGCGCCCGTCCCAGCTGAAGTCGACGGCGATGCCGGCGTCGCTGGTGCGCAGGCGCAGGCGCTTGCCGGCCAGCGTGGAGCGCACGTCCTCGGGCAGGTGGCGCACCACGGCCAGGTTCAGGGCGCAGGCGAACAGGCGCGAGCCGGGGTAGGCGGGAAGCAGGGAGAGCAGGCGGCCGAGCGGCGCCGGCAGGTGTTGCGCTTGTGTATGCATGAGCTGTCCTTTCGTGTACGGTCCGCCTTTCAGGCGGGGTGTTGTTCCAGTCCGGGCCGCCCGTGCCAGAAGCCGTCGCAGGCGGCGGCCGGCATCAGCGGCGCCATGCTGGCCGCGGCGTCGGCCGGGGCCAGCGCGCCGTCCACGGCGGCGCGCATCAGGGCCACGATCTCGCCCATGCGGGCGGACTGGGGACTGAGGCGCAGCACGTCGACACCGGCCGCGCGCATGGCCGGGATCTCGGCGGCCAGGTTATAGACCAGGGCCGACTGGGTCTGGATGCCGTTCAGCACCAGGAAGGGCTGCTTCTCCCGGGTTTCCATCAGGAGGCCATCGGGGTGGTCGATGCAGCTGAAGCGGCAGTCGTCCTTGGGCAGGTTGCGGTGGCGCGCGGTGAAGCAGCGCGCGGAGAAGGCGAGCGGCAGGCGGCCGTAGGCGAAGACCTCGGTCTCCAGGCCGGCAGGGCGCCGGGCCAGCACCTGCTCCAGGCAGGCGCGCGACATTTCCAGCGGCATGACCCAGCGCACTGCCCCTTCGCGTGCGACGATCGCCAGGGATGGTGCGTTGTACAGGTTCAGGTGGGGGCCGGCGACGAAGGGGCGCCCGGCCATGCACTGCAGCGCGCCCATGTCGTTGGCCTCGACCAGGTGGCGGCCGTTGGACGCGATGCGGCGCAGGGTGCCCAGGTCGGAGCCGGATTCGATCAGCACCTGGGTCGAGAGTACGACCTGCTTGCCGGCCTGCTCGAGGCGGTCGGCCAGCGCCAGCCAGTCGGGCAGGCGCAGTTCGTGGCGGCGCGAGCACACGGCTTCGCCGAGGTAGACGATGTCGACGGGAGCCGCGGCCATCTCCTCGTAGAAGGCGAAGACGGTGTCGCGCGGCCAGTAGTACTGGATCGGGGCGAGGGCGAGTTTCAAGTCGGTTGCTCCAGTCGGTTCATGTTCACTTCCAGGGGCGGTGATAGGCGCCGAGCGTGTGCTGCTGGCCCTCGGCCACCTTGTCCAGCTCGTTCATCCAGGCCGGCTTGACCGAGTAGCGCTGGTGTTCCGACAGGCAGCAGTCGATCGCCTCGCGCCACACGCGCGTGACCTGGGCCACGTAGGCCGGGCTGCGCTGGCGGCCTTCGATCTTGACGGCGCGGGCGCCCAGGGCGACCAGCTTGGGCAGGATCTCGAGGGTGTTCAGGCTGGTCGGCTCCTCGACCGCGTAATAGGTTTCGTCGCCTACGTCGAAGCGGCCTTTGCACAGAGTCGGATAACCGGCATGCTCGCCGTCGGCGTAGCGGTCGATCAGCACTTCGTTCAGGCGCGCTTCCAACCCTTTTGGCGTGGGCTGCCAGCGCACCGCCTTGGCGGGCGAGCACACGCCGTGGGTGTTGGGCGACTCGCCGGTGGCGTAGGAGGACAGCTGGCAGCGTCCTTCGACCATCACGCACAGGCTGCCGAAGCCGAACACCTCGATCTCGACCGGGGTGTTGCCGATCACCTGCTCGACCTGGGCCAGCGACAGGACGCGCGGCAGCACGGCGCGGGCGATGCCGAAGTGGCGGTGGTAGAAATTGATCGCCTCGGCATTGGTGGCCGAGCCCTGGACCGACAAATGCAGGCGCAGCTTCGGATAGGTGCGCGTGGCATATTCCATCAGTCCGGGATCGGCGAGGATTACGGCGTCGATGCCGAGGTCGGCGGCGTGGTCGACCGCGCCGCGCCATGTTTCCAGGGCGCCCGGCTGGGCATAGGTGTTCAGGGCCAGGAAGACCTGGCGGCCGCGCCGGTGGGCGTAGTCGATGCCGTCGGCGATGGCGCGTTCGCTGAAGTTCAGGCCGGCGAAGTTGCGCGCATTGGTGGCGTCGCGAAAGCCGAGGTAGACGCAGTCGGCGCCGTTGTCGACCGCGGCCTTCAGGGCAGGCAGGCTGCCGGCGGGGCAGACCAGGTCGAAGGCCGGCCTGGCCGCCGGGGCGGTGGTGGTATCGGTAAGGATGGAAGGCATGGATCTCCGTCTAAAAGGGGGAGCGGCATTCACCCTGGCCGGAGCATGGCCCCGGCGCCCGGGGAAGCGCCATGAACTGGTTCAAGAAGGGCGCGGCTAGTGGAATTGCACGGTCAGGCCATCGGGGTCGAAGGCCAGGAAGCGCTCGATGGCGCCGCGGTGGACCGCGTCGACCATCATGCGCAGCGCGCGCTCCACGTCGTTTTGCTCCGGGGTCTTGTCGTCGCGACCGGGCAGCGCGGCCACGAATACCATGTCCCAGGCTTGGCCGGTATGGCGCGATTCCGCCGCCAGCGCGGCGAAGCCGCCCAGGTCGGCAGGCGCCTTGTCGACGCACATGACCGGCGCCAGGGCGCCGCCGCGCCCGGCCTCGAAACGCTTCTTCTGGCCGGGAGAATGGGTCTGCGGAAGCTCGGCCACGGCGAACACGAACAGCAGCCGCTGCGGCTCGTCCTGCGAGCGGGCTGCGGCGAGGAAATCGGAAAAATCTGCGATCTGCATGGTGGGAAATGGCGCGTCAGCGCGCCAGATAGCGCCCCGGGCGGTGGTTGATCGCCAGGGACAGGTTGAGGACCGCGGTGCCGGCCAGCGACAGCAGCCAGGCGCGCAGCGGAATCACGGCCAGCGAGGCCAGCAGGATCAAGGCGTCCAGCGCCAGCTGCACCAGGCCGGCGCGCCAGCCGAAGCGCTCCTGCAGGTAGAGGCACAGGATGTTGAAGCCGCCCAGGCTGGCCTGGTGGCGGAACAGCATCAACAGGCCCACCCCGGCCAGGACCCCGCCCATCACGGCCGCGTACAGCGGATGCACGCGCTCCAGCTCCAGGGCGCGCGGCAGCAGCTCGCTGGCGAAGGAGAACAGCAGTACCGCGCCCAGGGTCTTGAGCGTGAAGCGCCAGCCCAGCTTGCGCAGGGCGAAGGCGTAGAAGGGCAGGCTGAGGGCGAAGAAGATTTTGCCGAAGCCGATGCCGCTCGCGTAATGCAGCAGCAGGCACAGGCCGGCGACGCCGCCGGTGACCAGGCCGGCCTTGCCCATCAGCCCGACGCCCAGCGACACCAGCATGGTGCCGGCCACGAGCGCCTGCAGGTCGTCGAGCACGGAATGCGGCGCCACGGGCGGGACGGGAAGCATCATGCGGGAATGCGCCATGGGACGGCCTACTGCACCAGCGGGGTGGAAGCGCCGTCCAGCGTGACGCCGCCGATCTCGGCGCGACCGACCAGCAGCTGCATGTACTGGTGGATGCCGCGCTGCCAGGCCGCCGTGCTCAGGTAGTCGGCGATCTGGGCGTGCACGGCGGCGAATGGCAGCAGCCTGCCTTCGACGCGACGCAGCACCTGCACGATGTGCAGGCCGAAGCGGGTTTCGACCAGGCGCGAAGCCAGTTCGCCTTCGCCCAGGCGGAACAGCAGCTTGTCGAACTCCGGCACGCACTGGCCGCGCGACAGCTGGCCCAACTGGCCGCCGACCGCGCCCGAGCTGCAGTTCGAGTATTGGCGCGCCAGTTCCTCGAAGCGTCCCGGCTCGGCCTTGAGGGCCTCCAGCACGCCTTCCGCGGTATCGCGCACCAGCTCCAGCGGCACGCTCGGCGTGACCTGGAACAGGATGTGGCGCGCTTCCAGCATCTCGCCGCTGGTGAAGCGCTGCGGATGCTGGCTGTAGAAGCGCGCGCAGGCGGCTTCGTCGGCCGGCGGCACCCGCACCTCGCGCTCGAACAGCGCCTCGATGAGGGCATCCTCATCCCGCCCGTCCAGGCCCAGTCGGCGCGCTTCCTGCAGCAGTACGGTGCGCAGCACGACTTCGTGCACCGTTTCCTTGAGCGGATTGGCGCTGCCCTGGTGGTGCGGCAGTTCCTGCGCGATCGCGCTGTCGTCGATGTCGACGCCGTTGACGGACAGTCCCATGATAGTCTCCTTGCTCGATCAACGTGGACGGACCAGCTGGAAGGCGCGGCCCAGGTAGGCGACGGCGCCGAAGCCGCTCCACACGTGCACCAGGCGGGTGAACGGGAAGATCACGAACAGCGACATGCCCATGAAGAGGTGCAGCTTGAACACCAGCGGCGCATCGAGGATGAAGTCGGGGGCGTCGCCGCGGAAGGTCACGATGTGCTGGGCCCACTGCATCAGCTGGACCATGGTGTGGCCGTCGAGGTGGTCGGCCGAGACCACGATGGAGTACAGGCCGAGCAGCAGGGTGGCCAGGATCCACAGCAGCACGATCTTGTCCTTGAAGCTGGTGACCTTGCGCAGGCGGTCGCTGGCGAAGCGGCGCGCCAGCAGCAGCAGGATGCCGATCAGGCACAGCGTGCCCATGACGCCGCCCGCGACCATCGCGAACAGCTGCTTGGCGCCGTGCGGCACGCCCAGCGTGTCCCAGACCCAAACCGGGGTCAGCAGGCCGGCGGCGTGGCCGAAGAACAGGCCGATCACGCCGATGTGGAACAGGGTGCTGCCCAGGCGCAGGCTGCCGCGGTGCAGCACCTGGCTCGATTCCGACTTCCAGGTGTACTGCTCGCGGTCGAAACGGATCAGGCTTCCCAGCAGGAAGATCGCCAGCGCGATGTAGGGATAGATCCCGAAGGTGAAGTGGTGCAGGTAGTTCATGGTGGTCTCCTAGTGCTGGGCGGCGGCCGCGCGGTGCGTGCCTTTCGGGTAGAAGTTGATCGGCTGCAGGCCCCCGGCCTGGGGCTTGAGCAGCGGTTCGACGCCGTCCACGCCCGGGCCGAAGGTTTCCAGGGCCTCGTCCATGTCCTTGACCGGCGGCTCGCTGAGCGCCTCGGCCGCGACCGGGCTGAGTCCTTCCAGCACCTCGAACACGCAGGCGTAGACGCTGCCGTTGGCGGACAGCTTGCGGCCGATGTGGGCCAGAACGTGCACCGCGTCGCCCAGCAGGCGCCCGGCGGCGTCCTCGGTCGGCAGCTGGGACAGGAATTCCAGGAACAGCGGCACGTAGTCGGGCAGTTCGTCCTCGGTCATGGCCAGGCCGTGCTTCTTGTATTCCTCCATCAGGTCGACCATGGCCTGGCCGCGGTCGCGCGATTCGCCGTGGATATGCTCGAACAGGTGCAGCGAGTGCGAGGGCGTACGGTCGAAGGTCTGGACGTAGACCTGCTGCAGGGTGATCAGGTCTGCGCGCGCCAGGTGCTCGAACACCGGGCGCAGCACGGCCAGCATGCGCGGGTTGTGTTCGAGGCCGGCCTCCAGCTCGGGCAGCGCGGCCACCAGTTCAGGCTCGGGATAGAGCAGCAGGGCCGACAGGATTTGAAAGTGTTGCATAGTGGTTCCTTGGACGGTGGCCGGGCTTACGCCTGCTCGGCTTCTTTTTTCTTGCGCGACTTGGGCATGGAGACGAACGTCACCGAACCCTGCTTCCTCTTGCCGAACAGGGAGGCGTCGCTGACGCCGTCCGAGCAGCCGTTGCCGAACGAGAAACCGCAGGAGCCCTTCTCGTTGAAGCTGTCCTCGGCCATCTCCTTGTGGCTGCTCGGGATCACGAAGCGGTCTTCGTAGTTGGCGATGGCCATGATGTGGTACATGTCCTCGACCACCGCCTGGCTCAGGCCCACCTGTTCCAGCACCTTCAGGTCGCCGGCGCCGTCCACCGACTTGGCGCGCATGTAGGCGCGCATCGCCAGCATGCGGTCGAGCGCATGGACCACCGGCGCCTCCTTGCCCGCCGTAAGCAGGTTGGCCAGGTAGCGCACCGGGATGCGCAGGCTGCGGGTGTCCGGCAGGATGCCGTTCATGCCCATCTTGCCGCTTTCCGCGGCGGCCTGGATCGGCGACAGCGGCGGGATGTACCAGACCATCGGCAAGGTGCGGTATTCCGGGTGCAGCGGGAAGGCGATCTTCCACTCGACCGCCATCTTGTACACCGGCGAGCGCCTGGCCGATTCCAGCCAGGCGTCGGGAATGCCCTGGCGCCGCGCCTCCTCGATCACCTTCGGATCGTGCGGGTCGAGGAACAGGCCAAGCTGGGCCTCGTACAGGTCCTGCTCGTCGGCCACCGAGGCCGCGGCCTCGATCTTGTCCGCGTCGTAGAGCAGCACGCCCAGGTAGCGGATGCGGCCCACGCAGGTTTCGGAACACACGGTCGGCTGGCCGGCCTCGATGCGCGGGTAGCAGAAGGTGCACTTCTCGGCCTTCCCCGAGGACCAGTTGTAGTAGATCTTCTTGTAGGGGCAACCAGAGATGCACATGCGCCAGCCGCGGCACTTGTCCTGGTCGATCAGCACGATGCCGTCGTCCTCGCGCTTGTATACCGAGCCGGACGGGCAAGACGCCACGCAGGCCGGGTTCAGGCAATGCTCGCACAGGCGCGGCAGGTACATCATGAAGGTGTTCTCGAAGGTCGAGTACATCTCCTTCTGCACGTTGTCGAACAGCTTGTCCTTGCTGCGCTTGGCGAATTCGCCGCCCAGGTCGTCCTCCCAGTTCGGGCCCCACTCGATCTTGTCCATCTTCTTGCCGGTCAAGACCGAGATCGGGCGCGCGGTCGGCGGCGTCTCCGACAGCGGCGCGTTCTGCAGGCGCTCGTAGTCGTAGGTGAAGGGCTCGTAGTACTCGTCGATCGCCGGCAGGTTGGGATTGGCGAAGATGTTCGCCAGGATCTTCAGGCGCGAACCCTGGCGCGGCTCGATCTTGCCCGAGGGGAGGCGTTTCCAGCCGCCGTTCCACTTGTCCTGGTTTTCCCATTCCTTCGGATAGCCGATGCCCGGTTTGGTCTCGACGTTGTTGAACCACGCGTACTCGACGCCGTCGCGGCTGGTCCAGACGTTCTTGCAGGTCACCGAACAGGTGTGGCAACCGATGCACTTGTCCAGGTTTAACACCATGCCGATTTGTGCTCTGATCTTCATATTGACTCCTGATTGATTCTCATGCGCCCTTGGGCGACGGCGCGAGGGCGATGGCGGGTTCGGTCTCGGCCGCCCTGGCCGGCTTCCTGGCCGCGTTCACCGCGCGCAGCGGACCCTGGCCGGTCTTCACATCGCCGTTCGGGCGCGATTCGTCGCGCGCGCCTTCCATCCAGTCGATGTCGCGCATCTTTCGCACCAGGACGAATTCGTCGCGGTTCGAGCCCACCGTGCCGTAGTAGTTGAAGCCGTAGGACAGCTGGGCGTAGCCGCCGATCATGTGGGTCGGCTTGGTCACGGCGCGGGTGACCGAGTTGTGGATGCCGCCGCGCTTCTTCGAGGTCTCGGCGCCCGGCACGTTGACGATCTTTTCCTGGGCGTGGTACATCAGGGTCATCCCTTCCGGCACGCGCTGGCTGACCACGGCGCGCGCGGTCAGGGTGCCGTTCACGTTGAACACCTCGATCCAGTCGTTGTCCTCGATCCCGGCCGCTTTGGCGTCGATCTCTGACAGCCACACGTGGGGGCCGCCGCGCGACAGGGTCAGCATGCGCAGGTTGTCCGAGTAGGTCGAGTGGATGCCCCATTTCTGGTGCGGAGTGATCCAGTTCAGCGCGATCTCCTTGTTGCCGTTCGGGCGGGCATTCAGCATCGCCTCCGTGGTCTTGGTGTTGATCGCGGCCTTGTACACGCACAGCCCCTCGCCGAAGTCGCGCATCCAGGCATGGTCCTGGTAGAACTGCTGGCGGCCGGTGAGGGTGCGCCATGGGATCAGTTCGTGCACATTGGTGTAGCAGGCGTTGTAGCTGACTTCCTCGCTCTCCAGGCCCGACCAGGTGGGCGAGGAGATGATCTTGCGCGGCTGGGCCTGGACGTCGCGGAAGCGCACGCTGTCGTGCTCGCGCGGGATCGCCAGGTGGGTGTGGTCGCGGCCCGTGATCTTGGACAGCGCGTCCCAGGCCTTGACCGCCACGTGGCCGTTGGTCTCGGGCGCCAGCGACAGGATCATCTCGGCGGCATCGATCGCCGTATCGAGGCGCGGCTGGCCCTTGGATACGCCTTCCTCGAGCACCGTGCGGTTGATGCCGCGCAGGATCTCGACCTCGTGTTCGGTCTTCCAGCCGATGCCCTTGCCGCCGTTGCCCGCTTTCTCGAGCAGCGGGCCGACCGAGGTGTACTTCTTGTAGACGTCGGCGAAGTTGCGCTCGACCACCGTCATGGCCGGCATGGTCTTGCCCGGGATCGGCTCGCACTCGCCGGCGCGCCAGTCCTTGGGATCGAAGGGTTGGCCCAGTTCGCCCGGGGTGTCGTGCATCAGCGGGGTCAGCACCAGGTCCTTGCCGGTGCCCAGGTAGGCGCCGCCGATCTCCGAGAACTTGGCGGCGATGCCCTTGTAGATCTCCCAGTCCGACTTCGACTGCCACAGCGGCTGCACGGCTTCCGACAGCGGGTGGATGAAAGGGTGCATGTCCGAGGTGTTGAGGTCGTCCTTCTCGTACCAGGTGGCGGTCGGCAGCACAATGTCGCCGTACAGGCAGGTGGTGGACATGCGGAAGTCCAGCACCACCAGCAGGTCGAGCTTGCCCTCGGCGGCCGGACGCACCTTGATGTCGCGCGGCTTGATGCACTCGTCCTCGTCGCTCATCAGGGCGTTCTGGGTGCCCAGCAGGTACTTCAGGAAGTATTCGTGGCCCTTGCCCGAGCTGCCCAGGATGTTGGAGCGCCACACGAACATATTGCGCGGGAAGTTGGCGGGGTTGTCCGGGTCGTCGCAGGAGAAGTTCAGCTTGCCTGTCTTGATCTGCTCGACCGCGTACTTGACCGGATCCTGGCCGGCGGCTTCGGCCGCCCGCACCACCTCGAGCGGATTGGTCTCGAGCTGAGGCGCGGACGGCAGCCAGCCCATGCGCTCGGCCTTGGCGTTGAAGTCGATCAGGGACATCTCGCCCAGTTCGCCGTCGGCGGTGGGGCAGAGGATCTCGTCGGTGTGCAGCTTCTCGTGGCGCCACTGGCTGGTGTGGGCGTAGAAGAAGGAGGTCGAGTTCATCTGGCGCGATGGACGGTTCCAGTCGAGCGCGAAGGCGAGCGGGGTCCAGCCGGTCTGGGGACGCAGCTTTTCCTGGCCAACGTAGTGGGCCCAGCCGCCGCCGCTCTGGCCGATGCAGCCGCACATCATCAGCATGTTGATGATGCCGCGGTAGGTCATGTCCATGTGGTACCAGTGGTTCAGCGCGGCGCCGACGATGACCATCGACTTGCCCCTGGTGCGGTCGGCGTTGTCGGCGAACTCGCGCGCCACGGTGATCACGTCGGCGGCCTTGACGCCGGTGTGCTTGACCTGCCAGGCCGGGGTATACGGGACGTCGTCCTCGTAGCTCTTCGCCGCGTTCGGGCAGATGCCGCGGTCGACGCCGTAGTTGGCCATCGAGAGGTCGAACACGGTGGTGACCAGGGCTTCGCTGCCGTCGGCCAGGGAGATTCTCTTCACCGGCACGTTGCGCAGCAGGAGGTCGTCGGCGTCCTTGCCGCCGAAGTACGGGAAGCCGACCGGGACCACGCCGTCATTGGCCTCGATCAGGGACAACTGCGGGTCGATGGCGGCGCCGCTCGTGCCTTCCTTCTGTTCCAGGTTCCACTTGCCGGATTCTCCCCAACGGAAGCCGATCGAGCCGCTCGGCGCGACGATGCGGCCGCTGGCCTGGTCGAGCACCAGGGTCTTCCACTCCGGGTTGTTGGTTTCGTCCAGGCTGTTCGCCAGGTGGGAGGCGCGCAGGAAGTAGTCGGGCACCAGGGTGCCGTCGCGTTCCTTGAGCAGGACCAGCATGGGGAAGTCGGTGTACTGCTTGGCGTAGGCGTTGAAGTAGGCCGACTTGCCGGTAGCGTGGTACTCCTTCATGATCACGTGGCCCATGGCCATCGCCAGCGCGGCGTCGGTGCCCTGCTTGGGCGCCAGCCAGATGTCGCCGAACTTGGCCATCTCGCCGAAGTCCGAGGACACGGCGACGGTCTTGGTGCCCTTGTAGCGCACCTCGGTGTAGAAGTGGGCGTCCGGGGTGCGGGTCATCGGCACATTCGAGCCCCACACCATCAGGTAGGTCGAGTTGTACCAGTCCGCCGATTCCGGCACGTCGGTCTGTTCGCCCCAGACCTGCGGGCTGGACGGCGGCAGGTCACAGTACCAGTCGTAGAAACTCATGGCGACGCCGCCGATCAGGCTCAGGTAGCGGGTGCCGGCGGCGTAGCTGACCATCGACATGGCCGGGATCGGCGAGAAGCCGATGATGCGGTCCGGGCCATACTTCTTGATGGTGAAGGCGTTCGCGGCGGCGATGATCTCGTTGACCTCGTCCCAGCTGGCGCGCACGAAGCCGCCCTGGCCGCGCACCGACTTGTAGCTGCGGGCGCGCTCCGGGTCCTGGCTGATGTACTCCCAGGCGCCTACGGGATCGCGGGTGATGCGCGCCTCGCGCCACATCTGCATCAGGCGGCCGCGCACCATCGGGTGCTTGACGCGCTGTGCCGAATACACGTACCAGGAATAGCTGGCGCCGCGCGGACAGCCGCGCGGCTCGTGGTTGGGCAGGTCGGGGCGGGTGCGCGGGTAGTCGGTTTGCTGGGTTTCCCAGGTGATCAGGCCGTTCTTGACGTAGACCTTCCAGCTGCACGAGCCGGTGCAGTTGACGCCGTGGGTCGAACGCACGATCTTGTCGTGCTGCCAGCGCTGGCGGTAAGCGTTTTCCCAGGTACGGTCTTCCTGGACGACGGCGCCGTGGCCGTTCGAAAAGGTTTGCTTGGGGGTGCCGAAGAACTTCAGGCGGTCCAAAAAGTGGCTCATGGTTTCTCCATCGGTGCGCCCGCCAGGGGGCGGGGCGCATTCAGAATTACGGTGCGTGCAGCTGGAGCCAGTGTAGGATCCGGGCTCCCGGTTGAGTATTCGCAGGAAGTCGGTCCCGGTCCCGCATTGGGACTAGGCCGACTAGTCATTTGGAACTAGCAGGGCATCTCGGCGCCCTTGCGCGCATAGCACCACCAGGTGATGGCGATGCAGGTGGTGTAGAAGCCGATGAAACACCACAGGGCCGCGCCCGGGCCGCCGGTGAGGGCGATCGAGGTGCCGTAGCTCTTCGGGATGAAGAAGGCGCCGTAAGCAGCCACCGCCGAGGTAAAGCCCAGCACCGCGGCCGCTTCCTTGTTGGCGTTGGCGACGGCCTGGGCTTGGATCGCGGCCGGCTTGCCGGCGCAGGCGCGCTGGTGCAGGGTCAGGAAGATCACCGGGATCATGCGGAAGGTAGAAGCGTTGCCCACGCCAGTGCAGGCGAACAGGACCATGAACATCCAGAAGAAGCCCCAGAAGCTGCCGGCCGTGCCGGCGGCGGGCAGGAAGTGCAGCACGCCCAGCACCGCGGCGATCATGGCGACGAAGGTCCACAGGGTGACCACGGCGCCACCCAGGCGGTCGGAGATCCAGCCGCCGGCCACGCGCGCCAGGGCGCCGACCAGCGGGCCGAGGAAGGCGTACTGCAGCGGGTTCACGTCCGGGAACAGGGTCTTGGTCAGCAGCGGGAAGGCGGCCGAGTAGCCGATGAAGGAGCCGAAGGTGCCCACATACAGCCAGCACATCAGCCAGTTGTGCTTGCGCTTGAAGATCACGGCCTGCTCGGCGAAGGAGGCCTTGGCCGAGGCCAGGTCGTTCATGCCGAACCAGGCGGCGATCGCGGTCACGGCGATGAACGGAACCCAGATGAAGCCCGCGTTCTGCAGCCACATGTGCTTCGTTTCTTCACCTTTGATCCAGGTCTGCGGATCGCCCCCGAACACCGCGGCGGTGATCACCAGGGGCACCACAAACTGCACCGCAGACACGCCCAGGTTGCCCAGGCCGGCGTTCATGCCCAAGGCGTAGCCCTTCTGCGACTTGGGGAAGAAGAAGCTGATGTTGGCCATCGAGGAGGCGAAGTTGCCGCCGCCGAAGCCGCACAGCAGGGACAGCAACAGCATGGTCGGGTAGCCGGTGGACGGGTCCTGCACCGCGAAGCCGATGCCGGCCGCCGGGATCAGGAGCGAGGCGGTGGAGATGGCGGTCCACTTGCGGCCGCCGAACACCGGCACCATGAAGGAATAGAAGATGCGCAAGGTGGCGCCCGACAGCCCGGGCACGGCGGCCAGCCAGAACAGCTGGTTGGTGCTGTAGGTGAAGCCGATGTTGGGCAGGTTGACCACCACCACGCTCCACACCATCCAGACCGCGAAGGCCAGCATCAGGGCGGGGATCGAGATCCACAGGTTGCGGTTGGCCGTGGACTTGCCCCGGCTTTGCCAGAAAGCGGGAACCTCGGGTTCCCAGGTCGAGATGAGATAGCGGCTCACGTTGTTTCTCCAGTCAGGTTAGGTTGAATCGCATCAGGCCGCGCGCTTGAGCGGCGCGGCGCCGGCGGGGGTAGCGAGGCCTTGCGGCTTGAAGGAGTAGTGCATCCAGATCAGCGAGACGCAGACGGTGCCGTACAGAAGCATGAAAGAGCTGGAACGGATGCCGGTGAAGTCGACGATGGCGCCGAACATGATCGGCAGGATGAAGCCGCCCAGCCCGCCGGCCAGCCCGACCACACCGGACACGGCGCCGATGTTGTCGCTGAAGTCGTCGGCGATGAACTTGAAGACCGAGGCCTTGCCGACCGCCATCGCCACGCCGACCACGAACAGGAGGACGGTGAAGCTGACCGGGCCCAGGCCGAGCGCCAGGTCCATGCCGCCGTCGACGGTCTGCACCCTCATCGTGGTCTGCGGATACGACAGGATGAAGAAGCAAACCCAGCACACCCACATCACCCACCAGGTGACCTTGTAGGCGCCGTACTTGTCCGAGATCCAGCCGCCGAGCGCGCGCAGCACGCCGCCGGGCAGCGAGAAGCAGGCGGCCAGCAGGGCGGCGTGTTTGAGGTCGAAGCCGTATTCGCCGACGTAGTACTTGGTCATCCACAGGGCCAGCGCGACGTAGCCGCCGAAGACCACCGAGTAGTACTGGCAGTAGCGCCACACGCGCGGATCCTTGAGCACCGCCAGCTGCTGGCTGAAGGTGGAGCCGCCGGCGCTGCGGTGCGAGGGGTTGGAGTAGGAGAACAACCAGAACAGCACGGCGGTGCCGAGCATCAGGGCGGCGTAGGACTGGGGCAGGGCTTGCCAGCCCCAGGCCGCGATGATGGCGGGCGCCACGAACTTGGTCAGGGCCGATCCCGAATTGCCGGCGCCGAACACGCCCATGGCGAAGCCGCGGCGCTCCTGCTTGTACCAGCGCGCCACATAGGGCGTGCCGACCGAGAAGGAGCCGCCGGCCAGGCCGACGAACAGGCCGAGCGCCAGGAAATGCCAGTACTGGGTGGCGTAGCCGATCAGCCAGATCGGCAGCACGCAGGCCAGCATCAGGCTGAAGAAGACGATGCGTCCGCCGAAGCGGTCGGTCCAGATCCCGAGAGGCACCCGGGTCAGGGCGCCGGTCAGGACCGGCGTGGCGACCAGCAGGCCGAACTGGGTCTCGTTCAGGCCCAGCTGGGTCTTGATCGGGATGCCCAGCACCGCGAACATCATCCAGATGGCGAAACAGATCGTGAAGGCGAAGGTGCTGCTGGCGAGGACCGAAAACGGCCTCCTGTCGGTTCCCATGTGATTCTCCTTGTCGTAGGTCGCGATACCTGCAAGCCTACGGGGCGCGCCTCAGCCCGGCCATTCGCCGGAGGGTGAAGCGCAGCAAAGGAATCGGCCTAGGCACGGCTCGCCGGATGGGCTAGGCCGGCGCGAACGCCTAGTCACAATGGCTTAGGGAGTGTCAGGCGAGGAGGGAGGCGAAGGACAGGTAGGGGACGGCGTCGCCGCGCGCGATGGACTGGCCGGGCGCGCGCAGCACCAGGCCGTCCGCGCCGACCACGGAGCCGAGGATGGCCGAGCCCTGGTGCGGCAGCAGTTCGAGCGCGCCGGCGGCGTTGACGCGCGCGCGCAGGAATTCCAGGCGCTGGTCGGGACGGTCGACCTGGAAATCGGCGCGCAGCATCAGCGGCGCCGGCCGTACCTCGCGCGCGCCCTGCAGGCGCAGGATGAAGGGGCGCGCGAACACCAGGAAGCCGATGAAGGCGGCCACCGGGTTGCCTGGCAGGCCGAGGAAATGGGCGCTTCCGACGGACCCGAAAGCCAAAGGCTTCCCGGGCTTCATGGCGATCTTCCACAAGGCGATGCTGCCTTCGGCGGCGACCGCCGCGCGCACGTGGTCTTCCTCGCCGACCGAGGCGCCGCCCGATGTCAGGACCAGGTCGTGGCCGGCCGCGGCGTCGCGCAGCGCCGCGCGGGTGGCGTCGAGGCGGGGCCCCCCCCGGGGGGGGGGGGCCCCCCCCCAACCCCTACCAGGCCGCCAGCCACTCGGCCGTCCAGGCCGTCATCTGCTCATGCCATTCGCGGCGCGAGCAGGTGTGGTCGGCCTTGGGCAGGGTGCGGCGCGCGAAGCGCGGCGTCGCCAGCAGGGTGCGCCAGTGCGGCGCCTCGGCCACCACCGAGAATTCCTGGGCCGTCAGGTCGGCCCCGCTCAGCAGCACCAGCACCTTGCCGGGGAAGCGCGACAGCGACGCATGCAGGCGCTCGGGCAGGGCCGCGCCGCACTGCGCGGCCTCCTGGGGAGGACGCAGGGCCGAGCGCGCCACGCCGACGAAGGAGCGGGCGGCGCCCAGCAGGTCGAAGCGGCCGCTGGCGATCTTTTTCCACAATCCCGCGTCGAGCAGGCGGCCGCGGTAGTAATGCTTGAGGGTGGCGCGCGCCGCGCCTTCATCGGTGCGCACCCAGGGGTTGAGCAGCACCAGGCCACGGACCCGCGCGTCGCGCGGCGCGTACAGGGCGCCGGCGGCGGCGCCGTCGCACAGGCCCCACAGCACGATTTCCTCCAGGCCGGGCACTTCCTGCTGGAAGCGGTCGATGGCGGCGCGCACGTCCTCGTCCACGCTGTCGAAGCCGCGCATGGCGCCTTCGCTGTCGCCCATGCCGCGGTAGTCGAAGCGCAGCACCGGGGTGCCGGCGGCGGCCAGCGCCCGCGCCAGCAAGGTGAACTGGCGGTGGCTGCCCGTGCGTACCTGGGGCCCGCCGACCACGACCAGCACGCCGCGCCGGGATACCGATGGCGCCGCGGGCAGGCTCAGGATGCCGAACAGGGCGTCGCCGCCGCAGTCGAAGCCGATCGCGCGTTCCTCATAGCGCATGGGTGCTCTCCAGGTAGAGGGCGGCGGTGGCGTCGAGCAGCAGGGGCGCTTCCTCGATTTCCTGGGCGGTCCAGAATTGCGGGCCGGCGACGGCCTGCTGGCGCAAGTCCGCACCCTGGTCGCGCCACATGCCGGCCACGCGTGCGGCGGCCGGCGGCGCGGCGCGGCCGCTTTCGGCCACCACTTCGAACCAGTCGACCGGGCAGCGCGGCGCGGGCAGCTTGCCGGCATCGACGCCGTCGAGCGCCAGCGCCAGCGCCGGGTGCAGTTCGTAGCCGGCGATTTCCAGGGTCTCGCCGGCGCGCAGGCGCGCACGCAAGGCTTCGCTGCCACCCTTGCCCTTGCCGGCGCTGTCGGCGCCGTCGGCGGGACCGTCCTGCAGCAGCTCGCCGGCCAGGCGCAGGCGCAGGAACTGGGTCAGGCAAGCCGCGCCGCCGAGCGTAGGCTGCCACAGCAGCAGGCGCGCCGGCGGCGCCACGGCCCCGGCGGCGTAGTCGAGCGCCAGCAGGGCGCCCAGGCGCAATCCCCACAACCCCGGTTCGACGCCCAGGCGCGCGCGCAGCCAGTCGAGGCCGGCCCGCACGTCGTCCTTCCAGCCGTCCCAGCGCGCATCGCCGAATTCGCCGCCGCTGTCGCCGCAGCCGTGCAGGTCGAGCTGGAGTACGCCCACGCCCTGAGCCGCCAGCCGGCGCGCCGCCAGCGCGGCCATGCGGCGCGACTTGTTCATTTCTTCGGCGAAGGGATGCAGGTAGAGCAGGGCGGCGCGCGCCGGCCCGGTGGGAGGATGGAACAGGCAGAAACGCGGCCCGCCAGGCCCGCCGGACGTCTTCAGGAAAAACGGCTCGGCCCGCGGCGCTGTCATCTAGGCGGCTTTTTGCTCGACGAAGGCGGCCAGGCTGCCGAGGGTGGCGAAGGTGCTGGCGCTGATGTCGTCGTCGTCGATGGCGATGCCGAAATGCTCTTCCAGCGCGCCGATGAGGGTGACCACCGCCATCGAATCCAGCTCGGGCAGGCTGCCCAGCAGCGGGGACCCGGCGTCCAGCGCCGCGCCGGCGGGACCGAGGTTCAGCACATCGGTCAGGAGGGTTCGTACTTGGTCGAGGGTTTGCTCGGAATTCATGCTTGCTTCCTTCATTGCGTCGCCGGGCCGCTTTCGGCGCGCTTGCCGCGCGCTTCCAGCATCGCATGCAGTCGCCGCAATCCTGGCCAACGGTAATAGTTAATATGGTACATAGTGCGCACCTCGTCCGTCCAGCGCAGGTGCCATTCCATCACGCGGCCGTAGAATTCCAGGCGCTGGAAGCGTCCTTCGTCGAACAGGCGCTGCACGGCTTCCTCGCGCATCAGCAAGGTGGGCGACAGGCTGGACGGGATGCTTTCGTCGTAGCTGGTCTTGAGCACCACGATGCTGTCGCCGTCCTCGACGCACAAGTCCATCGCGGCCAGCCGCTCGCCCACATGATACCGGTAGACGCTGGCGGCGTTGCGGGCGGCCAGGTTTTCCAGCATCGCGCGGTAGTAGCGGCCCTGGGCGTTGCCGGCATGGACGGCGGTGCCTTCCTTGCCTTTCCAGCCCGAGCTCTCCAGGCGGCCGTAATCCTCGACCGCCTGCGCCATGTCGGCGGGCCGGCGCAGGACGTCCAGGCGCGTGGCCACGCCTTCGCGCTCCAGGCGCGCGCGCTGCTTCTTCAGGTTGGCGCGCAGGTTCTTGCCGCGTCCGTTCCAGTAGGCGGCGAAACCGCCGGCCAGGGTCACGCGCGCGGTATCGATGTAGTCGAGGGTGCGCAGGCCGGCGCCGTCCTGGGGACGCGGCATCAGCATCGGGTCCACCTGGGTCAGGCCGAACACCAGCGGAAAGCCGGGCAGGGCGCGCAGCAGGCCGCCCAGCAGCCGTTCGGGGTGTTCGCCCGGGCGCTGCAGCCACAGGCCGAGCGGCGCCTGGGCCGGCTGGAAGGTGGCCCAGGAACCGCGCCCGGCTGGCGCGACGATCGCCATCGCGACCGTTTCGCCGCCGCGGTCGCACCAGGCCAGCAGCTCGGCGCCGCCGGCGAACTGCGCGACCAGGGGCGCGACGAAGTCGGCCGCCAGCAGGCAGGAAGCCGGGCCTTGCGCATGCAAGGCCTGCCAGCGCGCGGCGTGTTCGGCCTGCTCGAGAAAACAGCGCGCGGGGACGAGGTGCCACTTCATGCGCGCAGCGCCCCGCTCACGGTGGCGATCATCCAGTCCAGTTCCTGCGCGCTCAGCTCCTGGTGGCAGGGCAGGGACAGCACGCTGGCCGACAGGCGCGCCGCGTTCGGGCAGACGCTCGCGTCCACGCCCTGCCACAGCGGACGACCGAAGCCGACCACCGGCACCCCGGCGGCGCTCAGGCGCGCGGCCAGTTGCGGCGCGTCGTCGGCCAGCAGCGGATAGACCCAGGGGCAGACCCCGTCCGGCAGGCTGTCGAACATCGGGCGCACGCCGGGCAGGCCGCGCAGCGCCGCGTCCAGGCGCAGCCAGTTGGTGCGTCGCTGCGCCGCGATGCGCCCGGGCGAGGCCAAGCGCAGCATGGCGCGCGCGAACAGCGAAGAGCGCTTGTCGACCCAGCGCGGATCGAAATCGAAGCTGCTGTCCGAGGACGATGGCGCCAGGGCCGGCGCCGGCGCGCCGCCGGGGCGGGCGCGCAGTCGCCAGAGGGCATCCTTCAGGGCCATCGGCAGCCACAGGGCGGCGCGCAGCGCCGGCAGGCGGCCATAGTCGAAGCCGCGCTCGAGCGAATTGAGGGCGATCTTGGCCTCGAAGGCCGGACCGGCCGAGCGCAGGCGCACCGAACGCAGGTCGTGGCGGCGCGATACCAGCACGCCGCCTTCGTAGATCGGGAAGAACTTCATGCTGCTGGCGATCGCATAGTCGCCCCAGGCGCCGAGGGGACGTCCCGCGTGCTCGCCGATGAAGGCATGGGCGCAGTCCTCCAGCAATCCCAGGCCGAGGCGGTCGCACAGGGCGCGCAGCGCGGGCAGGTCCTGGTGGAAGCCGAAATAATGGGTGACCATCAGGACCTTCGCGCCCGCCGCCTTGGCGGCGATGTCGTCCAGGTCGGCCGCGCCATCCGGGCCAAGGCGGTAGAACACGGGCGTGGCGCCGCGCCACAGCACCGGCGGGATCATCGACGGACTGTGCCAGGCCGGCACCAGCACCGTGTCGCCGGGACCGGCCGCCATCTCGCGCAGCGCCAGCGCGATCGCCACCCGGCCGCTGGTGACGAAGCGCGCGCTGCCGGCGTCGAGCACCGAGGGCAGACGCGCATCGTCCGCCCTGGCGCCGCCGCGGCGGAAGGAGGAAGCCGAGAGGATCGGTGCGATGGGAACCCGGGGGCGCATGGGAAGGAGGGCGGACGGCATGGAACGAGTATATCCCGTGGCGTGCAATTTTTGCCACGAATCCTCGTTTTAGGGGAGGGCTTCCAAACTCGGTGCGCGCGCAAACTGATAAGATTGCGCCCTGCGCGGCAGGCCGGCCGGCGCCCTCGAGAGAACCCCATGCTAGAGCTGATCCACGACTTCATTTTCGACTCCGCACGCCGCACACCGGGCGCCAGCGCGCTGGTGTACGGCGCGCGCCGCCTCGACTATGCGGCCCTGGCCCTCGAGGTCGAGGAGGCCGGCGGCGCGCTGCTGGCGGCCGGCGTGCAGCGGGGCGAACGGGTCGCGGTCTACCTCGAGAAGCGCATCGAGAACGTGGCCGCGATGTTCGGCGCGGCCGCCATCGGCGCCGTGTTCGTGCCGGTCAACCCGCTGCTCAAGGCCGAGCAGGTGGCCTACATCCTGGCCGACTGCAATGTGCGCGTGCTGCTGACCTCCGCGGAGCGCCTGGCCCAGCTGGCAGATGCGCTCGAAGCCTGTCCGGACCTGCGCACCGTGTTCGTCACCGGCGACAAGCTGCCGGAACAGCGCCCGGCCGGCCCGGCCCTGGCGCTGTGGGAGGCGGCGCGCCAGGCCCCCGGCGCCGGCGTGCTGGCCGCGCGCCGCGCCATCGACGCCGACATGGCGGCCATCCTCTACACCTCGGGCAGCACCGGCAAGCCCAAGGGCGTGGTGCTGTCGCACCGGAACATGGTGGCGGGCGCGCGCAGCGTCGCCGGCTACCTGGAGAACACGCCGCAAGACCGCATCCTGGCGGTGCTGCCGCTCAGCTTCGACTACGGCCTGAGCCAGCTGACCACCGCCTTCCTCACCGGGGCCACCGCGGTCCTGATCAACCACCTGTTCCCGAAGGACATCCTGAAGGCGGTGCTCGAGGAGCGCATCACCGGCCTGGCGGCGGTGCCGCCGCTGTGGATCCAGCTCGCCGCGCTCGACTGGCCGCGCGACTGCAGCCTGCGCTACCTGACCAATTCCGGCGGCGCCATGCCGGTGCCGGCCGTGGCGGCCCTGCGCGCCGCGCTGCCCGCGGCGCAGCTGTTCCTGATGTACGGGCTGACCGAGGCCTTCCGCTCGACCTACCTGCCGCCCGCGGAGCTCGACCGCCGTCCCGATTCGATGGGCCGCGCGATCCCGAACGCCCAGGTGATGGTGGTGCGTCCCGACGGCACGCCCTGCGCGCCGGGCGAGCCGGGCGAGCTGGTGCACCGCGGCGCCCTGGTCTCGCTCGGCTACTGGAACGACCCGGCCAAGACCGCCGAGCGCTTCCGCCCGGCGCCCGGCCAGGACCCGGCCCTGCCGCTGACCGAGATGGCGGTGTGGTCGGGCGACACGGTGCGCATGGACGAGGAAGGCTTCCTGTACTTCATCGGCCGCAGCGACGACATGATCAAGGTCTCGGGCTACCGCATCAGCCCGAGCGAGGTCGAAGAGGCGGCCCATGCCTCCGGCCTGGTGCGCGAAGCGGCGGCCTTCGGCGTGCCCCATCCCACCCTCGGCCAGGCGATCGTGCTGCTGGCCGTGGCGCGCGATCCCGAAGCGACGCCGGCCCTGCTGCTGAAGGAATGCCAGCGCCGCCTTCCGGCCTACATGGTCCCGGCCCACATCGACCTGCGCAGCGAAGCCTTCCCGCGCAACCCGAACGGCAAGTTCGACCGCAATCTGCTGCGCCAGTCCTATTCCTCCCTGTTTGAAAGCGCCACCCCATGAGCAGCAAGCCCGTCCACGCCGACCAGATCCTGTTCCCCGTCGTCGACAACTGCCTGCAGGTCGGCGGCATGCCCTTGCCGCGCCTGGCGCAGCGGGTCGGCCGCACGCCCTTCTATGCCTACGACCGCGCCCTGGTGGCCGAGCGCGTGCGCCAGCTGCGCGCCGCGCTGCCTGCGCAAGTCGAGCTGCACTACTCGATCAAGGCCAACCCGATGCCGGCCCTGGTGCAGCACCTGGCCGGCCTGGTCGACGGCCTGGACGTGGCCTCGGGCGGTGAAATGAAGGTGGCGCTGGACGCCGGCATGCGCCCGGCCGATATCAGCTTCGCCGGCCCTGGCAAGGGCGATGCCGAGCTGGCCCAGGCGGTGGCCGCGGGCGTGTGCGTGCATGCCGAATCCGAACGCGAGATCCGCGCCCTGGCGCGCATCAAGGAAGAACTGCGGATCGAGCCGCTGCTGGTCCTGCGCATCAACCCGGACTTCGAGCTGAAGGGCTCGGGCATGCGCATGGGCGGCGGCGCCAAGCAGTTCGGCATCGACGCAGAGGACGCGCCGCGCCTGCTGGCGCTGGCCGGGGAACTCGGCCTGGACGTGCTGGGCTTCCATATTTTCAGCGGCTCGCAGAGCCTGAAGGCGGAGGCGATCGCCGAGACCCAGGCCCGCACCGTGGAGCTGGCGATCGCGCTGGCCGCGGCCAGCCCAAGCCCGGTGCGCATGCTGAACATCGGCGGCGGTTTCGGTATTCCCTACTTCCCTGGCGAGGCGCGACTCGACCTGGCGCCGATCGGCGCCAACCTGGCGGCGCTGCTGCCGCGCGTGAAGGAAGCCCTGCCGCAGGCGCGCGTGTCGATCGAGCTGGGGCGCTACCTGGTGGGCGAGGCGGGGGTGTACGTGGCGCGGGTCGTCGACCGCAAGGTCTCGCGCGGCCAGGTGTTCCTGGTGACGGATGGAGGCCTGCACCACCACCTGGCGGCATCCGGCAATTTCGGCCAGGTGATTCGCAAGAACTACCCGGTCGCGATCGGCAACCGGGTCGAAGGAGACCGCGAAGCGGTGTCGGTGGTGGGCCCGCTGTGCACCCCGCTCGACCTGCTGGCCGAGCGCATGGACTTGCCGCGCGCCGAGGTGGGCGACCTGGTGGTCGTGTTCCAGTCCGGCGCCTACGGCCTGTCGGCCAGCCCGGGCGGCTTCCTCAGCCACCCGGACGCCATCGAGGTCCTGGTCTAGTCCTTCTTCAGGTCAGCCGACGCCTGTCACCCAATGTTTTTGGCGGTCTCGAGATGCTGTTCCAGCATCAGGGCGTCCATGAAGAACTTGGTGGCCCAGTTCGGGTAGCGGTAGGTCATGTAGCCGCCATTGATCGGATGCGATCCCTTGAGCGCGCCGCGCACGTTGAGGTCGCCGGTCTCGAGATCCTGGATGCTCATGTTGAAGCGGTTGGCGCGCACCGCGTGGTGCTTGAGCTCGCGGTCGCCCGTGATCTGCACCAGGCGCAGCCAGTTGATCGCCATCTGCGAATTGCCCGTGACGCAGGTCCAGTCCGTCACCGTGGTCCAGTCCGGGATGTAGCGGGCCGGCAGGGCGCCGTCCTCGCGCTGGTGCTTGGCCACGTGGCGCGACATTTTCAGCGCGTGTTCGACCAGGTCGGCGCGGCCCGAGGCGGCGCCGATCTCGAGCAGGCCGCGGATCGAATACGCGATGGTGTGGGTCAGCGCGCTGTTGTTCGGCAGCTGCAGCAGGCAGTTGTCCGGCAGCCAGCCGTTGGCTTCCGCACGGCTCACCGCCCAGTCGGCGTTCTTCACCGCCGCCGCCAGATAGCGCTCGATGCCGGTCGCTTCGTAGGCGCGCACCAGGCCGAAGGCCGAGCGCGTGTTGTAGCTGTTCAGCTTCGAGGTGGTGAAAGGCGAGGCGAAGCGGCGCCATGCGCCATCCTCGTCCATGGCGTCGACCAGCCAGTCCGAGGCGCGCACCAGCGAGGTGTGGAAGCGTTCTTCCTTGGTCTCGAGATAGGCCTTGGCCCAGCCGAACAGGACCTGGCCGGTGTTGAAGATGGTCGGCGCCACGACCTCGGCCGACATGGTGCCGGCGCGCACGCCGCCATCCTCGAGCTGGATGTCGCTTTCCCAGATGGTCATGCGGCGCGCCGCTTCGGCGTACTGCGGCGCGTCGTACAGGCGCGCGTAATCGTAGAGCGTCGGGATCACGTAGCCGGTGGTTTCCGGATACGAGGCGTTCCAGGACTTGGTCTTGATGTCGTAGCTGTGCGCCACGCCGTCGTCCGGCGTGGCTTTTTGCGCCACCAGCAGCCAGTCGGCTGCGCTTTTCAGGTGGGTTTCGATATCGCGCGGCTTGGAAACGGTGGAGCCGATTTTATCTTTGATGAGCTGTTTGATGTGGTTCATTGCTGTTCGCGTTCTGGTAGACGGGCAGTGCCTGTGCTGGCAAGCATTTCGTTAATATACTGCAAATTTTATTTATGGCATCGTTCGTTAGTGCTGAAGAGAAAGGCAGGCCGACCAGCTTCCTGGCGGCGGCGACCTGCGGGCTGTCCGGCTCGCCGGGGACGACCGCGTTCAGGTAGCCCAGGCGCGTGTCCACCCCGGCCTTGGCCAGCTCGGTGCGCAGGCGCGCCAGGTCGGCGTGGGGCGGCAGCGCGACCATGATGCGCGACAGGTAGCGGCCGGGCGCGTACTGGGGCAGGCTGACGCCCGGCACGGCCGCCAGGGCGTGCTGGTAGGCCTCGGCCACGCGCACTTTCTCACGCCGCATCGTGTCGAGCCGCGCGAATTGTTCCAGCGCGATCGCCGCATCGAGGTTGCCGATGGCGGCCATCGACGGCGCCGCGCGGCGCGCGCGGCCGAACAGCCCGCGCAGGCGCGACAGGTAATAGCCGCTGTTCCCGGTCAGCGCCTTCCACTGGTAGTTCCACACGAAGTCCAGCAGGGCGCCGAGCCGTCCCGCGGCGGGCGGCAGGGCCGCGCAGACCGCCCTGGCCGCCGGGTCCAGCTCCGGGTTGTTGACCAGCAGGACGCCGCCCGAGCCGCGGATGCCGGTCACCACCGCCTTCGACTGCGCGAAGCTGACGATCCCGGCGTCGCCGAAGGTGCCGAGCAGGCGCCCGTTGCGCCGTTCTCCTACGACCTGGGCGGCGTCGTCGACCAGGTAGACGCCGGCTTCGCGGCACAGCTGTTCGAGCTCGTCCACCGCGGCCGGGCAGCCGAACATGTGCGGCGCCACCACGGCCAGGGTGTCGGGACCGATGGCGGCGCGCACGGCGCCGGTGTCGATATTCAGGTCGCGGCCGACCTCGGCGGCTTTCGGCACCAGCCCGGCGGCGCGCACGGTATCGACCACGCTGGGACAGATGTAGCCGGGGACGATCACGGTCTTGCGGTCCGGCCGGCGCGCCTGGAACACGTCCAGCGCGATGCGCAGGGCCGTATGTCCGAAGTTGAGCGCATAGGCCGTGGACGGCGCATAGTAGTCGTTCAGGCGCCGCGCCAGCGCTTGCGCCTGCGGTCCCGCCGCGACGCGTCCGCGCACGGCGCAGGCCGTGGCGGCCGCGTACTCGCGCCAGGACCAGTCGGCGTAGCGCAGGCGGAACCGTTTCATGCAGAGCGTCCGAGTTTGGCGCCGAGGCGGCGCGCCACCATGTCGATCCAGGGTTGCGGGTCGTTCCAGCGCCAGTAGGCGTCGCGCACCGCGTGGCCCTGCGAACGGGCGTCGAGCTGGCCGCCGTTTTCCTGGAAGGACCAGCGGTCGGTGATCGGCTCGCGCCAGATCTGCGGCGTGGCGACCGGCTGCACCGGCAGGGCCGGCAGGCCCATTTCGTAGCGGTAGGCCGCGGCCGGGATGTTCACGCCATTGAGCGACGCCACTTCTTCCTGGAAGTCGGTGCGCGCCACGGTCGGCTCGACCATGTAGAAGCGGCCGTCGCGCGCGTCGCGCTTGTATTCCATGCTGCCCATGCCGACGAAGCCGACCTGCCGGAAGAAGGCGGCGGTGGTTTCCGCCAGCTCGTCCGCCACTTCCCAGGCCGCCGTGCAGCTGGCGGTGCCGCCGATGCGGGGCGGCCAGGAGCGGATCTTGCGGCCGCTGAAGGAGCTGACCACCTCGCCGTCCTTGCCCACGTACTGGAGGCAGAAGTACACGTCGCCGTCGCTGCCCTCGATCCACTCCTGCACCACCATGTCGGCCAGCACCGGGAAGATCTCCTCGTACAGCGCGGCCGCTTCTTCCGGCGAGCTCACCTTGTAGGCCTTCTTGAAGCGCGCGCCATAGCCGTAGTCCTTCTTCGAGGGCTTGAGCACGCAGGGGTATTTCAGGCCGCCGATGCGCGCCAGGTCGGCCTTGCTTTCCAGCCTGACCGTGCGCGGCACGGGCGCGCCGACCGACTCGGCCAGTTCCTGGAAGCCCTGCTTGTGCATCAGCGCCATCAGGCGCTCGTGGCCGGGCTGGCGCAGGCGGAAGGCGGGCGCCAGCTGTTCGCGGTAGGCCGACACCGTCTCGACGGTCTTTTCTTCGGTCGCGAACAGGACCAGTGGTTCCGGATAGCGCCGCGCCATGTCGAGCATGAAATCGACGAAGCTCTTGCCTTCGAGCGAAGCGCAGAGCAGCTTGCGGCCATAACGCGAGCGCATGGCGGGGGACTTGGGATCGGTATCGACCACGATGACCGGGATGCCCGCGGTGCCCAGGCTGCGCACCACGCCGAGCGCATTCAGGCCGCCGCCGGCGACGACCGCCGGCAAGGAATTGCTTTTCTGGTTATTCATTGTTTACTTCGGCTTCACTTCGGTTACGGATGGACTGCGCGGTTGAACGGCCAGCGTTCGAGGCGCTGCTTGGAAATGCCGAGATCCAGCATGACCTGGCGGATTTCGCCGAGGCCGCGGCGGTCGAACTGGATGATCCAGCCGACATAGACCACGGCGCCGGTCAGGATTTCGGCGACCAGGAGCGGCATCGCCGGCAGGCCGAGCGCGAGCAGCGCCATGCGCACCGCGAACACGGCGGCGGCCATGGCGGCGGTGGCGGTGGCCACCGGCAGCAGGCACTCGTAATAGGCGCGCATCGACAGGCCGGTGGCGGCCGACACCAGGTACAGCAGGCGGACCGACAGCAGCGGATAGACCACGACCCAGGCCACCGAGACGCCGTGCAGGCCGTCGAGCAGGGCGCCGGCGATGATCGCGGCGGTCATGACGATGCCGCAGGTGAGCGTGTAGCCGCTCAGCTGCTTGGCGCGGCCGGTCGAGATCAAGACCTGCGACAGCAGCGGATCGACCGAGCGCACCAGGCCCATCAGGCACAGGGCGCCGAAGGGCACCAGCATCGGCATCCACTCCTTGCCCAGCAGGACGGCGATCAGCTCGTTCGCGCACATCAGCATGCCGATCACGGCGGGATAGGTGACGTAGGCGATGCCGCGCGTGAAGTGCAGGATGAAGGCCTGGAGCTGGGGCCGGTCGTTCTGCAGGCGCGAGAACAGCGGCGAGGACACGTTCGTGGCCAGCGAGGTGATCTGGCTGGTGGGCAGGGTCGCCAGCGACAGCGCCATGTCGTAGATACCCAGCGGCCGGTTGCCGAGCACCTTGCCGATGACGACCTTGTCGGCATTGTTGTACAGGTACCAGAAGATGCGCGTCATGGTCACCTGCAGGCCGTAGCGCACCAAGCCGAGCGCGGCGCGCAGGCCGCGCAGCGAGCTGGGACGCCAGCTGGACAGGTAGAAGGCGCCGACCGACTGGAACAGCGACGAGGCGACGAAGGCCCACACCAGCGACCAGGCGCCGAAGCCGTTCCAGGCCAGCACCAGCGCCAGCGCGCTTTGCAGGAACAGGCCGGAGATGTTGATCCCGGCGACCGCCTTGAAGTGCATTTCCTTGCGCAGGAAGGCCAGCGGCACCGTGCCGATGGCGCCGAACACGAAGTTCGAGGCCAGCACCGCGATCATCGGCTGCAGCGCCGGATTGTTGAAGAAGTCCGCGGCCGGGCCGCTCAGGAGCGCGGTGAGCGCGAACAGCACCAGGCTGGCCAGGATGGAAAAGCTGAAGCAGCCGTTGACTTCGGTCTCGGTCAGGTCGGTCTTCTGGACGATGGCGGCGCCGATGCCGACTTCGTTGAAGAAGCCGATGAAGCCGACCAGCACCATCGCCATCGACATCAGGCCATAGTCGGCGGGGCTCAGCAGGCGCGCCATCACCAGGGTCGAGGCGAGCGAGATCACCTTGCCGAGGGCGCCCCCGAGGCCGAGGTGGCCGATGGCCTTGACGGTTTTCGAACGCAGGTCCTGGTTCATGGCTTGTTGATCTCGACATCGGAGACCAGCACGCCGCTGGGCTTGGCGCTGGTGCGTTCGAACACGCTGGCCAGCTCGCGGGTGCGGCCGACGCGCGAGGAGGACGCGATCAGCGCCTCGCTGGCGACATGGGCCTGGCCGCTGCGCACCTGGCCGACGAACCCGTCCAGCACCGCGGCGATCTGGGCGCGGTCGTCCATGGCCGCCAGGCTGGCGAAGCCGGCGGCGCGCAGGACCTGCGCGGTTTCGCCGGCCGGATCGACCAGGGCCAGGATCGGCTTGCGCGCGCGGAAGTACTCATAGACCTTCGCGGGAATCTGGTTGTTGAACTGGGTGCCCTGGAAGATCAGCAGGCCGTCGGCGTTGAGCATTTCCTGGAGCGCTTCGCGGTAGGGAACCGAGGCCGCGACCTCGACGATGTCCTCGACCCCGGACTCGCGCACCAGCGCTTCCATCCGGTCCATGTCGCCCGGTGCGCGCAGGATGACGCGCAGGGCGCCGGCATCGACCTTGCCTTGCTGCTTGAGATCGGCGATCGCCTGCAGGAAGCGCGACGGATCGCGTCCGGTCTGGTACAGCACGCCGCTGTGGACCAAGGTCAGGCGGCCGGACGGCTGCGCCGTGTCGGGTTTGGCCTGGCCGAAGCTTTCCTCGTCGTAGCCGTTCTCGATGACGGCGAACTTGTCGGCCGCCACTTCCGGGAAGCGCGCGCGGTAGACCTGCATGGCGCTGTGCGTGGTGAACACGGCGGTGTGGCAGCGCTGGATGGTCTGGCGCTCGATCCAGCCCCAGATCCGGCGCTGCAGGCCGGAGGCCGGGTAGGCCGGCTGCAGCATGGGGTCGCGGAAATCGGCGATCCACGGCAGGCCGGTCAGGCGATGCAGGGTGAGGCCGATCAGGTGCGCGGTGGCGATCGGGAAGGTCGACCAGATCACCTGGGGACGGTGCTTGCGCACCAGCGACAGGGCGGCCGGCACGGCGCCCAGCCACCAGGTTCCCCAGCGGTCGGGCAGGGCCAGCAGTTCCGAGTAGCGGCCCTTGACGCCGAGGTGGTGCTTGGCGTCGAGCGCGAACACGCGGCGGACCTGGAGTTCCGGCGGGATGCTGGCGAGCTGGGATGGATTCTGCGCATCGTAGGCCCGGGGGTGGGCGGAAATCACGATCGGTTCCCAGCCGTGCTTGCCGAGGTGCTTGGAAAAATTCAGGGTCCGCTGGATCCCACTGCTCGCCGCCTGCGGCGGGAAGTGGAACGCGATCATTAATACTCGTTTCATCGTTGTTTCTTTCAAATTCAAGGGCAGCGCTGCGCTGGCGCGGCAGGGCTGGATGGTGCGCGCGGTGTCAGCGCGGCGGGCCTTGCGCCATCCAGCTCAGCAGCCTCAGGCCGAACATGAAGGGAGTGCGGTCCCAGGGCCGGCTGCGCGGCAGCTGGAAGCGGTCCTGGTCCTTCGTGATGGCGCCGACCGCCGTGGTGAACGCGGCGGCGAATCCCGCGCGGCGCACCATCTCGACGTGGCGCGCATCGTAGTCCTTGCCGACCTTGCCGTTCGGGTAGGCGAACAGCTGGACCGGCTTGTCGAGCAGCTCCTCCAGCTGCTCCTTGCTGGACGTGATTTCCGACTGGGCGCTCTCGTCATCCATGCTGGTCAGGATGGGATGGGTCACGGTATGCGCGCCGATCTCGATGCCGTTGCGGTCGAGGGCGCGCACCATGTCCGGCGTCAGCATCTGGCCCGGCACCAGGTTTTCGCCGGCCATCTCCTCGAGCTGGCGGATCAGCGCGTGGCGCTTGGACGGCGGCAGGTACTTCGAATGCTCGGTCAGGACGCCGATCGTGGCCAGGCGCTCGTCGGTGTTGCGCAGCGAATAATTGGCCAGGCCCAGGCTGCGCAGGTCCAGGCGTTCCGAGCGCAGCGACTGGACGGCTTCGATGATGCGGTCGTTCCACATCGTGTTCTGCCCCAGGTGGCCGCTGGTCACGAACACGGTGGCGGGCAGGTTGAAGCGCTGCAGGACGGGCAGCGCCAGCTCGTGCACCGCGCTGTAGCCGTCGTCGAAGGTGATGCAGACCGAACGCGGCGGCAGGGTGCCCGCATCCATCAGGGCCAGCGCCTGGCGCAGGGGCAGCACGTTGAAGCAGCGCGCCAGCAGTTCCATCTGCCAGCGGAAGGTGGCGACGTCCGGTTCCGAGGGCAGCAGCGGATGCGGAGTCTGGAGCACCCGGTGGTAGTTGATAACGCATATCCTGCCGGCGGCGCGGCTGCGCGCCAGCAGGTTGCCGGCCGTCTGCAGCATGCATTGAACCGGTAGCGAGTGAGTGGGGATCGTCGTCATTGGATGGAGGGCTTGCCTGTCCGGGGGTTCACAGGAAGGACGTCAGACAAAGGATGTCGCGGCACGGCTGGATGCGGGCACGGCAGGTTCATGGCTTCCAATCCGTGAGACGGCTTGCGGCAGCAGGCGTTGCTCGACCACCAGGACCAGGCCGAACAAGGCGAAGATCAGGTCGAAGTAGGCGAAGCTCAGCGCCGCCGCACCCAGCGCGAACGCGAAGATGCTCAACTGTAGCATGGTCGCCAGCAGCGGCAGCCAGGGCGCCGCGCCCAGCGCGCGGGCGCGCTTGCCGATCCGGGCCGCCTTGAAGAAGCCGACCGCCAGCATCGAGACGTACAGCCCCAGGCCGACGAAGCCGTGTTCGCCCAGCACCTGGAAGTAGAGGCTGTGGGCGGCGCGCGGGTGGGTCGGGTTGGGCAGCGCCTCGCCGGTATAGAACCAGGAATAGGACGAGAAGTTGTTCGCCAGCGCGATCCAGTTGGGCACGTACTCCATCGACTTGAAGCCGCCACCGAAGATCGGGTGGTTGACCGCCATCATGAAGCTCATTTTCCAGGCCACGACGCGGCCCATGAAGGAGCTGTCCTCGTCGGCCGCCTCGATCGTGTTGATGCGCGCCACCCATTCGTTCGAGGCCAGGTGGGCCACGACGATCACCAGCGCGGCGATCATCAGGCCCATCACGATCTTGCGCTCGCTCTTGACGAACATGTAGCCGCCCAGCACGGTCAGCGCGATGAAGCCGCCGCGCGACTGGGTGCCGATCACGGCGATCACCAGCAGGGCGATGGTGCCGAGCAGGCCGAGGCGGGCAAGCCGCCAGCGCGACCCGTATTCGTGCAGCAGGTAGTAGCAGATCGGCAGGGTCATGACGAAGGAGATCGCCAGTTCGTTGCGGTCGCTGAGGACGTGGCCCCACATGCCGGCGATCTTGTGGTGGCCGCCGCTGGCGATGAACTTCAGCCCTTCGACGTTGGCGTAGAAACCGACCGACAGCACCACGCACCACAGCATGAAGTCGACATGGAGTTTCTTCTCGAGCACCAGCACCACGAACACGAACAGCAGCACGATCTTGGCCAGGCGGCCCCAGATGTCCCATACCACCACCGGCAGGCCGACCGTGAAGATCGAACTGATCGTGGTCCACACGAAGAAGATGATCACCAGCCCCCCGAGCACGCCGAAATGGACCTTCGGCTTGGGCTTCCAGGCCAGGTATCCCAGGATGGCCAGGCCGGCGAACAGCAAGTTGTAGCGCACGCCGGAGGCCATGCCGTAGACCCAGGCATTCGGATAGAACAGCGAGGTCCACAGCCACATGCCGACCGCGACGAAGGGCCGCTTGGACATCGCGTACAGCAGCACCGGCAGCAGGGCGAGCAGGAACAGGTCACGCATGCTTCATTTTCTCCCGCGTTCGTTCTTGTCCTGTTCCTTGTCTTCGCGCACGGCCCAGAAGCACAGGAAGGCGAGGAACACCAGATTGATCACCCACAGAGCGGATTCCATCGTCGTCCCCTTATGCGCGCCACATCATGCCGCGTGCGCGGCGGTCAGGCGGCCGTAGATCTGCTTGTAGCGCGAGACGCTGACCGACCAGTTGCGTTCGACTTCCACGTACTGGCGGCCGGCCGCGCGCAGCGCCGGCCACTGTTCCTGCTGTTCCAGCAGGGTGCCCACCTTGGCCGCCAGCGAGGCCGGATCGTCGGCCTTGAACAGCACGCCGGTCTTGCCGTCGGCGATCAGCTCGAGGTGGCCGCCGACGTCGGAGGCGGCCAGGATGCGGCCCTGGGCCATGGCCTCGAGCGGCTTGAGCGGGGTGACCAGGTCGGTGAGGCGCATCGACAGGCGCGGATAGACCAGCACGTCGAGCAGGTCGTAGTACTTCTGCACCTGGTCGTGCGGCACGCGGCCGGTGAACACGACCTTGTCGGCGATGCCGAGGTCCTTGGCCATCTGGCGCAGCTGGGCGTCCTGGGGACCGCCGCCGACCAGCAGCACGCGCAGGTCGGGCAGGCGGCGGCTCAGGTCGGGCACCGCGCGCAGCAGGATGTCCAGGCCTTCGTAGGCATAGAAGGAGCCGATGAAGCCGATCAGGCGCGAGCCCTGCAGGCCCAGCTTGGCCTTCAAATCCTGGTCGGCGCTGCCGCCCACCGAGAACTTGTCGATGTCGACCGCGTTCGGGATCACCGTGACCTTCTCGGCCGGGATGCCGCGCGCGACGATGTCCTTGCGCAGGCCCTCGCAGATGGTGGTGACGGCGTCGGCGCGCTTGAGCGCATAGGTTTCCAGGGCGCGGGTGGCGCGGTAGCGCAGGCCATTCTCGGTGCTGGTGCCGTGGTCGACCGCGGCGTCTTCCCAGAAAGCGCGCACTTCGTAGACCACCGGGATGCCGAACTTCTTGCCGGCGCGCAGGGCGGCGACCGCGTTCAGGCTGGGCGAGTGCGCGTGCAGCACGTCGGGCTTGATCTGCGGGATGATCTCGGCCAGGCGTTTGGTGAGGCCGTCGATGACTTCCTTCTGGTTCAGCACCGGCAGCCTGGACAGGGCACTCTTCGATTCCGGCGTGCGGTAGAAGTGCAGGCCGTCGACGGTTTCTTCCAGCATGTCGCCGGAATGCTGCTTCGAGCCGGTGACGTGGAAGGTCTCCCAGCCGAGCGCGCGCTGTTCGCGCAGGATCGAGCGGGTACGGAAGGTATAGCCGCTGTGCAGCGGAATCGAGTGGTCGAGGATGTGAAGGACGCGCATGATTCTGATGACTCCGTTGTTTCTCTCTATTATTCGTTACGCGGCGCTGGCGCCGTTCTTGCGCAGGAAGGCGTCGAACATCAGCACCGACCACAGGGTGACGGCGTGGTCCTTGGTGCCGGCCTGGTGCTCGTCGACGATCTGCTTCAGGTAGGCGGGATTGAAGATGCCGGTGTCGAGCAGGGCCGGGTTCAGCACCGCGCGCCGCATCGCCTCCCGCAGCGGACCGCGCAGCCAGGCCGCCAGCGGGATCGAGAAGCCCTGCTTCTTGCGGTACAGGATGTCCTGCGACAGGTAGGGCTCGAGCGCCTTCTTGAAGATGTGCTTGCCTTCGCCGTTGCGCAGCTTGGAGGTCGAGGGCAGGCCCGAGACCCATTCCACGAACTGGTGGTCCAGCAGCGGCACCCGCACTTCGAGCGCGTGCGCCATGCTGGCGCGGTCGACCTTGGTCAGGATGTCGCCGGGCAGGTAGGTCTTCATGTCCAGGTACTGGATCAGGGACAGCGGATCGTCGGTCGGCGCCTGCTCGGCATAGCCGCGCATCACCTCGACCGCGCGGTAGCCCTGCAGGCGCTGCTGGAACGAGGCAGAGAATAGCTGCTTGCGCACGCGGTCGTTGTTCACCGAGACGCCGTGGAAGTAGCCCTCGGTCAGGTCGCGCGCCAGCGCCTCGAAGGTGGTCTTGGCGCGGAACATGCGCGGCGCCCAGTCGGCCTTCGGATAGGCCTTGCCGAGCAGGCCGAACACGGGTTTGCGCACCGTCAGCGGCAGCAGCGAGCGCACCCGCTCCTCGCCCATCGCCATGCGGTGGCGGCGGTAGCCGGCGAAGTTCTCGTCGCCGCCATCGCCCGACAGGGCCACGGTGACGCGTTTACGCGCCAGCTGGCAGACGCGGTAGGTCGGGATCGCCGAGCTGTCGGCATACGGCTCGTCGTACAGGGCGGCCAGGGTGTCGAGCAGGCCGTAGTCGTCGGTGCCGACGGTCTCGCACTGGTGGTTGGTCTTGTATTGCTCGGCCACCTGGCGCGCGTACTCGGACTCGTCGAAGGCCGGGTCGTCGAAGGCGATCGAGCAGGTGTTCACCGGCTCCTGGTTGATCCCGGCCATCATGGCCACCACCGCGCTCGAATCGACGCCGCCCGACAGGAAGGCGCCCAGCGGCACGTCGGCGATCAGGTGGCTCTCGACCGCTTCGCGCAGGCGCACCACCAGCTCGCCCTCGATGTCGCGGTCGGTCATGCCCACGTGCGGCACGAAAGGCACGTCCCAGTACTGCTTCGAGGCCGGCAAGGGCTGGCCGGCGCGTACGGTCAGGGTATGGCCCGGCAGCAGCTTGCGCGCGCCGCTGAAGATGGTGCGCGGCTCCGGCACGTAGCCGTAGGCGAAATAGTCCTCGACCGCCAGCGGGTCGATCTCGCGCCGGAAGCTCGGGAGAGTCAGCAGCGACTTGAGCTCGGAGCCGAAGGCGAAGGTGCCGTCCGGCAGGGCGGCGTAATGCATCGGCTTGATGCCGAGGCGGTCGCGCGCCATGAACAGGGTTTGGCGCGGACGGTCCCAGATCGCGAAGGCGAACATGCCGCGCAGGTGGTTCACGCAGTCCTCGCCCCACTGCTCGTAGGCGTGGACGATGGTCTCGCTGTCGGACGGCGTGCGGAACGCGTGGCCCAGGCCTTGCAGCTCGGTGCGCAGTTCGCGGAAGTTGTAGATCTCGCCGTTGAACACCAGGGCGATGCTCTCGTCCTCGTTGAACAGCGGCTGCAGCCCCGCTTCCAGGGCGATGATGGACAGGCGGCGGTGGCCGAAGCCCAGGCCAGGTTCCAGGTGCAGGTCGCCTTCCACCGGACCGCGGTGGAACTGGCTCTCGTTCATCCGGTGCAGGAGCTCGCGGTCGATCGCGCGCGCGCCGCCCTGCATGTCAAAAATTCCAACTATTCCGCACATGGTGTGATCGCTTTTTCGGGTTTCATCTTGGTGTTGCACAGGCTGTCGTACAGGCCGACATAGGTGGCCAGCATGGCCTGCATGCTGTAGCGGCGCTCGACGTGGGCGCGGCCGGCGGCGCCGT